>NZ_JBFAQX010000043.1:0-59691 GCF_040678995.1 Amycolatopsis sp. NPDC049253 | reverse complement strand
AGCGAAAACAGACTCAAAAACTACCAGCCGTTCCGCAACGCCCCGATCCGCGTTTCCCAAGGTCAGAACCGGGGGAGCAGCCCCGACCTCTGCTCCCCCGGCCCCTCGCACGCTCTACCTCGTCGGCGGAGCGGGACTGGTCGGCGAAGTCGTCTTCGCCGGGGCCGACGACGTCGGCTTCGCGGGCGAGCTGGAAGGCGCACTCGACGGCGTCGCCGGCTTCGGGATCGCCGCGGCGAACGGCACGCCAGGCTCCTCGTGGCAATACCCGAGGTAGCCGTTGTACCCATCCCGGTTTCCATTGCCGTCCTGCACGCCCTGCACGAGCTGCGGCCGCGGGAACCGGTTGTCCTCGCCGACCTTCGAGCGGGTGCCGGTGTCCTGTTCGCAGCCGTAGCGCGTGACGGTCAGCGGGCGGCCCTGGTCGTCGTACAGGTAAACGTCCGTGAGCGGCTTGCCGGAGGCGTCGAACGCGTAGACGTTGTCGACGTCCTCGTCGCCGTACCGCAGCTGCTGGTTGCCGTAGGTGTCCGTGGACGGCGACGAGTACGACGTCGTGTCCGGGTAGTACGTGCGGTGCGTGATCAGGTCGATCGCCGCGCCGAAGCCGCCGAACGCGCCGCCGATGACGAAGGCCGATACCGGCACCGCGATCCACAGCAGCCGCCGGTCGCCGCCGACCTTCGGGCCGGCCCAGACCACCGCCGCGGCGGCCGCGATGAGGAACGGCAGCAGCAGCACCGCGTACGAGTGCCGCACCATCAGCAGCAGGCCGAACCCGACCAGCGCCACCGCGCACACCACCCACCACGCCGGCTTCAGCGAGCGCAGGTACCCCACCGCCTTGTCGCCCTCGCGGTTCGCGCGCCACGACCGCACCGACTCCCGCGTCCGCACGACCTCGGGCAGCTCCAGCACGGCCGAAACCCCGCGGCTGAACAGGAAAATCAAGCTCAACGCGAACACCGGCGCCAGGAGCAGCAGCCCCAGCAACCTGTCCGGATCGAGACTCACCGCCGCCGCGAACGCGAACAACGCGAAGCCCGCGGCGCAGAACACCAAGCCCCACAAGGCAAAGCGGGCCGCGAACAAGCTCGGGGCCTTCGCCGGAGCCAGCACGGCCGTCGCCCCTTCGGCCCCCGCGGGCGCCGGCGGATAACCCCCGGACGCGCGCAGCTCGGCCGCGTAGCTCTCCGGCGAGCCCAGCCGTTCGATGAGCTGCTCGACGCGCGCGTCGGCCCCCAGCTCGGTTTCCATCTCGGCCAGGTGCGGCCGGACGTCCTCCAGGATCTCCTCGATCTCCCCCGCGGGCAGATCGGCGAGCGCGGTGCGGACCCTCGCCAGGTACACGCGCACCGCGGTGGGCTTCTCCGTACTCATGCGGCCTCTCCCAGTAACCCGTTCATCGTCGACGCGAAACTCGCCCACGTCTTCCCCGACTCCTGCAGCCGCGCTCTCCCCGGCTCGTTCAGGCTGTAGTACTTGCGGTGCGGGCCTTCTTCGCTCGGCACGACGTACGACGTCAGCAGCCCGGCCTTGTACAACCGGCGCAACGTGCCGTAGACGGAAGCGTCCCCCACTTCCTCCAGGCCGGCCACGCGAAGTCTTCGGAGTACGTCGTAGCCATACCCGTCGTCTTCGCGAAGCACGGCCAGCACCGCCAGGTCCAGCACTCCCTTGAGCAGCTGACTGATCTCCACGGCACCCTCCAGTCTTGCGCTTGGAACGGTACCACGCATTGCGCAGTAGTGCGCACGGCAGACGGCCGTTCGGCAGAAACCGCCCGCGCGAAAAGGTGAAGATCAGACCGGAACGCCCAGCTCACGCCGGGTTTCGCGCCGCACGTCGGCCACCAGAGCCGAGCGCCGCCACGCGCGCGTCACCTCGACGAGCCACGCGGCCTCCGCACTCACATCGGCGGCCACGGCCCGGCTCACGGGCGCGTCGGCGTCGTCGGGCTGGAACCGGTGGCCGGCTTCGCGCGCGACGAGGGCGGCGGCGAGCGTGGCGGCGTCGACGGTCGCGGCCACCCGGCGCGTCGGCACACCGTCGCGGCGGGCGCGGTCCACCACCCGCGCGGGCAGCTCCGGGTCGAAGTACGGCCGAAGCGCGAGGTGCCCGTCGCGGATCTCGATCACGCGCCGGTACAGAGCGAACTCCGCCCCACGCCCCAGACCACGAGCCGGATCCAGGGCGATGCCCGGCACGGCGTCGCACAGCACCGTCCACAGTGGCTCGATCCGACGGTAGCCGCGATACGCGCGCAGCCACCGGAACGGCGTGGCGAGCGAAGGCCCCCACACCGACAACGTCGAGCCCGCCACGGCGAGCACCACACACGCCGCCCCCAGTACCGCGGCCGGCAGGTCCTCCGTCGCCTCCACGCGGCCATCCGAGACGAGCGCGGCCACGTCGTCGAGGTCCCACAGCGTCCACGCGACCGCGGCGACCACGCCCGCGAAGATCAGCCACAACCCCGTGCGAAGCGAACCCGCGCGGGCGCGCGTGGCGAAGCGCGCGAAGAACACGGCGACGAGCGTCAGGCTCAGCACCCCATACACGACGAACACCAGCTCGTACGCGACCAGGAACGGCCGCCGTTGAACGGCGACGACCGTCTCGTCACCCGCGCGGTCCGGGCCCGCCAGGGTGAACAGCACGATCTCCACGGCGATCACGAACCACGACAGGACCGCGTGCCGGCCCAGGCGCGCGTCGGCGCCGAAGCGCATCGAGCGCGTGAACGCGACCGTGAACCCGATCGCGCCGAACTTCGCGAGGTCGCCGGCCAGCGGCGCGTACTCGGCATACCAGCGGTGGTGGCCGGCCAGCTCGTCCATCGCCGGCATGCCGTCGGTGATGCCGAGCGCGATGCAGATGCCGAAGCCGGCGAGGAACCACAGCGTGCGCGCCGGCTGGTCGCGCCCGGCCTCGAGCAGCTTCACGCCGAAGCCGGCGAACCCGAGCACGCAGGCCAGGTACGCCAGCGTCTCGGTCACGGAATCCGGCGGCGCGAGCGGCCGCCGAACATGTCGTCCATGCGGGCCATGCCGCTGTCGGGTTCCGGCCGCGGCGCCTGCACCTTCGCCACGCGCTGCGCGAGCAAGGACGCCACGAGCTCGGCTTCCTGCTCCTCCACCGCGGAGTACGTGGTCCGCCCCAGCACGCGGCGGACCAGTTCCGGCGAAAGGTTCGGCATCAGCGCGCGGCTCACGGCAGTGTCGATCGCCGCGCCTTCGGCACCCGCGTCGGACCCGACGTGCCCGCACAGCAGGTGGCCCACCTCGTGCAGCAGGATGTGGCGCCGGTGCAGGGCCGTGGTGTTGGTGGGATAGAGGATGTAGTCGGCGCGCGCGGTGCTCATCAACAGGCCGCAGGGTCCGCCGGACGGCGCGTTCACCGGCATCAGCTCGATGGGCCGGCCGCGGCCGGCGGCGATGCCCGCCACGAACTCGGCGGCGTCGAAGGGCTCGGGCAGCGCCGGCGCCTCGGCCCGGCGACGGCACCGTCGCCAGAGCTCGCGCTGCCGGTCCGCCACCGCTCAGTCCTCCTTCTTCACGCCGCTTCGCGCGGCCTCCCTCCGGGCGATCGCGTCGATCATGTCGCTGATCGTGTCGAGCCCGTCCGGCGAGAGCGTGATGGCCCGCAGTGCCACGTCGCGGACACCGGCGTCGCGCAAGGCGCCGAGCAACGCCAGCTCTTCCGCGATCTTCACGCTCTGCTCGTCGTCGAAGAAGTATGCCGGAGGAACGCCGAAAAACTGCGCGAGCGCCTCGAGATGACGCTTCGTGGGGTTGTCGCGACGCCCGGTGCGCAGCTGCCAGAGGTACGTGGTGGAGAAGCTCTCCCCCGTCGCCTCACGGCACGCGCGGGCGACTTCCTCGTGGCTGTATTGCTCGCGGTCGGGCCGGCGCACGACGTGGAACAGCTGGTCGATCTTGTCGGCCAGTGACGATCTGTCCGGCTCCGTCATCCTGCTCCTCTTCCGCCGCGTTCATCCTAGTTGATCGCCTCGACAGACGCATCAACGCGAGCTGCGGGGCCGCGGCTGGCACTTCGGGCAGGAGTAGGACGACCGGTTCATGAACGGTTCCCGCCGGATCGCCGTTCCGCACCGGCGGCACGGTAGCCCTTCCTGGCCGTATGCGTCGAGAGATCGGGAAAAGTACCCGGATTGCCCGTTTACGTTGACGTACAAGGCATCGAAGGACGTGCCGCCCACGGCCAGCGCGGCGCTCATCACCTCACCGGCGGCGGCCAGCAGCGCGCTCCCCTGGGCGTTGGTGAGCTTGTCGGCGGGCCGGGTGCCGTGCAACTTGGTGCGCCACAAGGCTTCGTCGGCGTAGATGTTGCCGACGCCGGACACGAGGGTCTGGTCCAGCAGCGCGCGCTTGACCTCGGTGCGCCGCGAGCGCAACGCCTTCACGGCGGCGGCCGGGTCGAACCGCGCGTCCATCGGGTCGCGGGCGATGTGGGCGATGGTGGCGGGCAGCAGGTCGCCCTCGACGTCGGCCAGATCGTCGAGCGCGAGGCCGCCGAACGTGCGCTGGTCCACGAACCGCAGCTCCGGACCGTCGTCGTCGAAGCGGATGCGGACGCGCAGGTGCTTCTCGTCGGGCGTGCCTTCCGGCTGCACCAGCATCTGGCCGCTCATGCCGAGGTGCGCGAGCACGGCCTCACCGTGCGACAGCTCGAGCCACAGGTACTTGCCGCGCCGGCGCGCGGCTTCGATCACGACTCCGGCCAGGCGGCCGGTGAAGTCTTCGGCACCGAGGGCGTGCCTGCGGATCGCGCGCGGGTGCAGGACCTCGACCTTGCTGACGGCGCGGCCGGCCACGTGGGCCTCGAGGCCGGCGCGCACGACCTCGACCTCGGGAAGTTCGGGCATGGCGTCCATTCTGCCCGTCCGGTACGACAGTTCCGGACCGGCGCGGCGTCAGCCTTCGGACTTGGCCGAACCGTCGGAGCCGTCACCCAGCTCTTCGGAGAGGGCGCGCCACGCCGTTTCGGCGGCCTTCTGCTCGGCTTCCTTCTTCGTGGTGCCGGCGCCGGTGCCCAGAGGACGGCCCGCGACGAGCACCGTGGCGGTGAACTCCTTGCGGTGGTCCGGACCGGTGTCCTCCACGCGGTACTCGGGCACGCCGAGGCCGGAGGAAGCCGTGAGCTCCTGCAGGCTGGTCTTCCAGTCGAGGCCGGCCCCGCGCAGGGGCGCCTCGGCCAGCAGGCCGTCGAAGAGGTGGTGCACGAGCTTGCGCGCGACCTCGATGCCGTGGGCCAAGTACGTGGCACCGATCACGGCTTCGAGACCGTCGGCGAGGATGCTCGCCTTGTCCCGGCCGCCGGTGAGCTCTTCGCCCTTGCCCAGCAACAGGTGCGCCCCGAGCCCGCCCTCGCCCAGCCCGCGGGCGACGCCCGCCAGCGCGTGCATGTTGACGACGCTGGCGCGCAGCTTCGCGAGCTGGCCTTCCGGCAGGTCCGGGTGCGTGGTGTACAGGTGGTCCGTGACGACCAGGCCGAGCACCGCGTCGCCGAGGAACTCCAGCCTCTCGTTGGGCGGGAGCCCACCGTTCTCGTACGCGTACGAGCGGTGGGTCAGCGAAAGCCGAAGGAGCTCGGGGTCGAATTCGACCCCGAGCGCCTCGAGCAGTGTCGTGGGATCGGCCGCGGGTCCCCCGGCGGACTTACCCCCCATGGTCGGCTGCCCGATCAGGCGGGCTCGACGACCTGGCGGCCGTTGTGCTGGCCGCACGTCGGGCACGCGATGTGCTGCAGCTTCGGCTGACGGCAGGCGCGGTTGGAGCAGGGCACCAGCTGAACCGGAGCCGCCTTCCACTGGCTGCGGCGCGCGCGCGTGTTGGATCGCGACATCTTCCGCTTCGGGACGGCCACGAGTAGATCTCCTTCAGACTGTCTGCCCGCGTTCACGAGCCGAACTGACTTCTCCCGGATCGAGCTGGACGCTCGTCAGGCTTGCTCTCCGGAGCCGTGCGCAGGCTTTTCGCCCGCGTTCTCGTCGAATCGCTCGACCAGCGCGGCCCACCGAGGGTCTATCTTCTCATGCCCGTGTCCGGGCTCGAGATCGGCCCACTTGACGCCGCATTCGGTGCACAGTCCGGCGCAGTCCTCCTCGCACAGCGGCACGAGGGGAAGCGCCAGGACCACGGCGTCGCGGACGATCGGCTCGAGGTCGATCCGGTCGTCGACCAGCCGCGGGATTTCGTCCTCGTCGGTGGTCTCCTCCGTGGCCGAACCGGGGTAGGCGAACAGCTCGGTGAGGTCGACCTCGATCTCCTCGGTGAGGGGGTCGAGGCAGCGCGAGCACGTGCCGGTGGCGGTGGCGCGCGCGGTGCCGCTGACCAGCACACCCTCGACCACGGATTCGAGGAGCAGGTCGAGCTCGAGGACGGAGCCGGCTTCGAGCTCGATGACGTCGGGCACACCGAGGGCGGCCTCGAGCGGCACGCTCCGGCGCACCTCGCGGCTCAGGCCGGCGTGGCGGCCGAGCTCACGGGTGTCGACCACCCACGGGCTCTTGTCGTCGAGCTGTGCGGGGCGGGTGTTCTGGGCGGGGTTCTCTGACATCGCATACCAGGGTACGCAGGGTGCGCCAGTGCTTTCGCGCTGGTGCCGAGCGTCACTCCGGCGGGGGCTCAGACCTGGTAGTCGTACAGCGTCGGGCGGCCGCCGTTGCCGCCCAGGTTCACCGGTGAACGCAGGTGGTTGCGGCCCGAGTCGACGGTGCGCAGCGTGGTCGCGAGCAGCTCCGAGAACTCGGCGAGCTTGCCGTCCACGTACGCGTCGCAGTCCGCGCGCTGGCGGTCGGCCTCGGCGTGGGCCTCGTCGACGATGCGGGCCGACTCGGCGTGCGCGGCCTGGACCACCTCGGTCTGCGAGACGAGCCGCGCCTGCTCGACGCGGGCGTCCTCGATGGCGCGCTCGTAGGCGTCGCGGCCGGCCTGGATCATGCGCTCGGACTCGGCGCGGGAACGGTCGGTGAGGTTCTGGTACTCGGCCTGCCCGGCGGCGACCATGCGCTCGGCCTCGTTGTGGGCGTCGCCCATCATCTGCTCGGCGCGGGCGCGCGCGTCCGCGAGGATCCGCTCGGCCTCCGACGCAGCGTCGGACACCGTGCGCTCGGCCTCTTCGTTGGCGCCGGCCACCGTCTCGCCGGCTTCCTTGCGGGCGGCGTGCAGCAGGTCGTCGCGCTTGTCGAGCACGTCCTGGGCGTCGTCGACCTCGCCGGGCAGCGCGTCGCGGACGTCGTCGAGCAGCTCGAGGACGTCGCCGCGCGGCACGACGCAGCTGGACGTCATGGGCACCCCGCGGGCCTCTTCGACGATCGTGACGAGCTCGTCGAGTGCCTCGAAAACCCGGTACACGGCCACTCCCTCAAGCAGTAATCCCCGTTCGCTACCGATCAGTCTGCCCGCTTGCCGGCCTTAACCGGTGAACGCGCGCCGGACTGGGCGTGTCCTCTTGCGAACGGCTCATGACGCAGCGTGCCGTCCCACCCGGCGCGGGTGGGACGGCACGGGGCGCGTCGGGGAGTTCAGGAGTTGAGGTCGATGCGCTTGAAGGTCGAGTAGCGGTCCGGCGTGTAGGCCAGCTCGCCGCCCTTGCCCTTGATCACGCGGTCGTTCGTGCCCACCGGGAACAGCTGGTAGTAGCCCGCGGCGCAGGCCGGCAGCACGCCCTCGCGGTTCTCGTAGGTCTGGCCGGTCGCACCGCTGCGCACCTGGTTCACGACCGACTTCGCAGCCGAGGACAGGGTGGAGTAGCCGATCTTCGCCAGGCCCGAGAGGTCGCCGCAGGAGCCGGTGTCGCCGCCACCGCCGCCGTTGACGTCGATGACCTTGAAGGTCTCGTAGTGGTCGCCGGTGTAGAAGTACTCGCCGCCCTGGCCGGTGATGATCCGGCGCGTGCCGCGGTTGCTCGCACCCGGCGTGGGCACGGTGTACTCGTGGTAGTAGCCGGAGGAGCAGGACGGCAGGATGCCCTCACGGTTGTCGAAGACGACGCCGTCGTTCTTCGGGTACGGGAAGGGCCCGCCCTTCTGGATCAGGTTGTAGGTCGTCGTCGCCTCCGCGGGGAGCGAGGACAGCGACGTGTGCGAGAAGCCCGACAGGTTGCCGCAGGAGTTCTGCAGCACGGACGCCGGCGCCGCCGGGGCAGCGGGCGCCGCGACCGCGGCGGGGCCCAGCCCGAGGAATCCGACCAGCAACGCGAACAGGACGGTCGCTAAGCGCGAACGGTGGTTGGCCATTTTCGGACCGTAACCCGATCGGATGGTCGCGAGGCTGCCGTCAAGTGAACAGCTTCGAGCGTTCCCCGAAGTCCCGACGATGGTCGCAACCCGTTCGGGCGAATGCGCCGGGTGAACGTGCGAAACCGCTCGGTTGTGGTTCGTCGGCGGACCGGAAACGGGCCCGGCCCGTGCGGAACTCGACGGACCTCGTTAGCGACCCTTGCCCGAAGGCGAACCGGCGCTTGGCCGCGAGCGCCGCAGACCTTGATCAAGTCCGAACGTCCCGTGTCCGGGAACGCACTCAGCCCTGGTGCGGGAACACCTTGCGAAGCCGTTCGAACACCACGGGCGGCACGAGCCGTTCGACGTCGCCACCCAGCGCAGCGACCTCCTTCACCAGCGAGCTGGAGACGAAGCCGTAGGCCGGGTTGTTGGCCATCAGCAGCGTCTCGAGACCGGTGAGCTCGCGGTTCATCTGGGCCATCTGCAGCTCGTAGTCGAAGTCGCTGACCGAGCGCAGGCCCTTGGCGACGGCCGCGATGTCGTTCTCGCGGCAGTAGTCCACGAGCAGGCCCTGCCACGAGTCCACGCGCACATTGGGGAGGTTCGCCGTGATCTCGCGCAGCATCTCCAGCCGTTCCTCGACGCTGAAGAGGCCCTTCTTGCTCTTGTTCACCCCCACTGCGACCACTACCTCGTCGAAGAGGAGGGAGGCCCGCTCGATGATGTCGAGGTGTCCGTTGGTGGCCGGATCGTAGGAACCGGGACAGACCGCACGCCGCATGCGCGGACGCTACCAAGCCGCGACGCTGCGCGCGCACTTCGTGACTGCTGCGTCACACCTGCGATCGACGCGTGTACTCGGCCCAGTGCAGGGCGGTGTCGCCGTACTTCTTGTCGCGCGTGGGCGTGTAGGCGCCGGGCCAGTCGGGCGCGCCGTCGCGAGCCGCGCGTTCGATCACCACCAGGGCGCCGTCGGCGAGCCAGCCGCCTTCGTCGAGCGCGGCCAGCACGGACCCGAGCGCGGCGGCGTCCACGGCGTACGGCGGATCGGCCAGCACCACGTCGAACCGGGCGGGCGCGGGCGCGGCGACCACGGCCTCGACGGGCGCGGCACGGACGGTGCCGCCCAGGCCCAGCGCGCCGACGTTGCCGCGGAGCACCTCGGCCGCGCGGCGGTCGGCCTCCACGAACCAGGCATCGGCGGCGCCGCGGGAGAGGGCTTCGAGGCCGAGGGCGCCGGAGCCGGCGTAGAGGTCGAGCACGCGGGTGCCGTCGAGCTCACCGGCCACTTCGAGCGCGTTGAACAGGGCTTCGCGCACGCGTTCCGACGTCGGGCGGGTCCCCTTGGGTGGCACCTTGAGCCGCCGGCCGCCCGCCTTCCCCGCCACGATCCTCGTCACCCAGCCATCTTCGCCGAACGTCGCGGTGTGGCGTTGGGCAGGACTTGCTGAACCTCGCGCGCGCGGGCGCGTACAGTCGTTCTTCGCCCTCGTGAGGCATCGAGTCGTTTAGGAGCATTGCGTGTCGGAACCCCGGGTGAGACGGGCGGAGATCGCCGTCGAGCAGGCCCACGTGGATCGGGTCTACACCCGGCTCGCCGAGCTGCGGGCACAGGCCGAGGCGATGCGCACCAAGGGCTACGAGCTGGGGCAAGGCGCCCAGCGCGAGGCGATTTTCGAACAGGCCTCGATGCTTTTCGAGCGCGACATGATGGTCTTCCACGCCAACCAGACCCTCCAGACGCTCGACGCCGAGTACGAGGGCCTCGTGTTCGGCCGCCTCGACCACCTCGACCGCGACCACATCTACGTCGGCCGCCTCGGCATCCGCGACAACGAGTTCGACAACCTCGTCACCGACTGGCGCGCGCCCGCCGCCGCGGCGTTCTACCAGGCCACGGCCGAGGAGCCGATGGACGTGGTGCGCCGCCGCGTCATCCGCTGCTCCGGCCAGAACGTGCTCGACGTCGACGACGACGTGCTCATCCCCGACGCCGTCCCCGAGGACATGCAGGTGGTCGGCGAGGGCGCGCTGATGGCCGCGCTCGGCCGTTCCCGCGGCGAGAAGATGCGCGACATCGTCGCCACGATCCAGAAGGAACAGGACGAGGTGATCCGCGCGCCGTGGCGCGGGGTCACCGAGATCACGGGCGGCCCGGGCACGGGCAAGACGGCCGTCGCCCTGCACCGCGCCGCGTACCTGCTCTACCGCCACCGCCGCCAGCTCGGCGGCGCCGGTGTGCTCGTGATCGGGCCGTCCGGGGTGTTCACCACGTACATCTCGCGGGTGTTGCCGTCGATGGGCGAGACGAACGTGGAGCTGCGCGCCCTCGGCGAGGTGCTCGATGGCCTCGCCGCCACGCGTCAGGACACCTCCGAGCTCGCCGCGATCAAGGGCTCGCTGCGCATGCGGAAGGTGCTGCTGCGCGCGCTGCGCGACACGCCGCCGGAATCGCCGCAGGAGATGCGCATCGTCTACCGCGGCGAGGTGCTCAAGCTCTCGGCGCGCGAGCTGGAGAAGGTGCGCCGCAAGGCCCACACCCAGGGCGCCCCGCCGAACCGCGCGCGCGTGCGCACGGCCGAGCTGCTGCTGGGCGCGCTCGCCGACAAGGCCGAGGAGTACGCGAAGGCCGACGGCAAGCAGCTCGACCGCGCGGAGCTGATCAACGACCTCGGCGAGCGCATCGAGTTCCACCGCTTCCTCGTCGTCTGGTGGCCGGTCCTCTACCCCGCGCAGATCCTCAAGTGGCTCGGCGACGAGAAGCGCCTCGCCGCGGCCGCGAAGGGCGTGCTCAACCGCCACGAGATCTCCGTTCTCGCCGCCGACTTCGCCGACCGTTCGCGCGGCTGGTCCGTGGCCGACGTCGCCCTGCTCGACGAGCTGCGCGTCCTCGTCGGCCCCGAGCCCAAGCGGCGCCGTCGCCAAACCGTCCTCGAGGCCGAGCCCGAGCGCGGCACCACCGGCGGCGGCACCCACCGCCCCGAGCACTACGACGAGTACTCCCACGTCGTCGTCGACGAGTCCCAGGACCTGTCCCCCATGCAATGGCGCATGGTCGGCCGCCGTGGCAAGTACGCCAGCTGGACCGTCGTCGGCGACCCCGTCCAGAGCTCCTGGCCCGACCCCGACGAGGCCGCGGCCGCCCGCGACCAGGCCTTCGGCCTGAAGACCACCCGCCGCCGCTTCACGCTGCGCACCAACTACCGCAACTCCGCGGAGATCTTCGACCTCGCCGCCAAGGTCGTCACCGGCCACGCCCAGGCCGACGAGCTCCCCCGGGCCGTCCGCACCACCGGCATCGAACCCGAGGTCCGCCCCGTCGAGGCCGGCGCCCTGGAAGGCGCGACGCAGGCCGCGGTGAAGGAACTCCTCGGCTCCGTCGAAGGCACCGTGGGCGTCATCACGGCCATGGACCGCGTCCCCGAGGTCACCGCCTGGTTCACCGACGAGACCGACGAACGCCTCAAGGTCGTCGGCAGCCTCGACTCCAAGGGCCTCGAATACGACGCCGTCGTCCTCGTCGAGCCGATGGACCTCGTCACCGAGTCCTCCACCGGCCGCCGTGTCCTCTACGTCGCCCTCACCCGGGCGACCCAGCACCTCATCGTCCTGGCCTCCAACCCGGACTGGCTGCCCACCACCTGACCCTCCGCCCCGTCGCCCCTCAGCGGCGACACCCCGCCCGGCCCGAGATCTCGGGCCCGGGCCGTGTGACCGAATCGACCGCACTCTCGGGCCTGCGCCCACCCGCGGCGCGCGGGCCACGCAAGCACTCGCCGGGCCACGCCTCGGCCGGGTTGCGGGCGCCGGTTCGCCGTCGATCGGCGAAATCCGCGCGACCTGGACGCCCAACGCCCTCGCGCCTGCCAAAGGTTCGCGTCCCCCGACCGTGAGGCCGGCCACAAGCTGCCACGCCCCCGCTCGCGCCGACTCGTCCGCGTCCGCACCGTGTCTCCGGGGCCGTGGCCCCGGCGCTTGCGCGGCCCGGATTCGCCACCGAGCGACGAAACCGCCGAGGTGTCCGATCTCGACCGAACACCGGCCACCGGACCTTGAGTCGCCGGGAAGGGAACAGCCGTCGTGTGCGTTACTGCTTCACGTGAGTTCCCTGCCTGACGTCCCGCTGTCCGTGCTCGACCTCTCCCCCGTCTCGGACGGGCACGGGGTCGGCGAAGCGCTGCGCAACACCATCGACCTCGCCCGTCACGCCGAGCGGCTGGGGTATCGCCGCTACTGGCTCGCCGAGCACCACAACATGCCGGGCATCGCCAGCTCGGCGACGGTGGTGCTGATCGGGACCGTCGCCGACGCCACGGAGTCGATCCGTGTGGGGTCGGGCGGCATCATGCTGCCCAACCACGCGCCGCTCGTGGTGGCCGAGCAGTTCGGCACGCTGGAGGCGCTGCACCCGAACCGCATCGACCTCGGTATCGGGCGCGCGCCCGGCACCGACCAGCGCACGGCGCTCGCGCTGCGCGGCCCCGGCGGGCTGTCCGCCGAGAACTTCCCCGAGCAGCTGATGGAGCTGCTCGAGTACTTCGAGCGCGACCCGGCGCGCGGCGTCAACGCCGTGACCGCCGAGGGCAACAAGCCCCCGTTGTGGCTGCTGGGCTCGTCCGGCTTCAGCGCGCAGCTGGCCGGCCGCCTCGGCGTGCCGTTCTCCTTCGCGCACCACTTCGCGGCCGAGAACACGCTGCCGGCCGTGCAGCTCTACCGGGAGAACTTCCGCCCGTCCGAGACGCTGGCCGAGCCGTACGTGATGCTCGGCGTGTCCGTGGTCGCCGCGGAGACCGACGAGCGCGCGCAGTTCCTGGCCGGCCCCAGCGGGCTGACGTTCCTCAGCCTGCGCCGCGGCCGCCCCATCGCGATGCCGACGCCCGAGGAAGCCGCCGAGTACCCGTACACGGAGATGGACCGCGCGTTCCTCGCCGACCGGTTCGGGTCGAGCATCATCGGCTCACCCGAGACCGTCCGAAAGGGACTCGACCAGCTCCTCGCCGACACGGGCGCTGACGAGCTCATGGTCACCACCATGGTCCACGGGCACGAAGACCGCGTGCGCTCCTACGAGATCGTGGCGGACCTCAAGAATTGACGGCACGCAGAAGAGAGATCCCGGCCCAGGTGGCCGGGATTTTTCTTTTCCGCTCCCACCGAGTTCCTCGTCGTCGCTCGACGGCAACGCGGACCGGCGCTGTGCACGACACCCCTCCGTCTTGTACCATGAGCTTGATACAAGACAGGGGACCACCATGCACCTCGACTCCGCGGTCGGCGTCGCGATCGCTTGCGGTCTGCTCGGCCTGGCCATCCTGTTCGTGCTCTGGCCGGGCCAACGCCAGGGCGCGCGCCTGCTCGCCAAATGGGGCCTGCCCGACGCGACCCCGGACCAGGTGTCCGTGGCCGTGCTCTACCTGCGCCGCCGCAGGCTCTGGTATCCGTGGCTCTTCGTGGGCCTCCCGCTCGTCCCCGGCGCGGCGAACTTCGCGAACGCCAACAACCTCAGCACGATCATGCCCGTGCTCCTCCTCGGCGGGTTGATCGCCGAAGTGCTCTCGCAACGCCCATCTCCGAGCTCGCGACGCGAGGCCGTACTGGCGCCGCGCGGCATCCTCGACTTCGCGCCGCTCTGGGCGATCATCGTCAGCGCGCTGGCCGCGCTCGCTGCCGCGGTCCACCTCGCCGTGATCGGCGAATGGCCGTTGTTCGGCATCACCGTCGCGACCACCGGGGTCGCGTGGGGCGTGGTGCTCCTTGCCGTCCGACGGCCGGCTGCGGGTGATCCCGACGTCGACCTCGCGCTGCGTTGCCGCAGCGCACGCGTCGCACTCGGGCTCGCCGCCGGCGCGACCGCCTGGCCCGGCGGCAACTTGCCCTCGTTCCTGGCGTTCGTCGTCACGCTCGCCGCGTTCATCGCGATCGCCACGCCGCCGCGGAAACTGCCCGCGACCGCGGCGGCGAAGTAAATGCCGCTGCGAGTGACGGTCGATGCCGACAGCGGCGTCGCTCCCTGGCGTCAGATCCACGACCAGATCGTCCGCGCGATCGGCACCGGCGCACTGCCTGCCGACGCCCGGCTGCCGCCGATCCGTCAGCTCGCCCGAGACCTCGGGCTCGCTTCCGGCACGGTCGCCCGCGTCTACCGCGAGCTCGAAGCCGCCGGATGGGTGACCACGGCTCGGGCGAAGGGAACAGTCGTCACCGGCTCGGCCGAGCGGCCGGACCGCGCGTCACTGCTCCGCGACGCTGCCACCGAGTACGCCCAGCGCGTCCGGGAGCTGGGTGTCGATCCAAAGGAAGCCATCGACGCCGCGCGTGCGGCCCTCAGCGACGTTCCGCAAGACCAGCAGTAACCCCCGATCCCCGGCCGGCGCACACTTCGCCATTTCGCAGACCATCTCCGGTACGGCTCGGGCACACCTCCTTCTGGCCGTACTCTCTCGTGGTCGCGCACCGGGGCGAAGATCACCGCGGAAGCGGAATCCGCCTGTGGGCAAACGGGTTCAGTCCTGCAGCAGCACCCTCCCCACCGCGGCGATCACGGGCTCGAGAACCTCGAGCTCCGTGCCCACACACTCCGTGATCCCCGCGCCGATGACATCCATTTCGGACAGTGCATCGATCGCCCGGACAAGCTCGCTGACCGTCAGCCCACCGGGCTCCGGGTAGTTGACGCCGCCGAACGACGCCGGGTCCAGCACGTCGAGGTCGAGGTGCAGGTACACCTGCTCGGCGCCGGACTCGCGCAACGTCGCAGCGGCATCGTCGGTGCGCACAGCCAAACCCCGGCCGATGGCCTCTTCCTCCGGGGCGTCGAAAGCCCGTGCTCCGAACAAGGCCACGCGGCCGGCTTCGACGGCCGGGTGGGCCGCGAACTGCTCGTCGCCTTCGCCGAGCAGCGACCGCAGCACCATGCCGTGGAACGCGCCCGAAGGTGACGACGCCGCCGTGTTCAGGTCCGCGTGCGCGTCGAACCAGGCGACGCCGAGCGCCGGCCCGTAGCGGTATCGCGCGACGCCGATCGGCACGAGCTCGACTCCGCAGTCGCCGCCGATCGTCAGGACCGGGCCGCCGGGTGCTTCGAGCGCGGCGAGTTGCGCCCCTCGGTTCGTGCCAGTGAGCACGGCCCGGTTGGCGACGCCCGACACCGCGTCGGAGGTTCCGGGGTCCTGGTGGATGTGGTGCACCGGCAGGCCGAGGACGTGCCCGGCCAGCTCGGAAAGCGCGAGGCAGCCCTCGACCAGTCCCCGTGCCCGGGGGCCGATCGCGCCCTGCCACTGCGGCACCGCGTTGATCAGCATGCGCCCGACGTTAGCGCGGCGACGCCGGTCGAGACGAGCCCGAGACGGCGCGAACGGTCCATTCGCGCCGTGATGGCACGAATGGACCGTTCGCGACGGTCGAAACTGGCGCCGCGGGGCGCTACTCGAGCACGATGAGGAGGTCCCCGCCCTCGACCTGCTGAACGGAGGTGATCGCCAACCGACCGACCTTGCCCGCCGCTGAAGCGGTGATCGAAGCTTCCATCTTCATGGCCTCGATCGTCGCCACGGTCGCGCCGGCCTCCACCTGATCGCCTTCCGCCACCTGCAACGTCACCACACCGGCGAAGGGAGCCGCGATCTGCTTCGGGTTGCCCTTCTCGGCCTTTTCGGTCGCGGGGATGTCCGAGGCGATGGCACGGTCGCGGATCTGGATCGGCCGAAGCTGGCCGTTGAGCGTCGACATCACCGTGCGCACACCGCGCTCGTCGGCCTCACCGATGGCTTCGAGCTCGATGAGCAGCCGGACGCCGGGCTCCAGGTCGACCGCGTACTCCTCACCCGGGCGCAGACCGTAGAAGAAGTCCTTGCTGGACAGCACACTCGTGTCGCCGTAGGCCTCGCGGTGGGCTTCGAACTCCTTCGTCGGGCCGGGGAAGAGCAGCCGGTTCAGGGCGCCGCGCCGGTTTTCGGTGAGGTCCTTGCGGTCCTCTTCGGACAGTTCCGCCGCGGGCTTGGCCGCCGAACGGCCCTCCAGCGCCTTGGTGCGGAACGGCTCCGGCCAGCCACCCGGCGGGTCACCGAGCTCCCCGCGCAGGAAGCCGATCACGGAGTCCGGGATGTCGAACTTGTTGGGCTCGGCCTCGAAGTCCGCGGGTGAGACACCGGCGCCCACGAGGTGCAGCGCGAGGTCGCCGACCACCTTGGACGAAGGCGTGACCTTCACGAGGTGGCCGAGGATCTTGTCGGCCGCGGCGTACATGGCCTCGATGTCCTCGAAGCGATCACCGAGGCCCAGCGCGATGGCCTGCGTGCGCAGGTTGGAGAGCTGGCCGCCCGGGATTTCGTGGTGGTACACGCGCCCGGTGGGCGACGCGAGGCCGGCCTCGAACGGCGCGTAGATCTTGCGCACGCTCTCCCAGTAGGGCTCGAGGTCACCGATCGCCTGCAGGTCGAGGCCCGTGATGCGGTCGGAGTGGTCGGTCGCCGCGACGATCGAGCCGAGCGAGGGCTGCGACGTCGTGCCGGCCATGGACGCCACGGCGCCGTCGACCGCGTCCGCGCCCGCCTGGATGGCGGCGAGGTAGGTGGCCAGCTGGCCGCCCGCGGTGTCGTGCGTGTGGATGTGCACGGGGAGGTCGAACTCCTTGCGCAGCGCCGTCACGAGCTTCGCGGCGGCGGGTGCGCGGAGCAGGCCCGCCATGTCCTTGATGGCCAGGATGTGCGCCCCGGCGCCCACGATCTGCTCGGCCAGCTTGAGGTAG
Organism: Amycolatopsis sp. NPDC049253; assembly: GCF_040678995.1. Taxonomy (NCBI): domain Bacteria; kingdom Bacillati; phylum Actinomycetota; class Actinomycetes; order Pseudonocardiales; family Pseudonocardiaceae; genus Amycolatopsis; species Amycolatopsis sp. NPDC049253. The sequence continues at coordinate 42,697 of NZ_JBFAQX010000043.1, read as the reverse complement.
TAGTCGAGCGTGTAGAGGTTTTCGCGGGGATCGGACAGATCGGAGGTGTAGCAGAGCGCCACTTCGGCGACGGCAGTGCCGGTTTCGCGCACGGCTTCGATGGCCGGCCGCATCTGCTCGACGTCGTTGAGGGCGTCGAAGATGCGGAAGATGTCGATGCCGGTGGCCGTCGCCTCTTCGATGAACGCGTGCGTCACCTCGGTGGGGTACGGCGTGTAGCCCACGGTGTTGCGGCCGCGCAGCAGCATCTGCAGGCAGATGTTGGGCACGGCTTCGCGCAGCTGCTCGAGGCGCTCCCACGGGTCCTCGGCCAGGAAGCGCAGGGCGACGTCGTAGGTGGCGCCGCCCCAGCACTCGAGGGACAGCAGCTGTGGCACGGTCGCGGCGACGACCGGAGCGACGGCCAGCAGGTCTTTCGTGCGCACGCGCGTGGCGAGCAGCGACTGGTGGGCGTCGCGGAAGGTCGTGTCGGTGACGCCGAGCATCGGCGACTGCCGCAGCCAGTGGGCGAAGCCGGCCGGGCCCAGCTCGGTGAGCTTCTGCTTCGAGCCGTCCGGCGGGGTCACGTCGGCGGGCAGCTTCGGCAGCTTCGCCGTCGCGTCGAGGGTGCGCGGACGCTCGCCGTGAGGACGGTTCACCGTCTGGTCGGCCAGGTAGGTGAGCAGGCGCGTGCCGCGGTCCGCCGAGTGGCGCGCGGTGAGCAGGTGCGGACGTTCCTCGATGAACGACGTGGTGACGCGGCCTTCGCGGAAGTCCGGGTCGTCGAGCACCGCCTGGAGGAACGGGATGTTCGTGGAGACACCGCGGATGCGGAACTCCGCGACGGCGCGGCGGGCTCGGCCCACGGCGGTCTTGAAGTCGCGGCCACGGCAGGTGAGCTTCACGAGCAGCGAGTCGAAGTGTGCGCTGATCTCCGTGCCGGAGAATGCGGTACCGCCGTCGAGCCGGATGCCGGAGCCGCCCGGTGAGCGGTAGGCGCTGATCATGCCGGTGTCGGGGCGGAAGCCGTTGGCCGGGTCTTCCGTGGTGATGCGGCACTGCAGCGCGGCGCCGCGCAGGTAGATCTTGTCCTGCGAGAGGCCGAGGTCGGCCAGCGTTTCGCCGGAGGCGATGCGCAGCTGGGACTGCACGAGGTCGACGTCGGTGACCTCCTCGGTCACCGTGTGCTCGACCTGGATCCGCGGGTTCATCTCGATGAACACGTGGTTGCCCTCGCGGTCGAGCAGGAACTCGACGGTGCCGGCGTTGCGGTAGCCGATCTGGCGCGCGAAGCGCACGGCGTCGGCACAGATGCGGTCGCGCAGTTCGGGGTCGAGGTTCGGCGCGGGCGCGAGCTCGACCACCTTCTGGTGGCGGCGCTGCACGGAGCAGTCGCGCTCGTAGAGGTGGATGACGTTGCCCTCGCCGTCGGCGAGGATCTGCACCTCGATGTGCCGCGGTTCGACCACGGCCTTCTCGAGGAACACCGTCGGGTCGCCGAACGCCGATTCCGCCTCGCGGGCCGCGGCTTCGATGGACTCGCGCAGCATCGCCGGGTCCTCGACGCGCCGCATGCCGCGGCCACCACCGCCGGCGACGGCCTTGACGAACACCGGGAAACCGAGGTCTTCGGCTGCGGCCACCAGGGCGTCGACGTCGCTGGAGGGCTCCGACGAACCCAGCACCGGCACGCCGGCCTCGCGCGCGGCCTTCACGGCGCGCGCCTTGTTGCCCGTGAGCTCGAGGATTTCGGCGCTCGGGCCGACAAAGGTGATCCCCGCCTGCTCACAGGCGAGCGCCAAGTCCGGATTCTCCGACAGGAAGCCGTAACCCGGGTAGACCGCGTCGGCACCCGCCTTCTTGGCGGCCTTGACGATCTCCTCGACGGAGAGATAGGCGCGCACCGGGTGGCCGGGCTCCCCGATCTCGTAGGCCTCGTCGGCCTTCAGCCGATGGAGCGAGTTGCGGTCTTCGTGCGGGAACACGGCAACCGTGCCCGCCCCCAGTTCGTAGCCTGCGCGGAACGCTCGGATCGCGATCTCACCGCGGTTGGCCACCAGCACCTTGCGGAACATGCCCGGTCCTTCCCGTTTCGGATCGGTAGTGAAGGCACGTTACCCGGTTCTTCTCGCCCCCCGGGAGCTGAAGTCCAAGTGATGGACATCATGCGCACCGACCTGCGTGCATGATGCGGGGATCTCAGGCTCGCCGCAACAGTCAGGACGTCGGCGCGGCCAAGGTGCAGAGCAGTCGGTTGGCTGTGCCGGACGGCACGTTTTTCAGCACGTCCGGGGTCGCTGCCTGCACCAACGCCTTGGTGACGTCGGCCGGTGCGGCATCCGGGTGCAGGGATCGGTAGACGGCGGCGGCGCCCGCGACGACGGCCGCGGCCATCGACGTACCCGATAACGTGCCGACGTCCGACGAACCCGCGATCGGCGCCGGGATGTCGACGCCCGGTGCGTAGAGGTCGACGGGCGTCCCGAAATCCGAGAAAGTCGCCACCTGGTCCTGCACGTCGCTCGCCGCGACGGTGAGCGCGGCCGGGACCCTCGCCGGCGAAACTTGGCTGTCGTCTTCGCCGCCTTCGCCCGCGGGGACGACGGTGGGCATCACCGCGGCGAGGCCGGCGACGGCGTTGTCCAGCTGCTCATTGGCGACGCCGCCGATGCCGAGTACCGCGACGGCCGGCTGGTGGGCGTTCTGGGCGACCCAGTTGATGCCCGCGATGATGTTGTCGGTGGACCCGCCACCGTCCTTGTCGAGCACACGGACCGGGAAGATCTGCGCGGCCTTGGCGACGCCGTAGCTGCGACCGGCGACGATGCCGGCGACGCGGGTGCCGTGGCCGTTGGTGTCGGAGGTGTCGGTGCCGGTCGTCAGGAAGTCCTTGCCCGGCTGGACACGACCCTGGAACTCGGGGTGCTTGGCGTCGACACCGCTGTCGATGACGTAGACCGTGACGTCAGCGGCGTCGGATTCGTAGCGGTACTTCTGGTCGAGGCCCGTCCGTTGATCGATCCGGTCGAGCGCCCAGCTCGGGGGGTTCACCTGCGTGCCACCGGCCGCGAGCGCGGGCGAGTTTCCCGCCGCCACCAGCAGGAACACCATTGTCGCCGAAAAAAGACCACGAGCCGTTCGGTTCCGCATTCCTGCGTCGTATCCCGGGCGCGCGCCCACGGCAACTCGACGTCACACGATGGGCTGGTCCGTGTTTGGGCCTGAAAAACCGGTTGCCCGCTCGCCGGTGTGCGGCGAAAGTGATCATGGGATCAACCCCGGGGGAACGATGAGCGCCAACGCGTACGTCGCGGTTGTCCTTAACGAGGCAACGAGCGATTCGCCCACGTACGAACCGCTGTACCGCGAGGACTTCGTACTCGTGTACGCCGAGAGCGAAGAAGCCGCGCGCGAAGCCGTGGCCCGGCGCGTCGAAGGCGAAACGGGCAGCCACCGCAACGAGCAGGGCGAGCTGATCACGTTGCGCTGCAAGCAGGTGGTCGACGTCGCGCGCGCCCTCGAGGACGACCTCACGCGCGACGCCGACCTGTACGCCCGGCACTTTCGCGATTTCGCCGCCTATCGGCGATTCGAACCGCTGATGGCGGACTAGACCTCGGTCACGTGGCCGCTGACGGACATCGTCGGCAGGTAGACCAGGGCGTCGAAGGTCTGGACGACATCGACCTGGGTGAACATGTGGGCGTGACGCACGCTCGTCGGGCCCGCCACGCCCTTCACACGGTTGGCACGCAGGTCTACGAGGCAGGCGTCGGAGCCGGCGAGGGTCGCTTCGACGCTGTCGTCGGCCGGCGGCGGGAGTTCCTCGGTGTGGACGCGGAAGCCGAGGCGTTCGCTCTCGTCCGGGGTGAGGCCGCTGGTGGTCCCGGAGCCGGCGGTGACGCCCAGGGTGAAGTAGTCGTCGCCGAACTCCGCGGCCAGGTGCGTGCCGGCCGAGGGGAAGACCATGCCGGGCGCCGCGGCGAAGGGGACGCGCTGGAGGTGTCCGTTGTGGACCATCACGACGATCTTCGCGCCTTCGCCGTGTAACCGGCGAAGCAGCTTCACGGTCGACGCCATGTATGTGTCGCGCGAAGAACTCTGCATCGACGGCGCGACGCCCGCCATCATCGCCGCCAGTTCGCGCAGGTACATGTCGATGCGCAGGGCGCCGAGGGCGTGGTGCTCGGCGATGGCGTGGGCGTCCCGGTCGCGCCGCTGCGAGTAGACGGGTGCCAGCGATTCGAGGTGGGACAGGAGTGCGGTGAAGGCCGCCGTTGCGGCGTCGCGCGCGGGGGCGGCCATCGCCGCGTAACGGCCAGGGGCGACGGCGCTGCTGACGGACGCGTACGGCTCCGAAGCGGTGAGACCGGCCTCGACCAGCGAGACGACGTCGGGGGCGACGTCCTCGAGGTAGCGCTGCACGGCCTTCAGCGCGGGCACGGGTGAGCCGCCCGAGCTCGGGACGTCAAGGCCGGCGTAGCGGACGCCGCCGTGGCCGCGGAGCCAGGTGAGCATGTCGTGCGCCTCGGGTGAGTCGCCGAGCGAGAAGGTGAAGCCGTCTCGCCCGATTTCGGCGACGTCACCGGGAGCGCCGCGCAGCCAGCCGTCCACGAGCTCACCTTCGGCGAACCCCGACTCGAACCCGAGCACGGTGAAGCCACGTTCCTCCACGAGGTGGCGCAGCAGCCGGTTGCGGAGCTCGCCGAACTCGCGGATGTGGTGGTTGTTTTCCCCGATCGCGACGATGCGCGCGTCTCCGACCAGGTCGGCGATCGGCGAAACGTCTTCGGGCGAGAAGGGCGTGCGGAAGTCGAGGTCTGGCATACTGGGCACACTAACGCAACTGGAGTCGCACTTGGCAAGCGAATTGGCCGGAACCCGCCGACCGGGTGGGCGCACGGAGCGCACCCGCCTCGCCGTGCTGCAGGCGACGCTCGACCTGCTCGCGGAGCAGGGCTTCACGAACCTGACGGTGGACGCGGTCGCCGACCGGTCGGGCGTGCACAAGACCACGATCTACCGCCGCTGGGAGTCGACGGACGGGCTCGTGGCCGCCGCGCTGCGCCTGGGCACCGAACAACCGTGGACGGCGCCCGACACCGGTTCGCTGGCGGGCGACCTGGCGGAGACGCTGCTGGAACTCGTGCAGTACTTCACCGAGCCCGGCCTGCGCGAGCTGCCGACGGCGTCGGTGCTGGCGGCCTTCCACTCCCCGCGGGCGGCGGAGGCGCTGCACGGGTTCTACGAGGACCGCCACGGGCGCTCGGCCGTGATGGTCACCCGGGCGATCGCGCGAGGCGAGGTACCGGCCGGGACCGATGCGGCGGAAGTGGTGCGCGTGGCGAGCGGGCCGATCTTCTACCGGCTGTTCATCTCGCGCGAGCCGCTGACGGCGGCTGATGCACGGGTGGCCGCGGAGGCCGCTGCGGCGGCGGCGCGGGCTGGGGTGTTCGTGCGGGAATCGACGGGCGGAGGCGCAGCGCTGGAGGCTTGACCTCTCCCGGCGGACGCAGCTGCGGCGGTGCGGGCTGGGGTGTTCGTGCGTCACTCGGCGAGTGGAGCGCAGCACTGGAGGCTTGACCTCTCGCGGCGGAGGCGGGATCTCGTGCGGAAGTCGGCGGGAACTGCGGCTCGACCTCGGTGTCGCCGGTGAGTGGCGACGAGTTGTGGGGCGACCGGAGTGCGGGCCGGACGTGGACCCCGAGCTGTTCGAGGTACTGGACACGAAGCCGGCGTTCCTGTTCGTGCGGGCGTTGAAGTCCGGAGCCGGTGGGTGAAACCGCAGTTGCCGTTGAGGGGCGAAAGGGTCAGCCGCGAGGTGAGGTGCGGTAGCGGACTTCCTCGAGGGCGACCGTGCCGTTCGCGAGGGATTCGACCTTGGTGCGGCCGTCGAGGGTCCAGCCGGTGCGTTCGTAGAAGGTGCGGGCGCGGGTGTTGCCCGCGAGGACCCAGAGGGTGGCGGTGGAGAAGTCGGTGGCCAGGGCGGTGAGGGCGTGGGCGTGGAGGGCGCGGCCGTAGCCCTGGCTCCAGAACTCGGGCAGCAGGTAGATCGCGGCGAGTTCGCCGGTGTCCGGGGTGGCGTCGTCGTCGCGGCTGGGGCTGGAGGCGGCGAAGCCGGCGATGGTGCCGTCGGGGGTTTCGGCGACGAGGACGGTGTGGTGGGGCGCCGGGGAGGCCAGGCTTTCCGCCCAGAAGGCTTCGCGGCGGGACACCGAGAGGCCGGCGAGGAAGTCGGCCGGGAGGAGGCCCGAGTAGGCGGCCTGCCAGGAGCCGACGTGGACGCGGGCGATGCCGGGCGCATCCGCGACGACGGCGGGGCGGACGGTGGCAGCCGAACCCGGGACAGTCAGCGGGGCTGTGGCAGTCGCAGCGAAAGAGTCCGAGGCAGAGCTGGAGCCCGAGCCGGCCGAATGGCCTGAAGCAGGCACGGCGCCGGCCCCGCGATCAGCCAGACGGCCTGAAGCAGGCACAGCGCCGGAGCCGGAATCAGCCGGGCGGCCCGAAGGCTCCACAGCAGGCACAGAGCCCGAACGCGAAACTGAGCCAGAGTCGCCCGCAGCCGTCCGAGCCAAAGACACCGAGTGCTCCGAACCAGTCAACTCTTCTCCAGGTACTCCGCGCGTTCCATGTCCACCACATCGGACACCATCTGGGCCAGGCCAGGGTACGAAGAGAGCGTCGGGTCGCGCAGCACGATTTCCTGGGACTGGGCGCGCGCCTCGGTGATCACGTCTTCGTCGCGCAGGAGCGAGAGCAGTTTCAGGCCCGAGCGTTTCCCGGACTGGGCCGCGCCGAGGATGTCGCCCTCGCGGCGGAGTTCGAGGTCCAGGCGGGAGAGTTCGAAGCCGTCGGTGGTGGACTCGACGGCGGCGAGGCGTTCGCGGGTGGAGGTGCCGTCCAGGGTCTCCGTCACCAGCAGGCACAGGCCCGGCACGCTGCCCCGGCCGACGCGGCCGCGCAGCTGGTGCAGCTGGCTCACGCCGAAGCGGTCGGCGTCGAGGATGACCATGGCGGTGGCGTTGGGGACGTTCACGCCGACCTCGACGACGGTGGTCGCCACGAGGACGTCGATCTGGCCGGCGCCGAAGGCCTGCATCACGGCGTCCTTCTCGTCCGCGGGCATGCGGCCGTGCAGTGCCGCAACGCGAAGGCCCTTCAACGGCCCGCCGGCCAGCTCCGGCGCCACGTCCAGCACGGCGAGCGGCGGTCGCTTGTCGCTCTTGTCCGACGGGGGCTCGTCGCCGATACGCGGACACACGACGTACGCCTGGTGCCCCTTCGAGACCTCCTCGCGCACGCGCTCCCACGCCCGGTCGAGCCACGCGGGCTTCTCCGCCACCGGCACCACGCTCGTCTTGATCGGCGAGCGCCCGACGGGCATCTCGCGCAGCGCGGACGTCTCCAGGTCGCCGTAGACGGTCATCGCGACCGTGCGCGGGATCGGCGTCGCGGTCATCACCAGCACGTGCGGCGACGTGGAGTCCGAACCGCGCGAACGCAGGGCGTCGCGCTGCTCCACGCCGAAGCGGTGCTGCTCGTCGACCACGACGAACCCGAGGTCGGCGAACTGCACGGTGTCCTGGATCAGCGCGTGCGTGCCGACGACGATGCCCGCCTCGCCGCTCACCGTCTCCAGCAGCGACTTCTTGCGTTCCTTCGCGCCCATCGAGCCGGTGAGCAACGTCACACGCGTGGCCTTCTCCGCGGCCCCCAGCTCCCCCGCCATGCCGAGCTCGCCGAGCATCTCCCGCAGCGAACGCGCGTGCTGCGCCGCCAGCACCTCCGTGGGCGCGAGCATCGCCGACTGCCGCCCCGAGTCGACGATCTGCAGCATCGCCCGCAGCGCGACCACGGTCTTGCCCGAACCCACCTCGCCCTGCAACAAGCGGTTCATCGGGTGCTCGGTCGCCAGGTCCGCCGCGATCTCGTCGCCGATCGCGCGCTGGCCGGCGGTGAGGTCGAACGGCAGGCGCTTGTCGAACGCGTCGAGCAGCCCGCCGTCGGTGTGCGGGCTGGCCTTGGCCGGGCGCGACACCGCGGAATGGCGCCGCTGCGCGAAAATCAGCTGCACGGCCATCGCCTCGTCCCACTTGAGACGGTGGCGCGAGGTCTCCAGGTGCGCCCAGTCCTCGGGCCGGTGGATGCCGCGCAACGCCCGTTCGAGACCGGGCAGCCCGTGCTGCTTCAGCACGTCGGCGGGCATCGGATCGGCGTCGACCTCCAGCACGTCGAGGACCTGGCGCACGCACTTCGCGATCGACCACGTCGGCATGCCCTGCGCCGCCGGGTAGACGGGGATGATCTCGGCCAGGAAGTTGTCGACGGCCTCGGCTTCGCGTTCGGCGTCGAGCAGCTCGTACTCCGGGTTGGCCAGCTGCAGGGTGTCGCGAAACGCCGTGACCTTGCCCGCGAACAGGCCGGTCTTGCCCGGCGCCAGTTCCTTCTCGCGCCACGCCTGGTTGAAGAACGCGCAGGCCAGCCGGCGTTTCCCGTCGGTGATGACCATGTCGAGGATCGTGCCGTTGCGCGACTTCATCCGCCGCTTGCTGATCTTCTCGATCCGCGCCAGCACGGTCGCGTGTTCGCCCAGCTCCAGGCCGGCGATATCGGTGAGCTCGCCGCGCTCGGCGTAGCGGCGCGGGTAGTGGCGCAGCAGGTCGGAGACGGTCTCGATGTCGAGCGCACCCGACAGCGCTTTGGCCGTCTTCGCGCCCAGCAGCAGCGGCAGCTTTTCGCGCAGCCCGGCCATTTCTATTCGACCCCCATCAGCAGCACGGCTCCGGCCTGGCCACTGGCATAACTCGTCAACTCCACTTCGGGGTGCTCCAGCCGCAGCTGCTCGGCGAGCTCCGCGGTCACGCCCGGCGGGGCGGCGGCCCCGCTCAGCACGGTGACCAGCTCGCCGCCGAGCGTCAGCATCCGGTTGAGCACGCTCATCGCGGTCGCGACGAGGTTCGTCTCCGAGGCCGGCGCCGGTTCGATCAGCACCACCTCGTCGTCGACCAGGCCGATCACGTCGCCGGACTGGGCCCGGCCCACCCAGGTTAGCGACTCCTCGCCCGCGATCCGCACCTCGCCACGCCTGGTCGCCGCGGCGGCCTCGGCCATGGCGACGACGTCGTCGTTCACGCGCCGGCGCTCGTCGTGCACGGCGAGGGCGGCCAGCACCTGCACCGGCGACGTGCAGGGGATCACCACGACGTCGCGGTCGCCCGCCATCGCGTGGCCCGCCGCCGCGTCGGCCGCGGCCGTGAGGTCGAGCCCGCCCGGCAGCACCGTCACGTGCCGGCCCGCGGCCTCGTTGAACAGCCCGATCATGTCCTCGACGCCGGGTTTCCCGCCGTCCGGCACGGCCAGCACGGCCACGCCCTCGGCCCGCAGCAGCTCGGCCAGCCCCGCGCCGTGGACCACGGCCACGACCGACCGGTCCAGCCCGCCACCCGGCTCGATCGGCGTCGGCGTGACCAGCGGTTCGACGCGGATGCAGCGCGGGCGGCCCAGCTCCAGTCCCGCCTCGATGGCCGCGCCGATGTCGGCGCAGTGGACGTGCACGGCGTGGCTGCCCGACCCGTCGCCGGCCACCGTGACGCTGTCGCCGAAGCCGCTCAGCTCCTTGCGCAACGCCGGCAACCGCGCTTCCTCGACGCCGTCCAGCAGGTACATGACCTCCCACGCGTACGGCGCGGGCTCAGCGGCCGCAGGGGCTCCGACGGTGGTCGTGAGCTCGTGCTCGGGCTCGGTGGCGGTGCCGCTGATCACGCCGGCCAGCGCGTCGAGCACGGCGACGAGCCCGCGCCCGCCAGCGTCGACGACCCCCGCTTTCGCGAGGGCCGGCAGCTGCTTGGGCGTCTCCTCCAACGCGGCCGCGGCGGTCGCGGCGACGGTGGCCGCGACCTCGGCCAGCGGACGGGCGTCCCCGTGCACCGCCGCGGCCACGGAGTGCAGGACGGTCAGCATCGTCCCGGCGACGGGCCGGCTCACCGCGCCCGTCGCGATCCGGTCGGCGTGCGCCAGCGCGGCCGCGAGACCGGCGCCGTCGAGGTCGCCGCCGTCGGCCGTCCAGTCGGCGATCCCGCGCACGACCTGGGAGATGATCACGCCGGAGTTGCCGCGCGCGGCGGCCACGGCGCCCTTGGCCAGCACGGTCAGCGCCTCGGCCACGTCGGACGGCTCCACCGCGGCCAACGCGTCGCGCGCGCCGGTCATGGTGTGCAGGAGGTTCGAACCCGTGTCGGAGTCCGCGACGGGGTACACGTTGATGCCGTTGATCGCCGGGCGCAGCACCTCCAGGCTGTGCACGCACGCCGCCGACCAGGCCGACACCGCCACCACGTCCAGCACCCGCACCCCGTAACCTCCTCGCTGGTTCCCGCGAGCGTATCGACCCCGCGGCGACCCGCCCGAGACGAGTAGTTACTATGGACGAGTTGCCCAGCTGGTCTGGGCGCCATTCTTTGTCCCATATCCAGAGGAGTTCGACGTGGCTGCCGTGTGCGACGTCTGTGGCAAGGGACCCGGCTTCGGCAAGTCGGTCTCGCACTCCCACCGGCGTACCAACCGCCGGTGGAACCCGAACATCCAGACTGTGCACGCCAAGATCGGCGTGTCCCAGCACAAGCGCCTCAACGTGTGCACCTCGTGCATCAAGGCGGGCAAGGTCGTCCGCGGTTGAGGTTGCCGGTGCTCGCATAGAGCGCCTGGAACCACGAAATGGCGAGTGCTCGGTGAGCACTCGCCATTTTTGTCACCTCAGGAAGTCGGTCAGCACCGCGCGCACTGATTCGGGCGCGTTCAGCACACCGTGGTCCTGCCCGGGAATCGACTCGTAACGGGCGTGCGGCACGGTCTCGGCGACGGCCCGAGCCGCTTCGCCCATCCACGCTTCCCCGGCGCCGCCCGACAGCACGAGCACGGGGACGGCGATGGCGGCCAGACGGTCCACGGGCAACCGCGCGCCGGGACCGGTCACGGCGATGTCGTAGGGCAGCGTGTGCGCGTAGCCGGTGAACCAGTCCCACACGGGCTGGGTCTTCATCGCGGCCACGCCCTCGGCCGGCACCGCGACGCCTTCGGTCAGGAAGAGCTCCACGGCGCCGTCGCGATCGTCCGCGGCGATCAACGCGCCGAGCCGGTCCGCGAGGTCCTCACCAGGGCGTGGCCGCTGACCGTCCACGATGAACGGCGGCTCGTACACGGCCAGCTTCGTGATCGGCAGCCCCCGCGCCGCCGCTTCGAGGGCCAGGATCGCGCCCGAAGAGTGGCCGAACACGGCCGCCGCGCCCCCGACCGCGTCGATCACGGCCGACAGATCGTCGAGCTCGCGCTCCACCGAGTACACGGGCCCGTCCCCGCTCTCACCACGGCCTCGCCGATCAACGGCAACACCCTGGAACCCGGCCTCGGCCAGCACGGCGGCAAGCGCGGCCACGGTCGTCCGGTCGTTCACGGCGCCACCGACGAGCAGCACCGGCGACCCCGTGCCGTAGATGTCGAACGCGATCGGCGTGCCGTCGGCGGAAGTGACGGTGGTGGTCATGGCTGTCCTCCTGGGTGTCGTTCTCACCTTGGAGGTCGAAGCCGCCGGCCGCGACCGGACCGGCTCAGGGAAGTTTCCACTCCACCGGCGCCGCGCCCTGGTCGGCCAGCAGCTGGTTCGCGCGGCTGAACGGCCGCGAGCCGAAGAAGCCGTTGTGGGCCGAAAGTGGGCTCGGGTGCGCCGACTCGATGCACGGGATGTCACCCAGCATCGGCCGCAGGTTGCGGGCGTTGCGACCCCAGAGGATCGCCACCATCGGCTCGTCGCGGGCCGCGAGCGCCTTGATCGCCTGCTCGGTCACCTGTTCCCAGCCCTTGCCCTGGTGGGAGTTCGGCTTGCCGGGCTGCACCGTGAGCGCGCGGTTGAGCAGCAGGATGCCCTGGTCGGCCCACGGCGTCAGGTCGCCGTTGGTCGGCAACGGGTGCCCGAGGTCCTCGGCGTACTCCTTGTAGATGTTGACGAGGCTCTTCGGCAGCGGCCGCACTTCGGGCGCCACCGAGAAGCTCAGGCCGACCGCGTGGCCCGGCGTCGGATACGGGTCCTGACCGACGATCAGCACCCGCACGTCGTGGAACGGCTGCTTGAACGCCCGCAGCACGTGCTCACCCGCCGGCAGGTACGTGCGGCCCGCCGCGATCTCCGCGCGGAGGAACTCCCCCATCGCGCTGACCTGCGGGGCCACGGGCTCGAGGGCCTGCGCCCAGCCGGCTTCGACGATCTCGTGCAGCGGTCGTGCGGTCACGGCCCGCGAGCCTAGCGCGGTGCGAGCGGCGTCACCGTGGCGGGTCGAGCCGCCGCAGCTCTTCACGGAACCGCGCCCCGCGGCGCACGTACGAGTCGACCACCGTGGCGATCTGTTCGGCGGAGAACGACTTGTTCGGCCGCACCTTCGCCGGCACACCGAGCGCGATCTCGCCCGGGCCCACGTGCGAGTTGTACGACAGCACCGCGCCCGCCCCGACCATCCCGCCGTCCTCGATCACGGTTCCGTTCAGCACCACCGAACCCGACGCGATGAGGCAGCCGGTGCCGATCACCGCGCCCTCGACGTGCACGGCGTGGCCGATGGCCGACGACGGCCCGAGGATCGTCGGGTGCTTCTTGGTGCAGTGCAGGACGCAGCCGTCCTGCACGTTGGACCGTTCGCCGATCTCGATGTAGCCGTGGTCGCCGCGCAGCACCGTCTGCGGCCACACCGAAGCGCGCGGGCCGATGCGCACGTCGCCGATCACAGTGGCGTCGGGGTGGACGTAGGCGTCGGGGTGGATCGAGGGTTCGAGGTCGCCGAGCGCGTAGATCGCCAAAGCCGTCTCCCGTTGGTCACACGAGGTTCTTGCCGAAACACCGGTTGTCCGGCTCGTCCTTGTACACGCCGAAACCCGGGATCTCCCAGTAGCCCGACGAACGGTAGAGGGCGATCGCCTCCGGCTGTTCGGTACCCGTCTCCAGCACGGCCCGCAGCCGCCCCGCCGCGATCGCGGTACGTTCCAGCTCCGCCAGCATCGCGCGCGCGAAACCCTTGCCCCGCGCGGATTCCACGACGTACATCCGCTTCAGCTCCACGTCGCCGGGGCCGAACGCGGGCGCCGGCCCGTCGTGCGCGCGCCACGCGCCGGACGCCACGGGCACGTCGTCGAGGTAGCCGACGAGGAACAGTCCGCGCGGGGGCGCGAACTGCGAAGGGTCCATCGGCGTCGAGTCTTCGCTGCCGTAGCGGCGCACGTACTCGAGCTGCACTTCCGCCATCAGCTTGGTCGCGTCGGGGTGGTCGTAGGCGACCGCTCGGATCTCCACGGGCGACAGCCTAGTGCCGCTGCCAGTGCTCCCAGCCGCCTTCGTGGCCGTACTCCTTGCCGTCCACCGTCACCCCGGATCCGGGCATGGTCACGGCGCCGATCTTGCGCCAGCCCTCGGGCAGCTCGTCGAACGGCGGGAACGTGGCCGCGAGCGCGTGGTCCTCGCCGCCGGTGAGCACCCAGCGCAGCGGATCGGCGCCGAGCGCGCTGCCGACTTCCTGCAGCCGCGTGGAGATCTCGAGGTCCCCGGTGTGCACGTCGAGCCCGACGTCCGACGCCGCGGCGATGTGCCCCAGGTCGGCGAGCAGCCCGTCGGAGATGTCGATCATCGAAGTCGCGCCGGCCAGCGCGGCCTGCGGCCCGGCCGGGTACGGCGGTTCCGGGCAGCGCTGCGCGTTCACGACCCCGACCGGCGACCGGAACCCTCGCCGCAGCACGGCCAATCCCGCCGCCGCCCAGCCGAGCCGCCCGCAGACGGCGAGGACGTCGCCGGGCCGGGCGCCGGAGCGCGTCACGGGTTCGCGGTCTTCGAGGTCACCGAGCGCGGTGACACTGATCACGATCTGGTCGGCGCTCACCATGTCGCCGCCGGACACCCCGACGCCGCCGCGGGTCGCCTCGGCCCACATGCCGTTCATGATCTCCGTCACGACCTGGGCGGGAGTGTCCGGTGGACACGCGAAGCCCACGAGCACCGTGGTCGGTTTCGCGCCCATGGCCGCGACATCCGACAGGTTCACCGCCACGGCCTTGCGCCCCACCTGCTCGGGACTCGACCAGTCGAGGCGGAAGTGCACGCCCTGGACCAGCACGTCCGTGGTCGCCACCACGCGGCCGTCGGGCGCGGCCACCACGGCCGCGTCGTCGCCGGGGCCGAGCAGCGTGGCCGCCGGCTGGCGACGCCCGTTGGTGACCGCCTGGATCAGCGCGAACTCGCCCGTCCCGGCCACCGAGCCATCGTCCGGTGACACCGGTCACCTCCTGTTTCTCTCCGTGTGCGAAGCCTCGACCACCGACAGTCGGATCCCCTAGGTTTTTCCCGGGGCTGGCGATACCTTGCCTACACCGTTCCTACCTCGACTCCATCGCTACCGACGAAAGGGCACGCCGTGGTCCACGCATACATCCTCATCCAGACCGAGGTCGGCAAGGCGGCCGCGGTGGCGGCGGAGATCTCCGGGGTGCCCGGCGTCACCAGCTCGGAGGATGTCACCGGTCCCTACGACGTGATCGTGCGCGCGACCGCGGACACCGTGGACCAGCTGGGCCAGCTCGTGGTCGCCAAGGTGCAGAACGTGGAAGGCATCACGCGGACCCTGACCTGCCCGGTGGTCCACCTCTGAGACATGGTGCACTTCGGGGGTGGCAGATTCCGACACCGGCGCACCCCCGCGGGTGGTCCTCGTGGTCGCGGCCGTGCTCGTGGTCGCGCTGGCCGTGGTGGTCGCCGTCTTCGCGGTGACGAAGAAATCGGCGCTCAGCGGCGAGGGCGTCGCGAGTGGACCGCTCCCCCTCGTCGCCGTTCCCGCCCCTCAGGCGACCACGCAGGCGTGCACGACGATCGTCGACGCACTGCCCGCGACCTTGAAGTCCAACGGCCAGGACCTCGCCCGGCGCACGCTCGCCCAGCCCGCGCCGAAGGCCACCGTCGCCTGGGGTGACGGCGACGCAATCGTGCTGCGGTGCGGGCTCGACCGGCCGCCGGAGCTCACCCCCACCGCGCAGCTGCGCGTGGTCAACGGCGTGCAGTGGCTGCAGGTGACCGAAGACGCCGCGGCCACCTGGTACGTGGTGGACCGCGACGTCTACATCGCGTTGACCGTCCCGGACTCGGCCGGAACCGGTCCGCTGCAGACGGTGTCGGACACCGTCAACGCGAAGCTGCCGGTCAAACCTCTGAAGTTCTGACCGTCCGGGCGGCGATCGCCTCCAGCGAGTCGCCCGTGGTGCGTGGCCCCAGAACGGCGACGTCGACGATCAGCACCACCATCGCGACCGCCACCACGGTGAACATCCTGGTTGCGCCCTGTGCCTGCAGGATCGGCAGCAGGATGAACGGCATCGCCGCGGTGGCCAGGCGCGAAAGCGCGTAGGCCGAACCGGCGGCGGTGCCGCGCAGCGACGTCGGGAACAGCTCGCCCTGGTAGGTGTGGAACGCGTTGGAGAACACGTTGCTGGCGGCGGTGTAGCAGAAGCCGAACACCGCGATCGCCACACCGGCCGTCGAGTAGCCGAACGCGAGGCCGAACACGGCCATCGCCGCGGCGCTCGCGACGATCAGCCACTTGCGCTCGATCCTCTCGATGATCGGGATCGACAGCGCAGAACCGATCGGGTAGCCGAGGAACGTCAGCGCGCTGAACGTCAGCGAGTTCACGAGGCTGAACCCCTTGGCGGCCAGCACGATCGGCACGAGCGAGCCGAAGCCGTAGTAGCCGAACGCCTGCAGCAGCTGGAAGATGTAGAGCATCGAGGTGCGCCGCGCCCACGGTTTGCGCAGGAGCGCGGAGAAGCGCACGGGTTCGGGCGCGGGCGGTTCGGGCGCGGGTTCCGGGAGCGGTTGCGGTGCGGCGGCTTCGAGCTTGCGCACGATCTCGTCGGCTTCCGCCTCTCGCCCGCGAGCGGCGAGCCAGCGGGGTGATTCGGGCAGCGTGAACCGCAGGCCCCAGACGACGGCCGCGCCGAGCGCGCCGATCACGAACAGCCAGCGCCAGCCGTCGACGCCGAGCGGCGCATGGCCGGCCAGCGCGCGGGCGAGGAAGCCGGCGGCGGGCACGCCGCAGAAGCCGAGCGTGTACGCCCACGCGGTGGCGCGGCCGCGGGCGCGCGCGGGCAGCAGGTCGGCGAGGTAGGCGTCGGCGACGGGGAGTTCCGCGCCGATGCCGATGCCGGCGATGAAGCGGCAGACCACGAGCATCCAGACGTCGGTGCTGAACGCGCCGAGCAGCGTGAAGACCGAGTACAGGCCGAGCGTCAGCAGGAAGGCGCGGCGCCGGCCGAGCTGGTCGGCGAGCTTGCCGAGGCAGACGGCCCCCACGAACGCCCCGACGAACGCCGACGCGAGCACGTACTTCAGCGCGTCGGCCGTGACGCCGAACTCGTGCGTGAGCACGGTGCTGATCGTGGACGCGAGGAAGAGGTCGTAGAGGTCGAAGAACGTCGCCACCCCCACCACGGCGACGAAGTACCGGTGCCGGCGAGTGACCGGGAGCCGGTCGAGCCGGGATGCGATCTGCACGCAATGCCTCCTGCCCTGGCCTGGGCGTGCCACGCGCGGGTCACGTCGGCGTCACCCGGTGCCACCGGATGATCACTGTAGTGGGTGACGTCGTTCGCCGGTTCAGCGGTTGTGGTGCAGTCCTTTTCGGCAGCCGTTCATGATTTCGAAACAATGGAAACACCAAGTTGTTCCGGGCGACATCATCGGGAAATGCCGCGCCGGTGAAATTCTCCGTGATATCAGGCCGGGAATGTCAGGAGGTTTCTTTTCTTCACCGTTTCCACTTCCGCTCGACCCTGATCACCGCAGCTCCGGGTCGACCGTTTCTCGTTGTGCCCCTTGGTCTTTCGACCCGCGGTGCGCCGAGTGGACCTGTCGCGCGCCGAATTCCGCCTCGGAAAGGAATCACCAGTGCCGCCGATAACCGTGATTTTCGTCGTCTCGGGACTCGCCGTTTGGTTGAACGGCTTGGCATTTCTCGGGATCGGCGCCAAACCCGTCGAGGACGGCCCCAATCCGCTTACCACGGTCGGCTGGGTGACGCTGCTCGCCGGCGTCGTGGACCTCCTGCAGGCCGCCGTGATCATCGCGACGGCACCGCCTGCGACGGGCATCCCATTGGCCGGAATCGTCACGTTCTACGGCACCTTCTTCACCACGCTGGGGGTGACTCTCGTGCGAGGCCTGGACCTCCGGCCGGTCGGCAACCTGGCCGTGGCGGTGGCCGTGGTGCCGCTGTTGTGGTGGAAGTTCTTCGACGGCAGCTGGATGCTGCACTCGATCCTCGTGGTGTGGCTGGTCGCGTTCCTCGCGGTGGCGGCCACGACCTACGGCAAGCTGCCCGGCAAGGTGCTCGGCGGGATCCTGACCGTCACGTCGCTCTACACGTTCCTGACGCCGGCGGCGCTGCTCGCACTGGGTAAGTCGATCCCCTGATCAAGCGCACGCACAGGGTCACCCAGGTGGGTGACCCTGTGTCGTGTCAGCGAAGGCCGGTACCGCGGGCGATGGCGGTTTCGATGAGGGTCGACAGGAGCGTGCTGTAGTCGACGCCCGTGACCTCCCACATCTTCGGGTAGGCGGACTTCGTGGTGAAGCCGGGCATGGTGTTGACCTCGTTGATGACGAGGTCGCCGGCGTCGGTGACGAAGAAGTCGACGCGGGCCAGGCCCTGGCAGTCGAGCGCGCGGAAGGCCTCGACGGCCATGGCGCGCAGGCGGTCGGTGAGGGCGTCGTCGAGCTTGGCCGGGATGTCCAGCTCGGCGTCTTCGCCGAGGTACTTGGTCTCGAAGTCGTACCAGGCGTCCTCGCCCTCGGCGAGCACGCGGATCTCCGCCGGCAGCGACGCTTCCACGCGGCCGTCGGGGAACTCCAGCACGCCGCACTCGACCTCACGCCCGACGACGGCGGCCTCCACGAGCACCTTCGGGTCGGTGCGGCGGGCCAGCTCGATGGCGGCGTCCACATCGGACCAGTCGGTGACGCGTGAGATGCCCACGGACGAGCCCGCGCGCGAGGGCTTCACGAAAACGGGCAGCCCCAAGCGTTCCCGGTCACGCTGGGCCAAAGTGGACTGTCCACGGCGGAGCGCCGCGTACGTGCCCACCGGCAGCCCCTCCGCGGCGAGGAGCTTCTTCGCGTACTCCTTGTCCATGGCGGCGGCGCTGGCCAGCACGCCCGGGCCGACGTAGGGGATGTCGGCCATTTCGAGCAGGCCCTGGATGGTGCCGTCCTCGCCGAACGCGCCGTGCAGCACCGGGAAGACCACGTCGACGGTGCCGAGCACCTCGGTCGCCTGCCCGGGGTCGACCGTGCGCAGCTCGCGGCTGGTCGGGTCGCCCGCCAGCACGAGCGCGCGGCCGGACTCCACGGTCGGCAGCTCGCGGCCCTGGATGCTCAGCTCCTTCGGGTCGCCGGTGCCGAGCACCCAGCCACCCTGCGGGGTGATGCCCACGGGGAGCACCTCGTAGCGCTCCGGATCCAGGTTCGCGATCACGCTGCCCGCCGACAGGCACGAGATGGTGTGCTCGCTGCTGCGCCCGCCGAACACGACCGCCACGCGGATCTTCTCAGCACTCATGGTCGCTCACCGTACCGGGTGACCACGGCGAACGGCGCGCACCCGGCGTTGCGACGACTCCCCGGGCCCGTCCACGGGCGGGGGTGGCGGGCGCGGGCCGGGCATGATCGAGTGCTCGGCCGACGCTGGGGTGCGTCCGGTTGCAGGCGCAGCCGGGTCGTGACGGAGGCCTCGTGAGCGGTTGCCCGAGTGGACTGGTCGCGCTGCACATGAGTCACCGTGGGACCGCTCGCGCTCGACGCCGCTCACTGCCGCGAGTCGGCGGGCCTCGGCCGCGGCCGCATGGTGCGGCCAGGGCCGGCGGCACCATGGCACCGCAACGCGGAGCGCACGGCCCGCGCCGTCGGCGGCGGGCGCCGGGGTTTGCGCCGTAGCCGAGTGACTACGGCGCCGCTGGACCATTCGCGCCAGCACGCCGCTCATCGCCAGAAGCGAAGCAGCGCCACCGTTGCGACCAGCGAAGCAAACCCCGCCGCCAGCGGCGACGTAGCCTCGCGAGCGCGCCCCGCAGCACCGAGCTGACGGCCAAGGCGCCACTGGACCGGTCGCAGTACGCCGCTCGTCGGCGCAGTCGGAGATGCCTCGGACCTCGCAGCGACCGAAGTTGACCCGTCGGTGGCCATGCCCCCACGACCGCCTCGCGAGAGAAGCCCGCGGCAGTGAGCATGAAACCTGAGGTACTCCTGGACCACTCACGCAGCACGCCGCTCATCGCCAGAGGCGAAGCAGCGCCACGAGAGCCCCGCAAGAGCGGCCCGCGGCACCAAGCGCGACGACCAAGGTGCCACCAGACCACACGCGCAGTGCGGCAGCCGCCGTGGAAAGCGGCCGGCGCGACCGGTCAGCGAAGCAAACCCACCAAAGCCGGCAGGGCGCTCACCAACGCCTCCCGCGAGCAGCCCGCGTACCCGAGCGCCACGCCGTGCACCGTCGGCGTCCCGGCGAAGTGGCGCGCCAGCCCGTCGAGGCGGATGCCCTGGCGGTCGGCTTCGGCCAGGCAGCGGGTTTCCTGCGCGGCGGACGCAAAGGGGACGACGAGGTGGGCGCCGGCGTCGTCGCCGAGGATGGGGATGGCGGCGGAGGTGAGGGCGTCGGACAGGAGAGAACGGCGTTCGGCGAGTTCGCGGCGGAGTTTGCGCAGGTGGCGGCCCAGGTCGCCGTGGCGGGCGAGCTCCACCAGCACGCGCTGGCCGGCCGGCGAGGGGCGGGTGCCGGTGAGGTCGCGGTAGGCGAGCACGGCCTCGGTGACCGAGGCGGGCGCGACGAGCCAGCCGGCGCCGAGCGTGGGCGTGAGGATCTTGCTCGTCGTTCCCAGGTGGACGACGACGTCGGGCGCGAGGGCGGCCAGCATGGGCAGCGGGGCGACGTCGAAGCGCAGCTCGCCGTCGTAGTCGTCCTCGATGACGAGCATGCCGTCGGCGCGGGCGCGTTCCACGAGCTCCACGCGGCGTGCCGCGCTCATGCGGCTGCCCATCGGGTACTGGTGCGCCGGCGAACAATAAACCGCCCGCGCGCCGGCGGGGATGGCGTCGGGACGGAGGCCCTCCTGGTCGACGGGCACGCCCACCACCGTCAGCCCGGCCGAGCGGAACGCCTGCACGGCCCGCTGGTAACCCGGTTCCTCGAACGCCACCACCGCGCCGCGGCGCAGCACCGCGGCGGCCAGCTCCACGACGGCGGCCGTGGTCCCACCCGTCGCCAGGACCGAGCCGGCGGCCAGACCGCGGTGCCGCAACAGGTGTTCCGAAACGGCCGCGCGGTACTCGGGCAGGCCGGCGCGGTGGGCGCGGACCAGCGGCTCCGGGTCGGCCGCCGCCCGCCAGGCGCGGCGCCAGGCCGCGCGGTCCAGACCGGCCGCCCACGGCGTGCCCGGCGTCAGATCCAGCACGGGCGCCGTGTCGGGTTCCGGCGCGAGCGGTCCCGCCGGGGACACCGACGCGGCCGCGCGCGTCGGCGGTGTCGTCACGTAGGTGCCGGAGCCGTGGCGGCCGGCGATCCAGCCTTCGGCGTGCAGCTGCTCGTACGCGGCCGAGGTCACCGTCCGCGAAACCCCGAGCCGTTCGGCCAGCGCGCGCGTGGACGGCAGCCGGTCGCCACCGCGCAGGTGCCCGCTCGCGGCGGCCTCGCGCAGGGCGTCGGCCAGCTGCACGGCCAGTGGGGTGCTCGCCTCGCGGTCGAGGCTCACCGGTAGCGCGGTGTCGGCGTACGACAACGAATCCTCCCGAGCGAGAATCGAGAAAGTGGACTTCCCAAGTGTAGAAGAAGTGGCCGTTCAACACGTCCACTCACCCGCGCGACACTGCGGACATGACCAGCCTCTCGCCGACCCCCCGCACGACCCTCGGCCGCAAGAAGAACCGCGCGGCCACCGACCGCGCGACGCTGCACGCCGTGCTCGACGAGGCCCTGATCTGCCACCTCGGCCTCGTCCGCGACGGCACGCCGCTCGTGCTGCCCACCGGCTACGGCCGCGACGGCGACACGCTCTACCTGCATGGTTCCACGGGCGCGGCCAGTCTGCGCACCGCGGCGCAGGACCTGGACGTCTGCGTCACCGTCACGCTGCTCGACGGCATCGTCTACGCCCGCTCGGTCAACAACCACTCCATGAACTACCGCAGCGCCGTCATCCTCGGCCGCGCGCGCCTCATCACCGACCGCGACGAGAAGCTCCACGCCCTGCGCGTGCTCACCGACCACCTCTCCCCCGGCTCCTGGGACCACGCGCGTGGCGTGAACGCGAAGGAGTTCGCCGCGGTCTCCGTCCTCGCGCTCGACCTCGCCGAAGCCTCGGTGAAGCTGCGCGCCGAAGGCCCCGGCGACGAGCCGGAAGACGTGAGCGCCAACGAAGCCTGGGCCGGTGTCCTCCCGGTGAAAACCGTCTTCGGCGAGCCCGAACCGTCGGCCGATCTGCCCGCCGGCTGGAGCGTTCCCGACCACGTCGCCGGCCGCGTCACCCGGCCAGCGGCAGCCGCACGCTGAACACGGTCCGGCCCGGCCGGCTCGCGACCTCCACCGTGCCGCCGTGTTCCACCACCAGCGAGTGCACCACGGACAGGCCCAGACCGGTGCCACCCGCCGACCGCGTACGCGAGTTGTCGACGCGGAAGAACCGGTCGAAGATCCGCTGCTGATCCTCCGGCGCGATCCCCGGCCCGGCGTCCTCCACCTGGATCACCGCACGGGAATCCGCCACCGACACCGACAACCACACCAAAGTCCCCGAAGGAGTGTGCACGGCCGCGTTCGCCAGCAGGTTGTCGAAAATCTGCCGCAGCCGCACGGGATCCGCGTCGACGAAAACCCCCGCAGCACCCAGCGAAACCTTTAGCGGATGCGACGGCCGCCCCGCCCGGAACGCATCCGCGGCGGCCTCGGCGACCGGGACGACGTCCACGCGTTCGGGCCGCACCGGCGGCTCCGCGTCGTGGGCGTCGAGGCGCGCGAGCAGCAGCAGATCGTCGACGAGCACGCTCATCCGGGCCGTCTCCTCGCGGATCTTCGCCAGGTGCGCCTCGCGTTCCTCGGGTTCGTTCGCCGCCGCGTACCGGAAAAGGTCGGCGTAGCCCCGGATCGATGTCAACGGCGTACGCAGCTCGTGCGACGCGTCGGCCACGAACCGGCGAAGGCGTTCGTTGGCGGCCGTGCGAGCGGCGAGCGACGACTCGATGTGCGTGAGCATCACGTTGAACGCCGTCCGCAGCTCCGCCACCTCCGCGCCACCGCCCTCGCCCGTGGCGCGCACCGGCAGGTTCGCGGTTCCCGTGAGGTCGTGCGACGCGATGTCGTGCGCCGTGCCCGCCATGTCCGACAACGGTTGCAGGCCGCGGCGCAGCACGAGCCGTCCCACCACGACGAGGATCGCCAGCGCGATGAGGAACGCGATCACCTCGGCCAGCACCAGCTGCCGCACCGTGTTGTCCAGGTCCGCCTGCGGCGCAGCGCTCAGCAACACGGTTCCGCTGCCGGCCGAATCCGTCGCGACCGGGCACGCCCGCACGCGATACGGCCCGTCACCGTGGAGGTAGACCGTGCGGAACACGTCTCCACCAGTCGCGTCGGAAGCGACGTCGGCGAGCGGGGTGATGTCCGTCGGCAGGTTGCTGCCGGGCTGCGGGGTCGCCACCCCGCGGTCGACCTCGAACACCGCCGAGAACCACGAGTAGACGGCTTCCGGGTTGCCGTGGGAGCTGCGCAGCCCGGGCACCTGCGCGACCTGGCTCGTCCTGAGCTGTTCGTCGAGGCGGCGGTCGAGGTAGCCGTGCATGAACCCGACGGTGACGGTCCCCACGATCGCGAACACCACCAGCGCCAGCGCGCCGAGCCCGAACGCCAGCCGGGTGCCGAGCCGCGACGCGCGCCACGCGGCATACCAGCGGCGAACCCAGCGTCGCAGCCGCTTCACCGGCCCGCCCGCACGACGTAGCCGACGCCGCGCACGGTGTGGATCAGCGGTTCGGCGCCGTCGTCGAGCTTGCGGCGCAGGTGCGAGATCACCAGCTCGACCACATTGGACCGGCCGCCGAAGTCGTACTCCCACACGTGGTCGAGGATCTGCGCCTTCGTGAGCACGGACGGCGAACGGCGCATGAGGTACCGCAGGAGCTCGTACTCGGTCGGCGTCAGCTCGGCCGGCCGATCGCCGCGACGGACCTCGCGGGTGTCCTCGTCGAGTGTCAGGTCCGCCACGCGCAACACCGCGGGCCGCGGCGCCTGCGGCAGAGAGATGCTCCGGCGAAGCACCGCCCGCAGCCGCGCCATCAGCTCCTCGACGGAGAACGGCTTCACGAGGTAGTCGTCGCCGCCTCGCGTGAGGCCGGCGATGCGGTCGGCCGTCGCGTCCTTCGCCGTCAGGAAGACCACGGGCACGGCGTTGCCGTGTTCGCGCAGGCGGTCGAGCACGGTGAAGCCGTCGAGGTCGGGCAGCATCAGGTCGAGCACCACGATGTCGGGCCCGAACTCCGCCGCGCGGCTGAGCGCGGCCGCGCCCGAGCCCGCGGTCACGGCCTGCCAACCCTCGTAGCGGGCGACGGTCGCGACGAGATCGGCGATGTGCGGTTCGTCGTCGACGACGAGCAGCCGCACCGGGTTCGGGTTCTCCACCCCACCATCCTCCGTGACCACCGCGCGGGCGCGCGAGCGGAGCGCCCGGCCGACAGCCAGTCGACAGGTTCCGCCCAGATCCGCCACAGGTTCCGCGGTGACGCTGGCGTTCGTGACACCCGAGCCGAAGGGATTCCCCGTGAGTGTCCTGACCCCGATCGCCGTCCCGCCCCGCCCGGCGGTGGCGCCGCGCGTGGTCGCCAAGGCGTGGATCTTCGCGTTCCTGGCGGCCAACGTGGTGCTCGCCACGGTGTTCTTCGCCCTGGGCGACCTGTCGGACGACCCGCTGATCAGCGCCGGGCGCCTCGCCGGCATCTACGCGGCGCAGGCCATGGCCGTGCAGCTGCTGCTCGTCGCCCGCCTGCCATGGCTCGACCGCCGGCTCGGCATGGACCGGCTCACGTCGTGGCACCGCTGGACGGGCTTCAGCCTGCTGTGGCTGCTGGTCGCGCACGTGGTGCTGGTGGTCGTCGGCTACTCCGCCGTCGAGCGCACGAACGCGGCCGACGAGCTCGTGCACTTGGCGAACACCACCGAGGGGATCCTGCGCGCGATCGTCGCGTTCGTGCTCATCCTCGTGGTCGGCGCGGCTTCCGCCCGTTTCGCGCGCAAGCGGATGGCCTACGAGACGTGGCACTTCGTGCACCTCTACACCTACGCCGCCGTGGTCCTGGCCTTCACGCACCAGATCGCCGTCGGGCAGTCGTTCGCGAGCCACCCGGCCGCCCGCGCGTACTGGTGGACGCTGTGGCTGGGCGCGGGTCTCGCCGTGCTGGCCGGGCGCGTGCTCCTGCCGTTGCGCCGCAACCTGCGCCACCGGCTGCGGGTGGTCGCCGTGGTACCCGAGTCGCCCGACACCGTGTCCGTCTACATGACCGGCCGCGACCTCGACCGGCTGCCGGCTCGCGCGGGGCAGTTCTTCCTCTGGCGCTTCCTCACGCGTGACCGCTGGTGGCAGGCCAACCCGTTCTCCCTCTCGGCCGCGCCCGACGGCCGCACGCTGCGGCTCACGGCCAAGGCCGTCGGCAGCTCCAGCGCGAGCCTGCGGTCGCTGCCGATCGGCACGCGCGTGTTCGCCGAAGGACCATACGGCGCCTTCACCACCATCCACCAGCAACGGCCCAACGCGCTGCTCATCGCCGGCGGGGTCGGCATCACGCCGATCCGCGCCCTGCTCGAAGACGTGAGCGGTCACGTCGTGCTGCTCTACCGCGTGCGGACACCGGCCGACGCCGTGCTCCTCCCCGAGCTGCACGCGCTGGCCAAGACCCGCGGCGCCGTCGTGCACGTCCTCAGTGGACCGTCGGATCTGCACGGCCCCCACGGTCCGATGCTCGGTCCCGCCGCGCTCCACGCGCTGGTGCCGGACCTCGGCGACCGCGACGTGTTCGTCTGCGGTCCGCCCGGGATGACGTCGGCCGTGCTGCGCAGCCTGCGGGAGCTGCGCGTGCCCGGCACCCAGGTGCACGCCGAACGCTTCAGCCTGGCCGCGTGAGGAGCTTCCGATGAAGAAGACGATCTTCGTGGTCGCCCTGTCGATCGCCGGGTTCGTGGCGGTGTGGCGCTTCGACCCGACGCCGGCGGCGAGCGGCAGCACCGCCACGAGTGCCCCGCAGGTCAGCATGGCACCGTCCACTTCGGCCGGTTCCGGCGCCCTGACGACGCAGGGCAGCGCGGAGTCGACCGAGTTCGGCACGGTGCAGGTGCAGGTGTCCTTCTCTGGCAGCCGGATCACCGACGTCACCCTCGTGCAGCAGCCGGACAGCGGCCGCGGCGTCGACGCGATCCCGCTGCTGCGCGAGGAAGCCCTGCAGGCGCAGAGCGCGGACATCGACACCGTCTCGGGAGCGACGCAGACCAGCGAGTCGTACATCAAGTCGCTGCAGGCGGCGCTCGACGCGAAGGGCTCGTGATGGCCTCGCACGTCGAGCAGGTGATGGGTCTGCCCGTGTCCCTCGACCTGCGTGACGAAGGCGACTTCACCGGCGCCATCGCCGACGCGTTCCGATGGCTGCGCGAGGTCGACGCCCGCTTCAGTCCGTTCCGCGCCGGCAGCGAGGTCTGCCGCTACGACCGCGGCGAAACCACCGAACTCAGCGCGGACCTCGACGAGGTGCTCGGCCTCTGCGCGTACTACGAAGGCCTCTCCGGCGGCGCCTTCTCCGCCCGCCTGCCCGGCCGTGGCCTCGACCCGTGCGCCGTCGTCAAAGGCTGGGCCGTGCAGCGCGCCGCCGATCGCCTCCACGCGGCCGGCGCGCGGCGGTTCTGCCTCAACGCCGGCGGCGACGTCGTCACCGCGGGCGAACCGGAGCCCGGGCGACCGTGGCGCGTCGGCATTCGCCACCCCGAACAGCCCGAAGCGGTGTGCGCCGTGGTCGCCTCCCGCGACGGCGCCGTCGCCACCTCGGGCGCGTACGAACGCGGCGCCCACGTGCTCGACGGCCGCACCGGCCTGCCCGCCACCGGGCTGCTGAGCGTCACCGTCGTCGCCGAAGACCTCACGCACGCCGACGCGCTGGCCACCGCCGCGTTCGCGCTCGGCACCGACGGCATCGCCTGGGCCGCCGACCAACCCGGCTGCGACGTGCTCATCGTCGACGCCCAGCGGCGCGTTTACCGCTCCCCCGGCCTGGCCCTCGCCTGACGCGAGTGTCCACAGTGCACTCGGTGAGCTTCCGACCGGCGCCGATGTGATTTCGTCGTCACCGGATGTTCACGGCGGCGGTGAAACGCGAGCCCGCGAGCTGCGTCGTACTGAGCGTGCTGCGGTTGACGACGGTTGCCGGTGTGGTGTGCGTGGTGGTCGCGCCGTTCTTGTCGGGAGGCGCGACGAGAGCGAGCGGCGTGGGGCTGCTGTGGTTCGTCGCCGGAGCGGCCGTCGCCGCGCCGCTGGGGCTGGCGCGGTCGCGCAAGGTGCGGGTGGCAGCGGCGGCTCTCGGGATCGCCACCGCCGTGGCCGCCGTGGTGCGGCTGGCGCTCGACGTGCGGGGTGGCGTGCCCGGCCTGGACACCCCGGTGCTCGCCGTGGGTGCGGTGGGGGTGGCGATCGGGCTGTTCGGCTCCCCGCCGTGGCGGGTCCGTCCCGTCGGGGTGCTGGCCGCGGGGGTGGCGGCGCCGTTCGCCGCGGACCGGGCCGCCACCGCGAGCACGACCCGCGGCGTGCCGGACCTGACCCCCGAACCGGTGGCCGAGAAGCCCGGCGGCCGGCAGTGGTCGTGGCAGCCACCGGCCGACGTGAGCGCGGTGGCAGCCGCCGGGCACGGGGTCGTCGTCGCGGCCGCCGACGGTTCGGTGACGGCGCTCGACGGGCTCGACGGCAGCCGCGACTGGTCCTACGCCCGGCCGGGCGCGCACGTCCACGCGCTGCTCGCGTCCGCCGACCGGCGGACGGTCGTGGCCGCGTTCGCGTCGAAGACCGACAGCAGCAACGACCTGGTGGTCGTCCTCGACGCCGACACCGGCACCGCGCGCTTCGACCGCGTGGTGCCGTCGGTCCTGGTCGAGACCGGCGAGATCCTGGTGAGCACCAGGACCTTGACCATCCGCGACGACGCGTACGTCGGCTACGACATCCGGACCGGCGACGAGCTCTGGCGGTGGTCCGCGCCGGCCGGGTGCCGAAACCCGTACACCTTGCCCGCGCAGGCCCGGACGGTGGTGCTGGCCGCGCTGGAGTGCGGGCGTTCCGCGGGACTCGTCGCGCTCGACGAGGTGACCGGCCGCGAACGCTGGCGCCATGTGGTCGAGACCACCGGCCCCGACGGCGAACGGCTGGACATCTCCCCCGCCGCCACCACAGACGGCGCCGTCGTGTGGCTGCGGCTCGTCGGCCGCGCCGCTTCTCCCGGCTCGGTCCTCAACGGCCTCTTCGACACCGAGACCGGCCGGCTGCTGGCCCGGCCGGACGCGTCGCGGTGGGTGCGGACGGACGTGGGACCGATTCCCGTGATCGAACAGGAAAAGACGTCCGCCGCGGCGCTCGATCCCGGCACCGGCGCCACACACCCCATCGACCTCGGCGCCTGTCCCGTGCGCTCGGCCGACGCCCCCACCCGGCACACGTACCTGCGTGTGTGCCAGGACACCGGCCGCGATGTGACCCTGGTCGTGCAGGACTTCGACGGGGGCGCGCCGACCAGCCGGGAGGTGCGGACGGACGGCTCGGGCCCGCTGTCGGACCCACGGCTCGTGCCGGCGCCGGGCGCGATCGTCCTGGCCGGCAGTACGTCCGGCGGCACGCCCGCGCCCGTCGTCGGCTTCCCCGCCTGACGTCGGCGAAACCGCCTCGCGCGAGGCCGGTCTTTTCGGGCAGACTGCGGCCACACCGTCCGAGCAAGGGGAGATCGATGCCGTCCATCGTCGAGAACACGACCTTCGACTGTGCTGACCCGTATGCGCTGGCCCGGTTCTGGAGCCTCGTCCTCGGCCGGCCCGTCGCCGAGGAGGACGAGCCGGGCGACCCGGAGGTCGGCATCGAGCTCGACCACGGTGGCACGCTGCTGTTCATCCGCGTCCCCGATGGTAGCTGGAGCTGAGACGTAACCGCTACGCGAGGTCACACGGGGGGCAGACTTATCTGGGAGCTGAATCGTCGACCTCAAGCTGCAGCGTCGACGATTCAGCTCACCGAAACTTGAACTGCACTAGTCGCACATGTAGCTCGAAATGAGTAAAACCTTCATTTCAACATAATGACATTCACCGCTTGTAGGCATCGGGAATGTTCGACGGTTGTGTCCGGTCAAGTTCGACAGCAAGCGCATCTTGGCGCTCCTCGGTGGCCTCAACACTCGGCAAGCCAAGTCGATCACAGATCCTATTCCACGACCATCCACGATTTCGCGCCACTGTTATGAATGCCGACTCCGACTGATTCACCACGCGGCGCGTGCGGACAATTTCCAGCCCCCACGCCAGTAGAATTTCATCCGGAAATTCGGCTACTCCAAGCTCAGATGACACTTGCAACGCAGTAAGTTGATTTGTTGACTTCAATGCAGCAGCCCGTTCTCCGGTTGATATTTCATCCAGCCATTCATCTATCTTCGGGTTTCTTTTACTTTCGGTCATACCATAATAATGCACCTGACCTTACCCGTCGTCAAATCATTGCGACAGCAACGAGCCTGACGACACTGCGCTCCCGAATGAACGGTTGACCTTGGGATATCTGGAGCGATCCGCCGGTGGAAAGGCTAACTGGCCCAATGGTCGAGTATCAGAAACCATGCGGACGGACGTAACTCGCACCGATCAAGCACACGGTGAGGCTAGATCTTGTACGGCCAGTCCCGGGGCCATCTCGACCCCGACTGCCACGTGGTTCCCGCTTGCCCCGATCAGCGAGACTGCGCCGCCTCGCGAGTTGCCAGATCGCGTGCCGGATGCAGAGACGGACCTATCGTCGACGAGCAGGAAGCGATCAAGGCGGCTGTCGTCTACAGAGGGAAGGAGCACTTCAGCAGCGCCACCAACGCCAGCAAGTTAGACTCGCCGCAGCTTTGCCCCGAGCCCACTCCGCCTCGGCGGGCGTCGGACTGAAGGCCTCCGCCAGCGCAGGGACCGACACCACCCGCTTGACCCGCCGGTACACCGATCATTCGAAGCCACGCAGCACCTCAGGCCCAGCCAACGGATGTAACTAAGCGCACCCCGGCCCGCACTCTCCGCACCCAGCCCACACAGGCTCTCTAACGACCCCTGCTGCCCTCTCCCAGGCCCCTCTTGGCAAGTATCTCCCGTATCCCGACAGGCCCCGGGTTCTGTCATACAGGGTCAGGGCTGGTCTGGCGGTAATTCGGCTTGCCTCAAGTTCCTCCACTTGATTTTCACCCGTTCAGAGTCATACACCCGGGGCCGCCCCGGCAGCGCACGTACGACGGTCACCGATTCGACGAACAACCGCAGAAACTCCCGTTGCTCGTCCAACATCATGTCCGGCCACGCCGCGCGGGCCCCGGCAATGTCCACATTGATCATCTTCGGCGGGAGCGCCGCGTACTCCACGCGCAAACGCTGCTCGCTTTCCCCAATCGCCCGACGCGCCTCTTGCCATTCAGTTTGCGTCAACATGCCAGGCGTAGCCCACATCGCCGCCAGTTCACCGCGCCGACGATCCAACCCATCCAATTCCTTGGTGATTTCGTCCCGGCGCGCGCCGTAGTCATCCGCCTCGATCGCGCTCAGAAATTCAGGCTTGTCCAGCTCTTCCCATAAGCTATCAAGAACAAACTTTTCAGTGTTCTCCAAAAGAATACCAGTGCAACCCCGACCTCCGGCGTTCGGGTGGCAGCTCAAATACGGGACACGCCGCTTCTTGATTTGCTTGAGCGCACCGATCAATCGGTGCTCACACACTCCACATACGGCGAGCCCACCTGTCAAAAGGTACTTTCGACCAGTCGGGTTGCTCTTGCGATCGGAACTGACCAGATGGGTACCCTTTCCGTCCGCACGCGTGACCCTGCGCGGCTGCGACAACTTGAGCTTGCACGCCTGCCAGGTTGCTTCATCCAGGATTGGCTCCCAGTTCCCTCGTGCCACGATCTGCCCCTTGTACACCCGGTGCCCCGCCACTGTCGGGAGAGTGACCCAGTTTCGAACCGCGCCAGCCCGAATCGTGCCCCCGTGCGCACCAGCCAAGCCCTGCTCCCGGAACTTGGCGGCAATATTCGCTAACGACCACCCTGACAGCACCCACTCAGCAGCCTGACGAATCGCGGTCGCTTCCTCAGGAACCTGCGCATACGTCTTTGCGCCGTCGTCCTTTTTCGCATGCCTATAACCGAACGGGCGGCTCCCGGGCGCCTCACCCAACGCCGCTTTCTCCGCCAACATGTCATTGACTCGCTTCTTGAGCCGCCTTACCTCACCAGCCCCAAGAACGGCCTTAATCCCAGCGACCTCGTCACGGATTCGAACAATTCCGTCCCGGTCGGTGTGCAACTCTGCAACACCCGCCGCGTCCATCATTGCCGCCAGCTCGAACCATTGAATCTCGCGCCGCTCGATCCGGTACTGTTCCACTGCCCACAAATGCGCGATCTCGCCTCGCCCGATCGCCGCGCACAATCGGTCGTACTCGGGCCTGACAACATCGTCGGCCGCCGCCGATAGATCGTTGTCGGCAAACACCACAACCGGCACGCCTGGCCACGTCTTTGCGGCGTAGGCACGCCCCCAACGCTCCTGCGCCTGCACACCCTCGCGGCGCCCAGCCCGGTCCACCGAGATCCGGCAGTACAGTGCCACATACGCGGTGGACGAGAGATCATCGCTGGTCATAGGCTCATCCTCATGTCGGTTACGTCTTCAGTGCAACTCCCCGAGCCCAAGACCGTGAAGAACCGCCTGCACCTGTGCCTCACGCCCGAAGGCCCGCGTGACGCCGAGGTCGAGCGTCTGCTCGCCGCCGGCGCGACGATGTTCGACGACCAGCGCAACGCCGACGGCACCGGCTGGGCCGTGCTGCACGACCCGGAAGGCAACGAGTTCTGCGTGCTGCGCAGCAAGGCCGAGATGGCGGCGAAGTGACCGACTCGTTCGAGCTCAACCGCGCCAACTGGGACGAGCGCGCGGCGGTGCACGCGAAGTCCGAGTACTACGGCTTCGAGCGCTTCCGCACGGATCCCGGGTACCTCAGCGACGTCGTGCGGTTCGACCTCCCGCGCCTCGGCGACGTCACCGGGCTGCGCGGCGTGCACCTGCAGTGCCACATCGGCACGGACACGCTTTCCTTGTCCCGCCTGGGCACGCGGATGTCCGGCCTCGACCTCTCCCCCGGCTCGCTGGCGGAAGCGCGCAAGCTCGCGGACAGCGTCGGCGCGGAGATCGACTACCACGAGGCCAACACCTACGACGCCGTCGACGTGTTCGGCGAAGGCGCGTTCGACCTCGTCTACACCGGTGTCGGCGCGCTGTGCTGGCTGCCGACGATCGCCGAGTGGGCCACGGTCGTGGCTCGTTTGCTGAAACCCGGCGGGCGGCTGTTCCTGCGCGAAGGCCACCCGATGCTGTGGGGGCTCGACGACGAAGCCGAGCGCGCGTGGCCGAAATACGACTACTTCGAGCACGCCGAACCGCTCGTGTGGCACGACGACACCACCTACGTCGACACCGACGGTCCGCTCGCCAAGACCACCACGCATTCGTGGAACCACTCGCTGGGCGAAATCATCACGGCGCTGCTGGAGAACGGCCTCGCGCTCACCGCGTTCACCGAACACGACACCGTGCCGTGGAACGCGCTGCCGCACGAAATGCACCAGGTCGACGGCGGCGAATGGCGGCTGCGCGAGAACCCGCGGCGCCTCGCGGCGAGCTACACCCTGCAGGCGGCGAAGGTTTCCTAGAGTGCGGGCATGACTCGTGCTCTTGTCGCCGTCGCCGCGCTGGGCGGCACCATCTCCATGGCCCCCGGCCGCTCGATCGAAGCCGGGGTGGTGCCGCGGCTGACCGCCGAGGACCTGCTCGGCGACCTCGGCACCGACCTGCCGATGGATCTCACGGCGGCCACGCTCGCCGGCATCTCCAGCGCGTCGATGGACTACGAGACACTGCTGCGGACCCGCGATTGGGGTCTGAAGCAGGTGGCGGCGGGCGCGGCGGGATTCGTCGTGGTGCAGGGCACGGACACCCTCGAGGAGACGGCGTACTTCTTCGAGCTGACCTGGCCCCACGACGTGCCGGTGGTCGTCACCGGGGCGATGCGCAACCCGAGCCTGCCGAGCCCCGACGGTCCCGCGAACCTCCTGGCGGCGCTGACCGTCGCGGCCGAACCCCGCAGCCGCGGGCGCGGTGCGCTGGTGGCGTTCAACGACGACGTGCACTCGGCGCGCTGGGTGCGCAAGGCACACGCGAGCCACCTCGAAGCGCTTTCCTCGCACCCGGCGGGACCGCTCGGGCTCGTCGCGGAACGCTCCGTGCACTATTTCCACCCGGCCGGCGGACGTCCGGCCGCACTTGCGGTGGAAAACACGGACTTCTCGGGGCTGGTTCCGTTGCTGGAAGCGGGCATCGCGGACTCCGGCGAGCTGCTCGGGCTCGTGCTCGGCGGCGGTGCGCGCGGGGTGGTCATGGCGGCCAACGGCGTCGGCCACGTTTCGCGCGGGACCGCGGACGTGATCGCCGACGCGAAGGTGCCGATCGTCGTCGCCTCACGCACCGGCGCGGGCACGACGTTCCGCGGCACCTACGGTTTCCACGGCTCCGAGTCGAGCCTGATCCGCCTCGGCGCGACGATGGCCGGCTGGCTCGACCCCCGCAAAGCCCGCGTTCTGCTTCAGGTCCTGCTCGCCACCGGCGCTTCCCGCGAACGCGTCGAGGAGGAGTTCCGCCTGCGCGGCGACCTGGACCGCTGAGACCTCAGTCCCGGACCGGACCACCCAGCGGATCCAGGTGGTACGGCCGCATGGCGCGCGGCCCGTCGCGGTAGACGTGCACGCTGATGGCCGGGTCCGGGCCGTCGTTGCGCACCTCGTGCACGTACCCGGGCCCGAACACGCGCGACTGCCCGGCGGCCAGCGCGTGCAGCTCGGTGACCGCGCGGCCGTCGGACGAACGGCGCGCGACGGTCTCGGTCAGCCGTCCCGAGACGACCGTGAACGCGCCGGTCGAGAACTCATGGTCGTGCAGGTCGGTGTGCTGGCCGGGCAGCCAGCTCAGCAGCCAGACCTCCTGGCCGTCGCCGCGTTCCACGAGCGCGGAGAAGCGCTCGTCGGGGTCGTAGCGCAGGAGGTTCGCCCACCGTTCACGGTCGGCGGCCACCTCGAGGGCGACGCGCACGGGGTGGCGCAGGGCGGGGTTCTCGGGACGCAGCAGGGTGTTGTCCGGGACGGCGAACATGGTCGTTCCTCGCAGGAGAAAGGGGGGAGAAGCTGGGCCGGGGCTGGGTTCACCGACAACAGCGACACGACGGCATGACCGGGCGGAGGTCACAGGACCCCGGCCGCGCAGTCATCAGGCACATCGTCACGCCGACAGCGAACCAGCGCCGGCCTCGGCGGTCAACCGCTTCCCAGCCCCTGGGAGATCAGCTCCACTCGTGCTTCCGCGAACGTCCCAGCAGCTCCGCGCCGGCCCGACGCGGGTCCACACCCTCGTGGCACACGCGGTGCATCGCGTCGGTGATCGGCATGTCCACGCCCAGGCTGCGCGCCAGCTCTCGGATCGACGAGCACGACGTGACCCCCTCGGCGACCTGCCCGCCGGTGGCGGCCTGCGCCTGCTCCAGCGTGTCGCCGCGGCCCAGCCGTTCGCCGAAGGTGCGGTTGCGCGACAGCGGCGACGAGCACGTGGCCACCAGGTCGCCGACGCCCGCGAGGCCGGCGAACGTGAGCGGGTCGGCGCCGAGCTTCGTGCCCAGGCGCGCCATCTCCGCGAGGCCGCGGGTGATCAGCGTCGCCATCGTGTTGGCACCGAGGCCGAGGCCCGCGGCCATGCCGCAGCTGAGCGCGATCACGTTCTTACACGCGCCGCTCAGCTCGCAGCCCACCACGTCGGTGTTGGTGTACGGGCGGAAGTACTGGTTCGAGCTCGCCCGCTGGATCGCCACCGCGCGTTCGTGGTCGGCACACGCGAGCACCGCCGCGGCCGGTTGCGCCGCGGCGATCTCCCGGGCCAGGTTCGGCCCGGAGACGACCACGATCTCGCCCGCGTCGACCTTCGCCAGCTCGGCGATCACCTCGCTCATCCGCTTGAGCGTGCCCAGCTCCACACCTTTGGCGAGGCTCACGAGGATGGCCTCGGGCGGCAGCAGCGGCCGCCACGCCGTGAGGTTCTCGCGCAGGCTCTGGCTGGGCACGCCGAGCACCACGGCCTGCGCGCCGTCGAGCGCGGCCGCCGGATCGGCCGTCGCCGTGATGCGCTCGGGCAGCCGGGTGCCGGGCAGGTAGGACTCGTTCGAATGCCGCGTCGTGATCTCCTCGGCGACCGACTCGCGGCGCGCCCACATGGTCACGTCGCGGCCGGCGTCGCCGAGGACCTTGGCGAACGCCGTGCCCCACGAGCCGGCGCCGAGCAGCGTCACCCGCTGGACGTCGGTGGCGAAGGCGGCCATCAGGCGCCGTCCTCCGGCTTCTTCACGGGCGGCTCCTCCTGGCGGATCTCGGCGAGCAGCCGGGTGACCTCGTCCATCATCAGCTTGGTCACCTCACGCAGCGTGGAGGCGCTGCGCGGGTTGGCGTTCTCGTAGGCTGACAGGTCCAGCGGATCGCCGACCAGGTGCGTCACGGTCTTGCGCGGGAACGGCGTGAACTTCTTCGTGTAGCCGTTGTAGATCTGGTTGGTGCCCCAGCGTGCGATCGGGATCACCGGCGCGTCGTTCTGCAGCGCCAGTCGCGCGACACCGGTGAACGACTCCTTGAGCCAGCCGGCCGGGTCCTTCGTGATCGTGCCCTCGGGGTAGATCACGACGATCTTGCCTTCGGCCAGCGCCTCGTGCGCGGCCCGCAGGCTGTCGCCCGCCGCGCTGGAGTTGCGCGACACCGGGATCTGGCCCGACGCGGTCGCGATCTTCCCGAGAACCGGGACCTTGAGCAGGCTGTCCTTGAGGAAGAACCGCGGCACGCGCTTCTGGCGGTGCACGAACACCGCGTCCACCACCGGGTCGAAGTGGGAGATGTGGTTCAGCACGAGCACCGCCGGGCCCTGCCGCGGAATCTTCTCCGCGCCGATGTACGACCGCTTCCCGATGCGGGTCAGCGGGTAGAACACGAACGCGGCCAACCCCACCCAGAAGCCGCCCTTCTCACGCCGTGCCAAGTCTCCTCCTCCGAACGATCCACTCCGGCAGATCCTGCCGCGCCGGGGTTCACGCAGTCCAGGGAGGGTGCGCTCACCACACACCGCGGAGCTTTCGGGTAAAGATGGACAGGTGGACGTGGACCTGGTCGTGCCGTTGAAACACCCCCGCGTGGGCAAGTCGCGCCTGCGTGGCGCGGTCGGCGAGGCGGAGCACGCCGTGCTGGTGCTGGCGCTGGCGTACGACACGCTGGCGGCCGTCACGTCGGTGGCCGGCGTGCGGCGCGTGCTCGTCGTGGCCGCGGACCCGGCGGCGGTGTCCGAACTGGCCGGTCTCGGCGTGGAGCTGGTGACCGAGCCGGGCGACGGCGGGCTGAACGAAGCGCTGCGTCACGGTGCGGCTCTGCTGCGCGACGGCGAACCGGGCGGCATCGTCGGCGCGCTGCAGGCCGACCTGCCGGCCCTGCGCGCGGGCGATTTCGCCGACGCGCTGGCCGAGGCAGCAGGGCGGCGCGCGTTCGTCGCCGACCACCAGGGCACGGGCACCACGCTGCTGCTGTCGGCTCCCGGCGCGCCGCTCGACCCGCGGTTCGGCGCCGGTTCCGCCCAGCGGCACACCGATTCCGGAGCCGTCCCGCTGGCCGGGGCGGTGGTGTCGCTGCGCAGCGACGTGGACACTTCGGACGATCTCGAGCACGTGCGCGCGCTCGGCGTCGGCAAACGCACGGCGGCACTGCTGCCCGAGGAAACCATCCGGTTGGGATGAAGGTGTTCATTTGACCTTCACCGCGGTCTGCGCAAACTGCTGCTTCGTAGTGAACAATGGGCGTCGTGAGCACAGACGACGCCAGCACACCCGCCCGGAACGGACAGCCCGCCCGGCGGCGCAGGGCCAGCGCGGCGAAAGCTGAGGCGCCTGGAAGCCCCGCACGACACACCAGCGCAGCGAAGAAGACGCCTCCGAGCAAGAGCGCAGCTTCCGCGGACGCGGTGACGACGGCCGCCCGCGCGACCGCGGCCAAGGCGGGCGCCAACGCCGCCGGCAAGGTCAAGACCGCCAAGAGCGAGCCGAAAACCGCGCCGGTGAAAACCTCGCGGGCCCGCAAGACCACCGCGGCCACGGCCGTCGCCGCCACGGAGACCGCCCGGCCCGCGGCCCGGCGCACCTCGGCCGCGGTCGACGCCTCGGGCGACGATTTCCGCGGCGTGCCCTCGGCTCCGCCCGCCGTCACTTCCGCCGCGCCGACCGCCGTCGAGTCGCTGCCGGACGACCGGTACTTCAACCGCGAGCTGTCCTGGCTCGACTTCAACGCGCGGGTGCTCGCCCTCGCCGAGGACGAATCGCAGCCGCTGCTGGAGCGGGCGAAGTTCCTCGCCATCTTCGCGTCCAATTTGGACGAGTTCTACATGGTCCGCGTGGCCGGCCTGAAGCGCCGCGACGACACCGGCCTGTCCGTGCGCAGCGCCGACGGCCTCACGCCGCGCGAGCAGCTGGACTACATCGCCAAGCGCAACCAGGACCTGGTGGAGCGCCACATCGGCGCGTTCGAGAACCACCTGCGCCCGGAGCTCGCGAAGCAGGACATCCAGCTCGTCGGCTGGGCGGATCTCGCCGGCGCCGACCAGCTGCGCCTGTCGAGCTACTTCTCGGAGCAGATCTTCCCGGTGCTCACGCCGCTGGCCGTCGACCCGGCGCACCCGTTCCCGTACATCTCGGGGCTGTCGCTCAACCTCGCGGTGACGGTGCGCGACCCGCAGGGCGGCACGGAGCGCTTCGCCCGCGTGAAGGTGCCGAGCAACGTGCCGCGCCTCATGCGCGTGGAGACCGAACGCACCAGCCGCACGGCCACGTTCCTGCCGCTGGAGGAGCTGATCGCCGCGCACCTGGGCGAGCTGTTCACCGGCATGGAGGTGACGGAGCATCACGTGTTCCGCGTCACCCGCAACGCCGACTTCGAGGTCGAGGAAGACCGCGACGAGGACCTCCTACAGGCCCTCGAACGCGAGCTCGCGCAGCGACGCTTCGGCCCGCCCGTGCGGCTCGAGGTCGCCGAGGACATGAGCGAGCACATGCTCGAGCTGCTCCTGCGAGAGCTCGAGGTGGACCCGGCCGACGTCGTCGAGGTGCCGGGCCTGCTCGACCTGACCTGCCTGCACCAGCTGTCCGGTGTGGACCGCAAGGAGCTCAAGGACCGGCCGTTCGTGCCGGCGACGCACCCGGCGTTCGGCGAGCGCGAGACGCCCAAGAGCGTGTTCGCGACGCTGCGCGAGGGCGACGTGCTGGTGCACCACCCGTACGACTCGTTCTCCACGAGCGTGCAGCGCTTCATCGAGCAGGCCGCGGCCGACTCGAAGGTGCTGGCGATCAAGCAGACGCTCTACCGCACGTCGGGCGACTCCCCGATCGTCGACGCGCTGATCGACGCCGCCGAAGCCGGCAAGCAGGTCGTTGCGCTGGTCGAGATCAAAGCGCGCTTCGACGAGCAGGCCAACATCACGTGGGCGCGCACCCTGGAGCGCGCGGGCGTGCACGTGGTCTACGGCCTCGTCGGGCTCAAGACCCACTGCAAGGTGTCGATGATCGTGCGCCAGGAAGGCTCGACCATCCGGCGTTACTGCCACATCGGCACCGGCAACTACAACCCGAAGACCGCGCGGCTGTACGAGGACATCGGCCTGTTCACGGCCGACCCGAGCATCGGCGCGGACGTGACCGACCTGTTCAACGTACTCACGGGCTACTCGCGGCAGGACACCTACCGCACGATCCTCACGTCGCCCCACGGCATCCGCCGCGGCATCGTGCGCGCGATCGGCGAGGAGATCGAGCTCGCGCGCGCCGGGCAGGACGCCGGGATCCGGATCAAGTGCAACTCGCTCGTCGACGAGCAGGTGATCGACGCGCTGTACCACGCTTCGCAGGCCGGAGTGCCCGTCGACGTGGTGGTGCGCGGGATCTGCGCGCTGAAGCCGGGCGTCGAGGGGCTGTCGGAGAACATCCGCGTCCGCTCGATCCTGGGACGCTTCCTGGAGCACTCGCGGGTGTTCCACTTCCGCGCGGGCGGCACGCACTGGATCGGCAGCGCCGACATGATGCACCGCAACCTCGATCGCCGGATCGAAGCGCTGGTGCGCGTGAAGGACACGAAGCTCACGCAGCAGCTCGACGCCGTGCTCGACTCGGCGCTCGACCCGACCACGCGGTGCTGGGTCCTCACGGCCAGCGGCGAGTGGCAGCCTTCTCCTGGCGCCGGTTCGCAGGTGCGCGATCACCAGGTGGAGCTCGCGAAGCTGCACGGGGCCGCCGGATGAGCGTGGACGTCCGCGCAGCCGGCGCGGTGCTGTGGCGCCGTGCCGGCGACGAGTTCGAAGTGGCCCTCGTACACCGGCCTCGTTACGACGACTGGTCCTTGCCGAAGGGCAAGGTGGATCCGGGTGAGACTCTCGCCGCCACGGCCGTGCGGGAGGTGTGGGAGGAAACCGGCTACCGCGTGGTGCTGGGCCGCCATGTCGCGCAGAGCGCCTACGACGTGCCCGCCCGCGGCGGCGGTGGCGTGCTGAAGAAGACCGTCGACTACTTCAGCGGCGAAGCCGTGTCGGGGACGTTCCTGGCCAACGACGAGGTCGACGAGCTGCGCTGGCTCGACCCGGTCGCGGCCGAGCGGCTCCTCACGCGCGAGGCGGACGTGCGCGTGCTGCGCGAGTTCTGCGCGCTGCCGGTGTCGCTGATCACCGTGCTGCTCGTCCGCCACGCCAAGGCGGGCAAACGCGACGACTGGACCGGCGACGACGACCTGCGTCCCCTCTCCGACGCCGGCCAGCGCCAAGCCGAAGCCCTGCGAGCGTTGCTGCCCTGCTTCGGCCCGACCAGCGTCTTCTCGGCCCCGCGGCTTCGCTGCGTGCAGACCGTGCGGGGCGTTGCGGAGGACCTCGGCGTCGACGTGCGCCACGAGAACCTCCTCTCGGAAGAGGGCTACTGGCCCGACCCGGTCCTCGGGATCGCCCGCCTCCTCGCCATCGCCGGCGGCGGGGGCACCCCGTTGATCGCCAGCCAGGGCGGCGTGATCCCGGACCTGATCAGCGCCCTGGCCGACCGCGACGGCACCGAGCTCGCCGCCGCCCGCGGAGGCGTCGTGCCCAGCAAGAAGGGCTCCCTCTGGGTCCTTTCCTTCCTCCCGCCCTCCGGTGACGTCGGCCCGCGCCTCGCAAGCGCGGACTACTACCCGACGCCGTTGCCCGCACCCGCCCCTTCGCGGCACTGACGCAGTTCTTCTGTTCGGGCCTCCCCGCCGGCTGTCGCCGCCGCGGGGAGGCCCTTCCGCGTTTCGGGGAATGGCGGTGTTCGAATGGGCTCGAAAAGTGGGCGGGTCGCTATTCGCGGGGTGACTTGGCGGGGATTCTATAGAGATGGCTATTCCCGCCCGGGGTGCCGGCGACGGGTACACAACTCCGCCCGAACGGCCGATCAAGCGGTGGGGGTGAGGTGAAGTTTTCACTCCGCCTACCGGCTTGGGGGCGTCGGTAGAGGCGCTCAGGCTCGCCATGGCTTTCTTGTCGCGGTTCCACTGAATCCGCCTGCCGCCCCGCGGCCTTCAACGCCCTGGCGCTGCTCCCAGAGCCGGGACTCCTTGCTGCGACAACGGTCCCGGGTGAGCCTTCTTCGCTTCGTGCTGGGGAGTGAATCCGCAGCTCCAGGCCACATCTGCAGGCTCGGCCCCGGATGCCTTGCCCCGCAGCCGATCCACCCCGACGGCCCCCTCCGGCTTTGTCTGGCCTCCGACGCCGGTTCCGCCACACCGCTCCGACCGCAGGCACACGACAACGTGCGGCAAGGTCTGTGCAGCCGTCCCGGTCTCTCCGGCCCTGCCGACCACGCTCGAGCACAGGAACACCCGAGCTCCACGCCAGTTCTCGCGAGCGGCAGCAGCCTTCGCTCGATTGAAGGGCACGGCGTCCCCGCCCCTTCTGCCGCACCACCGTGGCCACGGACCAAACCCCACGTCCCGCAAGTCTCGCGCCTCCTGAGCCATTCCTGCTCTGCACCACGCCACCTCGGCTCGCCCAACCCCGCACCGAGCCGAAACCACGAACATGCAGGTACACAGCATTTCCGGCGCACC
This sequence comes from Amycolatopsis sp. NPDC049253, assembly GCF_040678995.1. Taxonomy (NCBI): domain Bacteria; kingdom Bacillati; phylum Actinomycetota; class Actinomycetes; order Pseudonocardiales; family Pseudonocardiaceae; genus Amycolatopsis; species Amycolatopsis sp. NPDC049253. The sequence continues at coordinate 2,121 of NZ_JBFAQX010000043.1, read as the reverse complement.
CGCACCTACTCCCTGCCGACAAGGGAAGCCCGCAGCAGCACCCCACCTCGCAGACCCGAGGCGAGCAAGCAGGGCACTCCATCCCTGGTGCACTACGCCACACCGGCCCGGGTCATTCCGGCACAGGACCGCACCCACTCCAGCAAGACGACGGAACTCCGCGGCCGCATCCCTCCGACCAACCCGCGCGGTCCGAGCGCGCAAGCACGCAGGCGGCTCACTGTTCCCAGCTCACCACACCCAACCTCGCCGTTCCGCCACAACAGCTCCCGGACAAAGGCGAGAGGACTGCGGCGACACCCCACCCCCGACCACGCGCGCAACCTCACGCGGCACCAGCCGAACACGCAGGTCCCGCACCGTAGACACCCCGGGTCGTTCCGGCATAACCGCTCCCTCGACAGACGCGCGGAGACAGCAGCGCACCCCGCCGCTCGCCCCTGCTGTCCGCACCCGTACGTGACCAGCGAGCGCGAACATGCAGGTAGCACACGATTTCCGGCACGTCGCGCCTCAGGACTCCTGCGGATCAAGAGTGCCAGGCAAGCGCAGTACCGCCCTCATTTCCTCCGCAAGTCCGCGTCCTGACAGCCGCCGTGCGGCAGACCTGCTGCCCCAGGTCGGGTCTTCACCTTGGGATGCGCGCCGATTCAACTGATCGGAAGCTGGAAGTTGACTGCGCATCCCGCATTCCGCGGCGCCCCGCTCGGGCGATGAGGGGACTCCTGTCCGCCCCAGTGATCTACCACAGCCGCCCGGGCGCCCAACGATTGCTTGCCCCGACATCGCAATGCTCGCACGGCAGCCACCCTGCGGAAGTACGCAGGCCAAACCTGATGCCGGGCCACCTGTCGCGCCAAGGTGGGCAGCCAGGCAGGCGCCCAGCGATTGCTTGCCCTCACCTCGCGATCCTTGCGCGGCAGCCACCCCGCGGGAGCACGCAGCCCAAACCCGATGCCTGGCCGCCCTGTCGCACCAAGGTGGGCAGCCGCGCCGGCGCCGCTTGCCCCGGCAACGCGATCCTTGCGCGGCAGCCACCCCCCGCGGGAGCACACAGCCGGGCCACCTGTCGCACCACCGTGAGCACCCGCGCTGACGCCGCTTCCCCTACACCGCAATGCTCGCACGGCAGCCACGCCGCGAGTACGCAGCCAAACCCGATGCCTGGCCACCCTGCCGCACCACCATAGGCAGCCGCGCGGGCGCCCAGTGATCGCTTGCCCCTACCTCGCGATCCTTGCGCGACAGCCACCCCACTGGAGCACGCAGCCCAAACCCGATGCCTAGCCACCATGTCGCACCACGGTGGTTGGCCGCGCTGTTCGTGGCGAGCACTCGGCTTATCCAGCCGCGTTCTTGTCCACCGTTCTGCACTGGGAGAACCTAGGTCCCGCAAGCCCACCATTCCTGTGCCGATCAGTGATCCCGCAGGCCAGAGCACGCGCACCGGCACATCGGCCGCCCCGGGCGACCGACCCAGTCCGCCGCACGTTCCCTGCCCAGCCGAGTATTCCCCAGCCCCAAACACCGCACCCCAACCCGACCAGAACTACCCCACACATACGGCAGGGCCCCCTCCCGAAGTGGGAGGGGGCCCTGCCGTGAAGTGCACGTCTCGGCGTGAACGCCGGGGTGGTGTTACTTCTTCTTCGCAGCGCTGGTGCGCTTGGCGGCCGGCTTGGCAGCGGCCTTCTTCGCAGCAGGCTTGGCGGCGGCCGGCTTCGCGGCAGCGGCCTTGGTCGCCGTGGCCTTGGCGGCCGGCTTGGCGGCGGCAGCCTTGGTGGTGGCGGCCTTCGCGCGCGTCGCGGCGGGCTTGGCGGCGGCGGTCTTCGTCGCGGCGGCCGGCTTCGCAGCGGCGGCCGGCTTCGCAGCGGCGGCCGGCTTCGCAGCGGTGGCACGGGTGCGCGTCGTGGTGGAGCGCGTGGTGGCCGGGCGGGTCGCCGTGGTGCGCGAGGCAGCCGCACGCGTGCCGGTCGCCGCGGTGGCGCGGGTGGTGGTCGCGCGGGAGGCGGTGGCAGCCGTGGCGGTGGTGGTGCGCTTGACGGCGGTGGCCTTCGGCAGCTTCTTCGTGCCGGAGATGACGTCCTTGAACGTCGTGCCCGCACGGAAGGCCGGCACGTT
>NZ_JBFAQX010000042.1:0-63467 GCF_040678995.1 Amycolatopsis sp. NPDC049253 | reverse complement strand
CAACCGCCATTGCCACCCGAAGCGTCACTTCGCAGTCAACTCGAAGATCCGCCGCCCGGATTACCTACCCAACGTTGCGTGACGCAGCACTAGCTCGGTACTTGGATCGACTGCCCCCCGTCGCCCCAAGGATGACTCACCCACAGCCGAGCGATGAAGCTTCCCGGGTACCGAAGGCCGCAGCACTGTGCGCGCATTGTCACCTAGCCTGCAAGCGCCCGATCCGAGTAGTGAGCGGCAGCCATAAGGCCATCTTCGTCAAACTCGACAAATACTCCTGACCCGGAGATATTCCACCAATACTCATCAGAGACGAATGGTTCAGATTTCACCGCCATCCGCCCACTAGATTGAGCCACGTTCATAAATTCCGACCGCGTGAAATTCTGCACCATGCACCTAGCTCCACACGGGCCAGGAATAACCACATCTGACCCGGACGACTCAATGGCAATATACCAAAGGATTTCCCGTTGTGAAATTCCCAATTGAATATCCCCGTAGGCGTATATAGCGGGGAGTGGCCCCGTCGTGGCGTCGGGATCTCCTACTGCTTCCAGCACTGCAGCAAGACTCATACCGACGTTGAAGTCACCCAATTTTCCACTTTTGAAGAATTGTATTACTTGAGCTCGATTCACGTTTCCCTCTCAAACATAAGCAGTCCGCCCTCGCCTGTTCGACAAGGGCGGACCGCAAGCGATAACTGGATTCATTATCCAAGCGCGTTCACAAGGTTTCTCAAGCCCGGGATCTGCCGACTGTAGGAATGGTTCTTCTCCAGATATTCAAGTCCTTTGCTCGCTTGCTGCAGCGCCTTACTCCGGAAGGCAGGGTCCTGGAAATCCTTCGTCGCCTTGGCAATGGCAGCCTTGTCAGCTTTTCCGCTGAACGTCGACCTGAAGAGAAGATTTCCTTCCGCGTCAGCCGAGACCGAGACTTCACCGTCACTACCCTTACCCGGAACCTTCACGTGGAACGCCTTTTGCGCCCAGTCTTCGGCGACCCCATCGATTTTACAGGTGGTGTTGTGAACGAGTACCGGTGTGGTGCCCGCGAGTACATAGTACGTGTGGGTGAGGTTGTAGGTGCGGAAGCTGCTGCTGTAACGGTGGAGGGTCTGGATGGCGGCGTGGCCGTCGCCGGGTGTGTCGAGCAGGTCGCCGGGCTTCAGGTTGGTGGCATCGGTCCAGGTGTGGGTGGTGACGTCGTACCACAGGTGGTGGGCGGTGGAGGTGATCTTCTTCGGGCCGGCTGGGGTGGTGATGGTGACGTCGGTGAAGTCGCGGTCGGTGTCGGTGATGTGCACGGCGGTGACCGTGTGGATCTCGGTGTTGCTGTTGTCGGGTTGGGCGTTGCGGACCTTGTCGCCGACCTTGATGTCCTCGATCGGCTTCTTCGACCCGTCGGCCATGAGCACGGGGGTGTCTCCGGCGAAGCTGTTGGCCGGGATCTCGCAGGATTCCGCAAGCTCTTCCTCGGCGGCTCGGCCTTCGGCCTCGATCCCGGCCTCGGCGAGGTGTTCACCGCCGACGATGGCAAGTTCGGCGCCCCTGGCCTCGGCACCGCCGGGCACGAAAAAGATCCCGACCTCGGCAGCGCCCTTGAGGCATCCGAGGACGTCGGGGTCACGGAAGCAGCCGTCTACGACGTCCTTCGCGCCGGAGTACTCGTATAGGGCCTCGCCCGCTTTGGCGAAGAAATGTCCAACGCCGCTCAAAAAGCCGCCGAAGCCTGAATCATTGTCATCGTCCGACCCGCCGCGCGACCCACCGCCTGATGCGCCGCGGGGCTTTTGCCCTGGCTGCTGGTGCCCGCCGGAGGGCGGAGTTCCGTTGTTGGCAGGATGCGGTTGACTCGCCCTGCAGCCGCAGATGTTCGAGTCCAGATCGCTTTTCCCGCCGCAACTCCAGCCGCCGTTGCGGCAGGCGTCGCCGCCGCCGAGTTTGCCGCCGGGCAGGTGGCAGGCGCCGTCGGGGCCCGAGCACAGCCCGGTCGGGTCGGACTGGCCCACCGGGTCGTCGCTGGCGTAGGAATAGCCGTTCATCTGCTGCGGGCTATCGGTGTTCAGCACCGGGTCGACGGTGGTGAAGCGCCCGGTCAGGGGGTCGTACTCACGCGCCCCGAGATGGGTCAGACCGGTCGTGGCCTGGTAGCCGCCCAGGTAGCCGTGCTTGTCCGGCCACGTGGACGGAGCCGGGCCGCGGGCCACGCCGTAGGGGTCCTGGCGGCGTTGGGTGACGGCGAGGGTGTCGGCGTTGACGGTGGCGTAGGTGGTGTTCTGGGTGTCGGTCATCGACCACGACAGCCCGGTCTTGGCGTTGCGCTCGGCGACGGGTGCGCCGTTGAACGTGTAGAACCGGGTACCGACCGTGCTCGAGGTTCCGGTCGCGCGGAACAGCTCCAGGTCGTTGAGGGTCAGCGTGGTGCCGGTCGGGTCCTTGGTCAGCAGGAGGTTGCCGTCGGCGTCGTAGGTGTAGCTGGAGACGTGGCCGCTGGAATCGGTGGCGGTGGCGACGTGGCCTTCGCCGTCGTAGGTGAAGGTCTGGCGCGTGTCGCCGGTTCCCTGGGTGAGGGTGCGCCCGGCCGGGTCGTAGGTGTAGTCGGAGTGGGTGCTGCCGTTCGGGCCGGTGGTGTCCAGGGCCTGGATCGCGTGCGGCTGGGGCTGCCCGGCGGCCGGGTAGGTCGACGTCGCGGTGGTGTCGCCGGTGGTGTCGTGCTGAGTTTGGGTGAGGCGGTTACCGGTCGAGTCGTAGGTCCACGACGTCCAGTACGGTGCGGCACCGCCCAAGCCCGTGACGCTCGGGGTGCTGGCGCAGTCACCCGAGGCCGGGGTGAAGGCCTGGGTCACGCGCTGGAGGTAGTCGTAACTGAAACATTGGGTATCGGACGCGGCGCCCTGGGGGGTGTCGGCGATGGAGGTGGTGTTGCCGGCCGCGTCGTAGTTGTAGAAGCGGTTGGCGATCATGAAGTTCGACGTAGTGGCCCGCTCGGCCAGGGTCGTGGCCAGGCGGTTGGTGCCGTCGGCGTAGGTGTAGGTGACCGAGATCTGGTTGGGCAGGGTCGGGTCCTGGTAGTTGGTCCGCAGGACCTGCCCGTAGGGGTTGTAGTCGGTCTCGGAGACCAGCAGGGTGCCGCCGCTTCCGACGGCGTCCAAGGTGGTCGGGCTGTCCAGCGCGTCGTAGTCGGTGAGCATGGACTCGTCGGCCAAACCGCCTGCGGCGGGGCTGCCGAAGGACAGCAGCACATCGCTGAGCGTGTCGTAGCGCCACGAGAACGAGTAGTTGCCGCCGAACCCGGTTTCGGTGATCGGAATGGTGTACCGGGAGTTGGTGACCCGGCCCGCGGTGTCATAGCTGGCGACGGTGTTGGTGTAGGTCTTACCGCCGGCGAAGCGGCTGGAGCTGGCGGGCTTGTCCTTCAGCACCGTGTCGTAGGTCCACGACGCGAGCTTGGTTCCGCTGGTGGAATCTTGGTATTCGGCGGTTTTGCGGCCGAGGTTGTCGTAGGTGTAGGCCAGCGTGCGGCCGCTGGCGTCGGTGCTGGTCAGCATCCGGCCGTCGTTGTCATAGGTGAAGGAGCTGGCACCGGTGTCCGGGTCCGTGGCCGAGGCTTTCCGGCCGAGCAGGTCGTAGCCGGTGGTCCAGGTGTTGTGGCCGGTGGTGTCGGTGGTCGAGGCGAGCTGACCGTCGTGGGTGTAGGTGTAGCTGGTGACGTCGGCCGGGTCACCGGGGTTGGTGTGGGCCGGGTCTTTGTACTGCGCCAGCTGGACTTTCTGTCCCAGGCCGTTGGTGACGACGCTGCTGGCGGTCCCGCCGTGGGGTGGGATGGTGGTGGTGCGGTCACCGTCGTAGGCGGTGGTGGTGCGCCACTGTTCCACGCCATACAGCTGGTAGGCCGACGCCGTTGCCCGACCGGACCCAGCACGTGATCACCAACGTCCGGATCACCGGAACCACGGGTTCGGCCTACTACCACGCACACCACGCGCGCTTCGCCTGCGAACCACCCTTGTACACGGTGACCGGCGTCTACCACGTGGCCCTCCTCGAAACGGCCGAGGAACGCCGGATCTCGCACCTGCGCCCGGAAGTCCTGTGGACACAGGGAAATCCGGAAGTCGTGAACACCACCTCGAGCAGCACGGGCCACCAGGCCCCGTGAGAACGGAGAATCGATGCGCCTCAGCGGTCTGCACGTGGTCACCGGCGGCGGGTCCGGAATCGGGCGCGGGGTCGCACACGCGCTGCGTGGCGCCGGCGCCACCGTCGCGATCCTCGACTCCGACGCCCGCGCCGCCACATCCGTCGCCAACGAGGTCGGCGGCCGGTCCCACGTCGTCGACGTCGGCGACGCCGGCGAGGTCGACCGGGCGTTCGGCGCGCTGGGCCCGATCCAGGGCCTCGTCACGTGCGCCGCGGTGGTCGACGTGCAGCCGATCGTCTCGCTCGAAGCGGCGAGCTGGAGCCGCGTGCTGAACGTGCAGCTCGACGGAACGTTCTTCTGCCTGCGAGCCGCGGCCCGGACCATGCTCGACCACGGCACGAGCGGCACCGTTGTCGCGATCACCTCGGTCAACGCCCGCTTCGGCCAGCGCGGCCTGAGCGCCTACGGTGCCGCGAAGGCCGGAACCGAGATGCTCATCCGCACCGCGGCACTGGAACTGGCCCAGAGCGGCATCCGGGTCAACGCCGTCGCGCCCGGAATCGTCGAAACGGAGATGACCGCCGCGGCTCTGGCCGACCCGCGGTTCAGACACGAAGCGGCTTCGCACATCCCATTCGGCCGCATCGCGCGACCGGACGACATCGCCGACGTCGTCATGTTCCTGGCAAGCACGCGCAGCCGGTGGCTGACCGGCCAGGTGCTGGCGGCCGACGGTGGGGTGGCGCTGCGGGTCGAGCCCAAGATCGCCGCCGACGAGGAGTGGACCCGGGCCGCACTGCGGGCCCGTTTCTCCTCCCCTTCCGGTGCGGTCGAGAACCCGGCCACAGAGGACAGTTGACGCCGAACCCAGAAGAGGCTAATCATAGTCCTAGTTACGTTCAGCCGGTTCGAACCAGGCCGAGTCAGCCCGAGGGCGTCCGAGCCCCCGACACCGCCGCCGCACGGAGAGGACAACGATGTTCTCCACGAGAAAGCACCACCCGGCCCGTCTTCTCGCCTTCTTGTCCCTCGCCGCGATGACCGCGACCGCGGCCTGCACCGGGCCCACAGACGCGGCGCCCTCCGCCGTGACAGCCGAAACGAAAGCCTGTCTCGAGCAGGTGGGCGATTTCCTGGCGCCGTACACGAAACCGGCCACGACACTACCGTCGGAACTGACCGCACTGGCCCGCCGGCCGGACCCGGGCGGCAGCGTCATCCAGATCTCGAACGGCAGCCTCCCCCAGGACGTCACCACCGCCAACGCCACAGTCGCGGCGGCGCGCGCGATCGGCTGGGCCGGCAAGGTCCTCATCACCGACGGCTCGGTCGAAGACCTCAACGCGAAGTGGCAGCAGGCCATCGCCGAGCACCCGACCGCGATCATCGGCTCCACGTCCAGCGACTCGATCAGGAACGCGCTGTCGGCCGCCCGGAAAGCCGGGATCCTCACGGCGCTCAACGCGGCCTCGGACACGCCGAACGACCAGACCGGGCCCGACGTGGTCAACAACGGCGCCACCGAATACGCGGACATCGGCGAGGTGAACGCCTACACAGTGCTGCGCGACGCCGGGTGCGTCCCGACCGACGTGGTGGTCGTGAGCCTGCAGTTCCCTGTGCTGCAGGCAGAAGCCGACAAGTTCAAGGAAACTCTGCAGGCGCACTGCCCGAAGTGCGGTGTCACCGTGAAGACCCTGCAGAACAGCGAAGTCGGCACGCCCGCCGCCACCGGCTCCATCGTGTCGACGCTGCAAGCCGACCCCTCGGCGAAGTACGTCTACGCTCTCATCGGCTCGCTCGGCGTCGGTGTTCCCGCGGCACTGCAAGCCGCCGGGATGACCGACGTCAAGGTGTTCGGCGCCCAGCCGGACTCGACGGCGATCCAGGCCGTGGTCGCCGGATCAGCGGCGTGGTGGCTGTCGCAGGAGAACTCCGAGATCACCGGGTGGTTCCTGCTCGACGGAATCCTGCGGGCGAAGGAATCCGGCAAGCCGCACAACGAGGTGGCCGGCACGCCCACCATCCTGACCCGGGACACCGTTCCCGCGGGCGCCCAGGACCCGCCGATCTACCCCGCCGACTACGCCGCGCTCTTCACGAAGATCTGGCGGATCGGCTGAGGCCCACCCGACGCCGTCAGCACACCCACCCGGAGGTACCGGAACATGTCCTACGCCCTTGACGAGATCGCGGATCGGCTGGAGATCCAGGACCGCATCGCCCTGTACGTCCACGCATTCGACGAAAAGGACTTCGACGCGCTCGACGAGGTGTTCGCTCCGGACACCACCTTCGACTTCACGAAACTCGGCGGCGGCACCCGCGACTGGCCGACCATGAAGGCGTATTTCAAGAACCACCACAACCTCCCGCACGACTTCCACATCTACGCGAACGTGCTGATCCGGTTCGCACCGGACCGGACTCACGCGACGACGAAGTCCAAGGTGTACAACCCCCAGGGTGTGCTCGACGCCGATGGGAACGTTCGTCTGTACAGCCTGGTCGGGACCTACCACGACCAGTGGCACAAGCGCCCGGAAGGCTGGCGCGTCACCGGACGGCGTTGGGAACTCGCCTGGATCGACGGCGACTACCCGTTTTCCGAGCCGCCCGGAGCCAACTTGCCCACCGCCACCGAACTGTGATCGCCCGCGACCCACGCACACACCGCACCCCCGTCGACCCCGGCACTGTCCTGAGTGGTCACGTGGCCATCGTGACCGGCAGCGGGCGCGGAATCGGGCGGGCGATCGCCGAAGCGCTCTCGAGAGCCGGGGCCGCGGTCGCCGTCCTCGGGCGCTCCGAGGCGACGGTCACGACCACGGCCCGCCTCATCCGGTCGGCGGGTGGACGAGCGATGGCGGTGACCGCGGACGTGACCGAAGCGGCGGCCGTGGCCGACGCCGTGGCGAAGGTCCGGGGTGAGTGGGGCGAGATCGACCTGCTCGTGAACAACGCGGGGTGCAACACGGCGTTCGGCCGGTTGTGGGAGACCGATGCCGAAGCGTGGTGGAGCGACGTCACCGTGAACCTCCGCGGCCCGGTCGTCTGCAGCGCGGCGGTGCTCCCGGGCATGGTGCGGGCCGGCTGTGGTCGGATCGTGAACATCGTGTCCAGCACGGCGGGAGAACCGTTCCCGCACAACAGCTCCTACGCCGCCGCGAAAGCGGGCCTGGTCCGCCTGACCGACAGCCTGGCGGCCGAGACCGCCGGCCACGGCATCGCGGTGTTCGCTCTGGATCCGGGTTCCGTGGACACCCGGATGCACCACGACATCCGGAGTTCGCCCGAGGGCTCGCGCTGGCTCGGCGGCTTGCTGAAGACGCTCACCTACTCGCCGGCGAGCCTTGCCGGCGAAGCCGCCGTGTACCTCGCGTCGGGACGGGCCGACGCCCTCTCGGGCCGGTGGTTCGTCGCCACCGACGACTTCGTCGAGCTGACCCGGCGCGCCGATGAGATCACCCGCGAGGACTTCCTCCAGCTGCGCCGGACGGAACCGCCCGCGTTCGGCGGCGGGCAAGCCGGCCTGCCGCACGACCACCTCCACTGATCAGCGAGGTCCAGATGACGCACACATCCGATCCGATCGGCGCCGCCTGCATCGGAGTCGACGTCGGCGGCACCTTCACCGACGTCGTGCTGGCCGACGACACCCGGATCTGGCGGGCGAAGGCGGCGAGCACCCACGGCGAGCTCGGTCGCGGGGTTCTCACCGGGCGCCGGCTCGTGGCGGAACGAGCCGGCACGACGCTCGAAGAGCTGCTGCCCCGGGTTGTCCGATTCGGACTCGGGACGACCGCGGTCACCAACGCCATCGCCTCGCGCACCGGCCGGCGTGTGGGGCTGCTCACGACCGAAGGATTCGAAGACCTGGTGCCCATCGCTCGCGGGATCCGGTCCGCGCACGACGGATGGCTGGTGCCGCCCGAGTCCCTCGTCGATCCCGAGTGCATCGCCGGTGTGCCCGAACGCCTCGACCGGCTCGGTCGCGTGGTGCGGGAACTCGACGTGCCCGCTCTGCTGGTGGCCGCCGAGCGGCTGGTGACGGAATACGCCGTGGAAGCGCTCGTGGTCTCGTTCCTCTGGTCGCACGTGAACGACAGCCACGAACGCGCGGCGGCCGAAGCCTTGGCCCTCAAGTTCACGGACCTGCCGGTGATGTCGGGGGCGGCGCTCCTGCCGGTGATTCGCGAGTACGACCGGACGCAGTACGCGCTCCTCAACGCCTACACCTCGGGCGCGCTTAACGGGGTCGAAGCCCTCGCCCGCGAGCTCGCCGAGCTCGGCCTGCCCCATCCGCCGATGCTCGTGCACTCGGGCGGCGGGGTGATCTCGATCGCCGAAGGGCGCCGCGTACCCGCCACGCTCGCGGAATCAGGACCCGCCGCGGGGGTCGTCGCCGCGCTCGCCGTCTGCGAAGCAACCGGTGTCACGGATGCGGTGACCGGCGACGTCGGCGGCACCTCGTTCGACGTCTCCCTCATCACCCGCGGAGAGCCGAGCCGGCGGACTCGCGGTGACCTCATGGGTGTCTGGACCGCGCTACCGATGATCGACATCGACTCCGTCGGGTCCGGCGGCGGATCGGTCGGCTGGATCGACCCGCTCGGTATCCTCCGCGTCGGCCCGAAATCCGCGGGCGCGCAGCCCGGCCCCGCCTGTTACGGCCGCGGTGGCACCGAAGCGACGGTCACGGACGCGCTCGTGGTGCTCGGCTACCTCGACCCCGCCCGCTTCCTCGGCGGTGAGATCGAGCTGGACCGCGAAGCCGCGGTGGCGGCGTGCGCCCGGCTCGGGGAGAACATCGGCCTCGACGCGGAGCGAACGGCACACGGCATCCGCGAAGTCGCCGAAGCCGGGATGGTCCGAGCCCTGCGCGCCCGGTTCGCCGAACGCGGCTTCGACCCGCGCACGTTCACCCTCATCAGCATGGGCGGTTGCGGTTCGTTGTTCAGCGTGTCGATCGCCAGGGAACTGCACATCGGGCGGGTGCTGGTGCCTGAGCTGGCATCCGTCTTCTCGGCCTTCGGCGCCGCCACGTCCGACGTGCGCCGAGAGCGCACGCAGTCGGTCGGCTTCGCCATTCAGGGAGACCCACGCGAGCTCGGCGCCGTGGTCGACGATCTGGTGGCCGCGGTCAGCGCCGACCTCGCCGCCGACGGCGTGCCCGCCGCGGCCACCTCGATCACGGTCGGCGCCGAACTGCGGTTCGCCAAGCAGCGCTACGAACTGCCGGTGGAGTTCTCCGGCGGCCTCGACACCGCCAGCCAGCTCGCCGTCCGCGACCGGTTCATCGCGGAGTACTCGGCGCGCTACGGCGAAGGCGCGCTGGTGTCCGGCGCACCGGTCGAAATCGCGGCGCTCAAGGCGACCGGGGTCGGCGCGACCACCCGTGCCCGCCTGACCGCTCAGCCCGCCGGCCAGTCCGGCCCGGCGCCGGTCCACTCGCGACGGCCGATCCTCGGCGGCTCCACCACGAGGCCGCGGCAGACGCCGGTGGTGCGTGGTGAAGACCTCCGGCCCGGACACACGATCACCGGGCCGGCTGTGGTCGACGCCAGAGACACGACCGTCTGGCTCCCGCCGGGTTGCACGGCCCACCTGGACTCCTACCGGACCATCGACGTGAGGATTTCCCTGTGACGACGAGCGAGCACCGGCACATCGGCCTGGATCCCGTGGCGCTCGGAATCCTCCGGTCGCGCCTGCAGGCGACGGCCGAGGAGGGTGCGATCACCATCGAGCGGACGGCGATCAGCCCGGTGATCTCCGAATCCCGCGACTATTCGAGCACGCTGCTTGAAGCCAACGGCGACCTGATCGTCGCCGGCGGCGCGCTGACCCACCACTTCGGAGTCTGCAGCCACGCCGTGCGAGCGACGCTCGAGGCACACGGCGAAACCCTGCAGCCGGGTGACCTCTTTTTCGCCAATGACCCGCACCACGGCGGCGGGCTGCACGCGCAGGACGTCTTGATCCAGCTCCCCGTGTTCCACGGCGAGGAGCTGATCGCCTGGGTGGTGAATTCCGGCCACATGCTCGACATGGGCGGGATGGTGTTCGGCTCGTGGTCCCCCGAGGCCGTCGACTGTTACCAGGAAGCGCTCCGGCTTCCTCCGGTGCACCTCTCCCGGGCGGGGGTGGAGCAGAGTGAGATCTGGGCCGTCGTTCTCAACAACGTCCGGGTACCCGACGTCGTCGAAATGGACATGCGCAGCCTCATCGCCGGAGTTTCCGTCGCGCGGGACAAGCTGCTCGAAATCGCCACCGGAATGGGTGTCGAGTCCTTCCTGCATGGCGTCGGCGAGCTGAAGGCGCTCGCCGACCGCGAGATGCGGCGACGGATCTCGGCACTGGCCGACGGCGTGTACCGCTACACCAGCTGGACGGAATGGCACGGTGAGTTATACCCGGTCCCGTGCAAGCTCACTGTCGCCGATGACGAGCTGGAGTTCGACTTCGCCGGCGCCCCGCCGCAGACCGACCACTTCTTCAACTCCAAGCCGCACATCATCGAAGCCATCCTCGTCGGCGACAGCACCGATGTCCTGGCGTTCGACCTTCCCCTCACCCAGGGCATGTTCGGCCCGATCACGGTCCGCTGCCCACCCGGGACGATCGTGAACTCGGAGCCACCCGCGCCGATCGCCTCGGCACACATCGACGTCGCCATCAACGCGACGACGGCGGCACAGCAGTGCCTCATGCTGGCGTTGACGGCGTCGGATCCGGTCGAGGCGAGCCACCTGTTGTGCGGCCCACTCGCGGTTTCGGCCATGGCCCTGCAGATCTGGTCGTACCTGACGCCGAACGGAACGCCGAACGGCTGGATGATGATGGACGGCTCCCTCGCCGGGAACTCCGCCGGCCACGATCGCGACGGGACCGACCTCTGGACGTTCATGGTCGCCCGCAAACCGATTCTCGAAGCCATCGACGTCGAAATGCTCGAGTGGTGGCACCCACTGCTGGTGGATTTCAAACGCATGCGAGCCGGCGCCTACGGCGCAGGGCGAAACCGCGGCGGCGCCGGATGTCACATGCAGTTCCGCCCGCACGGCACGAAGTCGTTCAGCGGTTCGCTCCTGGCCATCCGGGAGGAGTTCCCGCTCGCCGGCGTCGCCGGCGGCAGCCCCGGCGCCACCAGCGAATTCCTCCTGCACCATGAGGACAGGCCGGCCGAAGACCTCGCAGGCAAGAGCAGCGGTGTCGTTGTCGGCGAAGGCGACGCACTCGAGTTCCGGCTGGGTTCCGGTGGCGGCTACGGCGATCCGCTCGACCGTGAACCCACCCGGGTGGCGCTCGACGTCCGGCACGGGCGGTTCACAGCCGCGGAAGCCGAGCAGATGTACGGCGTCGTGCTGTCCGGCCGGGAGCCCGATATCGGCGCCACCGCCGCCCGTCGCGAAGGGTTGCGTCGCGGCCGATTGTCGGCCGCCGCACCGGCGCGGCGTCCCGGGTCCGCCGGAACCACGCCACCCGCGGACCTCGCGGCGCGCCCGCTCTACCCGGGGGTGGAGCAACGCGGACACCACGCGGTCGCCGCCGAAAGCGGTGCGGTCCTTGCCGTGGCGCCCGACCCGTGGACCGACGGGTGCCCGACCATCACGCGGGCGCTGACCGGCACCCTGGTCGAGCGGTCCTATTTGGACCCCGAAACGGGCCGGGTGCTGCTGACCGAAGTGGTGCCCGACGGGGTCGGGTGCGCGATCGAGGTCAGCCCGCTTTCCTGGACTCGCGCTTGACCACACCGACGTCCCGGCCGCGCCGGCGAGAACCGGTGCGGCCGACGAGCGAGGTGACACCCGTAACCCGTTTGTCAGCCCTGCAGCCGGGTGAACCCGCCCAGGTGCTCGTCGAACACGGTCACCGGAATTCCCGCGCCCGCGAGCGCCTCCAGCATGTCGAGGATCGCCTGGGTCGGGCGGCCGTACATGCGAATGGCGGTCGTGCCTTCGAGGGTTTCCTTCCAGGACGGGTTGACGAGGTCGCTGAGCACGCGCACGTGGTGCTCGAACGAGTCGGTGTCCGGGTGGATCTGGATGTACTCCACCTCGGTGCCGTCCGCGCTGCGGTACTCGTGGAAACCGATGGTGCGCGGCTCGTTGTCCTGGATGAACCGGATCCAGCCCGGGACGCGACGCTGTTCGTCCTCGATCTTGCCGTCGAGGACCTTGTTGGTGGCGACGAAGATGAACGGACCTGACATGGCGGAACTCCTCGGGAATGTGTGGTGAGAAAAAGATGACGGTCGAAGGTGCTGAATCGGGAAAAGGCAGCCGGGGCGGATTGTGCCCCGATCAGACGTCGCGCTGAAGCGGTTCCGACCCGGGCGCCGGGACCAGAGTCCTGAACAGCGCGCTCGGCCGGCCCACCGCGGCTTCCCGGAACTCGCGCCAGTACTCCTGCGGGCCGAGGATCCGCTTGGCGTGCGGGATCGCCTCCGAGTCGGGCCCCGTGTAGACGCGGACCTGCTCCGGCGCGGGATCGAGGACAGCGCGATAGACGGCATCGGCGGTCACGGACGGCGACGAGCCGGTCATCGGCGTAGCACCGAAGAACGACGCGATGCCGGCCTGGTAGTCCTCCGGCACTTCCGCCGCCGCGTCGATCTTCGTGAAGATCCGCGTCGCGTGCTGGCCAGGCATGATGGCGCGCACCACGATCCCGAACTCGGCCAGCTCCATGGACAACGCCTCGCTCAACGTCGCCACCGCCGCCTTCGACGCCGCATAGGCCGCGTTGTAGGGGTAACCCTGCTCCGCGGTCAAGGACGAGATGTTCACGACGACTCCGGACCGCTGCGCCCGGAACGTCGGGAGAAACGCCTTGGTGACGGCGATCAACCCGAACACGTTCGTTTGGAACTGGCCGTGCACCTGCTCCATCGTCGACGCCTCGAGCGGTCCCATCTGATAAGAACCCGCGTTGTTGACCAACGCGTCCACCCGCCCGAACGCCGCCAGCGCCGCCTCGGCAAACCCGGCCGCCGCGCCCTCGTCGTCCACGTCGAGCAGCAGCGTGCGCACCCGAGGGTTCCCGTCGTGCACCTTCAGGTCGGCTTCCTTGCGCACGGTGGCGACGACGTCCCAGCCTTCGGCCGAGAACTTCTCCACGGTGGCCTTCCCCAGCCCGCTCGCGGTGCCGGTCACGACAATGACTTTACTCACAGTAACTCTCCTTGTGCATACAGTCGGCGACCTCATTACGTGTCCACCGGTCACTCACAACGTCCACCATAGCGGTCCAGTGGACACATGACAAGTGTCCGCCGGACCGTTATGGTGGGGTGTGCCACACGAACGCACGAGCGAACCGGTCGCGCGGCGCCGGCCGGCATCCCGCCGTCCGGCCGCACCGACCACACAGGACTGTCGCCGACCGAGAGGACTCGCCGAGCATGATTCGACTCGGTAAGCACGAGTTCCCCGCCACCCGGCTCCTCACGATGGCCATCGTGAACCGCACCCCGGATTCGTTCTACGACAAGGGTGCGACGTGGGACGAACGAGCCGCGTACGACCGCGTGCACCAGGTGATCGCGGAAGGCGCGGAGATCGTCGACATCGGCGGGGTCAAAGCGGCGCCGGGGACAGAGGTGACGACCGCCGAGGAGATCGATCGGGTCGTCGGCTTCGTCGCGAACGTGCGGGCCACTTACCCCGATGTGGTCATCAGCGTGGACACCTGGCGTGCCGAGGTCGGCCGGCTCGCCTGTGAGGCCGGCGCCGACCTCCTCAACGACGCCTGGGGCGGGTTCGACCCGGAACTCGCGCGGGTCGCGGCCGAGTTCGACGTCGCGCTCGTGTGCGCGCACGCGGGCGGCGTCAGCCCGCGCACCAGACCCCACCGCGTCGACTACCCGGATGTGATCGCCGACGTGCTCGCCCGGACGACTGCCCAGGCCGAGCGCGCGGAACACCTCGGTGTGCGGCCGGAAAGCCTGCTGTTGGACCCGGCGCACGACTTCGGGAAGAACACCTGGCACTCGCTCGAGGTGACCCGTCGGCTCGGCGAACTGGTCGCCACCGGCCGGCCAGTGCTCGTGTCGCTGTCCAACAAGGACTTCGTCGGCGAAGCGCTCGACCTGCCCGTCGGCGAGCGGCTCGAGGGGACCCTGGCCGCCACGGCGGTGTGCGCGTGGCTCGGGGCCAGCGTCTTCCGGGTACACCAGGTGCCCGAGACCCGGCGGGTCCTCGACATGGTGGCCACGATCAAAGGCACCCGGGCCCCGGCGCGCACCGTGCGGGGGCTGGCGTGACCCGCGCGTTGGTTTCGGCGGCGGTGTGTCCCCATCCCCCGTTGTTGTTGCGGGAACTCGGCGGCGGGCACGACTCGGTTCCCGCACTGCGGACCGCGTGCGGGACGGCGCTGGATCGGCTGCTGTGCGACTCACCCGACACCGTCGTCGTCGTCGGACGCGCGAGCGGCACCTGGCGCGTCGGAGAACTCCCGGCCGAGGCCGAGGAAACCCCCGGGAGCCTGCACGTCGCGCGGCGACTGCTGTCCGAAGCCGGGTGGACCGGCCGCGTCGAGTGGCAGGCGATCGCCGCGAACGCCGACGCGGCTTCGTGCGACCTCGCGGGAGCCGAAGTCGCCACCGGTGACGAACGGGTCGCACTGCTGGTCATGGCCGACGGCAGCGCCAGCCGCACGCCGAAGGCGCCCGGGTACTTCGACGAGCGCGCCGAGGCGTTCGACGCATCGGTCGTGCAGGCACTCGAACGGGGAGAGCCCGAAGCACTGCGACGCCTCGATTCCGCGCTGGCCGAGGAACTGCTAATGCAGGGCCGCCCGGCGTTGCACGTCCTCGGCGCGGCCGTACACCACGCGGGCCGCGCCGTGGCGGGCACCGAGGTGCACTACGTCGACGACCCGTACGGCGTGCTCTACTACGTCGTCACGTGGACGCTGCGACCCGTTTCGGCCTGATCGGCCCGCATCACCGGGCATCGGCGGAAGCGTCCTTGCGAAAGGGTGCAGCCAGCGTTGGCAGGACGCGGCGGCGGCCGGCCACGAAGGCGACGAGGGCCGAAATGCCGTACACGCCGCAAAGGACGAGCCGAGCGCGCTGCCCGGGAACGACGAACTGCACGGCGAGGAGCACGAGCACGAGCGCCGCCGCCCGGGCGCGGAACGCGCACGTCAGCAGCGTGCCGACGCCGAGCGCCGTCTGGGCCGCGGTGAGCAGCAGTTCCTCGAGCTGACGCGGATCGAGCCGGAGCGCGAAGCCACCACCGCCGACGAGATAGGCCAGCGGCAGGCTGCCGACGAGCAACGTCCACTGGGTAACCTTGCTCGAGATCAGCGTGCCCATCGCGGCGGAACTCCGGCCTCGCAAGGCGAACAGGATCGCGATGATGAACTCGGGGGCCTCCGAAGCCAGCGGGGCCAGCCATTGCACGAGCAGGAACCGGTCGATCCCCCACCGTTCGCCGGTACCCAGGAGCGCCTGCGCGAACGGATCCGCGGACGCAGCCACGACCGAGGCGGCGAAGAGGAACAAACCCGTGACCGCGGCCCGCCTGCGGCGGCGGGGAAGCGAACCGAGGTGGGCGGCGGTACCCGTCAGTTCCGGTTCTTCGACACCACCGCGCGAGACTTTCCAGAGGTACCAGCCGAACAGCGCGGCCAGAACGAGCCCGACCGGTACCGAGATCTCCCCGGTTAAGACGATCAGGAGCGCGACACCGGAGGCGAACAGCAGGAACCCGAGATCGACCCGGCGTGCGGGTTCCAGCACGACCGCCGCTCCCCGCCGGGCGCCGGGGCGGCCATCGCGGCGCGTCCTTCGGCGGGCCAAGACGGCCGCCGCGACGAGGACCGCCGGCCACCCGAGCCCCAGCAGCAGCCGGTTCGACCCCGTCATGTTCGCCGCCGCGTAGGCGACGAACTCCGGCTTCCCGCCCGCGGCGTAGGCGAAGTAGAAGTCCACGGCGTACTCCGGCAGCACGACCACCACGGCCAGCGCCGCGATCGCCAAGCCGCCGGACACGTCCACTTGCGCGCCTTCGGCGGCCCAGGCCAGCACGAACGACGACGCCACCACCGCGGTGCCGAACACGAGGAGCCCCGGCAACGCGCTCGGCGTCACCCCGGTGACGCGAAGGAGCAGCGCGGGCACTGCGAGAACGATGGCCACGGCGAGCGAACGGCGGGACCGTCCGGAGCTCTCGACCGATGCCGCCAACTCGCCACCCTCTTCCTCGGGCTCGCGCCCGCATCGCCGCGGTCCGGTGGTCTCGCCGGTCGAAAGGATCGGACTGGGCCGTTACCGAGGCCGTTAGCCGAGCCGCGGTGCACGCGAGTAACGGGGGCGGTAACGCGCACGCGATAGGTGTCACACCGGGCACGACGGTGCCCACCGAATCGAGCGGATCGGAGTGCAGATGCCGAGGACGTGGCTGGTGACGGGTGCCGCCGGAGGGCTGGGTCAGGAGCTGACCCGAGCCGCAGTCCGGGGCGGTGACCGGGTGATGGCCACCGACTTGGACCTCGGCGCGCTCGACGCCGTGACCCGGGAGTACGGGGACCGGGTGCGCACCCGCGTGCTCGACGTCACCGACAGTTCCGCGGCGGCGGCCACGGTGGCCGCGACGATCGAAGAGCTCGGCTCCCTCGACGTCGTCGTCAACAACGCCGGCCACCGCGGCGTGGGGTCCATCGAGGACATGCCGGAAGAGGAGTTCCGGCGGCACATCGAGATCAACCTCTTCGGCGTCGTCAACGTCAGCCGTGCCGCGCTCCCGGTCCTGCGTTCCCAGCGGTCCGGACACGTCTTCCAGATCTCCACGATCGGCGGACGACGGGCACAGCCGGGTATCGGCGCCTACCAGACCTCGAAATGGGCCGTCGGCGGGTTCTCGGAGATCCTCGCGAAGGAACTCGCTCCCGTGGGTGTCCACGTCACCCTCGTCGAGCTGGGTGGAGTGCGCACGGCGTGGGCGCAGACCCCGATCCCGATGGAGGACATCCGGGAGGAGTACCGCTCGACCGTGGGCCGGTTCGCCGCCACCTACAACCGCAACCCGGACGTACAACGCGGGGATCCGACGAAGATCGCCGAGGTGGTGGTGGCGATGACCCACGAGCCCGAACCTCCGGTGCGGTTGCTGATCGGTTCCGATTCGACCTGGCTCGCCCCTCGGATCAGTGCGGTCCGCGCCGCGGAGGACGAGAAGTGGCGCCACGTGAGCATTTCCACCGATTTCGACGGGCTCGGCGACTTCGCCGACACCGAGGTCGCCAGGATGGTCCGGCCGTGAGCCGCTTCACGCCACGCCCGCCCGCCGGAGCCAGGGCCACGGTCCCGCTGGGAGGTTCCGGCCTGCGGGTACACCCGATCGGGCTCGGCTGCATGGGAATGTCGCAGTTCTACGGCGCGGCCGACCGCACCGAGTCGATCGCCACCATTCACGCGGCGATCGACCTCGGGGCCGACTTCTTCGACACTTCCGATGTCTACGGCGCCGCCACACCGGTGCCGGGACAGCCGAACCGCGGCTTCGGCCACAACGAGCGGTTGCTCGGCGAAGCGGTCCGCGGCCGGCGCGACGAAGTGGTGATCGGGACGAAGTTCTCCGCGAAGCCGGGCGAGCGCGGGATGACGTTCGACGGCCGCCCCGAATACGTCGCGTCCGCGTGCGACGCGAGCCTCACCCGGCTGGGGACGGACCGGATCGACGTCTACTACTACCACCGGCTCGATCCTGGTGTGCCGGTCGAGGAGACCGTCGGGGCCATGGCCGACCTCGTCACGGCCGGCAAGATCCGCGCGATCGGGCTGAGCCACGTCCCGGCGGAGATCCTGCGCAGAGCCGCCGCCGTGGCCCCGGTTTCGGCGCTGCAAAGCGAGTACTCGCTGTGGGAGCGGGCGTTGGAGGCCGAAGTCCTGCCGGTGTGCCGGCGCCTGGGGATCACGCTGGTGCCCTACAGCCCGCTGGGCCGCGCCGCGCTGACCGGCAAGGTCGTGAGCGGCACGGAATTCGACGCCGCCGACTTCCGGTCCACCGTGCCGAAGTTCCAGCGCGAGAACCTGGTCCGGAACCTCGAGCCGGTGGCCGCGCTGCGGGAATTCGCCGACCGGCGCGGCGCCACTTCGGGCCAGGTCGCGCTCGCTTGGCTGCTGGCCCAGTCGATGGACGTCGCACCGATTCCCGGCACGAAACGTGTCGCGTACGTCCGGGAAAATCTCGGCGCGACAGCCGTCCCGCTGAGCGCCGACGACGTCGCCGAGCTGAGCCGGCTCTTCGACCCCGCCGCGATCCACGGCGGCCAATACGCGTCCTGACGGCGAACCCGGCGGGCCGGGACTACTGAACCTCCGACGGCTCAGCCGGCTCGGCGGTGGCGACCGGAGGCCGGTAGAACGCACCGAGGTGCACCACCGCCGCCAGTACTCCCCCGGCCGCGGCGATCAGCAACCCGGGCCAGCCGGCCAGAAATCCCGTTCCCCGGGTGAGGGCGTGGTCGAGCGAAAGCCTGCCGGCACCGGCCACGGCCACCACGACCGCGTTCACCGCGAGCACGGCGTTGTACTCCCAGCCGGACGCCACGATGAAGAAACCGTTGTGCCGGTGGACCGTCCACGCCGCCACCGCCATCAACGCGACGATCCCCGCGGCCGCCAGGCTGGTCATCAGTCCCGCGGCGAGCAACAAACCCCCGCCGACCTCCGTGCCCGCGGCCGCCCGGGCGTGCCACCGGCCCGGGCGCATCCCGATGCCGTCGAACCAGCGGGCGGTGCCCGCCAGCCGGCCGCCGAGGAAGATCTTGCCGTAGCCGTGAGCCGCCACAGTCAGGCCCGTCACGACCCTCAGGAAAAGGATCGCCCAGTCGGAATCGTTCACAGTCCTCGTCCTCGCAACGATCGGTCGTCGCGGCTCCGGGCCGCCGCCCGTCTGTCGAGCGGCGGCCCGGAGCCGCAGGTGCGAGCCGCGTCCGCGGCTCGCACCTGGTCCCGGACGGGCTAGCGCGCCTCGACGACCGCGGTGCCGGCCTCGAGCTTGGCGACGTCGAACCCGTACAGCTTGGCGCAGTTTTCCTGCACCATCGCGCGCTGCTCGTCGGCAGGCACGTCCACGAACTGCTCGTCGAGCAGCGATCCGCTCAGCGGGAAGGTGCTTTCCGCGTGTGGGTAGTCACTGCCCCACATCAGCCGGTCGATCCCGACCTCGTCGCGCATGCGCATCAGGGCGGCGTCCTCGGTGAACGAGATCATCACGTTCGAGCGCACGTAGTCGCTCGGCAGCAGGTCTCCCTCGAGGCGGTAGCCCTTGTCGGTCGAGCGGAGGTTGTACTTGTAGTGCCAATCCATGCGCTGCATGAAGTAGGGCAGCCACGAACCCTCGTTCTCGACCGACACCACCTGCAGACCCGGGTACCGCCGGAAGACGCCGGACATGATCATCTCCACCAGGGAGGTCCGCACGTGCATGTCGGGGGTGTTCACCATGCCGGGGGTCGTGTAGGGCCCGTCGATGTGCGGCTGCCGGCTCGAGTGCGTCACGAACCCGAATCCCGACGTGGACCGGATCGACGCCACGTGCATGTTCAGCGGCACGTTCAGATCCTGCGCGGCGGCCCAGAACCGCTCGTAGCGCACGTGGTCGTAGCCGTCCGGGCTGCTGACGGGGATGCACGCGCCGACCGCGCCTCGCTCGCGCATGCGGGTCATCTCGGCGATCGCGTGGTCGATGTCGTCCAGGTTGAGCATCGTGATCGGCTTGATCCGGTCCCGATCCTCCGAGGCGAAATCGAGTGCCCAGTCGTTGTAGGCGCGGAAGATGTCGTTGAGCACGGCCGTGTCGCTGATCATCGAGTAGAAGAGAAAGGTGAGGCTCGCGAACACGGCGCCGCCGTAGACGCCGTCCGCTTCGTTGTCGTCGAGCCACACCCGCGGGTTGAACCCGCCCTCGCGCACGTCATCGGCGAACGTGCAGTCGCCATAGGTCGACGGGCTGGCCCGGTTGGGCCGGGTTTCCAGCGGCTCGAACCGGTCGCCCGCCCGTGATGCGACGAAGGCGGGCAGGCCTGGCTGACCTTCGGCGACCCACATCTCGACGCCGTCGACCCTTTCCAGGCGTGGGGCGTAATCGACGTACTGCTTGCTCATCCTGGTGAGGAACAGATCGGGCGGCTCGACGATGTGCGTGTCGGACGACACTCGCCAGGGGGCCTGGCTGTTTTCCTCAGCTGACAGGGACAACTGTTCACCTCCGGTGCACCGCGGGACCGCCGCGAGGGCGAAGATCCCGGACTGGTCGACATTCGTGTTTCCGGCCGTCACGGCCGCTAGAGGGACGCGAAGAACTCCTCGATCAGGCGCGTCGTGATGAGTTCACGCAGGCGGAACCGCCGGATCTCCCCGGCCGGTGTGCGCGGCAGCCGAGCGACGACCTCCAGCCGCTCGGGCAGCATTCGGCGCGCGACGCCTTGTCGGAGCAGGAAATCGGCGAGCTCGGGCAGCGTCGGGCGGCAACCGGGAGCGGGCACCACGAAGGCGCACACGCGCTGCCGCAGAGCCGGGCAGGGCATCCCCACCAGCGCGACGTCCCGGATCCCGCGGTGCTCGCGCGCCACGTCTTCCAGCGCGGTCACCTCGAGCTCCTCGTCTCCACGCCGGACGCGGTCGGCAGCCTTGCCGTGGACGGCGAACCCGTCACGCCCGTGGTCGACGACCACGTCGCCCGTGCGGAACCAACCGTCCGAAGTGGCCGGTCGAGCACTGTCCGGGCCGGCGAGGTAACCGGCGAACAACGCCGGACCGGACACCGAGAGTTCTCCCGTTCCGGCCGCCCGGCTCGCAGCGACCGCCGGGTGGTCGACGAGAACCGCCGTCGCGCCCGGCAGCAGGTGATACGTCGTGTGGCCGTGCCCCTGACCCGGTGCGCCGATCGCCAGCGCGGGGTACTCCGCCAAGCCGAAGGCACGCGCGACCGGTCGCGCCAGGTTCTGCGCGGCGGCACGGAGTTCCGCGGCGGTGACGGTGCCTGTCACGCAAACCAGCGCGTGCAGTGCCGAAAAATCGGCGTCCACGGTGGGGGGTTCGGCGAACGCGCGCACCAAGCCGGGTTCCGCCACGACAAGTCCGCACCGGTGCCGGGCGATCAGGCGCCGGCTCGCCCGCGGTCGTCGTGTCTGGCCGAGGACGACAGACGCCGAAAGCATCGCGGGCACCTGCACTCCGTAGACGAATCCGGTGGCATCGCCCGATGAGGCACCGGCGAACACCGGCCGGCCCGCGGTCAGGCGGAACCGGTCGATGACACCCCGGCCCGCGCTCGCCAGCGAACGGTGGGTGTGCACCACGGCTTTCGACCGGCCACCTGTTCCCGC
Source organism: Amycolatopsis sp. NPDC049253 (assembly GCF_040678995.1). Classification (NCBI taxonomy): domain Bacteria; kingdom Bacillati; phylum Actinomycetota; class Actinomycetes; order Pseudonocardiales; family Pseudonocardiaceae; genus Amycolatopsis; species Amycolatopsis sp. NPDC049253. Next base: position 41,978 of record NZ_JBFAQX010000042.1, on the reverse strand, counting down.
CGTGAACACGAGCAGCGCGGGATCGTCGGGCGTCCGCGGCACGGTCTCGTGGCGCACGCCGGCGTGGCGGCGGAGCGAATCGAACGAACGGGCGACCCGGTCACGGCCGGGCCGGGCGACCACGACGTGCCTCAGCTCGGGCAGGACGGCCCGGGACCGGGTGACCTCGTCCGAATGCCGGAAGCCGTCGAACTCCTCGGGCACGACCACAAGACGAGAGCGAGCCCGGACGAGCGCGTCTTCGAGCTCCGCACCGCGGCAGCGGAGGTCGATCGGGTTGCTGATCGCGCCGATCCGGATCACCGCGAGGTGCAGCAGGTGGGCCTCGTGCCACGCGGGCAGCTGCCACGAAACGACATCACCCTGGTGGATACCGAGCGTCCACAGTCCCACCGCGACCGCGGTGACCGCGTCCTCGGCCTGCCGGAAGGACAGCGAGGTGCGGTCGTCGGTCAAGGCGGTCACCGCGGGGCGTTCGACGGCCGCGGCCGCGAGGCACACGTCGGCGAACAGTTCTCCGAACCCGGCGAACGGCCTCGCGTCCGCCGGGGCGCCAGGGCGGGGAATCTCCCACTGTGACGGCTCAGCGTCGTGAACGGACACCAGCCTCACCTCACCTTCGTCGATCGGTGATCCCGCCCGGCCGGTGCCGGAATCCGCGTGATCGCCGTTGTTCCGCGTGTTCGGACACCAGTCTCGGAAGCCGCCGTTACCGCGGTCGTTATCGCCACCCGCGCCCGGGCGTTCGGTTCGGCGGCGCCCTCGGCGGTTCGGGCTTGCCACCGGCGCGCCGTTCGGCGAGATTGGTTCTCCGAACGCCGCCGCGGGTGCGCCGGCGACCGCACAAGAGAGGAGGCGTCGAACATGACTCCGGAGTCCGTCGAGCCGGCACCACGGCCGCACCGGCACCGAATCGCGCCTCCCGGCGTCCCGACGGGTTCGCTCGGGCGACCGCGCCTCGACCGCCTGCTCTCGGACCTGTTCGAGACCTACTCGGTCGTCGAGATCGTCGCGGCGCCCGGCTCCGGCAAAACCGTGCAGGCGCAGCTCTACGCGGCGGCGAGCGGGCTTCCGCTCGCCTGGCTCACGCTCGACAAGTCCGATGTCTCGGCATCGGCTCTGGTGTTCGACCTCGCCTCGGCGCTCGGAGACCTCGCCGAGGGCGCGGCGGCCACGATGTTCAGCACCTTGCAGGGCAACGGGACGCCGGACGAAGCCGCGGCCATCCTCGCCTCGACGCTGGGTGAGCACGACTGCCTGCTGGTCATCGACGACTGCCACCACATCGCCGGCTCGGCCGACGCCGCGTCCGCTGTGGACACTTTTCTCGAGTACATCGCCGAGCCGGTGCGAGTCCTGCTCCTGGCGCGCGACGAACTTCCGTGGCCGCTGCAGAAACGGTATGTGCACGGCCAGATCGCCCAGCTCGGCGACGCGACGCTGAACCTGAGCAAGCAGGAGGTCGCGGCATTCGTCGAGTCGTCGGGCGCGGGCCCCGAATCGGTGGAGCAAATCTTCGAGCAGACCGGTGGCTGGGCCGCCGGAGTGGCTTTCGCCTCGCGGTTCGGAGTGGGCGAGGAACCGAATCTGCGTGACCTCTCGACGTATTTCGGCCGCCAGGTGCTCGACCCCCTCCCCGAAGCCGAACAGCGGTTCCTCCTCGACACCTCGGTGACCGACGCGGTCACCAGGGATGTCGCGGTCGCACTGTGCGGAGCCGAGGGCAACCGGCTCTGGTCTGGGCTGTCCGCACGGCACCTGCCCGCCACGAGCCGCACCGCGGACGCGATCGTCTGCCATTCCCTGTTCCGGACTTACCTGCTTCGCCAGCTCGAAGACACCCAGCCAGAACGGCTTCGGGAGCTGCGCGCGGCCTATGCGCGTTACCTCGCCACCGTGCGGCAGTTCGACGAGGCGACCGAGCTGTGGCTGGCACTGGGAGATTTCGACGAAGCCCAGCGCAGCGCGGTCGAGGCGTTGCCCGCGTTGTACTCACGGGCCGACTGGCCGGTCGTGAAGCGCTGGCTGGACGCGCTGGGCGAGGACCGCGTCTTCGAAGACCCGGCTCTCATCGGTGCGTCCGTCCGCGCGGTCCACGACCTGCGGGAGCTCGAACCAGCCCGCCGGCTCATCCGGCGGATGGACCGGGAAGGCCGGCTTCGTGGTGCCGTCGAGCACGATCCGGGCGTGCTCGCGGTAGCCGCGTGGGCGATGCACGCCCACCCGCACGAAGCACTGGGGCTCCTGGACAAATACGAAGGCGACGCGAGCGCCGACGTGGTGCGCTACATGATCGACACCACGGTCTCGACCCGCGAAGTCACGCCGCCGGACGTCCAGGGTCTCGCGTTCGTGGAGCGGGGCCTCAGCTGGGGACTGTTCCTGCAGGGCCGGCTGGGCGAGCTGGCGCGGATGGGCCCCGCCGACGCGAACGGCCCGATCCTCAACCCGCACGTGATCCTGGCAGCCGCGTTCCGCCAGGACACCGCCGAGGCCGACCGGATGTGGCTGCGGATCCCCCCGGAGACGAGAGACCGCCCGCACGCGAGGTTCATCGAGGCGATGATGGACCTCACCCGGCAGAACCACTCCGGCGCCCGCGAGAACCTGCGCCTCGCGCTCGCGGACAGCCATCGATCGGGTTTCTCGCTCGAGCCCGTGTACGAGACGTTCGCCGGGTACCTGCTCCTGCTGACCGACGGACCCGAACCGGCGATCGCGCAGCTGCGCCCGGTGCTGGACGCCATGTCCCGCACGGGGCAGACGGCCTACATCGAGATGACGCAGTGTTTCCTCGGCCTCGCCTACCTGCGCGTGGACCGGGTCGCCGAGGCGCGCCTCATGTTGCGGGACGCCGTCGCGTCGATGACCCGGTGCCGGCGCGAGCTCCTGCTCTCCCTGGCCGCGGCCGGGCTCTCCGAGGCGACCGCTCGCGCGGGTGACGACGAAGCCGCACACGAGAACGCCGAACTCGCCTACCGCGTCGCGACGGACATGGGCAGTTTCTGGGCGCTCATCCAGGCTGTGCGCCTGTTCCCCGAGATCCGCCGGCGAGAGGCGGCGCGGGACCGCGGCGATACCCGCTGGAGCCGGCTGGTCGTCGCCCCGTCCTCGGACCGCACCGCCGACGGACCGCATCGGCCTGAGCCGAGCACGCGGCGCTTCGAGCTGCAGCCGTTCGGCCGCGGGCGGGATCTGTACGTCGATGGCGTCCGCGCCAACGTCGGCCGGACGAAGCTGCTCGAACTGCTGGCGTGCCTCGCGTTGCACCCCAAGGGGATCGATCGGTTCGAGCTTCAGCGGCGGTTGTTCCCCGACGCCGACCAGCGCAGCGGCGGCAACCACTTCCGCCAGGTCGCGCACAAGCTCCGCCTTCGGACGGGGATCGTCTTGGAACGACAGGGCTCGCTCGTCCTGGTGTCCCCCGCGCTGGGCCTCATCGCGCGTGACGTCGAGTCCGAACGGCTCCTTGCCGAAGCGAGTGCCCTGCCCGGACCGGAACGTCGCCGGCGCCTGCTCGACGGGCTCGCACCGGTCGAAGGGTTGTACCTGGAGGGGAGTTGCCTGCCGTGGGTCGAGGAGCGCCGGGCCCACCTCACGCTCGTGCACGAGGAAGCGAGGATCGAGCTGGCGATGCTCCACCTGGAGCTCGGCGAACCGGAGCTCGCCCGCGCGGTGTGCGAGCAGATCCTGGAGTCGAACCGGTACTCGGATCCGGCGTACCGGGTCCTCGCGGATGTCGAGCGAGCCGTGGGCAGTGAAAGCTCGGCGCTGGCCGTGTACCGCCGGGCTTCCGACGCCCTGGCGGAACTCGGTCTGCAGCCCGGCGACGCTCGCCGGCTCGCGCGGGGCCGCCACGTGCCGACCGGCCGGCCTCCCGCGACGGACTGACGCAAGAACCGACTGAGATGCCCGGCGTGAGCATGCTTGACACCGACCGTCTTGCTCCTATGATTAGCACAATAAGCCCGTCCTGAGCTGGTTCACCGGGTCGGCCCGGTCACCCGCAGTGAAAGCACAGCGACCCCCGTCCGGCGCCGCGTCGAGTGCCACTACCCCCCGTCGCGCCGGCCCCTGTGCCCCCTGCTCGCTCGAGACGGGATCCGTCGTCGCGGGAGGGCAACCGATGCTGCAGCAAGGCACCGCGGGAGGGCGGCCGACGTTCGGCTTGTTCTCCCCGATCGTCCAGCCGATAAACCTGCAGCCGTGGGAGAACGCGGCCGGTCCCCGGGAACTTGCCGCCGTGGTGACCGCCGCCGAGCACCTGGGATACGACTTCGTAACGGTGTGCGACCACGCGGTGCTCTCGTCCAGTGAAGCGGCCTTCTACGGCGGCGCTCGCTTCTACGACCCCATCGCGACGATCGGGTACCTCGCGGCACTGACCGAGCGCATCAGGTTCGCCACTCACGTCTACCAGATTCCGTTGCGCAGCCCGCTGATCACCGCGAAGGCGTTCGCGACGCTCGACGTGCTCAGCGGCGGCAGGGTGATCGCCGGGTTCGGCGTCGGCCGGCGCGATTACGAAGCGGCTGCCGCCGGCATCGACTTCCGAACGCGGGGTTCGGTGGCGGACGAGTACCTGCGGGCCGTGGTGGCGCTCTGGAGCGGCGAGCCGACGAGCTTTCACGGCGAACACGCGGACTTCACCGACCTGGTGTGCCGGCCGCGGCCGGTGCAACGGCCCGGTCCCCCGGTCTGGGTGGGCGGTGACCGCTACGTCGGCCTGCGGCGAGCGCTCGATCTCGGTTCGGCGTGGGCGCCCTGGGCGCTCACGCCCGCGCAGGCCACGAATCTGCTCGAGCGGGCGGTGGCCGAGCGCGGAGAACCGGTGCCCGCGGACTTTCGGGTGGTGGTACCGGTGGCTCCGCTGGGCGGCCGCGCGGCGCGCGGGGAAGCGCCGCCTCCCCGGTTCACGCCCGGTCCGGCGGCCGCCACGAACTGCCTCGACGTCGTCGAGGAATGGCTCGAAGCCGGTGCTACCGATTTCGTCGTCGACCTGCCCAGCCCCGGTCTGGCCGCACAGCTCGAAGCGATGGCGTGGTTCGCCGCCGAGGTCCTTCCCGGCCTGGTCCGGGACGCACCGGAGCCCGTGGCCGGCGCGCGCTCGTGACAGCGCCATCCAGGCCGCCGCGGAACGCGACCAGGCCCCGCAGGACAACCGAACTCCCGTGCCGCCCGGCACGACGGTCGCGAACGGCGGGTACCACGCGATGACGAGCCCCGCAGCCGCCTTGCTTCCCTTCGGTACGAAGATTCTGCGCGAAGCGGGCGCCCTGCCGTTGCCATCCCGGGTACAGGCCCTCAACGCGGCCTGGCGGGTGAGCGGGCGGGCCTTCACCGTGGCGCTCGCGGGAGGCAACAACATCTGGCTCCACCGCGCCCTGTACGCCGCCGAACCGGGTGACGTGCTGGTCGTGTCGACCGATTCGCCACGCGAGTACGGGTACTGGGGCGACACCCTCACCCACGCTGCCCTCGAACGTGAGCTCGGCGGTCTGGTCATCGACGGCGCCGTGCGGGATTCGGCCGATCTGTGCCAGCTCGGCTTCCCGATCTTCTCGCGCGGGCGATGCCTGCGCGGCGCCGGCAAGGACGCCTCGACCGGCGGCTTGCGCGCCCCGGTCACCGTCGGCTCCGCCATCGTGTCCACCGGCGACCTGGTGGTCGGCGACGAGGACGGCGTGGTGTTCACCGCTCCCGGCGAAGTCGCCGACCTCGTTCGACGAGCGGACGCGGCAGCCCGCGCCTGACCGAGCACGACCCCTTGGACGGCCCTCGCCCCGCCTGCCGGACGACGGCAAGCGGGGCGAGCGCCGGTGATCACTGCCGGTCGGCCGCGGTCATCGACCCGAGGTAGATGGCCCGCACGTGGTCGCGGTCGGCGCCGCGGCCGTTTCCCGGCAGGTGCTGCATCCGGCCGTGTTCCACGACCACGAGGTCGTCGGCGACCGACATCGCCTTGTCGACGAGCTGCTCGACGAGGAGGATGCCCAGCCCTTCGTTCTTCAGCGCGGTCACCGTCGCGAGCACGTCGTCGACGATCACCGGCGCGAGCCCGGCCGACGGTTCATCGAGCATCAGTAACGCCGGGCCGGGCATGAGTGCCTGCGCGATGGCGAGCATTTGCTGCTGACCGCCGCTCAGCTCACCGGCCCGCTGCGCCCGCTTCTCACCAAGGACGGGGAACCGGTCGTAGGCGGCCGAGATCGCCTCCGAGACCTTCCGGCGGGGCATCGAGTACCCGCCCAGCTGAAGGTTCTGCTCGACCGTCCGTCGTTTGAACACCCGCTTGTTCTCCTGCACCAGCGCGATTCCCCGGCGAGCCCGCTCGGATGGCGGCACCTTCGTGATGTCCGTTCCCCGTAATACGACATTGCCGCAGAACGGCCGCAGCAGGCCCGCGATCGTCGACAGCAGGGTCGTCTTGCCGGCGCCATTGCGGCCGAGAACCACGGTCACCGCGCCGGCTCGCACGGTCAGCGACACCTCCCGCAGAACCCGCAGATCGCCGTAGCCCGATCCGAGGGCCCGCACCTCGAGCAGCTCATCAGTCATTGCCGGCTCCCGGAGAAGAATCGGCGCGGTTTCCGGACACCGCGACCTCGAGTGCGTCCGGTCCGGTCTCGGGCGCGACGTCGGCCAGCTGGCCGAGGTAGCTCTCGATCACCGCCGGATCGTGCTGGACTTCTTCCGGCGTCCCCTTCGCGATCAACCGCCCGGACTCGAGCACGTGGATCCGATCCGAGACCGCGCACATCAACGCAAAGTTGTGCTCCACGAGCAACACCGTCGCGCCCGCGTCCCGCAACCGGCGGATCACGCCGGCGAGGTCGGCCACCTCCTGTTCGTCCAGTCCCGAGGCTGGTTCGTCGAGCAGCAGCACGGCGGGCTCCGCGGCCAGCGCCCGCGCGACTTCGACCAGCCGGCGGGTGCCCAGGGCGAGGGACGACGCCGGTTCGTCCGCGAGATGCGCGATCCCCAGCACCCCGAGCGCGCGAACGCTCGCCGCCCGATCGGCTCGGCGGATCCGCCGGTAAGCCGGCAACCGCAGAATCGTCGCGATCAAGCCGCAATGGTGGCGCCGCAGCCGGGCGGACGCGACCACCTCCGCCACGGTCGACGAAGCGGGGATCAGCGGGGTCTGGAAGGTCCTCGCGACGCCTCGCCGAGCCCGCTGGTGCGGCCCGCTACCGGCCAGCTCCGAGCCGCCGATCGCCACGATGCCCGACGTCGGTGTGTAGAACCCGGAGATGATGTTCAGCAGGGTCGTCTTCCCGGACCCGTTGGCGCCGATGAGGCCGGTGACCTGGCCGGCGGGGGCGATCAGCGAGAGGTCGTCAACGGCCCGCGACCCGCCGAAGTCCTTGACCAGGGCCCGGACCTCGAGCAGCTCGCCCGGGATGGGGTCCATTTCGGACGGTACGGCCGGCCGCCGGTCGCCCGCGGCCGCGACGGCCCGCCGCCGGGACAGCAGCCGCAGCCCGCGGCTGATCAGGCCGGTGATCCCGCCGGAGAAGAAAACTCCGCCCACGACGAGGAACGCGCCGAACGCGACCAACGCATACTTCTCGAAGGCGGTCACCTGCATCGGGCCTAGCTGCAGCAACGCCGCCCCGACCACGCAGCCGTACACGCTCTCGGACCCGCCGAGCACCGACCCGGCGATGATGGCAATCATCAGGGTGAGCCCGAAGTAGTCCGGCGCGATGAACCCGTCAAGCAGGGCAAACAGACAGCCCGCCACGCCCGCCGGGATCGCGCCGAGCGCGTAGGCCTTGAGTTTCGCCGAGGAGACGCCGATTCCGAGCGAGGCCGCAAGCACACCGCTCTGCCGCAGCACGCGGAGCAGCCCGCCTTGCCGCGAGGTCACGATGTTGCGCATCACCGCGAGCCACACCACGAGGCACCCGATCACGAGCAGGTAGAACCCGGTTTCGCCGAGCTCGGTCCCGAAGAGCTTCGCCTGCGGGATCCCGGAGAGGCCGTTGAGGCCGCCCGTCTCCGGCTCGAAGATCTCCGCCGCGTCGGGCACCAGCAGGACCAGGAAAAACGACGACATCGCGAGCCCCCACCCGCCGAGGCGAATGCCTGGCGCCCCGCTGATCACCCCCACGACCACGGCCGCCGCAGCCGAGGCGGGCAGGGCCAGCGCGAGGTCGATGTCGTGCATCGTGAGGACGGCCCCGACGTAGGCGCCGACGGCGTACATGGCCACCTGGCCGAGCGCGAGCTCACCGGCGTAGCCCCAGCTCAGGTTGAGCCCGCTGATCACCAGTGCGAGGATCGCGACGAGGACGACCTGCCGCAGCACATCGGACCCGAAGCCCAGCCAGGGTGCCGCCAAGGCGAGCACACCGGCGGCGAGTGCCACCGGCCAGCGAGGCAGCCGGCGCACCACGCCGGCCCACGATCGAGAGGTTCCGGACGCGATCATGTTCGCTCACACCACCCTTTCCCGGCGTTGGCCGAACAACCCCTGCGGGCGCAGGAGAAGAACTCCGATGAGCACACCGAACACCGCCAGGTTCGCGAACTCCGTGCCGAGGTAACGGCCCACGAGAGCCTCCACCACCCCGACCACGAACCCGCCGATCAGCGCCCCCTTGAACGAGCCGAAGCCACCGACCGCCAAGGCGACGAACGCCTTCAGCACGAGGATCGAGCCGAGCGTGAACACGGCGAAGGTCTTCGGCCCCACGACCGCTCCCAGCGAGCCGAGCAGCGCTCCCGCGACCGCGCACGCACCGGTAGACAACCGGTTCACGTTGATCCCCCGGATCATCGCGGCCTGCCGGTCCTCCGACGCGGCCAGACCGGCGATCCCGAGCTTCGAGTGCGTGAACCAGTAATGTGTGCCGAACGAAAGCCCGACGGCGAGAGCGATCAGCACCAGGTCGTTGACCGACAGCCGGCCCCCGAGCAGCGTCACGACCGAGTCGGAACCAGCGCCAGGGATCCGGTGGGGCGCGGAGCCCCACAGCAGGAGCACACAGCCCTGCATGATCACCGACCAGCCGACGGTGGTCACGAGCTCACCGTGCACACCGGTGCCGCTGAGCGGCCGGATCGCGGTCCAGTCCTCCAGCACCCCGACCGCGAACCCCATCACGCCACCCACGACCAGCGCCACGACCAGCGGCATACCCAGCGAGACGACGATCGTGTAGGACACGAACGTCCCGAGCATCAGGTACTGCGGTTGGGCGAAATTGAACGTGTCGGACGCGACGAACATGATGTTGAAGCCGATCGCGACCAGCACGTAGATCGCGCCGACCGCGAGGCCTGACCAGATAGTCAACATTTTCCACTCCGTGCTGTGGCAGCCGCCGTGGGCTGCGTCTCGGCGCGGCCACCGGCTCGTGCGCCGGTGGCCGCCACCCGGTCCTCAGCGCGCGGCCGTGACGAACTGGCCATCGGTCCAGTGCCCGATCGGTGTCGACCCGTAGTCCGCCGGGACCGTGCCGATGTTGAAGTGGTTCTGCGGACTGAACTTCATCCGCGAGTACGTGAGCCACGTCCCGGCCGGCTGGTCCGGCAGGTTTTCGATCGCGGACTTCATCTTGTCGGCGTCGGTGCTGCCCGCGGCCTTCGCGCCGGCCTGCAGCAACCGCAGGCAGTCTGCGGCGAGCGTGTAGGCGAGGATCGTGCTCACGATCGGCCCGCGGGCCTTGACCGCGTCGATGAACTCGGCCAGTGGCCGGGGATTGCCGCCCGCCGGCTTGATCGACGTGCTATAGGTCGAGACGTACGCGCCCGGCAGTGCGGCAGGCGGGACGAGCTTGGTCACGTCGACCGTCACGCTCTGGTCGCCGTAGAAGGGCACCGCGGTCATCCCCGCCTTCAGCCGGCTCGAAAGGACAACACCGGGCGCGGCGTCACCCAGGGCCAGGAAGATCACCGCGTCCGGATGGCCCGTCTGCAGCTGCGCGAGCGGCGCCGTTACGTCTACATCGGACGAACCGTATGACGCTGTGACCGTCGTGAGCCCGGCCTTCCGCACGGCGGCGGTGAAAGCGGCCTTCCCGCTGTCCCCGCTCGCGGTGTTGGGAGTGAAGATCCCGATCTTCTTGTACCCCTTGGCCACGAACAGCTGCGCGGTGGCCTTCGCGATGTTCTCGTTCGGGTCGACCGGACGGAACGTATACGGGTATTTCGCCGGGTCGTTGAGCTGGGTCGAGCTGTTCGTTCCGAGGTTGATGATCTTGTTTCGGTTGAGGATCGGCAGCATCGCGAGCGACTCGTTGCTCGTCGAGCCGGCGATCGCGGCGTCCGGCTTGCGTTCGTCGATCTTCGCCTGCAGGATCGACACTGCCTTGGTCGGGTCACCCTGGTCGTCGACGAACTCGAGCTCGATCTTCCGGCCGCCGACTCCCCCGCTCTTGTTCACGAGGTCGGCCGACACGTTCAGCGCGTCGACAGTGCCCTTGCCGAGCGACTGGAAGGCGCCGCTCAGCGCCAGGACGGCGAGGATGTGGTAGGACTCCGCGGAGCTGTCGGAGCGACCGGCCGCGCTGCCGCAGCCCGCGGCGACCAGCGCGGTCGCCGCGACGAGGACACCGAGCCGGCGAACCGGCGACAACGATCGGGCGTCGTGCATTTTTCCTCCTTCAAGCCCGCGAACATCGGCTGCCCGACTGGCTTGTGCGTCGCTGATGACTCAGCGGAATGGGATTCGGGAAGTGTGGCGGGCACCCGGGCGCCACTGAGGACGAGCCGGTCCGGCGGACCCCCGACCACGGGCCAGCGCACCAGGGCCGGCGAAGCCGGCTTCGCGCGGTGCGCGGCCTGCGGTGGTGAAACCTCCGTTCTTGTCTACCCCAACGGAAAGTCGTACGTCCGGTGGGCGTGGCCGAGCGGCTGCAGCTGCTCGGCCAGCGGTCCGGCGAGTGCTCGCTCCACGGCCTCGACCGTCCACACGGGAGCGTCGAGCACCACGGTGAGCGCGGGATGGCTCATCACCGTTAGCGAGGTCCCGGCCAGCCGCACCACCTGTCCGGTGATTCGCCGGGCCCGGTCGGAGATCAGGTAGGTGACCAGCGGAGCGACGTGCTCGGGCTGGGCGTGCGGCGCGGACCGGTCCGGGATCGGCCCGGCCGGAAGCCGGTTCATCCGCGTGGCCGCCTCGGGAGCCACCGCGTTGACTCTGATCCCGGCCGGGATCCCCTCGAGGGCCCAGGAGTAGGTGGCCGAAGACACCGCGCCCTTGCTGGCCGCGTACGCGCCGATCCGCGCACCGCCGGCCTGCGCGCCCGACGTGATGTTCACGACCGAGCCCCCGGTGGCCCGCATCGCGCGCATGGCGTGCATGCCCACGAAGAACGTGCCCAGGACGTTGACCCGCAACAGCCGCTCGACCGCGGCCGGCTCGTCCTCGAACACGGAGGCGAAGTGGGCGATCCCGGCGTTGTTGACCAGCCCGCTGATCCCACCCAGCTGCCCGAGGCACGTGTCGACGATCGAGCGCGCGCCCTCCCACGAGTCCACTGAGGACGAGTCGACCGCGATCTTCGTCCCCCACCGCGCGAGCTCGTCGGCGACTGCAGCCACTTCGTCGCGATCGATGTCGTTCACCAACACGTCGGCACCGGATTTCGCGAGGTGCTCGGCGTAGGCCCGGCCGAGTCCCCGGGCCGCGCCGGTGACCACGACCTGCCGGCCAGCGAGCTCTCCGCCGGCGTCCGCGGCGCTTTCCCGGGTGGCCATCAGGTCACGATCTCGGCGTTGCGCGCGGCCCGCGCGGACGAGCGCAGGTTGTAGAGCTTGGCCAGCCGGTGGGTTTCGTAGCCTTCCCGGCCGGTCCGGACGCCGATCCCCGAGTCCTTGATGTGCCAGCGGGGTGCGCTGAAGTTCTGCGCGAAGTCGTTGATCGTGACCGCACCGGTGCGCAGCCGGCGGGCGAATTCGAGGGCCCGGCCCTCGTCCGCGGAGAAGACCGCCGCGTTCAGGCCGTAGGGCGAATCGTTCGCGATGGCGGCGGCTTCGGCCTCGTCGGTGTAGGTGATGACCGACGCGACCGGCCCGAAGATCTCCTCCTGGGCCAGGCACATCGAGTTCGAAACCCGGGTGAACACCGTCGGTTCGAGGAACCAGCCCCGCGGCAGGTCTGCCGGGCGGCTGCCACCGCACACCAGCTGCGCACCTTCCTCCACCCCGAGGGCGACGTACCGCTCCACGCGGTCCCGGTGGCGCCGGGTGGCCAGCGGACCGAGCTGCGTGGTCTCGTCGTGGGGATCCCCCAGCCGCAGCCGGCCGGCGATCTCGGCGAGCCCGGCCACCGCGGCGTCGGCCAGATCGCGCGGCACGAGTAGCCGCGTGAGACTGCTGCACACTTGTCCGGAGTTGTAGAACACGCCGGCCGCCACCGCCCGCACGGCTGTGGCGACGTCGCCGTCGGGCAGCACCACCCCGGCCGACTTGCCACCCAGCTCCAGGACCACCCGTTTGAGCTGCTCACCGCAGATCCGCCCGACCTGCTTGCCCACCGCCGTGCCGCCGGTGAACGACACCAGGTCGACCGCGCGGCTCGAGACCAGCCGTTCGCCCAGCTCTCCGCCGCCCGCCACGAGGTTGAACGCACCGGGCGGAAGGCCCGCGGCGCTCAGCGCCTCGGCGAAGAGCAGGCTGCTCACCGGCGATTCGACCGGGGGCTTGTCCACCACGGTGCACCCCGCCAGGAGCGCGACGGCACCCTTCATGATCGTCGCCGCAAACGGTCCGTTCCACGGCGAGATCGCCGCGACGACCCCGTAGGGCTCGCTGCGGATCTCGTAGTCCCAGGCGCCCGAACGGGACTCGACCTCGCCGTAGCCGGCCACGTTCGCGCACAGCTCGCGGACCATGTCCACCGCCGAGCGGCCCGACATCCGCCCCAGGGACACGGGTGCGCCCATTTCGTCGGCCTGCACATGGGCGGCCGTTTCCAGCTCGCCCTCGATCAGGTCACACGCGGCGAGCAGCACCTCGCCGCGCTCCTTGACCGACATTCGGGGCCACGGGCCGTCGTCGAACGCGCGCCGCGCCGCGCCGACCGCGGCGTCCAGCTCGGCCGCGCCGGCCACCGGAACCTCGAACACGACCTCTTCCGTGGCCGGGGAAATCAGCTCCGCCGTGTCCCCGCTCGAAGCGTGGTCGACGAACTGGCCGTCGATGAAGAAGCCGGTACGTGCGTCAGTCATTCTCGTCTCCACCCGCGTTGTGCCGATCGAGCCGAACGCAGCGTTCGGCCGTGGCGGGCCCGGCCGCCTTCACCTGGGCGAGGGCGAACGCCCGCGCCCGGCGGGCGTACACCGGGTCCGTGCTTCCGTGTTCCTGCACCAGAAAGTCCCGTGGGAGCACCGGCGCCGCGTCGAGCGGCCACCAGGCGGTGTCGCCGAAGATCACCGTGCGCTCGAGGATCCGCCAGACCCCGCCGCGGGCCTCGAAGACGTCCGCGTACCGGCACCAAGAGACGATGCGCGCGCCGATCCGACCCGGTTCGGCGATGCCCCGGGAAGCGAAGTCGTAGCCCTGGCCCTCCCACTCGACCGCGGTCACGTGGCTCTCCACGAACGCCACCCGCGCAGACACGAACTCGATCAGCACGTTCGTGACGCTGTGCATCGCGTGCCGCGTGTGCTCGTGCTGCCGTTTCCGCGCGGCGAGCAGGTTCGCCACGGGTTGCGGCCCGAATCCACTGTCGACGGTCGCGTCGGGGTGGTAGGCGGACGCGCGGGCTCCGTGGTGGTCGTCGCGGTCGATGCCGCGGCTGTGCCGGTAGAGCGCGTCCTGGATCTGTGTGCGGGCCCTGAGCTCGTCGACGAAATCGGCGAAGAACGCGGGGCGCTCGTCCCCGGTGTTCGCATTCGCCGGGCGCGGCCCAGCCGGTCGTCCCTCCACCACGCGCCTCACACCGTGAGCCCGCGGTCGGTGATCTCCGGCGCTATGTCGGAGACGAGGAACCCCAGCACGGGCGCGTGCACACCGTTCGCCCGCGCCAGGCTGTGCGCGAGGTTCACGTCCTTGTGCCACATCGCGACGACACCGCGGGCGCCGTCCCAGTGCTCGGCCTCCTGGGTGCGGATGCGCGCCCAGTTGTTGCTGACCCAGCTCGACCCGACGCCGCCGTCGCCGATGATCTCGAGGATGCGCGGTTCGGGGATCCCGCCGGAGTCGGCGATCCGCAGCGCTTCCCGCACGAGCGCGATCGTGCCGTCGAGGAGGAAGTTGCTCACGATCTTGGCCGTCACCCCGGACCCGAGGCCGCCGACGTGGTGGATCGAGCGGGACATCGCCTCCAGCGCCGGGCGGGCGAGTCCCACCGCCGCCTCGTCACCGCCGACCAGGAAGGTCAGCGTGCCCTCGGCCGCCGCGACGTCGCCGCCCCCGGTCATCGCCACGTCGATCACCCGGACACCGCGCCCGGCGGCCGCTTCGGCCACTTCGGCCACGACGGCGGGCTCGATCGTGCTGTGCAACGCGATCACGCTGCCCGGCCGCGCGGCCGCGAGGACACCCGGCTCATCCTCGCCGCCTACCACCACGTGCCGGATCTGCTCGGAGGTGAACACCGCAACACAGACCAGATCGGCGTCCCGCGCCGCCTCCGCACCCGACGCGGCCGCGGTGGCGCCAGCTGCCACCAGCTCATCGACCGCGGCCTGGCGCAGATCCCGCACTGCAGTCTCGAAACCCGCCTTGACCAGGTTCCGGGCCATTCCCAGCCCCATGTTGCCGAGCCCGATGAACCCCACACGCATCACGTGCCTCCTGTCGTCATTGTCAAGGTGGCGGCTGGTCGACCGGCTCGGAGCACCGCCCGGTCACTTGCAACTATCATTATCCTAGATTGGCGCGAGAACAAGACCGAGTCTTCAGGACGCCCCCTGCAGTCATAGCCCACACGCACCGCAGCGGAGGCGCCCACGCTCGACCAATGGCCAGTGTTCGCCGTCGATGACCAGGCAAAACAGCTACCAGGGCCCGCTTCCCGACGGTCGAGCCGGAGACCGCGCTCCTGGACACTGCTTGTCGACCCTGATAACTATTATCCTATTAATGCTGCGGTTCGAGCGGGCGATGCCCCGCCGACCGCGGTCCGACTCGCCTTCCCCCGGGGCAGGCATGTGACGAGGAGGTGCCCTCCTGTGGGCGAAAAAGACGTGCTGCACACCGACGTCCTGGTGATCGGCGCCGGCCCGAGCGGCCTGGCCGCGGCCCAGACGGCGGCCGCCGGCGGCGCCTCGGTGACGATCGTCGAAGCCACCGGCGAGATCGGGGGAAACGCCGCGTTCTCGACCGGCTACCTCGCGTTCGCCGGCACCTCGGCGCAGCGGAAACTCGGCATCGCCGACTCCCCTGACGCGTACCTCGCGGACCTCCTGGCCGAGGTCGAGCACCGGCGTGAGCTCTTCGACCCCGAGTTCGACACCGCGGTCGCCGAACGGTTCACGCGCGAGAGCGGCGCCGGCTTCGAATACCTGCGCGACCTCGGTTTCTGGTTCGACCGGATCGTGTCGCGCCCGCTGCAGCACTCGGTCGACCGCACGGTCGTGATGACGGCTCCCGCCCAGTTCCGCGACGTTTTCGCCGACCACCTCGAGCGCCTCGGTGTCACCGTGCTCGTGCGCCGGCGAGCGCGGGAGCTGGTTCGCGCGGGCGGCGCGGTCACCGGTGCCCTGATCGAAGGCCCCGGCGGCACCGCAACGGAGGTCCGCGCCGCACGCGGGGTGATCGTGACCACCGGCGGCTACCAAGCGAGCAGCGCGCTGCGAGCGCGCCATCGGCCGGACGCCGACCCGGACTCGCCCTACCCCGGTCTCGACACCAACCTCGGAGACGGCCACCTCATGCTCGAGCAGGCCGGAGCCGCGCTGGTCAACATGCACATGGTGCCCGAGGTCGTGCTCATCGCGTCGAGACTGATCGAAGAGTGCATCGCCGTCACCGAGGACGGTGTCCGCTTTCACGACGAGACCGGCCCCGAAGCCCTGCGGCTGCGCGCTCTGCGCCGCCTTCCGGGTGCGATCGGCTACTACCTCTGCGACGCCCGCACCGCCCAGGGCAAGGCCCAGCTGCTCGCGGACGTCCCGGCCCCCAAGAAGACCTTCGAATCGCTCGCCGGGGTCGCCCGCGCGATCGACGCAGACCCGGCGGTGCTCGCGGACACCATCCGGCGGTGGAACGAGACGGTCGAGAGCGGCGTACCGGCCGATCCGGAGTTCGGCCGGGTCGTTTTCCCGCGACCTCGCACCGGGATCACCACGCCGCCGTACACCGTCGTCCCGATGGTCGTCGGCACGAACATCAGCGCTGGCGGCAGCCGCGTGTCGCCGGACATGGAGGTACTGGACGTCCGCGCGCGGCCGATCGCCGGACTCTACGCCGCCGGCGACTGCTCCGCCGGGATCAGCGCGGCGATCGGGATCGGCGGCCTCCACCTCGCCGCGGGGATCACCCTCGGGCGCGTGGCAGGTCGCTCCGCCTGCGCTTGAACCGGCGTCGTCCCGCCGGGTACCCGCTCCCGATCCGCCCGGCGAGGCGGGCCGGGAGCGGTCTCGCGTCACGGCGCGATGTCGCGCCACCGGACCGGACGCTCGTAGACCACGGGGAACTTGTCTTCGACGTACTGGTGAAACTCGCGCATGTGCCGGCGCATCGCCCATCGCGCCCCTTCCGCGTCGCCCGCGCGGATCGCCTCGTACACCATCTGGTGTGCCCGCAGGACCGCCGCGCGCCGCGCGGGCGGGTAGCTGACCCCCAGCGGCATGCCGTCGGTGATCGCGTGCAGGGACGAGATCAGCAGTCCGAACAGCTCGTTGCCCGCGGCCGCCGCGACGGCCGAGTGGAACCTGTCGTTCTCCGCGATGAAGTTCCGTTCGTCGTCGAGGAACTCCTGCATCCCTTCGATCGAGTCGGCGATCGCGGCCACGACTTCGGGCGACGCGGACGCCGCGGCCAGCGACGCCAGCTCGGGTTCGAGCACCTCACGGGCCGCGACGAGGGCCCGGAACGGGAGACCGCGCAGCTGCAGGAAAAGGCCCAGCACCCCGGCGAGGTCGGTGGCGGCCGGCTCGGAAACGATGGGGCCGCCGTGCGGTCCCGCCTTGACGGTGATGACACCGTTCATCTCCAGGAACCGCAACGACTCCCGCAGCGTGCCCCGGCCCGCCCCGAACCTCGTCAGCATGTCCCGCTCGCTCGCCAGTTTCGTGCCCGGAGCCAGCTCGCCCTCGGTGATGTCGTCGACGATCTGCTGCGCGATCGCCAACGCCACCTTCTGCGGGCGCCGGTTTTCCGGGCGGCGCCGGGGTGTCCGTGACTGAGCCCGCGATCCGGCCCGGTCGGCCCCTTCCGCTGTCACGGCATCCACCCCTCTGCTTGCGCACCCGGCACTGCCGGATAACTATGCTAATGATTGTAGCTCACACGTGCACCCGTTCACGGGGCAAACAGCCCAAGTGCCCGGATCGGGGCGAGGGCCGGACACGAGGAGGAAACCATGTCGGGTGAAAAGCCCTTGGCCGGGCGGGTTGCGATCGTCACGGGCGCCGGTCGCGGCATCGGCCGAGCGGAAGCGCTGGCTCTCGCCGCTGCCGGCGCCAAGGTCGTGGTGAACGACGTCGGCGTCGACCCGGACGGCACCGGCCGCTCGGCGAGCCCGGCGGACGAGGTGGCCGACGAGATCCGCCACCGCGGCGGGGAAGCCTTCGCCAGCCACGAATCGGTCGCCGACTGGGCGGGCGCCGCCCGGGTGGTGGCCACTGCCGTCGACCGCTTCGCACGGCTCGACATCGTCGTGAACAATGCCGGAATCGTTCGCCAGCACAAGATCGAAGAGGCGACGGAGGCCGACTTCGACGTCACCGTCGCCGTGAACCTGAAAGGCACGTTCGCGATGTGCCGGCACGCGATCCCGGTCCTGCGCCGCACGGGTGGTGGCCGCATCGTCAACACCGTGTCCAACCAGTGGGCCGCGCCGATCGGCAACGCCGAGTACGCAACGTCCAAGGGCGGGGTCGCCAGCCTCACCTACGAGCTGGCGTTCGAACTGCAGAACGACGGCATCACGGTCAACGCCGTCGCACCGTTCGCCTCGACGCGGATGACCGCCGACGCCGCGACCCGAGACGCGGCCCTCGTCGCCGAAGGGCTGATGAGCGAACGCCGGCTGAAAGCCAAAGAGGACCGGTCCGCACCGGAACTCGTCGCGCCCGTCGTCGTCTACCTGGCGACGGACGCGGCCGCGGACGTCACCGGGCGGGTGTTCCGCGCGGGCGGCGGCAAGATCGGGGTGTACAGCCACCCGGTCGAGATGCGCACGGTGTTTCGCGACGAGACAACGGGCCCGTGGCCCCTCGCCGAGCTCGTCGACCTGCTCCCCCGCACGGTCCTGGCCGACGGCAGCAAGGCGCCGCACCTGCTGTGACGCGGGCGCGGTGCCCCCGGCGGGGCACCGCGCACCCCCTCGTCACAGGTCCAGAACCAGTTCCGCCGAGGAGCAACTGCCGACGCAGATCGTCATCGTGGCGCCGGCCGCGTGGTCCTCGGCACTCAGGACCGTGTCCCGATGCACCGGGGACCCGCCGATCACCTTGGTGACACACGTACCGCAGAAGCCCTCCTCGCACGAGTACGGGACTTCAGGCACGACGTCGCGCACGGCCCCGAGGATCGTCGTGCCGTCGGTCACCCGCACGGTTTCACCGGTCTGCGCGAGCACGACGGTGAACGGCTGCTCGTGGCGGCTCGCCTCGGTTTCCCCGCCCTCACCCGGAACCGGCGCCGTGAACAGTTCGAAGTGGACTTCGAGATCCGGGCGACAGGAAGCGGCGGCCGACTTCAGCGCGTCCAACAGTCCGCCGGGTCCGCACGCGTAGATCGCCGCACCGGCCGGCGCGGTCGAGACGATCTCCGTGATCGGCAGCATTCCCGATTCGTCTTCGGCCCGGACTTCCGCCGGCGCTCCGACCGCGCACGCCAGCGCGTCGAGGGCCGGCAGGAAGGACATGGACTCCAGCGACCGGCCGCCGTAGTGCAGGCGCCAGTCCGCGCCGCGCGCAGCCAGCTCGCGAGCCATGCTCAAGATCGGCGTGATCCCGATCCCCCCGGCGACGAGCACGTACGATCCCGCCGGCCGGAGCGAGAAGTTGTTGCGTGGCCCGCGGATTTGCAGCTCCCGGCCGACCAGCCCGGTGTCGTGGATCTCCGCGGACCCGCCTCGGCTGGACGGCTCGCGCAGCACCGCGATCGTGTAGCCGTGCGGGTCGTCCCGCGGTCCGCACAGGGAGTACTGGCGGATCCGCCCGGACGGCAAGGTGAGCTCGACGTGCGCTCCCGGTTCCCACGACGGCAACCCACCACCGTCCGGACGCTCGAGCCGCAGGGACACCACGTTCGCGGCTTCCCACCGGCTTCCGGTCACCCGAACCGTGAATTCGTCGCCGACCGGTGTCACGATCGCCGCCAAGCCGGCCGGGCTACTTCGGCCTGCACTGCGCTCATCGGGACCGCCTCTCCTCCGTTGCTCCTATGAATAGCATATATAGGAGCGCAGGCTGATTCAACGGAAACGGACACAACGCGGCCGAGCACCACGAGCGCGTGACAAAGCCCCCCCCCCCCCCGGATTCGAGGGCGTGTGTCCGCCGACGGGTTCAGTCAGCCTGGCCGAACGGAAAACGAGATCGGGCGGCGCGCGGGAGACCCGGGTTCACGGCGCGATGTCGCGCCAGCGCACCGGTCGCTCGTAGACCATCGGGAACTTTTCGGCAACGTACCGGCGGAACTCCCGCATGTGCCGGCGCATCGCCCAGCGGGCGCCTTCGGCATCTCCGGTGCTGATGGCCTCGTACACCGCCTCGTGCGCCTGCAGCACGGATTCACGGCGCGCCGGCGGGTAGCTCACGCCCAGCGGCATGCCGTCGGTGATCAAGTGCAGCGAGGTGATGAGCAGGGCGAACAGCTCGTTGCCCGCCGCGGCGGCGACGGCGGCGTGGAAGCGGTCGTTCTCCGCCAGGAAGTTCTGTTCGTCGCCGAGGTGCTCACGCATCCCCGCGATCGAATCGGCGATGTCCGCGAAAAGCTCTTCGTCCTTCGCCTCGGCAGCCAGCGCGGCGACTTCCGGCTCGAGCACCTCACGGGCGGAGACGAGCGCTTTGAACGGCATCGCCTTCACCTGGAGGAACAGGCCCAGCACGCCGGCGAGGTCGTGCGCGTCGGGCTCGGAGACGATCGGGCCGCCCTGCGGGCCGGCCTTCACCCTGATCGCGCCGTTCATCTCCAGGAACCGCAGGGCCTCACGCAGCGTTCCGCGGCCGGTTTCGAAGCGCGCCATCATGTCGCGCTCGGTGGCGAGTTTCGTGCCGGGCGCGAGCTTGTCGTCGGTGATGTCGTCGACGATCTGCTGGGCGATCGCCAGCGACACCTTCTGGGGGCGACGGGTGTCCGGCCGGCGGCGCGGGGCCCGAGGTGCTGTCGTCTCGTCGTCCGGAGAGCCAGCAACCACGGTGGACCCACCCCTCATCGGCCGGACAACGGCGTGCACTAGAGGGTAATGATAATAGACTACCGACAGTGATGGAGCGGTAGCCGCGCCGGACCCCGACCTCCGCCCTCGGCGGGGTGCCGAGGGCGGAGGTGTCCCCGTCATCGCGGGGCAGGACCGGTGTCAGAGTGGCAGACGGAACAACGACCGTGCGTTGCCGCCCAGGATCGCCGCCTTCTGGGTGTCGTCGAGGAAGCCGAAGCCTTCGACCACCGGCCGGATGTCGTCGAAGTCGTGCCCGGTCACGGGATCGGGGGCGGTGCCGCTCCCCGGCCGTTCGGTGCCGAAGAGGCAGCGTTCCGGCCCGACCGTCTTGATGAGCAACTCGAGGGAAGCCGGGTTGTGCAGCACTGTGTCGAACCACAGCCGGCGCAGGCTGTCGTCGAACGTCTCGTCCTTGAGCACGTGGCCTTCCCGCAGCTTGGGATGGGCGCGGGCGGCTCGCCACCGGCCGATCTGGTATGGCACGGATCCGCCGCCGTGGGCCACCACGATCTTGAGCGTCGGATAGCGGAGGAACACCTCGGAGTTCAGCAGGGTCAGGATCGCGATGCTCTCTTCGGTCACGAAGTGCTCGCTGTAGGTCTCGCGGTCGTTGAGGCAGCTGCCCGAGTGGATCAGCGCCGGCACGTCGAGTTCCACGAGCTTTTCGTACAGCGGGTACCAGAACGGATCACCGAGTGTCGGCACCTGCCCGGTGCCTTCCGAGGGGTCCGGGTTGAGAACGCAGCCCACCATGCCGAGCCTGGTCACCGCATCGTCCAGCGCCGCGACCCAGTCCTCCGAGCGCTGCCCATACGCCTGCGGCAGCCCGGCGACGCCGGCGAGGCGGCCGGGGAACAGCGCGACCTGGCGCGCGATCACGTCGTTGACCGCGCTCGTCCACCAGTGCACGACCTTCTCCGGGCGCATCGTGTGCCCGCAATGGAACGGCCGAGGCGAGATCAGCTGCACGTCCGTGCCCACGCCGTCCATCGTGGCGAGCGTGCGCTCACCCCACTCCTTCAACGCGGCGTCGCCGACCCCGGCGCTCCCCCGCCCGTGGGCACCTCGCGAAGACATGAGAGCGGCCTGGTACGCGTAGAGTTCCGGCGGCGCATTCAGGTGCGCGTGCGCATCGATGATCATTTCTCTCTCCTCATGACTGCTGCGATGGCCGGCCGACGCCGACTTGATGGACCAGCTCGACGCGCCGTCCGGCCCGGTCGGACTCGTGGACCGCCAGGGACGCCTCGAGTGTCGCCAGCCCCCACCGTCCGGAGTGGACCGCGGGCCGGCCCGCGAGGACGGCGTCCGCCTCGCACAGCACGGCGTCCCAACCCGAAAGCCGCCCGCCGACGGCTTCTTCGAAGACCCTCTCGGGCGTCACCAGAAGCACCCCGCTCGGAGCGACCCAGGCACCGCCGGCGGTGAAGGTGGCGACGAGCGTCCCGAACACCGGCGACACCGGCCCGCTCGACGGTGGGGGGAAGAACCTCGCGAGCTCGGGGGTCGGCACCACATCGAGAGTGCCGAGCTCCCCGACGCCCCCGGTGAGCAAGCGGCTGTCGAAGCCGCCCGCGCCGGAGTAGTACGCGCTCGCCTGGGCGCCGCCGGCGAACGCGAGCTGCGCGGTGAAACCGAGCTCCCGGCCGCCGGACCCGCCGAACGTTGTGCCGGTCACCGTCTCCGCGAGGCCGCCGCACACGTAGCGCAGGACATCGATCTGGTGCGCCCCCTGGCGCAGGACCACCCCGTTGCCGAGCGACGCGTCCAGGTCGACGACGGAGCGGGAGCGCAGGCGCCAGTCGGTGTGGCAGACCGACGACACCGACACCAACTCGCCCAGCCGCCCGCTCTCGACGACGCCGCGCAGGATCTCGACGGGCGCGTTGTAGCTGTGGGTCGCGCCCACGAGGAGCGAGACGCCGGCCCGCTCGGTCGACTCGACCGCTCGCCGAGCGTCCTCGAACGTCGCAGCGAGCGGCTTCTCCGAGATGACGTGTCGGCCGTGCTCAGCCGCGGCGCGGATGTCCGACACGTGCGAAGCCGTGGGCGTCGCCACGTACACGATCTCCACGTCTTCGGCCGCCGCCAGCGCTTCGGCGTTCGCGTATGCGGGACGGCCGGTTTCCTGGGCCGCGCGCTCCCTCGTCGCCGGGTCTGCGTCCGCGACACCAGCGAGGTGGAACCGCGAGGTCCGGGAGACGGCCTCGGCCATCAGCCTTCCCGCGGCGCCCCAGCCGACGATGCCGAGCCCGCGCGCGCTCATCGGAACCCGAAGATCTCGAGCGTCGACTCGCCGGCGGCGATCCGTTCCCGGACGGCGGCTTCCTTCCGGTCCCGCTGTTCGGCCCGCAAGCCCACCGCCGTGGCGTGCTCCCGAGCGAGCACAACCACGCCGTCGGCGTCACCGACGACCAGATCGCCGGGGCGGACCACAGCCGAGCTGAGGGTGATATCGATGTCGAGATCGCCGCCCGTCGCGTCCTTCCCCGTGCCGCGCACGCACAGTCCGCGGGCGAAGATCGGGAACCCCAGCCGCAGCAGCTCCGCCGAGTCGCGGACGCAGCCGTCGAGCACGAGACCACCGAGCCGGCGGTGCATCGCCGCGGCGGTGAGGATGTCGCCCCAGTAGCCGAATTCGGGAGCACCGCCCGTCGAGACGACCAGCACGTCGCCGGGCGCGGCGGCGTAGAGCGCTCGATGCAGCCAGATGTTGTTGCCCGGGGTGAGCCGGACGGTGAAGGCGCACCCCGCGACCCGCCACGCCGGGTCGAGCGGCCTCAGCTGAGGCGGCAGCGGAGTGGCACCCGACTCGTGAAGCGTCGCGGTGCCGAACTCACCGAGGCCGGTGGTGGAAACGGTCATCGGGCACCCGCCCTGGTCTGGAGGGCGTGGTAACCCATCCGGGCCCGCGCCCGGTCGAGTCGTTCGCCTTCCGCCACAGCGGCCCGGATCCGGCCTTCGGCGTCCTCGATCGCCTCGGCGACGTCCAGGACTCGTTCCACCTGCTCCGCGGCGAGCACCACGACGCCGTCCGCGTCGCCCCGGATCACGTCGCCGGGGTGCACGAGCACCGAACCCAGCCGGACCGGCCGGCCGGTGCCGGCAAGCCGGACCCGGTCCTTGCCCGTCTGCATGCTGCGGCCACGCGCGAACACCGGGTACCCGATGGCGAGGCTGTCCGCCACGTCCCGGCAGACCCCTTCGATCACCGTGCCCCCGATGCCCCGTGCGGCGGCGACCGCGGTGAGGATGTCGCCCCACACTGTGCAGTCGAGCCGCCCGTCGTTGCTCAGCACCACGATCTCCCCCGGTGCCACGTCGTCGATGTAGTCGCCGACTGTGCCGCCGAGCCCGTCGACGGGCTCGTACTGTCCGGTGAACACCCGGCCGCACACCGTGAACGCCGGGTCGAAGGGCACGATCCCGGGCACCGCGCCTGGCAGGCCGAGCTTGTCGAGCGCGTCGGACAACCCCGCCGTGCCCAGCGGGCGAACCCGCTCGAGCCAATCGTCACTCATCGAGCATCTCCTCGTAGTCCTTCCCGAGCACCTCCGACGGAAGCCGGCCGGCGCGCAGGTCCGCGGCCATCAGCGATTCGCGGGCCGCCAACCGTTCGGCAACCGTGAGCACGGCGCCCACGTCTTCGGCACGAACGAACACGGCACCGCTGCCGTCCGCGAGCACGTAGTCCCCTTCGTGGACGGTCACACCGCCGATCACCACGGGGACGCCCACCGCGTCCTCGACGATCCGGCCCCTTGCGGTGAACGGGATCGCTTCGCGGGCGGAGACGGGCAGTCCCAGCTCGCGGATTTCGTCCACGTCCCGGCAAGCCCCGTCGACGACGATCCCACCGAGCCTCTTCAGCGCGGCGGCCTTGGCGAGCAGCCCGCCCCACGTCGCCGAGGGGTACGGCGGGCCGGCCGCCTGCTCGACGACCACGATCTCGCCTTCGCCGGCCCGTTCGATCGCCGTCGTGCCCAGGTGGCTGCGGCTCACCCGTCCGTCGGCCGGCACCGTCCGCATCGTCACGACCCGGCCCGCGAGCCGCGAGCCTTCCCACACGGGCAGAACGCCGGCCACCGCTCCGGGCCGGCCGAGGGCGTCGAGCGCGTCGGACACCGCGCACGTGTCCAGCCCGAGCAACCTGTCGCGCACGGAAGTCATGACACAGTCCAGGTGAAGAAGCCCATTCCGCACCCGGTGCCCGCCGTCGACCGGTAGGCCGGGATGTAGTCGACCACCGTGGCGCGCGCGTCGGGCAGGGCGGCGCCGACCGCGATCCAGTTGCGGATCTCGGAACTGCCCTCCCGCAGGCCGTCGGCCGGCAGGCTCGCCAGCGCCTCGGCATCGTGGGTTTCGAGCGCGTCCAGCAACCGGCGGTCGAGCTTCTCGTCGATGATCGGGTGAGTCAGCCCGCCCGACGCGACGAGCGCGACCCGCCGGTTCACCGGCCAGGTTTCGATCGCCGCGCGCAGCGCCCGGCCGAACTGGACGCAACGGGCCGGAGTCGGCTGGTTCGGGGGGTAGTAGGTGTTGAGGAAGACCGGCACGAGCGGCAGCCGCGGCAGCCCTTCCAGCAGCCGGCGGTACACGAAGGTGAACGCGTGCCCGAGCGTCCGGTCTCGCGGCTGTTCCGAGAACTGCGCGACGTCGAACCCCGATTCCACGAGTCGCTCCACCAGGTGCAGGCCGAGCTCCGCGCTCGTGTCGTAAACGTCCACGTCTTCGGCGTGGTAGTACCGGTACGCCGATTCCATGGTGGACGGATAAACGGCCGACCCCGGCGGTCGGTCCTCGAGCGACTCGCCGCGGAAGACCGAGACCAGCGGCATGATGTCGTCGTGGAACAGCTCTCGCTGGTCGTCGCCGATCACGAGCAGGATGTCCGGCCGCAGCCCGAGCAGGACGTCGCGGGTGCGCTCGAGTGCCCGCTGGCAGGCCTTGTACCGGTCCTCGAGCACCACCGGATCGAGTTCGATCTCGAGCTCGTCCTCCGTGCGGCGGCTGGGTGTCAGCCCCAGCGCCGGAAGCCGCGGCAGTTCGAGATCGCCGTGCGCGCGCCAACCGCCTGGGTCGATGGACAACTGCGGGCTGTGCGATACCGCAGCGCCCCCCACTACCTGAGCCACATCTGTCTCCTTCTTCGGGTCAATCGCGTCGGGTGACGTCGGCGGCGGCGCCGAGTGAATGGCGGTAGAAGTCCCACGTCCAGTGCGCGTACGTGCGCGCGGCCTTGCGGCTGTCGACGAAACCCGACACGGCGGCGATGTCGTCGACGCTGAGCAGTTTCGGTGTGGCGCCGGGGATCGAGTGCAGGCTCAGGGTCAGCTCGGCCAGGGTTTCGAGTTTGATCGCCCGGACGGTCGCCTGCTGGACGTCTTCGCCGACGGCGACCACGCCGTGCCCGGACAGCAGGCACGCGTCGGATCCGCTCATGGCCGCGGCCAGTTCGGTGCCGAGAGTCCGGTCACTGATGAGCACCGCCCGCGGGTACGTCGGCACTCCTCGCACCGCCAGTTCCATCGCCCCGGGGTCGTAGGCGCCGATCACCGGTTCCAGGGGCAGCCCGAGGATCCCGCACTTCAGGGAGGCCTCCGGGTGCCCGTGCACCACCGCGCCGACGTCCGGGCGGTCCCGGTAGAGCTCCGTGTGGATCGCCCACTCCCCCGGCAGCGCGTAGCCGTCCGGCAGTTCGTCGCCGGTGGAGTCGAGCCCGACGAGGTGCACGTCGTCGACGATCGTGAACCGCACGCCCGGATCCGGCCGCGGCCGGCAGCGCACCAGGACCTGGTCGGTGCCGGGCACCCGGACGCTGACGTGCCCGGTGATCTCCCGGACGCAGCCCGTCCACGCGAGGATCCGGCACGACAGCGCGACGAGCGCGCGAAGTTCTTCGACAACAGGGGAATCAGGCACACGCACTCCTCGGGTGGGTTGACGCCGGACACGAAGCGAGCGCGGCCGCGGCCGCCACCATCCGGGCCGGTTCGGTGAACACGCGCAGGCCCCGTTCGGCGAGCACGGACATGCCGTCCTCGGCCAGCGAGCGCGCGACGAGCCAGGACACGAGCACCGGTTTCCCGCCGCCGTCGGCCGCCTCGGCTATCTGGCGGGCAACTCGTACGGCGTCCGGGCCCGTGATGCTCGTGAGCACGACGCAGACGAGATCGACACCGTCGTCGGCGGCCACGAGTTCCACGACGCGGCGCACCACTCCTTCGGCGAACGCGCCCTCGGCCGTGACGTCCAACGGGTTGTCCACGTTCGCGAACCCCGGCAGGACCTCGGCGAGCCGCGACCGGGTCCGCTCCCCGAACACGGCCGGGACCAGCGCCGCCCCTTCCACCAGGTCGGCGGTCGCGCTGCCCGCGCCACCCGAGGTGGTGACCACGGCGACCCGGCGACCGGCCGGTCTCGGGGTGTGCCCGAGCGTCCAGGCGATTTCGAGCAGGTTCGTCATCTCCGCGACCTGGACCGCACCCTCCTGAGCGAGCACCGCGCGGTAGGCCTCTCCGCTGCCGGCGAGCGCGCCCGAATGCGACGACACGGCACGGCTTCCGGCCTCCGTCACCCCCGTTTTGAAGACCGCGACCGGCACGCCGCGTTCGCGCGCCGCTGCCAGCGCCCGGCGGAAGCGCCGCCCGTCGGGCACGCCTTCCAGGAACACCGCGACGGACCGCGTCGTCTCGAGGCCGGCGTAGTACTCGAGGTAGTCGGCCACGTCGAGCTGCAACTGATTGCCCACGGTCACCCAGTCGCCGATGCCGTAGCCGTCGGCGAGCTCGCGCGACACGAGGCTCCCCGCCACGGCGCCGCTCTGGGCGACGAGGCACGTCCCCGAAACGCGCAGCGGCAGCCCGTGCACCGCCTGGCTGAACGTCGCCGCCATCCGGTGGTGCGAGCTCACGACGCCGATCGTGTTGGGACCGCAGACGATCGTGCCGGATCCGGCGACCTCGGCGAGCAGGCGCGTGTCGAGCGCTTTTCCCGCCGCACCGGCTTCGCCGAACCCGGACGCGTACACGATGACCGCCGGTACGCCTGACCGGACGCATTCGCCGACGGCTTCGACACTCGCCTCGGCCCGCAGCGCCACGCACACCAGATCGGGCACGTGGCCCAGCTCGGCCAGCGACGAGACGGCGGGCAACCCGGCGATCTCGCCACCGGCCGGGTTGACCGGGTGCAGGTGTCCCGCGAAACCGTGCTCCCGCAGTGCGGCCAGGACCCGCCCGCCGGGTCGGCTCGCGTCGCGCGAGGCACCCACCACGGCGACGCACCCCGGCCGGACCAGCGCGCCGAGGTCGAACCCGCTCCGCCGCGAAGCCACTTCGGCGGACTGCTCGATCACCGCACGCGCGTCGAGCACGGTGCACCGGCCGTCGGCCGAGATCCGCACCGGGTTGAGGTCCAGTTCGGCCAGTTCCGGCACAGCCAGCGCCAGCGCGCTCACCCGGGCCACCAGCGCGCAGAACTCCGCGGTGTCCACGGCCGGAGCGCCGCGAAAGCCGGCCAGCAGCGGCCAGCACGTGAGCGACCGGAGCAGGCCGTGTGCTTCTGCGGCCGTGACCGGAGCGATCCGGCGGGCGACATCGCGGAACAGCTCGACAGTGACCCCGCCCAGGCCGGCGACGAACACCGGGCCGAACGCCGGATCGCGGACCCAGCCGAGGATGAGATCCGTGCCAGCACCCACCATCGGCTGCACCACCACGCGAGCATCGGCCGCGCCGGTCGCCGCGATCCGGCCGACGAGCCGGCCGTGCGCTTCGCGGACCGCCTCGGCCGTGCCGAGGTCCAGCTCGACCAGGCCGGCGTCGGACTTGTGCAGCACGGCGTCCGAGACCGCTTTGAGCACGACCGGGAAACCGCTGCGTCGTGCCGCGGCCACGGCCTCGTCGGCCGAGTCCACCTCCTCGGCGGAAACGAACGGCAGCCCGAGCGGTGCGAGCAGTTCCCGGGCCGAGCCTTCGCCGACACCACCCGGCCGGCGCCGGCGGACCTCGGCGCGGACACCGGCGAGAACCGCGTCCGTGTCCGCGGTGATGCCCGTCGTCTGCGCGGTCATCTCCGCGGCTCCCGCGCCGTGCCCAGCGCGTCGCGGGCGATCAGCACCCGGTGGATGTCGTTCGCGCCTTCGACGATCTGGAAGACCTTGGCGTCGCGGTAGGCGCGCGCGACGCCGTACTCCTCGGAAACCCCATACGCACCGTGGATCTGCACGGCATCGGTCGCCGCCGCCTGCGCGACGTCACTGGCGTACATCTTGGCCATGCTCGCCTCGACCCGCGCCCGCTCGCCCCGCTGCATGGCCAGCGCGCACTGCTCGGTCAGCAGCCGGGCCGCGCGGACCGACACGGCCATGTTCGCGATCTTCTGCTGCACCATCTGGAAATCACCGATCGGCTTCCCGAACACGATGCGGTCCCGGGCGTACCGCACGGAGGCGTCCAAACAGGACTGAGCCAGGCCGACCGCGCGCGAAGCCACCGAGAGCCGGCCCCGCTCGACTGCGTTCATGGCGACCGCGAACCCCTCTCCCTCGGCACCCAGCAGAGCTTCCGGGGGAAGCGCGACCTCGTCGAACACGAGGTCACCGCTGCACAGCGGGCGGAACCCCAGCTTGTTGTGCACCGGGTTCTTGACCACCCCGGGCGCGTCGGCGGGCACGATGAACGCCGAGAGCCCGCGCCGCCCGAGCGCCGGGTCCCGCGTGGCGAAGGTGACGAAGAACGAAGCCCGGTCGAGGTTGGTGATCCAGGCTTTCGCGCCGGTCAGCACGAACCCGCCGTCGCCGGAGCGGACGTACCGGGTCTGGGTGCCGGCGACGTCGCTGCCCGATCGCGGCTCGGTCACCCCGGCTCCGCCGAAGAGCCGGCCCTCGGCCAGCGGCACGAGCCACTGCCGTTTCTGTTCGACCGTGCCGAATTCCAGCAAGCCCGAGCCGACCAGCGCCGAGGGCATGCTCATCAGCACCCCCAGGCAGTGATCCACCCGGGAGACCTCCTCGATGACCCGGGCGAACGTCACGTGGTCGAGCCCCAGCCCGCCCCACTCGAGAGGCACCACACCACCGAAGAAGCCGAGTTCGGCCATTTCCCGCAGAAGATCGTCGGGCAGCTTTTCCGCCGCGTCGTACTCCCGCACCCGTGGCGCGACGCGTTCCCGCGCGAAGTCGCGAGCCAGGCCGACGATCGCGTCGCGTTCCGCGTTGCCTTGTGCCGCTCGGAGAAGTTCGGAGGTCATCTCAGCCCGCCGCTTCGAGGTTCTTGCGCAGCCGCGGGTAGATGTCCAGCGCGGTGTCGCCCAGCATCAGGTCCAGGTCGCGCTCCGAGTGGCCCTCGATGCCGCGCAGCACCCCCGCGATGTCGTCCGCCCAGCCCTCGGTCGGGGTCTTCTTGTGCGACCCGTCGCCGGGCCGTTCCGTGCCGAACACCACCCGGTCGCTGCCGATCACCTTGACCAGGAGTGCCAGAGCTTCCTCGCTGTAGAGGCAGGTGTCGTAGTAGAGCCGCCGGATCGCCTGTTCGAACGTCCCTCCGCGCTCGGTGCCCTGCCAGTACGTGCCGCGGAACCGGCCGACCTGGTACGGGATCGCGCCGCCCCCGTGGGGCACCACGACCTTCAGGTCCGGGAAGACGTCGAACACGTCGGACTGCACCAGGGACATGACCGCGGTGCTCTCCTCGGAGATGAAATGCAGGCTTTGGTTTTCCCGCAGCGACACGCACCCGCACGAGTGCACCAGCATCGGCAGTTCGTACTCGACGAGCTTCTCGTACAGCGGGTACCAGTACTCGTCGCCGAGCCCGGGCACGTCCATCGGCGCCCGGCCCTCACTGGGGTCCGGGTTCACGAGCACACCGACGAAACCCAGCTCGGTCACGCAGCGTTCGAGCTCCTCGAACACGACGGAGACCGGCTCGTTCCACACCAGCGGCAGGTTGCAGATGCCCTGCAATCGCTGCGGGTAGAACCCCACCTGGGTCGCGATGGCGTCGTTCACCGCCTGGGCCCACCAGTGCACGATGCGAGCGGGTTTCTCCGAGTGCATCAGGCTGTACGGCCGGGCCGAAACCAGCTGGACATCGGTGCCGACCCGATCGAGCCAGGCGATGTGCTCTTCGGCGAAGTGTTTGAGCTCTTCCGGCGGGATGACGCCGGTCCGGCCGTGCCCGAGGCCTTCGCGCGATTCGGAGAACCCCTTCAGCCGTCGCCCGTAGTGCCCACGGCTACCGATGAGGAACTCCCGGTACGCGTACAACTCGGCTGGGGCGACGAGGTGGCCGTGCACATCGACGATCTTCCGTGGCATGGGCTGTGCTCCTCTGTGGAATGGCGTGACCGGGTCAGGCACCGGGGTCACGGGAATCCGGGGTCGCTCGGGCGGCACCCGGAACGTCAGTCGATCAGCACGCGGACGGAGTGCCCGGTGGTGTGGTGGTGCAGGACGACTTCGTCGAGGGTTCCTTCCCCGGCCGAGGATCGCCAGCCGCACGCGGGGTTTCGGCACCACGCCGTGGGCAGCCACTCACCGCACGCCGGACAGGTGCCGGTCGCCGCGGCGCGATGGCCGTCCGGACAGCCACCCTCGGGCGCGGAGTGGGGTGCGGCGGCGTTGTTCCGGGACACGGCCGGCTCAACCGGCCTTCCGCAGCGCGGCGTCGATGCGCTGCGAAAGCGCGCTCAGCCGCGCGCTGTACACGCCTTGCGTACGCAGGAAGGAAGCCAGCGGATTGCGTCCGCCGCCGCCGATGCCGAGTTCCTTCTTCTCCTGCGGGAGCTCGATGATCTCGTCTTCCCGCCCCTCGGCCCGGACGTTCATGACGGTGCCGCCGGTCTCGTTCTCCTGCAGCTGGCTGCGCAGCAGGTTGCGGTACAAGGCGATGCCCTGGTCCGACGAGCTGAGATGCTCGTCGGCGCGGGTCGTGAGCCCGCCCTGGGTGACCCACACCATCGCGTCCTGGGAGTCGATCGTGTCCATGAGGAAGGTGCCGTCCGTGTCCTGCAGCGTCACCTCGTAGGTGTCCGGGAGCGCTCGGATCTCGTCGACCAGGTGCGCGAACTCGTCGGGCACGTCGTACCAGCAGTACCAGAAGTGCAGTGTGTGCGTGTCGTCGACGGGAACACGGATCTGGAACGAGCTGAGGCCGTAACCGCCGACCTTGAGGACGTTGGGGAAGTAGACCGGGTGGCCGACCTTCCAGTCCTCGTCGTCCTCGGTCTGGCCTTCACGCAGCCGGCGCTTGATGATGCCGTAGTCGACCAGGTCGAACCCGATCTTGATGTGATGCCCGCCGAGCACCGTCGGTTCTTCGCCGGCCCGCTCGAGGTGGTAGTTGAATAACCGGCCATGCAGCCATTCGACATGCGTCGGGTCGAACGAGTTCTCCATGATCTGCAGCCAGTTGCACGGAATCATCGCGTAGCCGATGTCGCGGAAGCGGGTCCGCCCTTCCTGCAGCGCGAACAGGTCTAGCCGCGGCAGCGCCGGCGGCTCCCCTTCTCCCAGGTACGCGAACACCAAGCCGCCGAGCGCGCGGACCGGGTAGCCGGTCGTCCGGGCACGAGTCCGCAACTGCGCCGAGGGCGGGATCTGGTTGGGCTGCTCGAGGCATTCGCCCTGCGGCGAGAACTTCCAGCCGTGGTAAGGACACCGCAACCCCGCGCCGTCGGGGAAGCCGTAGCCGAGTGACGCGCCGCGATGCGGGCACCGCTCGGCGACGAGCCCCAGCTCGCCCGCGTCGGTGCGGAACAAGACCAGGTCCTCCCCCAGCAACCGCACCCGCTTCACCGGGTTCTCCGCGATCTCGGTCTCGGTCGCCACCGGAAGCCAGTAGCGCCGGTACAACGCGCCGGTCGGCGTGCCCGGCCCCACGCGGCTGTACCGCTCGTTGACGTCCGACTGCAGCATCAGCGTCCTCCCTTACCCGGATCACGGCGGCCGCGACCCGGCCGACCACGGCTTCTTCGCCTGTCTTCGTATAGGTTAATCATAGGAGCAAGTAAGTCAAGGTTGTCCGCGGCGGACCGTGGCACACGACTTCAGCCTCGTGGACGAGCGGCGGACGGGCCAAGGTTGCGCGCGACCAGGCTCGCGGCGCGCGAGTTCAGTCCCGGTGGACGAGCGACCATGCGCGGTCACGGAGGCCGAGGAACTCCTCCGAGACCTGGTACGCCAGTGATCGCGGCCGCGCCGTCGGACATTCGAGCACCTCTTTGATCCGGCCGGGCCTGCCGGTGAGCACGACCACCCGGTCGGCGAGGTAGAGGGCCTCGCCGATGTCGTGGGTCACGAAGACGGTCGTGGTGTTCGCCTCGACCGCGATGCGTTGCAGCTCGATCTGCAGCTCTTCGCGCGTTTGCGCGTCGAGCGCACTGAACGGCTCGTCCATGAGCAGCAGCTCCGGCGCGATGGCCAGCGCTCGCGCCAGATTCGCCCGCTGCTGCATGCCGCCGGAGATCTGGTGCGGGAAGTAGCTTTCGAAGCCGGCCAGCCCGACCAGCTCGACCAGTTCACGCGCTCTCGCCCGCACAGCACCGCGCGTCCGCCGGCTCCGCCGAGGCTCCCGCGCGCGCAGCTCCAGGCCGAACGCCACGTTCTGGAGCACCGTTCGCCACGGGTAAAGGCTCGCGTGCTGGAACACGAAGCCGGTGCGCGCGTCGCGTACTTCGCCGGCTCCGACCACGATCGATCCGCGGGTCGGTCCGGTCATCCCGGCGATGAGCCGCAGCAGGGTCGTCTTCCCGCACCCCGACGGGCCGACCACTGCGATGAACTCGCCCGGCCGCACGGTGAGGTCCACGCCATCGAGCGCGACGAGGCCGCCGCCGGGCGTCCCGGAGCGGTCCGGAAAGTCCTTGCCGACTGCGGCCAGCGTCAAGCCGGCTCCGCCGAGGGACGCCCGCGGCTCACCGGCACTCGGCCGAACGACGACTTCAGCGCACATCGAGCCTCCACGGGCAGGTCTTGCGCTCCGCCAGGCGCAGCAGAGCAGTCAGGATGACACCGAGCGCGGCCAGCAGGATCGTGCCGACGAACACATCGGTCGTGCGGAACCGCTGAGCCCCTTGCAGGATCAGGAAACCCAGCCCTTGCTGCGCCCCGAAGAAATCCGCCACGACAATGCCGACCAGGCCTCGCCCCACCGCGAGGCGCAGGCCGGTGAAGATGTACGGAAGCGCACCGGGAAATGCCACCTTCAGGAAGCGTTCGACGGGACCGGCTTTGAACGAGGTCGCGACGTCGAGCCACTCCCTCGCCAGGCTTTCCACTCCCGACAGCGTGTTGATCACGACCGGGAAGAACGCCATCAGCGCCACGATGAACGCCTTGGCCTGGAAGCCGAACCCGAGCCAGATGATGAACAGCGGGGCGAGCCCGATGCTCGGCGTCGCGTAGAGAGCCAGTACCCACGGCTCCGACGCGTACCGCACGTACCGGGCCTGGCCCATCACCAGGCCGAACACCACACCCAGTACACCGGCGATGGCGAAGCCAGCACCGAACTGCCGCAGGCTGGTGCCCAGATCCAGCCACAGATCGCCGCTCGCGGCGAGTTCGCCGAACGCCTCGACGATCTTCGACGGAGCGGGCAGGATCAGAGAGCTGACCCCGGAGAGGCTCACCACGGTCTCCCACAGCGCGAGCCCGCCGAGCACCGAGACCACCCCGACCCACGTCCCGGTCCGCCGGCCGCGTGAGCGCCGGCGCGCCGCGGCACGCGGCGCCTCGCTCAACGTTTCCGCGGCCGCCATCAGTTTTTCGCCGCCTGGTCGAGGTAGTCGTTCACGATGAACCCGGTCAGGTCGGCCTGGCCGGGTTTCAGCGAGCCGTTGTCGACGAACGCCCGCGCCGAGCCGGCGAGGGCCGCCGGGTCGATCTTCCCGTCGACCGGGAACAACGCCGAGGCCCGGGGACCGGTCAGCCAGTACTGATAGGCCTGCCGGATCACCGGTTCCGGGGTTTTGAGGATCCGCGCCACGCGGGTCACGAGGTCACTCGCGTTGGCCGGATCGTGCATCCAGCGCAGGGTGCGGACCCACGCCCGGGAGAACTTTTCCAGTCCGGCAGCGTTTTTCGCCGCGTACGCCTCGGTCGTCGCCACGAACCCCGCGACGAACAGCGGCAACGCGTCGGTCAGCGAACCGAGGTTCTTCAGCCCCTGCTCACCGGCCTGGAACTCCAGCGGCGAGGACAAGATCGTGGCGTCCGCCTGACCGTTGCGCACCGCGGTGTAGCGCTCCGCGGTCCCGCCGGCCGTGATCTGGTGGTAGGAGTCCGGCTGCACGCCGAGGTGTTTCATGGTGGCCACGAACGCCACTGTGGACACCGAATCGGGTCCGGATGTCGCGATGGTCTTGCCCCGGAGGTCGCCGAGGCTGGTGATCCCGGGCTTCGCGACCACACTCCAGACCGGGGCGTTGCACATCCCCGCGATCGCGACGAGCGGCGCGCCTTGAGCTCGCGCGACCAGCAATTCGGCACCGCCGATCTGCAGGTCGAACGAACCCCCCAGCAGGCCCGCGGTCATCGTGCTGGTCGCCTGGCCGACCGTGGTGTCGAGCGTCAGGCCCTCGTCTCGCATGAAGCCCAGGTCCTGGGCGAGCGTCAACGGAATCGTCGAGAAGTTCTGCTGCTGCACGGCGATCCGGATCGTGGCCGCGGGTCCCTCGTCCGCGCCGGCGCAGGCCGAGACCGACGCCAGCACGGCCACGAGGAGACCGGCGAGCAGCCCTCTCGGTTTCTTGTCGAGCCGCTTCTCGTTGAGCATCGTCGCTCCCGTTCAAGTCAAGCAGGCGCGGTCCTTCGGACCATTGCTCCTATCATTGACCTATATTGAGAGTGTGTCCAGACCAGCGGGGTTCCGACCGCGGCCACGGCAGCGCCGCCACCCTTCCTCGACCGCCCGGCGCGGCGACTACCGGGGCGGCTTCGTTCGCCTGGCACACCGAACCGCGGTGCAGCGTGCCCACGGTCGATGCGAAAGCGACAGCCGGTCGCCCACACAGCGCACACGGAAGCCCGAAGAGCAACACCTCGTTCACGGGGCGACCACCTCGCCTCCCCCACGCGTCGCTAACTAGGACTATCATTAGAGCATAAGTAGAGGGTTGAGGCAGCTGCGAGGCAACCCCGCACTGCCGCTCAGACGGCGATGGTTTTGTACTCGACGTACTGCGCAAGACCGGTAGCACCGAACTCACGGCCGAGGCCACTGTTCTTGAACCCGCCGAAAGCACCGTCGTAGGTGGGGGTGGCGCCGTTCACGGAGAGCCATCCCGCACGGATCCGGCGGGCAAGGGCGAGCCCGTGCTCGGAGTCTTTCGTCCACACCCCGCCGCCGAGGCCGTACTCGGAGTCGTTGGCGATGCGGACGGCGTCCTCCTCGTCGTCGAAGGGGATCACGACCAGCACGGGGCCGAAGATCTCCTCTCGGGCGATGCGCATGCTGCTGTCCACGTCGGCGAACAACGTCGGGCGCACGTAGTGACCGCTCTCGAGCCCGGCCGGCACTTCCGGGCCACCCACGACGAGCCGGGCACCTTCGGCGATGCCGAGTTCGATGTACGAGCGGACCCGGCGCTGCTGATCGGCTCGCACCATGGGGCCGATGAACGTCTCGGGGTCGGCGGGATCACCGACGCGCAATCCGGCCACCATGTGCGCGAGCGCGCCCACGACCTCTTCATAGCGGCTCCTCGGGGCGAGGACGCGGGTGTGGGCCACGCAATTCTCCGCGTTGTTGCCGAACGACAGACCCTTGAGACCCGCCACGACCGCCGGCAGGTCGGCGTCCCCGAGGACGATCGCGGCGGACTTCCCGCCCAGTTCCAAGCTCACCCGCTTGAGCTGTTCTCCCGCGATGGCGGCGATCCGCCTTCCGGCCGCGGTCGATCCAGTGAACGCGACCTTGTCCACATCGGAGTGCGCGACCAGGTACTCGCTGGTCTCCCGGCCCGCGGGCAGAACGCTGATCACCCCCTCGGGGAACCCCGCCTCATCGAAGATCCGCGCCAGGACGAGCGCGTCCAACCCCGTCTCAGGGGAGGCCTTGAGGATCACCGTGCAGCCCACGAGCAGGGCGGGGACCATCTTGACCAGCGCCGATTGCTGCGGCGCGTTCCACGGGATCACCGCGGCGACCACCCCGACCGGCTCCCGGCGCACCAGCGTGCGGCCGCCTTCCGAAACGGCGACCTGCTCCTCCCAGTCGAGCGCCGCCGCCGCGCGCAGGTAGGCCTCGGTCTGCGCCAGCACACCCGTTGCCGACGTCCAGCGGGTGAACCACGACGGAGTGCCGTTCTCGGCCGTGACCAGCGCCGCCAACTCTTCCGCGTGGGCGGCGTACAGCCGCGTGAAACGCTCGAGAACCGCGCGCCGCTCCCTCGGGTCGAGCCACGGCCACGGACCCTCGTCGAACGCGGCCCGGGCGGCCACGACCGCCGCGTCGACGTCGGCCGGCGCCGCATGGGGCGCGATCCCCACCAGCGCGCCGTCGTGCGGCGAGCGCACTTCCAGTACGGCGTCGGTGGCCGGCGCGACCCACCGCCCTCCCACGTAGAGCTCGGAAAACCTGATCACCGGAAACTTCTCCCTCTGTACGTGTCCAGCGGACTGCTATTATGGTCACGGTACCGGTCCATTGGACACCTAACAAGTGTTCAGTGGACCGCTATCCTGGGGAACCGGCCCTACCGGAGTACGAGGAGATTTGATGGACGACGTGGAGGTTCCGGCCTTTCAGCGGGCAAGACGACCCGAACAGCGGGAGCTGCGGCGGCAGGAGATCCTCGATGCCGCCGAGGTCCTTCTGGCCGACCTCCCCGCGGAGGAGATCAGCCTCCGCGAGCTCGGACGGCAACTCAACGTGTCGAAGACCCACGTGGTCCGATACTTCGAGACCCGCGAGGGCGTCTTCCTCGAACTCCTGAACCGGCAACGCCTGGCCTGGCTCGACGCGCTCAGCGAGGAACTGCCGGCACCGCCGTGCGAGCCCGAGCAGGCGATGGCCGCGTGGGCCGGGTCACTCGCGGCGCGGCCGGTCCTCTGCCAGCTGTGGAGCCTGCTGCCGAACGTGCTGGAACGCAACGTCAGCGCCGAAACCGTGCGGGTCTACAAGCTCATCGACCTCGAACACCGGACCAGGCTGGCAACACTGATCCGGGACCGCGTACCCGCGCTCACCGAGAACGACGCGCTCACTTTGACGGAGTACGCCGTCGTGTCACTCGTGGGCCTCTGGCCCTTCAGCTGCCCGACCCCGGCCATCGCCGAAGCCACCTCAGACCCGCGCCTCGAGCGCGCGCGCGTCGATTTCCGCGTCATGTACGGAGAGATTCTAAAGACGACGATCGCCGGGCTCCTCGCCCGTTCCTGACCCGCGGCGGCCGTGCGTCCATCCCGCCGGGCGCTATGGACGGGCGCGCGAAGCGGTCGCCTCGGCGACCAGCCAGCCGTGGGCGGGGCCGGAGGGTACGCGGAGTCTGCGCGTGGCCTGGAAGTACTCCCAGGCCACGCACCGTCCCGCCGCGTCGTCACAACCTGGCGATTTCTCGGCGACTGCAACCCGAGGCGACCGGGCCGAACCCGCCCTTCCGGGAGGGACCCGAACCCACGACCTGCGACAGGAGACGTTTCACCAGGTCGAACCGCAGACCGCACTTCCCTGACACGGAAGAGGTTACGAGCTCAGCATCAGCACTCGAACAGCGAAGCTTCAGCTTGAGCCGAGTTTCCGGGGCCGCCCACCGCCGGCGCCCTGCCCGGGGCGGTCGTGCTCCCAGGCTTCAATCTCGGGGCGGCGGCTGCGGGCCCAGCCTGGCGTGCGCCCGACCATGACGTCGGGCTCGGGGAACGGGTGGGTGTCGGCGTAGCGCTTGCGCCAGGTCGAGATGACACGGTGGCCAAGGTCGAACCAGGTGCCGATTTCGACCATGTCGGCGTAGCGGAGGGTCTCCCGCGGGCTGCTGGGCTGTCCCTCTGCTTCGGTCCGCCGGTCGGTCACAATGCGGAAGTTAGCAGCGGGCGGCGCCGATCGCAGGGATCGCCACGCTCCGGGCTAGAGCTGGTTCAGGAAGTTGATCGCCTCGATGTCACGGGCGATGCGGAGTACGTCGTGTCGTGCACCGAGGGCCTCGCGTGCCCAGTTTGGTGGCGAGCGTGTCCCCGCAGTACAGGATGACCGACGGGCCGAGGTCCCAGACCACGCTGTTGACCGCGGTCGCCGCGATGGCCAAGCGGTCGATGTCCGCGCCGAACCAGACCATGTCGGCCGGGTCGTGGCCGTGGCGGCGAATGACCTGGGCAGCGGCTCGGAGCAGCCCGCCGGTGCCGACGACGGGATCACAGAAGCTCTGGCCCGGCTCGACCCGGTCGATGACCAGGGCGGCTGCGGCGAGGGCGAGGTCCGGAGGCGTGTAGATCTGCGCGTTGCCACGGAGCGCAGTGTTTGACTTCAGCCTGGTCAGCAGGTGCCCGAGCAGGTCCGTGTCGTACCGGTGCTCGGTCCCGGTCAACGTGAGCTGACCAGCAGCGATGGCGGCGTCCACGGATGCTTTGAACCGTTCGACCAGTCGTTCCGCGGGGTCATCGAACATCCAGTCCACCAACGGGTGCACCAGGTGAACCAGATCGGGCCGGGCGCGCAAGACCGAACTCCAGGCCCGCCGGGCGTTGGGCATGAACGCAGACGGGGTCAGGTCACGCACGACGGTCGCCATCGCCGCCGCGTCGTCCGGCCTCAGCAGGCAAATGGTCGCGGCAGCGCACATCGGGACGTCGTGCCTAGGTTCAGGGCTCCGGGCATGCCATGTTGCGTCGATCGCTGCTGCCACCTGGCCGGAAACGCCACCCAAACCGACACCTACGACAACGCCCACCAACTGGCCAGCCAAACCATCGCCGCCCCAGGCGGGGCCACCGAAGCCTCCACCACCTACGGCTACGACTCCAACGGCAACGTCACCACCAAAACGACGACCGGCACCGCCGGAGCCGCCGCCAACACCTACACCTACGACCAGGCCAACCGCCTGACCTCCTGGGCCAACGGCAGCACGAGCACCACCTACGCCTACGACAACGCGGGCAACCGCACCCAAGCCGGCGCCTACACCTACAACGCCCGCGACCAGCTCACCACCGCCACCAACGGCACCACCACCAGCACCAACACCTACGACGCCCGCGGCGCACAGACCACCACCGCCACCGGCACCACCACCCAGACCTACACCTACGACGCCTTCGACCAGATGACTGCCTTCAACGGCAGCACGTCCTACACCCACGACGCGCTCGGCCGCCTCACCAGCGCCGGCACCAACACCCTCACCTACGACGGCACCGACACCACCCCCGTCGGCGACGGCACCCAAACCTTCAGCCGCGACCCCAACGGCAACCTCCTCGCCGTCAGTGCCGGCGGCAGCGCGGCCAGCACGTTCACCGACCTGCACGGCGACGTCACCGCACTGTTCAACCCCACCGGCAGCTCCCTGACCGGATCCCGCGCCTACGACCCCTACGGCAACCCCGCCGCCACCGCGGGAACCCAAGTCGACCTCGGCTACCAAGGCGGCTGGACCGACCCAGCCACACAGCTCGTCGGCACCGCGTCACGCTGGTACGACCCCACCCAGGGCGACTTCACCAGCCACGACACCATCAGCACCATCACCGGCACCGCCGCCGCCAACCCTTACGCCTACGCCAACGACAACCCCCTCACCGGCTACGACCCCAGCGGCCATGGAATCCTTAGCGCTTGTTCAGAGGACATATTCGCCACCGCAGGTGACGCTTTCGCGCTGGGTGAATTAGGCGACCCGGCGGGTGGCGGAGTCGCGGCCGCCATCGCGACCGGCATCGGATGCGGGCTCATCGATGCGGCAACCGCGTTCGCCGATAGGAACGCTGACCGACCGGCCCCAGCGCCTCGCACTTATCGACAGTTCGGTCCGTATCTGCCCAAATATGGCCCGTACCTGGCCAGTTATGACCCGTGGGACTACTACAACACGCCGAGCTATTCGCCGAACGATCCCGGGCCTGACCGGTACGTGAGCCCTGGCCACCACGGCAGCAACCGCCCAGGGAAAAGCCGGCGAAGTGGACCGCTCCTGATCGTTCGCAGCGCCCCCCACGTGCCGACTCACGACGAAATCATTGCCGCACGGGTCTACCAGACACCGGACAACCCCCGACCCAGTGGCCAAGTCACCGGCCCCGGCATCATTCCCCAAAACGGAACCAAAACCCCCGCCACCGGCGCATCCGACTCGCCCATCACCACCAACCTCGTCGTTGACGACAACCCCAGCGAACAACCCACCACCTACGACCCCCACGCACAACCCGGCAACCCCGACACCTGGCCAGGCGGCCTCCCGTCGGCCCAGGGCAGTGGCGAACCCCAGGCCGACGATGGGACCAGTAGCGGTGGAGCAGAGACTGAGACGTACCATCGGACCATGACGGATAAGCACCTTGCCATCCTCCAAAAAACGGGGAGAGTTCCGGCTTCGTCTGAGACGTTTATTAGTCCGAGTCGAGAGTATTCTGCACGGTATGAGGGGAACCTTGTTAAGTTCAGCTTGGCCCCAGGGACCATTGAGGCGTTGGAGGAAGTCGGCGTAAAAGCGCCGAACCAACCGTACCTGGATGACATTTACCCGAATATGCCGACCAGCTTTACGGGATGGAATCGGAAAGATGTTGCCTTGTTCAAGAGTGAACGCGGCGTGGTTAATATTGGCCTAGGGAGAAGTGGAGCCCTTGAGATCTTTAATAATGGCATCTCGGGGTACGAGGTGATCGACAGGTGACGCGGGTTCGGGAAATGCGCGATTTGATTGCGCGGCTAGTTCACAGCCCGCGTGGCAAGCCGACTATTACCAGGGAAGAGTTTCTGCGTTTCGCGCAAAGTTCAAACGGGGCGGATTTGAGTGCAAGCCTGCTTCAGGAGGCCGTCGATGCTCATTCGTCCGATGATGTAGCACTGGCTCTTATTGTGGCCTTCCAGTTTGACATTTCCGGCGTCCATATTCCTCTCTTGGTGAGCCTCGGTTTCAGTGACTGGCACAAGAGTCATGAGGATGTGGTCGAGGCTCTATCTGGCCTGCGGGATCCGACCACCCTTGCAGTGTTGATTTATCTCGCAAACCATATTCCAGAATACTTGAACTGGGATGAAAGTCGAGCGTTGGCGCGTAAGGCAATTTGGGCCATTGGTGAAATCCCGGGCGAGAAGTCTCGGCGTGCGTTGGATGGACTCTCGAAATCTGATGATGAGATCGTTCGTGAGTCGGCACTGGAACAAATCGAGCGTTGGCGAGGTTCTGGCTGCTGATTTCGCCGACATTGTGGAACGACCCCATCGAGCTTGCCCGAGAGTATTCAAGGCAGGCTGAACACGTAGACCGCTCTGAGGCCTGGACGCCGCAGGAGTGGGGCCGC
>NZ_JBFAQX010000041.1:0-67207 GCF_040678995.1 Amycolatopsis sp. NPDC049253 | reverse complement strand
GACCAGGTCCTTCTCACTCCACACTCGCTCAGCCATAGGCCTCCCTAGATCAGGAGCCCAAGACTGTCAACAACCTCAGTCAGTTTTAGAACTAGTGCGAGTCCGCCAGCCGCTCACCGAGGGCACGACCGCGTTCCGACTCCGGGAACCGCTCCAGCATCGCCCTCAGCTCGGCGGCCTCGACGTTCGCCCCGAACGTCTCGGCGCCCGGCTCCAGGCGCACGCCCTCGGCGAGGCCACCGGCCGCCACGGGGTCGAAGCCGAGTGCGTCGACCACAATGGACACTTGTGCCACGTCCGCGCGGTCGTCGCCGACGATGGCGATGGCCTTGCGGCCGGGTGTTCCGGCGGGGCGGGCTTCGTCTTCCAGGTCGTGGTAACCCATGTGGTTGAACGCCTTCACGACGCGCGCGCCGGGCAGGAACTTCTGGACGGTCTCGCTCGTGGAGACCTGCAGGTCGGCGCGGTGACCGTCCACTTCCCACCAGTAGTTCATGGCGTCGATCACGAGCTTTCCGTCCAGCTCCGCCGCCGGGATGCTCCGGTACTTCCCCAGCGGCAGCGCCAGGATCACGACGTCGGCCGAAGCGGCCCCGGCCGGCGTCGTGGCGACGGCGCCCGGCGCGAGGACCTCCACGGTGAGCGCGATCTTCTCGGGCGCGCCCGAGCCCGCGATGAGCACGTGGTAGCCGGCCGCCACCGCGAGCCGCGCGAGGACCGTACCGACCTTGCCCGCGCCGAGGATGCCCAGCGTCTCCGTCATTTCCCCTCCGCCAGCAGGTCCCGGACCATCGGGATCACCTTCGTGCCGTACAGCTCCACCGCGTGCATGCGCGCGCTCGCCGGCTGCGAACCGCTGGAGTAGATGAGGTCGAACCGGCCGACATCCAGGTCCTTCACCGCGCCGGCGATCTTGCGCGCGACCGTTTCCGGCGAGCCGATGTACATCGAGCCGTGCTCGATTTCGCTGTCGTACTCGGCGCGCTGGATCGGCGGCCAGCCGCGCAGCCGGCCGATGCGGTCGCGGATCACGCGGTAGCGAGGCCAGAACAGTTCGCGCGCTTCCTCGTCGGTGTCGGCGATGAAGCCGGGCGAGTGCATGCCGACCGGGTGCGCGGTC
The DNA here is from genome assembly GCF_040678995.1 of Amycolatopsis sp. NPDC049253. Taxonomy (NCBI): domain Bacteria; kingdom Bacillati; phylum Actinomycetota; class Actinomycetes; order Pseudonocardiales; family Pseudonocardiaceae; genus Amycolatopsis; species Amycolatopsis sp. NPDC049253. Next base: position 66,087 of record NZ_JBFAQX010000041.1, on the reverse strand, counting down.
GTGCCGAACTCCGCGGCGGCGCGGCGATAGAGGTCCACGTACGGCGCGAACCGCTTCGCCGGTCCGCCGATGATCGCGAGCATCAGCGGCAGCCCGTAGTGAGCGGTGCGGATCACCGACTGCGGTGACCCGCCCACGCCGACCCACGTCGTCAGGCGGCCCGACTCCGTCTTGGGGAACACGTCGGCCGCGTCCAGCGGCGGGCGGAGCGTTCCGCTCCACGTCACGGGCTTCTCGTCGAGCAACCGAACGAACAGATCGATTTTCTCTTCGAACAGCTTGTCGTAGTCGGAGAGGTCATATCCGAACAACGGGAACGACTCCGTGAACGAACCCCGTCCGAGAATGATCTCCGCGCGGCCGTCGGAGAGTGCGTCGACGGTCGCGAAGCGTTGGAAAACGCGCACGGGATCGTCGGAACTCAACACGGTCACCCCCGAGGACAGGTGGATCCGCGACGTTCGGGTGGCGATGCCCGCCAGCACCGTCTCCGGAGTGGTGATCGAGTACTCGGGCCGGTGGTGCTCGCCGAGCGCGATCACGTCCACGCCGATCTCGTCGGCGAGCACCGCCTCGTCGACCACGTGCCGGATCGCGGCGGCGTAGGACATCGGCGTGCCGGTGTCGTCCTCCGGGACGTCGCCGAAGGTGTCGAGGCCGAAAGCCAGGTCAGACATGGGAAGGCGCCTTCGTGAGCAGTTCGCGAACCCGCGGGGCGACCTCACGGCCGAACAGCTCGATCGACCGGGCGCGAGCTTCGCGGGGCAGGTTCATGATGTCGTACTTCAGGTCGAAACGGCTGAGGCGCAGGTCACGCGCCACGGCCGCGATCTTGCGCGCGACGGTGTCCGGCGAGCCGACGAACAGCGCACCGCCCTCGATCTCCGCCAGGTAGCGGCGGCGGTCCGGCTTGTAGAAGCCGCGCTCGGCCGCGAGCTTCGCGACCACCGGCTGCCAGTACTCCCACCACGTCTCGACGGCTTCGGAGTCGGTGTCCGCGATCAGGCCGAGCGAGTGCTGTCCGACCGGCAACACCGGCTGTTCGAATTGCGCCAAAGCGCGGTGGTAAAGCTCCACGTGCCCGGCGAACCGCTGCGGCCGGCCACCGATGATCGCCAGCATCAGCGGCAGCCCGTACTTCGCGGCACGCACGACGGAATCCGGGCTGCCGCCCACGCCGATCCACGTCGGGATCCCGCCCGGGCGCATCCGCGGGTGCAGCGTCTGGCCCACCAGCGGCGCGCGCACGGTGCCCGACCACGTCACGGACTCCTCGCGTTGCAAACGCATGAACAGGTCGAGTTTCTCTTCGAACAGGTGCTCGTAGTCGGCGAGGTCGTATCCGAACAACGGGAACGACTCCGTCGCCGACGCCCGCCCGAGCACCAGCTGCGCACGGCCGTCGGAGACGGCGTCCACGGTGGAGAAGTCGTGGTAGAGGCGGACGGGGTCGTTGGTGCTCAGGACCGTGACGGAGGTGCCGAGCTTGATGCGCTCGGTCGCCGTCGCGGCAGCCGCCAGGAGCACCGGCGTCGCGCTGTCGTTGTGGCCTTCGCGATAGTGCTCGCCGACACTGAAGACGTCGAGGCCGGCTTCTTCGGCGAGGCGCGCCTCGCCGACGAGCAGGCGGACGGTCTCCGCGTCGCTCAGTGTGCGTGCTCCGTCGGTGGCGACTTCGCCGAAGGAGTTCAGCCCGAACTCGAAGCCGGGGTTCTTCGTCATGCCCCCAGGATGCGTCGGCGCGGAGGCCGCCTGCCGCTCCCTCTCATGGAGACCTTCAGCCATCGGCTTCGATGCGCCGGGTGATCTTGTCAGCCGCCGTGCGCAGGGTGCGCAGCTCGGTTTCGGACAGCACGTCGTACACGAGCTCGCGCACACGCTCGACGTGGCCGGGCGCGGACTCGACCACGTGCGCGTAGCCGGCTTCGGTGAGCACGGCGTGGGTGTAGCGGCCGTCCTCCGGGTCGGGCTCGCGGTAGAGGAACCCGCGCTTCTCGAGCCGGCTGATCAGGTGAGACAGGCGGGAGAGCTCGGCGTTGGTCAGGATCGCCAGCTCGCTCAGCCGCATGCGCCGGCCGGGTTCCTCCGACAGCCCCGCCAGCGCGTAGTACTCGATGTAGCTCAGCTGCGCGTCTTCCCGCAGCTGCTTCTCCAGCTCGGTCGGCAGCCGGTGCAGCAGGTACGTGAACGAGCGCCACGTCTGCAGCTCTTCGGAGTCGAGCCACCGCGGGGCGGCCTGCCGGTGTGTCATACGTCCCAGTCTAGCGCGTGACTTGAATGTTCAAGTTCCGGTGTTCATCATTTGACATGAAGATTCAAGTCATCCTCGGAAGGAAACCGGCACGTGAGTGACCTCAAGATCGCCGTCATCATCGGCAGCACCCGCCCTGGCCGCAACGGCAAGCAGGTCGCCGACTGGGTCTTCACCAGGGCCAAGGCGCGCACCGGCGCGGACTACGAGCTCGTCGACCTGGCCGACTTCCCGCTGCCCCACCTGGACGAGGCCCTGCCGCCCACCCTCGGCCAGTACGCCGGCAAGCACACCAAGGCGTGGGCCGCGAAGATCGACTCCTACGACGGCTTCATCTTCGTGACGCCCGAGTACAACCACTCGACGTCCGCCGTCCTGAAGAACGCCATCGACTACCTCTACGCGGAGTGGAACAACAAGGCCGCGGCTTTCGTGTCCTACGGGTCACTGGGCGGCGCCCGCGCGATCGAACACCTGCGCGCGATCTGCAGCGAGCTCCAGATCGCCCACGTGCGCCAGCAGCTGTCCTTCTCGCTGTTCACGGACTTCGAGAACTTCGCGTCCTTCAACCCGGCCGCCCTGCACGACGACGCGGCCAACACGCTGTTCACGCAGCTGGAGACATGGTCGGACGCGTTGAAGGCGATCCGGGACTGAGGCTTTGGCGGTGGGCGCCGCGCCGGTTTTTCACCGACGTGAGGGCCACTGTCCACAAGGTACTCACCCACCCGCGGCCGGCATGCCGGCCGCGGGTGGTGTTGGCAGCTGGGGCTACTCCAGGTTTACGCTCACGAGCATGCGATTCGCCATCAAGACTTCGCCCCAGAACACGGCCTGGAAGGACATGCTCTCGGTCTGGCAGGCAGCCGACGAGATCGAGCTGTTCGAATCCGGCTGGACGTTCGACCACTTCTATCCCATTTTCTCCGATTCGACCGGTCCCTGCATGGAGGGCTGGGTCACGCTGACCGCACTCGCGCAGGCGACCAAGCGGCTGCGCCTGGGCACGCTCGTCAGCGGTATGCACTACCGCCACCCCGCGCTGCTCGCGAACATGGCCGCGACGCTCGACATCGTGTCCGATGGGCGCCTGGAGATCGGCATCGGCGCCGGCTGGAACGAGGAGGAGTCCGGCGCGTACGGCATGGAGCTGGGCACCATCAAGGAACGCAGCGACCGGTTCGAGGAAGGCTGCGAGGTGCTGATCAGCCTGCTGACACAGGAAACCACCACCTTCAAGGGCACGCACTACCAGCTCACCGACGCCCGCAACGAACCCAAGGGCGTCCAGAAGCCCCACCCACCCATCTGCATCGGCGGCAGCGGCGAAAAGCGCACCCTGCGCACGGCCGCGAAGTACGCCGACCACTGGAACTTCACCGGCGGCACGCCCGAGCAGTTCGCCCACAAGCGCGACGTCCTGCACCGCCACTGCGCCGACATCGGCCGCGACCCGAGCGAGATCACGCTGTCCTCGCACGTGCGCCTCGAGCCCGACCTGGACTACGCCGCGGTCGCCAAGCAGGCCGAAGCCCTCGGCGAGGCCGGCCTCGACCTGGCGATCGTCTACTTGCCGCCGCCCCACACCCCCGCGGTGCTGGAGCCGCTGGCGAAGGCGCTCGAACCGCTGAGCTGATTTTCACCGGGGCCGCGCACTCACTCGTGCGCGGCCCCGTAGCGCGAGATCAGGACCATTTCCCAAGGCCACCCAACCACAATTGACCGCTGTTAAGATTCCACCATGCCCTCCGACGAAAACGAAGAACTCCGGAAACGAGCCCGCACCGTCATGGCGGACCTCGCGCGTGAAGGCAACACCACAGAGCTCGCGGAGTTCATCGAGCACGGCCTGGACGTCAATTCCCTCGACGAGGCCGGCAATTCGCTTCTCATGCTCGCCGCATACCACGGCCGGGGCGAGACCGTCGGCTACCTGCTGCAGCACGGCGCGGATCCCGACATCTGCAACGCACGCAACCAGTCGCCGATCGCGGGTGCCTTGTTCAAGGGCGAGACGGAAATCGTCGTGGCGTTGAAAAAGGCAGGCGCCGATCTGGACGCCGGCACGCCGAGCGCGCGGGAAGCCGCGGAAATGTTCGGGCAGAGTCTGTAGAAAAGCCGCGCCCCCGTCGCAGCAACGGCGACGGGGGCAACGGCCACAAAGGTCTTACAGAGCGCCCAGGGCCTCGCAGGCCTTCTGCACACCCTCACCGTAGGCGGGGTCGGCCTTGGCGCAGTTGTCGATGTGCCGCTGGACGGTTTCCTTGCGCGCACCCTTGATCGCGCGCGCCGTGTTCTCGAACAGACGCTGCTGTTCGTCCGCGGACAGCAGGCGGAACAGGTTGCCCGGCTGGGTGAAGTAGTCGTCGTCGTCTTCGCGGAAGTTGAAGTGGTCCGCGGTCGAGCCGACGGCCTGCGCCGGGTCGGCGTAGGCGGGCTGCTCCTGCCAACGGCCGAAGTTGTTCGGCTCGACGCCCGGGACGCCGCCCTGGTTGCCGTCGACTCGCATGGCGCCGTCGCGGTGGTAGGTGTTGACCACCTTGGCGCCGCGCGGGTAGTTGACCGGGATCTGGTGGTGGTTCACGCCGACGCGGTAGCGGGCGGCGTCACCGTAGGAGAACAGGCGGCCCTGCAGCATCTTGTCCGGGCTGAACGAGATGCCGGGGATCAGGTTGGCCGGGGTGAAGGCGGCCTGCTCGACGTCCTGGAAGTAGTTGTCGGGGTTGCGGTTGAGCTCGAACTCGCCGACCTCGATCAACGGGTAGTCCTTCTTGCTCCACACCTTCGTCAGGTCGAACGGGTGGAAGCGGTAGGTCGCCGCGTCGGCCTCGGGCATGATCTGCACGAACAGCTTCCACTTCGGGAAGTCGCCGCGCTCGATGGCGTCGAACAGGTCGCGCTGGTTCGACTCGCGGTCGGCGGCGATGACGGCGCCGGCTTCCTCGTCGGTCAGGTTCTCGATGCCCTGCTGGGTGCGGAAGTGGAACTTGACCCAGTTCCGCTCGCCCGCCGCGTTGATGAAGCTGTAGGTGTGCGAGCCGAAGCCGTGCATGTGCCGGTAGGACTTGGGGATGCCGCGGTCGGTCATGATGATCGTGACCTGGTGCAGCGCCTCGGGCAGGTTCGTCCAGTAACCCCAGTTGTTCTCCGGGTCACGCAAGTTGGTGCGCGGGTCACGCTTCACCGCGCGGTTGAGATCGGGGAACTTCAGCGGGTCGCGGTGGAAGAACACCGGGGTGTTGTTGCCGACGACGTCCCAGTTGCCCTCCTCGGTGTAGAAACGCAGGGCGAAACCGCGGATGTCACGCTCGGCGTCGGCCGCGCCGCGCTCACCCGCGACGCTCGAGAACCGCGCGAACATCTCGCACTCGTTGCCGACCTTGGCGAAGATCGCGGCCTTCGTGTACTGCGAAATGTCGTGCGTGACACGGAAAGTGCCCCACGCGCCGGAGCCCTTGGCGTGCATGCGCCGCTCCGGGATGACCTCGCGGTCGAAGTGCGCCAGCTTCTCGATGAGCCACAGGTCCTGCAGCAGCACCGGTCCGCGCGGGCCGGCGGTGATGCTGTTCTGGTTGTCCACGACCGGCGCACCCGCCGCCGTCGTCAGCGGTTCGGTGTTCTCCTCGAAAGCCACTTCATCTCCTTCAGGTGGTGGACAGTCAGTTTTCGTTGCAGGAAGGGCAAAGGCCCCAGTACGTCACTTCGGCTTCGTCGATGACGAACCCGTTGGTGCTCGCGGGGGCAAGGCAAGGCCGCTCCCCCACGGCACAGTCGACGTCGGCGACCGCACCGCAGCGGCGGCACACCACGTGGTGGTGGTTGTCCCCGGTGCGCACCTCGAACCGCGCCGGCGACCCGGCCGGCTCGATGCGCCGCACGAGCCCCACCTCCCCCAACGCGGCGAGGATGTCGTACACCGCCTGGGTCGACACCGCCCCGAGCTCGGAGCGCACCGCCCGGACCACCGTCTCGACATCCGCGTGCGGCCGCTGCGCCACCGCGTGCAGCACAGCGGTCCGCTGCTTGGTGACTCGCAGTGAGACACCCCGCAGACGCTCCGCAGGATCGGTGGCCGGCATGAGGGCATCAGACCATGGTTTCTGGAACAAGTCCAGACTAGAGACTGGACACGTTCAAGTGAATCGGGCCGCTCATCCGAGCGAGGCGTGCGGCTTCCACGACGCCTTGACCAGGGAATACTGTGCGTCGGTGTTCAACGGCTGGTGTTTTGGCGACGCATCCCTGGTCGGATTCGGACATCCGGTGAGATGGTAGTCACAGAATTTGATCATCGACCAGACTTGGGCGCGCGTTCTCGCGCAGGAGTACACAAAGTGATGACCGCGCTGACGGTGTGCGCTCATCGGACGGCCGCCGCCACCCTACTTCCCGGTCATCCGCTGCTTGGCGATCTCCGTCGCCCAGGTCAGGAACGCCACGGGAACAGTGCCACGGTGCGGGTGGATCGTCACCCTCGCCTCGGCCCACGAACTGCCTCGCGGCAGCAACACGATGAGCACAGGCTCGGTTTCGCGCCAGGCCGGGTCACGGAACTCGATCCGGCGAGCCCCCGCGGTGACCGAGTCGACGTCGATCAGCTCGATTTCCCTGCCGTCGAACGTTTCCTTTGCCCCGATCACCGTTCGAGCGGGCCGAGCAGCCTCGACCCGAGCTGGGCGCGCCGGGTTCTCGATCCGTTCGGCACCGTCGAGCAGGAACTCGGGAACCTTGGACCGGGCGGCCAGCACCTCGACACCCAGGACACGACCGTCCGCCTGGAAGTCGAGGTTGATCATGCCGCCCACCTCGCCGGGAGCGCACGGATACATGTACACCGACCGCGGCTCCGTGGCCGGGTCGGTGAAGTAGACGTACGCGGCATCCGCCGAGGCGTCGTAGGTGACCTTGAGGTTCGCCACTGTTCGGCATGTCCTTTCGCGAACATTCCGGGCCGAACACGACGACCGCGTGTGCTCAAGGTAGCGGCAACCGGCCTCCACCATCAGAAGCCGTCGACCGCACCTTCCAACGCCATCGCGCGAAAGGCCTCCGCGAGACGCGCCGTGGCGTCCGAGGGGCGGCCGGGCAGGCGGGCGAGCAGGACGCGCCGCCGTTCGGAAGGGCCGCCGCGGACGGGGAGGACGCGGACGCCGGGCGGGAGGACCGGGGTGAGCACGGTGGGTACGGTCGTGATGCCGCACCCGGCGGCGACGAGGTTGAGCTTGGCGAGCCAGTCGCGCGCGGTGTGGGCGATGTCGGGGCGCTCGTCGAGGCCGGGCCAGACGCCCATGACGTGCTCGTTGCGCGAGCCGGCGATCCAGCGCTGGCCGGACAGGTCGGCGACGTCGATGAACTCGCCGCGCGCGAGGGGATGGCTGGTGGGCACGGCGACACACAGGCTGCGCTCGGCGAGGGTCTGCACCAGCAACGCCGGGGTTTCGCTGTCCGGCGGACGGAACGGCGGTGTCGACGCGATCAGCGCCAGGTCGAGTGTTCCCGCGCGCAGCGCGCGGACCAGCGCGGGCGTGCTGCCTTCGCGCGTGGTCACGGTGATGCCCGGGTGCGTGCGGCGCAGTTCCGCGAGCGCCCGGGGCACCAGGGCGGCGCCGGCGCTGGCGAACCAGCCGAGCCGGACGCTGCCGTGCCCGTCGGGCAGGCCGACGAGGTCGCGGGCCGCGGCGTCCACCTCGTCGACGACGGTGGCGGCGCGGCGCACGACCAGGCGGCCGGCGGGAGTGAGGCGCACGCCGTCGTGGCGGCGTTCGACGAGCGGCGTGCCCGCCGCGCGCTCCAGCGACGCGATCTGGCGGGAGACGGCGGACTGCGTGTAGCCGAGCGCGGCAGCCGCAGCGGTGAACGAGCCCCGCTCGGCCACCTCGCGGAACACGCGCAGCGCGGTGAGCGACGCGTCGGTGAAGGCCATGACGATTACGCATACCATACTTGCCGAACTTTCGCTGGCAGCATGCCAGGTGACTGCTTAGCGTGAAGGTATGACCTTGATCCAGACCCCCTTCGGCTTCGCCAGCACAGCGGCGGAGGTGGCCGAAGGCACCGACCTCAGCGGACGGCGCGCGGTGGTGACCGGGGCGTCGTCCGGGATCGGCGTGGAGACCGCTCGCGCCCTGGCCTCGACCGGCGCCGAGGTGACCCTGGCCGTCCGCGACGTCGCCGCCGGCGAACACACGGCGAAGGACATCGCCGCGAGCACCGGAAGCACCGCGGTGCGCGTCGCGGAACTGGACCTCACCGACCCGGCCTCGGTCGCCGCCTTCACGTCCGGTTGGGACGGTCCGCTACACGTCCTCGTCGCCAACGCCGGCGTGATGGCGAACCCCGAGCAGTACACCGAGCGCGGGTGGGAGTGGCAGTTCGCCACCAACCACATCGGACACTTCCTGCTCTCGACCGGACTGCACTCCGCGCTGGCCGCCGACGGTTCGGCCCGCGTGGTGGTGGTCAGCTCGAGCGGGCACCAGCTTTCGCCGGTGGTGTTCGACGACGTGAACTTCGCCTTCCGCTGCTATGACCCGTGGCTCGCTTATGGACAGTCCAAAACGGCCAACGTGCTGTTCGCCGTCGAGGCCACGCGTCGCTGGGCCCGGGACGGAATCACGGCGAACGCCGTCATGCCGGGCGGGATCTTCACCAACCTGCAGCGGCACACCGACGGCCGCGGCAGCGGAACCGTCCCGCCCGAGCTGATGAAGACCCCGGAACAGGGTGCGGCGACGTCGGTTCTGGTCGCCACTTCACCGCTGCTGGAGGGCATCGGCGGACGGTACTTCGCGGACTGCGCCGAGACGCCGACCATCGACCGGCGAGGGGAAGCTCCCCCGCTGCACGGGGTCGCGCGCTACGCCCTCGACCCTGACGGTGCCGCGCGGCTGTGGGAGCTGACGGAAGGCCTGGTGCGAGCATGACCGTCGCAGTGGTCACCGGTGCGACGCAAGGGCTGGGCCTTGCGCTCGTCGAGGGGCTCGCCCAGCGGCTGTCCGCTCAGGACACCGTGTATCTCACCGGACGGGAGCTCGCCCGGGTCGGCGAGGCCGTGGAGTCGCTGCCCGCGGGCGGGGCGAGGGTCCGGGGTGAACTGCTCGACGTGGCCGATCCCGCATCCGTCTCCCGCCTCGCCACGGTGCTGAGCGATCGCCACGGCGGAGTCGACGTCGTGTTCGGCAACGCCGTGATGCGCGTCGGCCCCGACGACGACCCGCGGGAGATCGTGGGCCCGTACACGGAGGTCAACAACTTCGGTACGACGAGGGTGTTGCGGGCGTTCGCCCCGCTGCTGAGGGACGGGGGCAAGCTGATCGTCGTCGCCAGCTCGCTCGGCACGCTCCACTACCTGGCGCCCGTGCTGCACGATCGCTTCGACGGCCTGGCCTCGCTGGACGACGTCGACAAGGCTGTCGCGAACTGGCGCGACGCGGTCGCGGACGGCAGTGCCCGCGCCGGTGCGTGGCCCGGGTTCGTGAACATCCCGTCGAAAATCGGGCAGGTGGCGGCGGTGCGCGCGCTTGCCGCGGGGCGCCGGGCGAGCGATGCGGAGCGCGGGATCCTGCTCGCGGCGGTGTGCCCGGGGATGATGAACACGCCGACGTCGGCGCTGTGGTGGGACGTCAGCTCGGCGCCCACTCCGGCCGCGGCGGCGGTGCCGCTCCTCGATCTGGCCCTTTCGCCCACGGACCCCGACCACTACGGCCAGTTGATCCGCTACGGCGCCGTGTTGCCATGGGCACCGGGCTGACGTGGTCGTAAAGCGACAGCATGCGTCAGGAGAACAACATCGGGTGTTCGTCCACGGACTTCCGGAGACGGAGGTCGCGGGAAAGTGGTGCTGTCACAGGATCGTGACGTTCCGGTCGAGGTGCGCGCACACAGGGTGAGGAGTCTGAGCGGGTTCTGTGATCCACAGGTGAGAGGGAGCCCGTTGAAACTCCGAAGTGTGCTGGCCGTCGTGGCGGCCGCGTTGTCCGTGACCGCGCTGGGTGCTGCTCCGGCATCGGCGGTTGTCGGCGGAGTCGCATCTCCGCGTGCGTATCCGTTCACCGGGTCGCTGAACCGGCCGGCCGACTCGCCGCGGCCCGACGGGCACGTGTGCGGGGTGACGCTGGTCGCGCCGCAGTGGGTGGTGACGGCGTCGCACTGCGCGCGCAACGATCTCGAGACCCAGGTCGGCTACCCGCACGACTGGTCGGTGCGGCTGGGGTCGGTGAGCGCGTCGTCCGGCGGTGAGGTGATCGCGGTCGAGAAGTTCGTGCGCCGGTCGAACGGCACCCTCCCGCACATCTTCGGCAAGGACATCGCACTGCTGAAGCTGGCGCACCCGGCGAAGGCCGCGCCGATCAAGATCAGCTCGAAGTCCCCGGCGCCGGGCACCGGCGCGCGCATCATGGGGTGGGGCATGACCTGCGACCAGGCCGCGCCGCAGTGTTACCCCGACCACCTGCGCGAGGCCGACACTGTTGTCCAACCGACATCGACCTGTCTGGTTTCGCTCAGCGACCTGTGCATCGGCGCACTCGACGGCAAGGTGGGCCCCACCAACATGGACTCCGGCGGCCCGGCGCTCGTGAAGGAAGGCGGCGCTTGGACGTTGGCGGGTGTCGTCAGCGGCGGCGACAACGGGCCGGGGATCTACACGAACGTGCCCGCGTACGCGGACTGGGTGCGCGAGACCATCGCGGAACGCCACCCGACGCTCGAGGGCGCCGTCAACCTGGGCACGTGCGCGGGGTCGCTGGTCCGCAAGGCCGGCGCTCGTCCGGACGACCCCGGCCTGCTGCTGACCAACGGCCACTGCATCGCCGGCGACCACCCCGCCGTGGGCTCGGCGGTGACGGAACGCGCGGAGGCTCGCGACGCCGCGGTGCTGTCCGCGTCGGGCGGGATCAAGGCGACCCTGCACACCACGAAGCTGCTGTACGCCACCATGACCGGCACCGACGTCGCCCTGTACCAGGTGGACAAGACCTACGCGCAGCTCGCCGCCGCCGGTGCGAAGGTCTTCGAGCTCGGCACGCGCGAACCCCAGCAGGCCGACCAGCTCGACGTGCTGTCGGGCACCCACGGGTAGACCTGGGCGTGTTCGGTCGCGAACATCGTCCCGGAACTCCGCGAGGGCGGCTACACGCAGCACAACGCGATCCAGTACAGCGAAGACTGCACCCCCGGCAGCGGCGACTCCGGCTCGCCCGTGCTCGACCCGCACACCGGCCAGGTCGTGGGCATCCACAACACCTCCAACGACCTCGGCAAGGTGTGCGAGGTGGACAACCCGTGCGAGGTGGACGAGAACGGCGTGGTCACTGTCCACATGGGCCGGTCTTACGGACAGCAGACCGCCGGGATCCCGGCTTGCCTCGGGGCTGGGTCGACGGTGGATCTCGCGTTGGCGGGGTGTGAACTGACGAAGCCGAAGGCTTGAGCCGGTGGGGTGATCCCGGGCCTGTCGCCGGTCCGGGGTCACCGCCATTTCGCGGTGAGATCCCCGCATTCGACGGTCACGGAACCGTGCCGCAACGCGATCTCGTGGGAACATCCGGTGTCGGTCGCTGGGCTCGGACCTGATCTTCGCCGATCCATGGCTTCCGGATCGGCGAGCACCGCAGCAACGCGGATCACCCTATCTGGGCACAAAAGGGATAATAAGGATGATCACGAGTAGATCACCGAGACCGGGATCTCCCCGAACGTCGGGCAGGATTCGGGGCATGCATTTGCCCAGAAGAATCATCGCCGTCGCCTTCGTGGGGGCGGCCGCCGCGGGGTGTGCGGCCGGCGGGGCGGCGGCCACAGTGGACGGACCCACGACGACCTCGTTCGTGGCTGCGGCGTCGCCGGAGCGGCTCAGTGCGGCGTGTCCGTTCCTGGACTCGGGCGAAATCCAGCAGGCGCTCGCGGACGGCAACAGGTTCGAAAGCACCGAAGAAGACCCCGATACGCAGAGCGGTGTCACGCTGTACGCCTGCTCGTACAGCCGCGCCCTTGAATCGCATGTCCCCCTGGTGGAGCTGGGCGTCGGCGATGCGCCGGGGTTCGACTCGCCGGAGGCTGCCTTCCGGGCTTCGGCTCGAGGCTGCGCCGGCGAGCCGAAGCCGTTCACCGACGACGCCGTCTACTGCACCACCTCCCAGGGCACCACCACCGTCACCATCGCCAAACGGAGTCACGACCGGATCCGAGTCGCCCAGCTGGCCTTCCGCCGCGCTCCCAGCGACGCGTTTCTCGACGCTTACACCACGCTGGCGAAGACGGTCGCCGGGAGATTGTGATCAGCGAAGCGCCGGGGCCAGTGACACGAGGTGGTCGATGCCCGGGCCGAACTCCGTGCCCACCGGGGAAAGCAGGGTGACGTGGTCGGCGCCGGCGTCGAGGTGGGCTTGGACGGCGGCCGCGACGTGGTCCGGGCCGTCGACCGCGACGAGGGTCCGGACCAGGTCGTCGGCCGGCTCGGTCGGATAGCCGAGATTCGCGAGTGTTGCGCGGAAGGCGCCGCGGCCCAGCCAGTTCGAGACGGTGTGGCGGGCCGTCTCGAACGAGTCCGCGATCGATTGAGCCACGACGAGGAGTTTGTCCGGGCCCAACACCCGCCGGGCGAGAGCCGTGTGCCGCGGAGGCAGGCCGGCGGGGAGTGCGCCGTCGGCGAGGCCGGCGGCGAGGGAGAGCATCTTGGGGCCGTTGGCGCCCAGGATGAGCGGGTACGGGGCATCCGCGACGGGCGGCCAGGTTTCGGCCGCCATCCCCTCCACGTAGGACCGCATCGTGGCCAAGGGCGCCCCGAAAGGACGGTCCACGCTCGACGCCTGCTGCGGGTAGCCGACGCCGAGCCCGAGCGTGAACCGGCCCGGGAAAGCCTGCGCCAGGAAGGAAGCGGCGGCGTGCGCGGTCTGGGGCGCCCGGGCCCAGATGTTGGCCACGCAGGTGCCGAAGGAAAGTGACTCGGTGGCGCTCAGGAGCACTGCCAGCTGGGCGAGGGCGTCTTTGCCGATGACCTCGTTGGTCCACGCCGCGTGGTAGCCGGCGCGTTCCAGGCGACGGACGGCGGCACGCTGGTCGTCGGCCGACGGCGTGCTGGTGAAGGTGACCGGCAGGCAGACGCCGACCGGGCCGGCTTCGAAGTTCGCCATCAGCGGGCGAAGTAGTGCCCGGCGTCCAAATCGGACAGCAGGCCGGGATGTTCCGGGCGCCAGTCGAACTGGCTCTGGGTGCGGACGCTGGACGCCGGCATGTCCGCGGCGAAGATCGACCCCAGCCAGCCGAAGTGCTCGGCCACCCGCTCGGCCGGGACGGACTCGACCGGCAGGCCGAGGTGCTTGCCGATGCGCTCGGCGATCTCGCGCACGGGGATGCCCTCGTCGCCGACGGCGTGCAGGCGCGTGCCCGCCGGAGCGTGTTCGAGCGCCAGGCGGTAGAGGCGCGCGGCGTCCAGGCAGTGGACGGCGGGCCAGCGGTTGGCGCCGTCGCCGGGGTAGGCCGAAACCCCGCGCGTGCGGGCGGTTTCGATGAGCAGGGGCACGAAGCCGTGGCGGTCCTCGTCGCTGTGGACCGACCGCGGCAGGCGTACGACGGAGCCGCGGACTCCCCGCGTCGCCAACGAAACCACGATCTCTTCGGACGCCAGACGACCCGCCGCGAGGCTGCCGGCTTCGGGGATGGTGTCCTCGGTCGCGACGCCGTCCGGGATGGCCGGGGTGCCGGAGCTGATCACGAACGGGCGGCCGGTGCCGGCCAGGGCTTCGCCGATCGTCTCGATCGCGAGGCGGTCGGTGCCGACGGAGCGCTCGAAGTCGCTGAAGTCGTGGACGAACGCGGTGTGGACCACGCCGTCAGCCGCGGCGGCGCCGGTGCGCAGGCTGTCGAGGTCTTCGAGGCTGCCGCGGCGGGCCTCGGCGCCGGCCGCGGTCAGCTTGGCGGCCGACGCGTCGGAGCGGACCAGGCCGAGCACCTGGTGGCCGGCGCCGAGCAGCTCGCGCACGACCGTGGTGCCGATGAACCCGGTCGCTCCGGTGACGAACACACGCATGGTGTTGCTCCTCAAACAAGGGATGTTCTGGTCCTTCCACCCTGCCGTCGCTTCCCGGACATCGGCCAATGAAACCTTCGTATCGTGCAATACGCTTCGTGCATCACCGCAGGTAAAATTGCCGCATGCCCGAACACCCGGTCGACCTTGACCTCCGGTTGGTGCACTGCTTCACGGTCGTCGCTGAGCACCAGCACTTCGGCCGCGCGGCCGACGCGTTGCACGTGACGCAGCCTTCGCTGAGCCGTCAGATCCGCCGTCTCGAGCAGCAGCTCGGCGCGCGGCTGCTGGATCGCACGCCGCAGGGCAGCCGGCTCACCGAGGCGGGTGAGGTGTTCTTGCCGCAGGCGAAGGCGTTGCTGCGCACCGCGGCTCAGACCATCGCGCGCACTCGGGCGGCCGCGCAGCCCAGCCGGCTGGCCGTCGGGTACGCGGGTGGGCTCATCGTCACGCCGGCCGTGCGGGAGATGCGCCACCGGCACCCGGACGCCGACGTGCAGACACTGCACGTCGCGTTCGACGACGTGTCGGCTTCGCTGCTGGAGCACCGCGTCGACGTCGTCGTGAGCCGGCTGCCGTTCGCGACCGAGGGGCTGCACGTGACGGTGCTTTTCGACCAGCCTCGTGTGGTTATTCTCCCACTGGATCACCGGCTGGCGGGCAAGGAATCGGTGAGCATCAACGACATCGCCGACGAACCGCTGCCCCGCATCCGCGATTCCGATCCGGCGTGGAGCGCGTACTGGCGCATCGAACCGCGCCCCGACGGCCGGCCGGCACCGGACGGGCCGGTGATCGAAGCGCTGGAGGACAAGTTCGAGCTCGTCGCGGCCGGCCAGGCCGTGGCCATCTCCGCGGGTCACGACGTGCGGTTGCTGCGTCCCGACCTGACGTCGGTGGTGCTGGAGGACGTCGAACCGGCGCACGTCGTGCTCGCCACGCGCGCCGACGACCGCAGCCGCCTCGTCGCCGCTTTCCGGAAGTACGCGCAAACGCACCTCACGGGCCGCTAAAGTGAACGGGAGTTGAACGAAAGGGTTGCCACCGTGCGCTGACTCCCCGCTCTCGCGGCCGCACCGCCGCCCTCGCGACACGACCCCGTTCCTGCGCACCCCGAGGGACCCCCGATGAGCACCGAGAACGACACCGTGCGGCAGTGGCGAGCGCCGAAAACGGTGGCGGAACTGACGGCCGGCCCGGCCTGGACCGTCGAGCGCAGCGCCACGACCGGCCAGTGGAGCACGGCGGAGTGGCACCACGGGCTCTGGCAGATCGGCCTGACGCCCGTGCGCCACGGCGTGGTCGCCGCCATGCTGTGGTCGCAGGACAAGCTGGTGGACCACACGCGCGGCAGCGAGGCCACGGTCTGCGAGAAGGTGACCGGCTGGCTGGAGAAGATCGCGCGGACCGCGTGACCCGGCCCCTCGCGGTTCGTTGCGCTGGTGCGCGCCTGATGGCGGCTCGATGTCGGGCCGGGTGCGGACGTTAGCGGCAGGCCTCAGTGGGGTTGGCTGCGCCGTCTCCAGCGGTGCCTCGAGCAGGATCGCTCGCGGTGCGCGGGATCCGGTCGAGCGACGGCGTGAACGGCGGAGCTCGGCGAGGCAGCGGCGCCGACTTCACTGCCACCTGCGCCAGTTCGCTCCCCACACGCGAAACCCGGCCGAAGAGCGCCGTCACCGGTGGAACATCAGCAAAGCAGTCGCGACATCTCCCCGGCAGCCAAGCAGTTACGCCGCCCCCGGCGCCGGCCCGCGCACGTTCGCGCGTGGCTCGCGGAACCACGACCAAAAGGCGCAGGTGAAGAGTGAAAACTCAGCGAGGCAGTAGCGCCGTCTTCTCTGCGCCCCTGGACCAGGTCGCTCGCGGCAGGCGGAATCCGAACTCTCAGAGAGGCAGTTGCGCTGCCTGCGACCAGCGCCAGATCGTTCCCGGCCCGCGGAACCCGTCCCAGCGTCGCCGTGAATGGCGGGATCGCTGCGAAGTGGCCACGCGGCCGTTCCGCGCCGCGCGCCGGTCGGAGGTGGGGGTCGCGGCGCTGTGCGGACCGGGTCAGGCGAGGGGGCGGTGCGGGGAACCCGCACCAACCCTGGCCTCAACCGTGTTCGGCGGTGCTCAGTAGTCCTCGGGGTCGTTGACCACGTGGACGGCGGCTTCCTCCGCGGAGGCGGCGCCGCCGTCGATGCCGACGTCGGAGGCGTACAGCTCGTCGTCGGTGTCTTCGCCGGAGCCCTCGTCGGCGGCGACGAGACGGCCCGCGCGGAAGTCGCCGAGTTCCTCGTCGATGAGTTCGCCGTCGGTGTCCTCGCTGTCGCCCAGGTCGTCGCCCTCGTCGGGCTGCACGTCGGGCACCTCGCGGGCGAGACGGCCCTCCCAGCTTTCGCCCTCGCGTTCTTCCTCGGGCGTGGTGCCGAACTCGTCGACCTCGTACGGCTTCTCCGGCGGCGAGTAGCCCTCGTCGTACGGATCGCCGTCCTCGAGGGTGTCTTCAGGGTCGAGCACGCCGGTGTCGGCGTTGTCCTCGATGTCGTCGTCCACGGACGGCTCCTCTCTCCGGGCGCACCCAGTCTCGCGCCCGAGTCGGGAAGTTACCAGGCGAGCCCGCGCGCGCTTGTTCAGCGCGGCTGGAGGATGCCGGACGAGATCGTCGACGCGGTGAGGTGCTTGTAGCCCACGCTCGGAAAGTAAACGAGCAATTCGTGTTCGTCCTGGGACAACAGCTGTCCGTCTCCCCACAGGCGGTGGTGCACGGGCGCACCACCGGAGACGTCGGCGCGCTGGTGTTCGGTGGTGCGAGCCGTACGGTCGTTGTCGCAGTTTTCACACGGGGGTGTGTAGCTCTCACCGAAGTAGGCGAGAAGTTCCGCACGGCGGCACCGCGTGCTTTCGGCGTACCCGCGCGCGGCCTCGATCCGGCTGGTGAGCACGGCCTGCCGGCGCCGGTCGAGGTCCACGAGCTGGTCGGCGAGTTCGGCCGGTGGTGCGAGTTCGTGTTCGCATTCCACCAAGCGGTGGTGCCCCGACCCCGTGACGCCGACGAAACCCAGCTCCGCCAGCTCGTTGACCACCCGCTCGACGGCGTGCGCGGGCACCCCGGCGGCGGCGGTCAGGTCGGTGAGCTTCGCTTCCCGAGGCGAGTTCTCGACCGCGTCGACGACCAGGTGCACGGTCTCCTCGCCCAGGTGCGTGCGAGCGGCGAGCAGGCGCGGGATGCGGATGGTGCGCGGGTCGTGCACGAGCACGGCCACGGCGGGTTCCCCATCGCGGCCGGCGCGGCCGATCTCCTGGTAGTAGTCGTCGATGCTCGCGGGCACGCCGGCGTGCACGACCGTGCGGATGTCGGACTTGTCGATCCCCATCCCGAACGCGCTCGTGGCCACGACGACGTCGAGCTTCCCCGCGAAGAAGTCGTCCTGCACCTGCGCGCGGGCGGCCGCCGTCATGCCGCCGTGGTAGGGCGCGGAGCGGAAGGCGTCAAGGCGCAGGCGGTCGGCGAGGGACTCGCAGCGGGCGTGGGTGAGGGCGTAGACGAGTGCCGGGGTGTCGTGCTGGATGAGGACGTCGACGCACCGGTCGTCGACGGCCCGCGCCTCCGGTTTGCTGGGCTGCGTCGGGCGCATCGAGAGCGAGATGTTGGGCCGGTCGAAGTCGGCGACCACCACGTGCGGGTCGCGCATCCCCAGCCGGCGCGTGATGTCCGCCTGCACCGGCGGCGACGCCGTGGCCGTCAGCGCGAGGATCGGCGGCCGGCCGAACTCGGCGATCGCGTCGGTCAGCCGCAGGTACTCGGGACGGAACTCCTGTCCCCATTCGCTCACGAGATGTGCTTCATCCACCACGAACAACGTGACGTTGGTGATCGCCGCACGCGTCTCGGTGTTCGTCAGCTGCTCGGGCCCCAGGAAGACGAAGTCCAGCTCGCCCTTCTCCAGCCGCGCCAGCGTCTCGCGGCGCTCGTGGACCGTCTGGCTGGAGTTGAGCAGCTCGGCGTTGACGGTGCGGTCGCCGTACGCGCGTCCGGCCATGGACCGCAGCTGGTCGCGCTGCAACGCGATGAGCGGCGAGATGACCACCGTCAGCCCACCCCGGGCGAGGCCGGCGACCTGGTAGATGGCGCTTTTCCCGCTGCCCGTGGGCAGCACCGCCAACGTGTCCTGCCCCGCCGCGACCGCGTCGGCCGCCTGCACCTGTGAGGGCCGAAGTGCGAAATCGAACAACGCACCCGCGACGTCGGTGGGATTCGGACGTGAGCTGGTCATGGTGTCGAAGGTACTGCGCCGGCGCGGGCTGCCCGGACGTCACCACGACCGGGCAGCCCGGAATCGGGTCAGTGCAGCTGCTTGGCCCAGTCCGCCGGCAGGCGGTCGGCCGGGCCGGGGGCCGACTGCGTGAGCGGGTGGTGCATCGGGGCGGCCAGCTCGGGGCCGCGTTCGTACATCACTTCCTCGACGTAGTCCCAGAACCACTCCTCGCCCGGCTCGAAGCTGCGGACGATGCGGTGGCCGGACGAAGCGGCGTGCGCGCTGGCGTGCTGGCCGGGCGACGAGTCACAGCAGCCGATGTGGCCGCACTGCGCGCAGCGGCGCAGGTGGAACCACCAGCCCTGCGGACTGGCCGCATCACAGTCGGCGCAGCCGTTGCCGCTCGGCGCCACCGCTGGGTCGACACCCTCCACGTGTTTCTCCTTTGCGCGAAAAGTCCTGTGGTACCAGCTTAATCACAACCGCGGCGCCTGCTCGGCCAGTTGCCAGAGGTACAAGCACGCCAGCGTGCGGTACGGCCGCCACGGCTCGGCCAGGCGTGTCAGCTCCGCCGGCGTCGGCCGGGCGGCCAGCCCGTAGGCCCGCTCGACGCTGCGGCGCAGCTCGAGGTCACCGGTCGGCAGCACGTCGGGGCGGTGCAGGTGGAACATCAGGAACATCTGCGCGGTCCACACGCCGATGCCCTTGACCACGTCGAGCTGCGCGATGACTTCGTCGTCGGGCAGCTCGTTCAGCGCGTCGAGGTCGAGGCGGCCCGCCAGGATGCAGTCCGCCAGCGAGCGCAGCGACACCGTCTTCGCGCGGGACAACCCGGCGGCCGGACGCAGCTGCTCGGGGTCGTCGGCCAGCAGCTCCTCCGGCGTCGGCAACCGGCCGCCGAAGCGGTCCTTCAGCTTGCGGAAGATGGCCCGCGACGCGTGGATCGAGATGTTCTGACTGACGATCGCGCGCACCAGCACGCCGTAGTGGTCCTTCGGGATGTCCGGGTCGCCGGCCGTCGCGGGGTCGGGCGGCAGCCGGGGCGGCGTCCCGACGATCTCGTCCATGACCCGGCCGAGGACCGGGTCGGCGTGGCGCAGATGCTCCTCGGGCGTCATCAGCGGGATGTTACCCCAGGTCAGACGTGGTCTAGATCGTCTGCGTCAGGCCGCCGTCGAGGATGATGTCGGCGCCCGTGAGGTTGCCGACGCGGCCACTGGCCAGGAACGTCACCAGGTCCGCGACCTCCTCCGGCCGCGTGAACCGGCCGGTCACGGAGCCGGCGGCCGCCTTCGCCGCGACATTGCCGGGCTCGGCACCCACGGCGCCCCCGACCGTCTCGGCGACGCCGCCCTTGCCCAGCCACAGGTCCGTGGCGACCGGGCCGGGGCTGACCGTGTTCACGCGGACGCCGCGCGCACCGACTTCCTTCGACAGGGACTTGAAAAAGCTGAGGCACGCCGCCTTCGCCGCGCTGTAGTCGATCACCAGCGGGTCCGGCAACGTCGCGTTGACCGAGCACACCGTGACGACCGCGCCGGTCCGCTCCAGCAACGACGGCAGCGCCGCCCGGGTGGTGCGCACGGCCGACATGAAGTCGAGGTTCAACGTCGCCAGCCAGTCTTCGTCCGTGACGGACACGAAGCCGTCGGGCCGGGGCCGCACAGCGCCGACGTTGTTGACCAGGACGTCGATCCCGCCGACGCGCACCATGGCCTCTTCGACCACGCGTGCCGCGCCGTCCGGCGTGCCGAGGTCGACCGCCACGGTCTCGACGGGCAGTTCCTTGAGATCCCCGTCGACGTTGCGCGCCGCCGCGACGACCTGAACGCCCTCCTCGACCAACGCCCGCGTCACCGCCAGCCCGATCCCGCGGCTCGCACCGGTGACGAGCGCCGTCTTGCCACGCAACAGCAGGTCCATCGGAGACTCCCTCGAGCGTCGGTCGCGCCCCTCGGGAGAAGCCTAAGGGCTGTCGAGCCGAGAGCGACCACCGCTGAATACTCGGCTGCAATCGTTCACCACAGAATGGCAACGGCAATTCGTGTCAGTTCGCGCGCAAAGGCGCGGTGGAACGGCGGTTGACCAACTCGACCGGGAGCACGATCGACCGCGGACCTTGCTCGGGGTTTTCCAGGTTGTCGACGAGAAGCTTCGCGGCTTCGCGGCCCAAGTCGTACTGCGGAATGCGGATGGTCGTCATCGGCGGGGAAACGTGGTCCATGAACGGGGTGTCGTTGAAGCCGATGATGCTCACGTCGTGCGGGCACGTCATCCCGTGTTCGCGCAAGGCGTCGTAACAGCCGAGGGCGATCAGGTCGTTTCCGGCCACGATCGCGGTGAACTCGATCTTCTCGTCACGCAGGAGTCCACTGAGGACACGGTGCCCCTCGCGTTGCGACCACGCTTCGCACTGCGCCACGCGTTCGGGTTCGCGGTCGAGGCCGTGGTCGGCGAGGCCCCGCACGAAGGCGCGCTTGCGGTGCACGCCGGTCGACAGGTCTTGCGGGCCCGCCAGGTGGACGATCTTGCGGTGCCCAGCTCGACGAAATGACTGAGTGCCAGGCGGATGCCGTGGTCGTCGTCGGCCGTGACCGACGGGATGTCGCGGCGGTCGACGGTGCGGTTGACCAGCACGAGCGGGTGGCCCTGGCCGGCCATCTGCTCGGCGGTGTCGTCGTGGAGGCGGGACCCGGCCGAGATGAAGCCGTCGACGCCGCGGGAGAGGAACGCTTCGATCGACGCGGCCGTGATCTTCGGGTCGTCGTCGGTGTTGGCGATCCACGTGCTGTAGCCGCGCTCGCGCAGGATGTCCTCGGCGCCGCGCACGATCGGCGGGAAGATCGGGTTGGTCAGGTCCGGCAGCAACATGCCGATCGCCATCGGCCGGGCCGTGCGAAGCGTGCGGGCGCTGAGATTGCCGGAGTAGCCGAGGTCGGCGGCGGCGCGGAGCACGCGGTCGAGCATCGCGCTGTTCACCAGGTGGCGGCTGGTCTCGTTGAGGGCCCTCGACGCGGTCGCGACGTGGACCCCGGCGCGCGCGGCCACGTCCTTCAAGGTCGCTCTTCGCACCGCGGCAGCATACGCAGAGGAGCCGAGCGGCCCGCCCATTTCGGGGGCGATTTCCGCGCCCGCCTCGACGTCTCGGGCGCGAATGCCGCAGTTTCGGTGCAAAAGTTTGCAGTCAGCGGGCGGACTCGCCCAGCGCGCCGACTCGTTGATGAGCCGAGCGCTGATGAGGCCCGCCGCGTTGGTCACCGACGAGCGGGCCGACGCCACGACGGCCGCGGTGAACATCGTCGCGGGCCCGGCCGGCGAGACACCGCCGACCGCGTGGCCCGACGCGTCGAAGATCGCCGCCGCGATGGACATCCGGTCCTTCTCGAACGACCTCGACGCGAGGAACCCGTCCTGCCGCGCGCGGATCAACTCGGCTTCGAGCTCGTCGAGGTCGGGTGGCGGCGTCGAGCTCTCCGCGCAGCACCTGTCCACGTGGGCCACGACCTTGTCGAACGACAGGCACGACAGCGCCGCCTTGCCGCACCCGGTGAGGTGCGCGGGGGCGCGCCGGCCGACGCGGTTGTGCATCGGGACCTTGCAGGTGCCGGCGTTGCGGTCGAGGTAGACGACCCGGCCCTGCGTCAGCTGGCCCAGGTGCGCCTCCTGTTCGGGCGCGCGGACCAGCCGGTCGAGGATGCCCTCGGTCGCGCGGATGAGGCCGGTGCGTTCGATGATCTGGCCGGCGAGCTCCAGCAGCGGCGGGCCGAGCTGGTAACCGTTGCCCGAATCCTCGAGCATGCCCTCGGCGACGAGGGTGCGGCACAGCTCGTGGGTGGTGCTGCGCGGGATGTCCGCGCGGGCCGAGACCTGCCGGACCGACAGGACACCCCACCGCGGGTGAGAAGGCGTGCAGCACCTTGCAGGCCTTCACCACCGACGCCACGCCACCACGCGTTTCATTCATCCGCCCGCGACAGGTCGGGTGCCCGCGTTTCGGCGGGGAAGTGTCCGGCCCTGCCGGACAGCATCGGATTGTTCGCCGAACACCACCACCGACCGTGCAAGGTGTTCGTTCCCGGACAACGGTTGTCCCCCCATCGCACCATTCTCGGCCGAGACACCACAAGCAGCCGCACCGCTGTCACAGATCGCGGCCGCGTCTTGTCTCAGCTCCTGGAAGGACAACCGACACCAGGTCCGTGAAGGAAGCTCATGAGCGTGGGACATTCGCACCACCTGCCCAACCCCAAGTCGAGTGCGCCGCCGCCGAAGATCGAGCTGGTGGCGACCGCGGAGGGCGCGCCGGCGGCGCCCGAGGGGGCCGTGCCGATGACTATCCTGGTCACGTTGCCGCCGGGCAGTGACGGGGCGCCGCCGCACCGGCATTCGGGTCCGGCGTTCGGGTACGTGCTCAAGGGCGAGATCATTTTCGAGCTCGAGGGCGACCCGGAACGCGTCGTGAAGGCCGGGGAAGCGTTCTGGGAGCCCGGGTTCGACGTGATTCACTACCAGGACGGCAACAACCTCGACGACGCCGAGTCCCAGTTCGTCGTCACGATGTTCTGCGCGCCGGGCCGGCCGATGCTGATCCCGGTGAGCGACGAGGAGCTCGAGCAGCGCAAGCACCTGCGAGCGCCCCGCCCGTGACCTGGAACGGGGCCGGCCCGGAAAGGCCGGCCCCCGTCGGCAAGGAGCACCATGAACCTGATCACCCTCGCCGAGACCCAAGCCGGGCTCGCGGCCCGGGCGTCCTCCGGGCGCAGCGCCGTGACCGTCCACGGTGGACGCGAGCACGCCCTGCGCCAGACCGTGATGGCGCTGAACGAAGGCGAGCACCTGCACGAACACGAACACCACGGCGGCGAGACCACCGTGCTCGTCCTGCAGGGGCGCATCCGCCTGGTCACCGGCGCCGAAACCCGAGGCGCGGCGCCCGGCGACTTCCTCGTGCTCCCCGAGCGACGGCACCGCATCGAAGCCGAGACCGACGCGGCGTTCCTGTTCACCAACGTCGTGCGACACCCGTGAAAAAGCGGGGCTCTCCCGGCCGGGGAGAGCCCCGCTTTCACTCGACCAGTTTTCCTTCCGAGGAAACCTCCCGCATCAACGCGGCGATCTCCGCGGGCACCGGCGGCAACGCTTCCCGCTCGATCCGCCCGGGCCCGGACCACACGAGGTTCACCCGCATCGACTCGTCCAGCTCCGGGTAGTCCGAGCGGTTGTGGCAACCCCGCGTCTCGCGCCGTTCCACGGCGGCCTCCAGCGTCGCCCGGCAGGCCAGCGCCGAGGACTTCAGGTCGAACGCGTGCGCCAGGTCCTGGAACCCCGCCAGATCCGGGTGGACCCCGACGTTCTTCATCCGCTCCTCGAGCGCGTCCAGTTCGGACAGCCCCGCGAGCAGGCCCTCTTCGTCACGCACGACACCCGCGTGCTCGGTCATCGTGTTGCGCAAGGACCGCTGCAGGGCCCGCACGTTCTCCGGACCGTCGGCCGCCAGCAGCTCGTCGACCTCCCTGCGAGCCTCCGCCAGCGCGCCGGCGGAACGCCGTTGCGCCGAAAGCGAAGCCGAGTACTCCGCGGCGGCCTCGCCGACGATCCGGCCGTACACCAACAGCTCGATCAGCGAGTTGCCGCCGAGCCGGTTGGCGCCGTGCAGGCCGCTCGCCGCTTCGCCGATCGCATACAGGCCTTCGACGCCGGTGTCGTGGTCGGACGAGCGCACCCAGACGCCGCCCATCGAGTAGTGCGCGGTGGGCGCGATCTCGATCGGGCTCTTCGTGATGTCGAGCATCTGCAATTCCAGCAACGTCTGGTACACGCGCGGCAGCCGCTGCATGATCGTCTCGCGCGGCAAGTGCGACACGTCGAGCCACACACCGCCGTTCGGCGTGCCGCGGCCCGCCTTGATCTCGGTGTACGCGGCCAAGGCCACCCGGTCTCGGGTGGACAGCTCCTTGCGCTCCGGGTCGTAGCGCTCCATGAACCGCTCGCCCAAGGCGTTGCGCAGCTGCCCGCCCTCACCGCGAGCGGCTTCCGACACGAGCGTGCCCGCCGCGTTCTCCGGCTCCAGCAGCCCGGACGGGTGGAACTGCACCAGCTCCGGGTCGCGGATGCGGCCGCCGGCCAGCACGGCGAGCCGGAACGAGTCGCCGGTGTTCTCGTCACGCCGCGAGGACGTGCGACGCCAGATGCGCGTGTGCCCACCGGCGGCGAGGATCACCGAGTCGGCGTGAATCACGTAACGGGTGCCGTTGTCGAGGTCGAAGCCGTACGCGCCGAAGACCACGTTGTCCTGCACCAGGATCCGCGTGAGGTAGACGTTCTCGAGCATCCGAACGTCGAGCTGCGCCGCGCGGTTCACGAGCGTGCGCTGGATCTCCAGCCCGGTGTAGTCCCCCGCGAACGCGGTGCGCCGGTAGGTGTGCGCGCCGAAGAACCGCTGGGAGATGCGGCCGTCGACCTCACGGGCGAAGGGCATGCCCCAGCGTTCGAGGTCCTCGATGCCGCGCGCGGCGTTCTGCGTGACGACCCGCACCGTGTCGGGGTGCGCCAGGAGGTAGCTCTCCTTGATGGTGTCGGCGGCGTGCTGCTGCCAGCTGTCTTCGGGGTCCATCGTCGCCAGCGCCGCGTTGATGCCGCCGGCGGCCAGCGTGGTGTGGGCGTCGCCTTTGGTCCGCTTGCCGACCACGAGCACGTCGACGCCCCGCTCGGCCAGCTCGATCGCGGCGCGCAACCCGGACCCGCCCGTGCCGATCACCAGTACCGACGTCGCGAGCTGCTGTTCTGTCATCGAAATCCCTCCTCACGGGATGCGCGGGTGGCTCCGGACCGGGACCACCCGCGCGAGGAATCACTTCCTGGGCGGGTTGGCCGGGAGCCAGTCCGCGAACTTGATCTGCCCGAGCTCGGCCCCTTCGTCGGGCAGCAGCCCCTTCGGGCCCGGCTTCTCGCCGAAGTAGCGGGCCTCGGGGTCGACGGTGACCTCACGCGGGTCGTTGCGGAAGGCCAGTGCCTCGCGCACCCAGCCCTCCATCGTGAAGACCTCGGGGCCGCCGATCTCGGTCATGCCGTTGAGCGGCGCGCCGGCGGCGGCCTTGGCGACGGCACCGGAGACCTCGGAGGCCGCGATCGGCTGGATCCCGGCGTCGGGGAGCTTGACGACGTTGCCCTCGGTGCCGCCGTCGGCGATCGCGCCGACGAACTCGAAGAACTGCGTGGCCCGCACGATGGAGTAGGGCAGGCCGGAGTCTTTGATCAGCTCCTCCTGGGCGACCTTCGCGCGCAGGTAGCCGGACTCGGGCAGGCGGTCGCTGCCGATCACCGACAGCGCGACGTAGTGGCCCACGCCGGCTTCCCTGGCGGCACCGGTCAGGTTCGTGGTGGCGGCGCGGAAGAACGCCATCACATCGTCGTCGGCGAACGACGGCGAGTTGGACACGTCCACGACCACGTCGGCGCCCTGCAGCACTTCCTTCACGCCTTCGCCGGTCACGGTGTTCACGCCGGAATTGGGCGACGCCGGCACCGCCTCGTGGCCGTGCTCCTTCAGCAGGCTCACGACCCGCGAGCCGATCAGGCCGGTACCGCCGATGACGACAATCCTCATGATGCGCCTTTCGCTGAGAGTCCCCGGCGGGCCCGGGGACGTCGCACCAGCCAGGACAAGGCCGACCGCGGATCTGTGACAGCGCCGGCCCCGATCACCTGATCGGGTCTCCTCCGGAGACGAACGCGTCGCGCGGGTGCTCGACCGACGCGAGCGACACGATGTCGCGGCCGAAGACCGCCGCCGTGAGCCAGATCGCGAGCACGCGGACCTTGCGTTCCCAGCTCGGCACGGCCAGCACGTGGTAGCCGCGGTGCATGAGCCAGGCGAGCAGGCCCGTGATCACGATCCGGCGGTACTGGAAGATGCCCTTGCCGATGCCGAGCGTCGCGACGGAACCGAGCCCGTGATGGAGGTACGGCTTCGGTGTGCGCCCGCGAACCTGCGCCGTGAGGTTTCGAGCAAGCAGCTTGCCCTGGCGGAACGCGTGTTGAGCGTTCGGCACCGTCCGCGCGCCCGGAACGGGCGACGCGAGGTCCGGCACGGCGGCGTCGTCACCCGCGCCCCACGCTCCGGGCACCGGGTCCGTCTCGGTGCCCACCCGCAGGTCGGCGCGCACGACCAGCAGGCCGCGCTCGTCGATCGGCAGGTCGGTGTGGTTGTGCACCACGGGGTTGGCGGCGTTGCCCGCCGTCCACACGATGAGTGCGGAATCCAACTCCTCGCCCGTCGAGAGCACCACGTGCCCGTCGACGGCCGAGCGCAGCTGCGTGTCGAGGTGCACGTGGGCGCCGCGCTGTTCGAGCGAGCGGACCACCCACCGCCCCGGCTTGTCGGTGACCTCGGGCAGGATCCGGCCCTGCGCCTCCACGAGGTGGAAGCTCAGCTCCTCGCGGCTTATCTCCGGGTACGACTTCAGCAGCGCCGTGGCCAGCGACAACAGCTCCGCGAAGCCCTCGACGCCCGAAAAACCGCCGCCGACGAACGTCACCGTGAGCAGCTTCCGCCGCGCCGGCCCCGGCTGGAGCGCCGACGCGCGGTCGAACGAGGTCAGCAGCCGGTCGCGGATCGCGACGGCCTCCTCCACGTGCTTCATCCCGATCGCTTCCTCGGCGATGCCGGGGATCGGGAACTTGCGTGTGACGGCGCCGGCCGTCACCACGATCTCGTCGTACTCCAGCTCGAACTCCGGCCCCTCGGCCGGCCGCACGACCACACGGCGGTTCGCGTGGTCGATCTCCGTCACCGCGCCCGCCACGATCCGCGTGCGCTTGAGGTGGCGCCGCAGCGACACCGCCGCGTGGCGCGCCTCGATCGACCCGGCCGTGACCTCGGGCAGGAACGGTTGGTAGGTCATGTACGGCCGCGGATCCACGACAGTGAGCTCCGCCTCCGACGGCCGCAACCGCTTCTCGAGTCCCCAGGCCGCGTAGAAACCCGCATACCCGCCGCCGACCACCAGGATCCTGCGCATTTCGCTCCTCGCTCTCTCGCCCTGCACAGGAGAGACAAGACAGCGATGCCGGATGTGACAGGTTTGCCCCGTTCGAGTGGGCACCGTCACGAGGGGGCGCCCGACGGCCTCAGACCGAGATCGGAGCCTCGACGGCCAGGCCGGCGAGTGCGCTGTCCGCGATGGACTGCAGGGTGGCGCGGCCCGGGGTGGTCTTGGCGAGCACGTTCATGCCCTGCACCACCGCCACCAGGAGGGGCGCGGACTCGGGGCCGGCGCCCGGGCGGAGCTCACCGGCGGCGCGGGCGCGGGTGAGGGCGCCGGCGAAGCTGGTGCGGAGGTTGGCGAGGTGCTGTTCGAACATCGCGGCCAGGACGGGGTCGCGGTCGGTGAGCTCGACCAGCGAGTTGGTGACGAGGCAGCCCCAGCGGCGGCGGCCGTCGACCATGGCGTCGACGAGGTGGGCGAAGTAGTCGCGCAGGCCTTGCATCCCGCTCGGGGCGACGTTGAGCCGCTCGACGGCCTCGGCGGACACGGTTGCGGCGTAGGAGCGGAGTGCGGCGACGAACAGGGCGTGTTTGTTTCCGAACGCGGCGTAGACGCTGCCGGGCTGGATGTCCATGGCCTGGCACAGCGCCTGGATCGACGTGGCGTCGTAGCCGCGCTGCCAGAACGTGTCCAGGGCGACGCCGAGGGCTTCGTCGACGTCGAAGGTGCGTGTGCGTCCCACGCCGCAATAGTAGAGTAAGCGTTCAACAATATCGACACCATTAACCCAGCGTGGTAGAACTCCAGGGCACGCAACTTGGACGTTCGATCAACTAAGGGGATCACATGCGGGTCGTGGTGATGGGCACCGGCGGAGTGGGCGGCTACTTCGGGGCCCGGCTGGCCCAGGGCGGCCACGACGTGAGCTTCATCGCCCGCGGCAAGCACCTGGAAGCGTTGCGCGCCAACGGGTTGAAGGTCGAGAGCCCCGTCGGCGACCTGCACCTGCCGAAGATCGACGTGACCGACGACCCGGCACAGCTCGCCCCCGCCGATCTCGTGTTGTTCGGCGTGAAGCTGTGGGACACCGAGACTTCCGCCGAGCTCATCAAGCCGTTGCTCACCGAGCAGACGGCAGTGGTGTCGTTCCAGAACGGCGTGGTCAAGGACGACATCCTGCGCCGCGTCCTCGGGCCCGAGCACGTGATCGGCGGCGTCTGCTACATCGCCGCGACGATCGCCGAGCCGGGCGTCATCCGGCACACGGGCACGCTGCAGAAGCTGGTGTTCGGCGAGTACGACGGCACCACCTCGGGGCGTGTTCGGAGATTCCACGACGCGTGCGCGGAAAGCAACATCGACGTGGAGATCAGCACCGGCATCGAACAGACGATCTGGGAGAAGTTCGTGTTCCTGGTCGGTCTTTCCGGCACCACGAGCACCGCGCGCACCACGATCGGCCCGATCCGCGCCAACCCGCGCTCGCGGGCGTTCCTGCACGACGTGATGGCCGAGGTCGTCGAGGTCGCGCGCGCCCAGGGTGTCGCGCTGCCCGCCGACTACGCCGACGACCGGCTCGCCTTCACCGACGGCGTGCCCGAAGGCATGACGTCCTCCATGCACCACGATCTCGAACGCGGCAACCGGCTCGAAGTCACGTGGCTCAGCGGCGACGTCGTCGAGCGCGGCAAGGCGCTGGGCGTGCCGACGCCGTGCAACCGCGCCATCACCGACATCCTCGCCGTGCACAGCGAGGGTCATCGCTGATGAGCCTCACGATCCGCTCCGTCGAAGCCACGCTCGTGCTGGTGCCGATGCGCCGGCCGCTCGGCACGAGCGCCGCGCGCGTCACGGCGGCGCCGCTGCTGCTGCTCGACCTGCGCACCGAGGAAGGCGTGGCCGGACGGGCGTACTCGTTCTGCTACCTCGAAGCCGCCGGGCACGCCGCGGCCGCGCTGGTCCGCGACGTGCACACGACGCTGGCCGGCAGCCCCGCCGATCCGGCGACCGTGCGGTCGACGCTCGAAGCGAGGTTCAAGCTGCTCGGCGTGCGCGGGCTCGCCGCCGCCGTGGTGTCACTCGTGGACACCGCGTGCTGGGACGCACTGGCCATCGCCGCCGGACTGCCGCTGGCCCGGCTGCTCGGCGCGCCGCTGCGGCCGATCCCCGCGTACAACAGCAACGGCCTCGGCCTGATCGAACCGTCGGCCGCGGCCGACGAAGCCCTGGAACTCGTGGCCGACGGCTTCCGCGCGGTCAAGATGCGCCTCGGTCGGCCGCCCGCCGACGATCTGGCCGCCGTGCGCGCCGTCCGCACGGCGGTCGGCCCGGACATCGAGGTCATGGCCGACTACAACCAGGCCCTCGACCTGCCCGACGCCCTCGCCCGCTGCGGCGCGCTCGAGGACGAGGGCCTGTCGTGGTTCGAAGAACCCGTGCGCCACGACGACTACGCGGCCAACGCCCGGCTCACCGCCACCCTGCGCACCCCCGTGCAGATCGGCGAGAACTTCGCGGGTCCGCGCGCGATGGCTCTCGCGCTGGAACACGACGCGAGCGACCTGGTCATGCCCGACCTCGACCGCATCGGCGGCGTCACGGGCTGGCGCGACGCCGCCGCGCTGGCCGACACCCGCGGCATCCCCCTGTCGTCGCACCTGTTCCCCGAGGTCAGCGCCCACCTGCTGGCCGCTACGCCGACCGCGCACTGGCTCGAATACGTCGACTGGGCCGCCCCGATCCTGCGCGAGCCGCTGCAGATCACCGACGGTCACGCGACGCCGCCCGACCGCCCCGGCAACGGCCTGGAGTGGGACGCCGAAGCGGTCGCGCGGTACCGCGTGGGCTGAGCTTTATAGTCCGGCCATGAACATCTGCGTCTTCCTCTCCGCCGCCGACCTCGACGAGCGCTACACCGAGCCCGCGCGCGAGTTCGCGAAGCTCGTCGGCAAGGGCGGCCACACGCTGGTGTGGGGCGGGTCCGACCGCGGCCTGATGAAGGTCGTCGCCGACGGCGTGCGGGCTTCGGGCGGACGGCTCGTCGGCATCTCGGTGGAGCTGCTGCGCGGCGCGGCCCGCGAAGACGCCGACGAGATGGTGATCACCGCGGATCTCGCCGAACGCAAGGCGCTGCTGCTCTCGCGTTCCGAAGCCGTGGTCGTGCTGGCCGGCGGCCTCGGCACGCTCGACGAGGTCACCGAGGTCTTGGAACTGAAGAAGCACGGGCTGCACCACAAGCCGATCGTGCTGCTCAACACCGGCGGCTTCTACGACGGGCTGATCCTGCAGCTGCGCCGCATGGAGGACGACGGCTTCCTCCCGCTCCCGCTCGACGACCTCGTCCACTTCGCCGCCGAACCCGCCGACGTGCTGGCGTGCTTGGAGCGCTGACTCAGATGTCGGCGACGGTGCGGAAACCCGTGTTGCCGCTGGAAGAATCGGGTGTGTTGCCCGTGCGGGCGGCGACGCGGTAGCGGTTGCAGTACGACTCGTGGCACAGGTACGACCCGCCACGCATGGACCGGCTCTCGGGGCCGAACCGGTCGGCACACCATTCCCAGACGTTGCCGGAGACGTTGTACAGACCGAAACCGTTGGGCGGGAACGCATCCACGGGCGCGGTTCCGACGTGGCCGTCTTCTTCCGTGTTGTGCACGGGGAAGCGGCCCTGCCAGATGTTGCACCGGTGCTCGCCGCCGGGCGTCAGCTCGTCGCCCCACGGGAACCGCGCCTGATCCAGCCCGCCGCGTGCCGCGTACTCCCACTCGGCCTCGGTCGGGAGCCGACGCCCCGCCCACGCGCAGTAGGCCAGGGCGTCGTTCCAGGACACGTGGACAACGGGGTGGTCCCACCGGTCCTCGACGCTGCTGTGCTGCCCTTCCGGTGCCCGCCAATACGCGCCCGCGACCCCGCACCACCACGGCGCCTGCTCCGGCCGGGGCGAAATCTTGCGCACTGCGCCCGGGATGAACTTCGCGAACACGTACGTCCAGCCGAACTCCTCGGCCTCCGTCCGGTGCCCGGTGGCCTCGACGAACTCGGCGAACCGCGCGTTGGTCACCGCGAACGCGTCGACGGCGAACGGCTTCACGGTCACCTCGCGCACCGGGCCTTCCCGGTCGTCGGGGAACCCGTCGGCGTCATCGGTCCCCATCCGGAAGCTGCCGCCGGGCAGGGCGATCAACCCGTCGGCGTTGGTCGCGGGCGCGGCCGGAACCTCGGGGGACACGGAATGGCGCGAAGAGCGCGCGGGCGGACAACATTCGGACACGGGACGGGAACCTCCTCACCCGCACAGTAACTTCTCGCACGTCCGCCGGCAGTTGCCGCACATCCGGTGGGAGTTCCCGAACGCCCTACGGCAGTTCCCCAACATCCGCCGACCGTCAGGCGCGGTACCCGACCTCCTGCACCACCCAGGTGTTCCCGTCCGGGTCCGCGAAGTCGAAGGCGCTCGCGTAGTCGCGGCGGTCGGTGTCGAGGCCGGGAGCCCAGTCGCCCTGCCAGTCGGCGAGGTTCGCCTTGTGCCGGAAGTCGCCGACGTGCACGCCACGGCCCGAGAGCTCGCTGCGGGCCGCTTCGACGTCGGTGACGACGAGGTAGGTGGTGCGCGCCGAGCCGGGGGCGGCGTCGGTGAGGCCGATGCCGAGCTGGACGGAGCAGGCGGAGCCGGGCGGGGTGAGCTGGACGACGCGGTAGCCGTCCTGCGGGTGGTAGTCGACGTCGAGGGAGAACCCGACTTGGTCGGTGTAGAACTTCAGCGATTTGTCGACGTCGCCGACGGCCAGGGTGAGGACCTCGAGAGCCCAGTTCATCGTGGTTCCTTTCGAGCACGGGGTCACATGTCCAGGACGAGATCGGTGCGCGGGGTGGAGCAGCACACCAGCGCCAGCCCCGGCGCCGGCGGCTCCAGCGGCGAAGGCGAGTAGTCGACGGCACCGGAGAGCACGGGCGTCACGCAGGTGTGGCAGACACCGCTGCGGCAGCTCCAGCGCGCGGGCACGTCGCACGCCTCGGCGAACTCCAGCAGGCTGCCGCCGGGGAACGGGGCCGAAATACCGCTGCGCGCGAACGTGACGGTCGGCCCGGTTCCGGGCGGTCCCTCGGGCGCGTGGGGCGGGCGGGTCACCTGCCCGACGAGGCCGGGGTTGATGGCGTCCAACGCGGCGAACAGCTCGCTGTGAATGTGTTCAGCGGCCAGGCCCGCGGCGGTGAGGGCGGCGGTCATGTCCGTCATGAACGCCACCGGGCCGCAGAGGTACGCCGACGCGTCCGCCGGGACGCCCAGCTCCACCAGCGCGTCCTTGGTGAGCCGCCCGGCGTGGGCGCCGGCCGAGGTGCGTTCCTCCGCCGTCGCGGCGCTGTAGAAGATGTCCGCGCGGCCACCGGGCAACGTGGCGAGCAACTCCCGGGCCTCGGCGGCCAGCGGGTGCTCCGCCGGCCCGCGCGCGCCGTGGATCCACCACACCTCGCGAGTGGTGCCCTGCGCGGCCAGCTGGTGCAGCATCGCCAGCACCGGCGTCACCCCGATCCCGGCGGACACGAGCAGCACCGGCGAGGACCCGTCGCCCAGCACGAAGTCGCCCCGCGGCGCGGCCACGTCCAGCACCGCGCCGGCGGCCAGCTGCGTGGTCAGGAACGTGCTGGCCACGCCCTCGCGCTTCACGCTGATGCGGTAGCCGTCGGCACCCGGCGCGGACGAGATCGAGTAGCTGCGCACCGGGGCCGGCGTCGCGGCGCCCGGGATCTGCAGCGTCAGGTACTGCCCGGGCAGGGCGGCGGGCAGCGCGCTGCCGTCCTCGGTCTCGAAGTACACCGAGGTCACCGACGTGCTCTCGGGTCGCAACGCCGTGACGCGCAGCGGGCGGAAGCCGTCCCACGCGGGTCCCCGGGCCGCGATCCCCACGCCCAGCAGCTCCTCGAACGACTGCCGCCACCCCGGGCTCAGCGCGGGGATCCCGGCGGCGACGCGCAGCTTCTCCCCGTCTTTTTCAGGCAGGTACAGCAACGCGTCGGTGTCGGCCACGCTCAGCGCGCCCGGCCCGGTGCGCGTCTTCACGATCGGGTCACCGGCCGTGATGTGGCCCTCGCGGATGACCCGGAAGTAGAACCCGGGCCGGTGGTGGGCCACCAGCAGCGCGGGCAGCTCCGGCTCGCCGAACCGCATGCCGACGCGGTAGCACGTGACCCGCGGCTGCGTGACCTCGAACTCGGCCTCGCCGATGCGGTAGCGGTCGCCGATGCACACCTCGTCATCGGGCAGGCCGTCGACGGTGAGGTTCTCGCCGAACGAGCCGTACTCCAGGCCGTCGCGGCCGAAGTGCCGCTCCCAGTGGCGGTAGGAGCCGATCTGGTAGACGAACACCGCCCGCTGCTCGCCGCCGTGGCCGCCCTTGTCACCCTGGCCGTCGCCGTCGATGTTGAGACGGCGCACCATGGCGGGCCCGTCCACCGGGTGCTTCCACACTCCCGTGTAGACTGTCTTGCCCTGCCAGGACACGTTTTTCGGCATGCCCACGTTCACCGACAGCACCGTTGCCGTCATGCCAGCACCTCCTGCGCCGCGAAGACGTACCACTGTGTCACGGTTTCCGCGGTTTCTCCGGCTCGTTCGGATTCGGTAAGGCCTGCCGGTCAGGCAGTGCGCTTCTCGATCTCGTCGGTGTCGAGGCCGCGGTCCACGCCGTGCGGGATCACGGTCTGGCCGGGCTCCAGCGACTGCCGCACGTCGTCGAGGTAGACCTCGATCTTGTCCGGCTCGAAGGACACCAGACCACAGATGCGTTCGACCTCGGTCCAGGCCTGCTCGTACGACCACGCGGCGCCGGCGCGGGAGCCGATGTCGTAGTAGCTCGCGAGACCCTTGTAGGGGCAGAACGTCTGTCCCTCGACCGGGGTCAGCGCTCCGTCCACGATGTCCTCGCGCGGCACGTACCAGCGCGGCGCGAAGCCGGATTCGTACAGCACCACCGGATTGTGGGTGTCGGCGATGACGCGGTCGCCGTCGCGGACCACGAGGTGACGCGACGTGCTGCGGATGTCGTTGCGGTGGTAGAGGTCCGCGGCGTGGCCGACGATCCGGTCGTCCTCCTCGTAGAAGGCCTCCATGGCGCGCCACGCGAAGGCGACACGGTCCTTCAGCACGTCGGCGTACTCCGGCAACCCGGTGTACTCCCACGCCGCACGCTCGGCTCGGCCTTCGCCGGCGGCGACCGTGTACCACGTGGTGTCGCCCAGCTCGCGGTGCTTGGTCACGCGGCCGCTCGACTCCAGCACGCCGTCCGCGATGGCGGCCTTGGGGAAGAACGCCACCGGGTAGTGACCCGGTTCGTGCAGGAGCAGCACGTCTTCGCTGTCGACGATCCACTCACCACCGAAGCGGACTCGCATTCGCCTGCGCAGCGGTTCCACGAAGAGCAACCGCTCGGGCAGCGGCTCGGGGGTGAGGAACCTGCCGACCGACCTCGTCGAAAGCGGTCCTTGCTGCCATGCCAGTCCCATGATCTTCGCCTTCCTTCTTACTAACGGATTTACAGACTGTATATCCGTTAGTTTGATGAACACAACCCGCCTTTAGAAACTTGTCGAACCCGGTGACTAATGCGTACACTCGTCACATGAGCAGTAGTGTCAGCCTGGAGGACATGCAGCGGGCCGGCTTCCCGATGGGCGGAGAGCCGCTGGTCGCGCTGGATCTCGCCGACACGCTCGCGGCCGAGACGGAGCCGGGAGACGGCGACCTCCTCGCCTCACCGGAGCGCAGCGCGCTCTGGTGGCAGCTGGAGCTGCCCAGGCTGCCGGGATCGGCGGCGCCGGACCTCGTGCCCACCCGCCGGCTGCGGTCCGCGATCCGCGACCTGCTGGAAGCGCACCTCGACGGCCACGGGCCCGCGCCGGCGTCGCTCGAAGAGGTCAACGCGGTGGCCGCGGCCGTGCCGACGAGCCCGCGGCTCGAAGCGCACGGGTCCTGGGAGACGCACACCCGCTGGCACAGCGAGCACGGCGGCAACGTCGCGCTGGCGGCCATCGCCAGGGAGACGATCGAGCTCTTCGCCGACCCCGCGCGCCTCGCGCGGCTGCGCCGCTGCGCGAACCCCGACTGCACGATGTTGTTCCTCGCCACGAACCGGCGTCGCCAGTGGTGCGCGGGCAACGTCTGCGGGAACCGCGTGCGCGTCGCCCGCCACTACCGCAAAAACCACGACCAGCAAGCCGGATGAGAGGGCACACCATGACCACGCAGCCGATCGCCGCCGGGTTCCACAGTGGTGAGCTGAGCGTGCAACGGCAGGCCGGGCTCGAGTTCGAAGCGGCCCGGCTCGAAGGCATGCTGGCGCCCGCGCACCTGAGCCACGGCGCCGAGGGTTTCCTCGCGCAGCGCGAGTTCGCGGCCGTCACGGCGCGCGACGCCGGCGGGACCCTGTGGACGTCTCCCCTGCTCGGGCCGGCCGGGTTCCTGGAGGGTTTCGACACGACCCTGGTCGTGCACACCCGTCCCGGTGCCGGCGATCCCCTGCACGAGCTGCCCACGGGCGAGCCGGCCGGCCTGATCGCCGTCGAGTTCGCGACCCGGCGCCGGTTGCGGGTCAACGGCACCGTCGTGGCCTCGGCCGAGGGCGGATTCCTCCTCGACGTGGAGCAGGCGTACGGCAACTGCCCGTCCTACATCCAGCAGCGCCGGCTGGAGATCGACCCCGAGCCGGCGCCGGCCGCCGTCGAAAGCTCCGACACTCTGACCGACGCCCACCGCGCCCTCATCCGGCGCGCGGACACGTTCTTCCTCGGCACGATCCACCCGACGCGCGGCGCCGACTCGTCCCACAAGGGCGGCGAGCCCGGCTTCGTCCGCCTCGACGGCGACGACGTGTGGTGGCCGGACTACGCGGGCAACAACTTGTTCAACAGCCTCGGCAACATCGCCAGCGACCCCGAAACGTCGCTGCTGTTCCTCGACTTCACCACCGGCACCACGCTCCAGCTGACCGGCACCGCCGCGCTCGAATGGGTCACCCCCGGCACCGCCGGTGAGGACGACGCCACGGGCCGCCGCGTCCGCTTCCACCCGACACGGGTGGTGTCGCGTACGGGAGTGCCGCTCCACGCGTCGGGCGTGGTGCCTTCGCCGCACAACCCGCGAGTGACGGCTTAGAAGTCCCGGCACTCCGGGCCGCAGAGCCTTCGAATCGGCCATGGGTCGTCCTTCCGCGTGGCGGCCAGATCACTGCGGAAGTTACGTCGGACCAGGACGACCGGGCGGGAAAATGATCGAACAACGCACCAGCGGTGACCGTTCGTGCAGCTCGTTCACCGGCCTGGACGTGATTACGCCTGGGTGCGTTCCCGGAAAGCGGCGGCTTTGCTGCTGTTGCCGCAGCGTTGCATCGAGCACCAGCGGCGCGGGCGGCCACCGGGGGTGTCGAGGAAGAGCATGCGGCACACCGACGAGTCGCAGGCGCGGAGGCGGGTTCGCCGCGCCGGGTCGGTGACCACGTCGATCGCGTCCCGGGCGACGGTGGCCAGCACCTGGGCGGACGTGCGGAGGCGGGGATCTGAGGCCAGGCGCCCGTCGGCGGCCAGCTCCAGACGCGGGGGTTCCGTGGCGAGAGCGGCGCAGTCCTCGACCGTCGCGGCCGCGGCGGGGTCCACCGGGATGTTCGCCATGACGTCCGTGACCACGCGGAACACGGCCTCCCGCAAGCGTTGCGCGTCGGCCAGCGCGGCGGCGGTCGCCTCGCCCGGGAGCAGCGGCAGGCCGACGCCGGTGGCCCACGCGTCGAGGCGGGCGGTGTCGCCGAGGCGCTCGATGGCCGCGGTCGGGCGACGGCCGAGGGTGGCGACGAGGTCGAGGGCGCGGGAACCGGCGTCGAAGCGGAGTTCCTTGAGCTGCGAGGTCACGCGGACGCGGGGCTGGGTCACCGCGATCACCGCGCCGCACGAGCGGGGAAGGGCGCGGTGACGACGACCAGCACCACGCTCACCCCGGCGGCGACCACGAAGGCCACGGGCGCCGGGATGACGACGTCGACCGCCGCGAACAGGTACGGCGCCGCGAAACCGAGGTACGCCAAGCAGTAGAACACCGCCGTCACGCCGGCGAGATCGGCTGCCTCCGCGAGTGCTTCGACGCGGCTGAGCCCGCCGACGAGCAGCATGCCGTAAGCCGCGCCGAGGATCACGGCCGCGGGGAGCGTCAAGAGAGCCTGCTTCAGCTCCGTCGACAACGCGGCCAGTAGGAACCCCGCCACGGTCAGGCCCAGGCCGCAGGTCAACACCAGCGGACTGCGCCGTCGTTCCAGCGCGCGGGCCACGGGCTGGACGAGCAACCCGCTGCCCAGCGTCAGCCCCGCGATCACACCGCTGCTCGCCACGGGCGCGACCGGCGCGGGCAACACGGTCGGCAGGACCGCGAAACTCGTCGTCGCCACGCCGAACACCAGCGGCGCGCTCGGCACGATCCGGCGGAGGAACTCGGGACTGGTCAGTGCGTGCTTGAGCTCGCGCCGCCATTCTCCGGAAGCAGCCGCGCCGGCCACGGTCTCCGGGACGCGCCACGCCAGCACGCCGACCACCACCGCCACCGCGATGTGCACGAGGTACGGCACCACGGCCGGGCCCGGCAGCCACTGCGCGAGGACCCCGGCGACCAGCGGCCCGCTGCCGAACCCGACCGACAATGAGATCGCGACCCGGCGCGCTCCCGCGCCCGGACCGGCGTCGGCGGACAGCTCCTTGATCCACGCGCTGCCCGGCCCGAACGCGGCTCCCGAAGCGACGCCCGCGACGAGCCGGCCGAGCGCGAGCACCCACGTCGACCCGGCCCCGAACAGCAGGATCACCGAAGCCAGCGCGGAAAGCACCAGCACGGGGCGCATCACGCGACGCCGGCCGAGCCGGTCGGAGAACCGCGCGCCCAGGAGCAGGGCCGGGATCAGCCCGACCACGTAGGCGCCGAAGATCGCCGTGACGATCGTCGGCGAGAGGTGCTCCTGGTCGCGGTAGACGATGAGCACCGCCGCGCCGACCCTGGCCCACGGGCTCATGGCTCCTCCAGTGCATTAGTAACCTCAGTATGAGTTACTAACAGCGCCCTGACCACCCCGTCGCGATGTGACGGATATCGTGGAGCCATGACCGCCGGACCGACCCTCGAGGACGTGCAGGCAGCCGGGTTCCCCATGGGCGGTGAGCCGCTCGTGGCCCTCGACCTCGCCGACACCCTCATGACGGCGGTGGACCCCGCCGTCGACCTGATCGAACCGACGGACGGGTACGACACCTGGTGGCGGCTGCAGCTGCCCCGGCTGCCCGAGGCGAGCGTTCCCGCCGCGGCGGCGACGCGACGGCTGCGCGCGGCGATCCGTGACCTGCTGGAGTCGCATCTGGAGGCCCGGGCGGCGCAGACCGTGTCGATCGAGGACCTCAACGCGTTCGCCTCGGCCGTGCCGCGCAGCCTGCGGCTGGCCGAAGACGCCGAGGGCGCGCTGACCGCGGCCACGCGCTGGCACACCGAACACGGCGGCAACGCGGCACTGGCCGCGATCGCCACCGAGGCGATCGAGCTCCTGTCCTCCCCGGCGCGGTTGGAAAAGCTGCGCCGCTGCGCGAATCCCACGTGCTCGATGCTGTTCGTCGCGGAAACGAAGCGGCGGCAGTGGTGCACGGGCAACATCTGCGGCAACCGCGCCCGGGTGGCGCGCCACTACCGGCGGACGCACGCGGCTTCGTCTTCGTAAGCACGCCTTGGTAAGCACAGTGTCCTTCCCCGGACACGAAAAACAGGCCCGGACCAAACGGTCCGGGCCTGTTTTCGGGTGGAGCGGCCGAACTCAGTGACCGAGCAGCGGCAGGTGGCCGAGCGCGTCGGTCGCGGCGTGCAGGTCGAGGCCGTGGACCAGGTCCTGCGCGTGCGTCTCGACGCCACCCAGCGGCGAGCCGGTGTGGGTCGCGTCCGCGACGTCGGCGATCGGGGTGTGCTGGATGCCCGCGGCGTCGGCCTGGCCGACGGTGTCGAGCACGTGGTGCACGGCGTCGCCCGCGACCGGGGCCTGCGGCGCGGCGGCCGACAGGGTGTGGGTCACGGAGCCGACGGTGCCGGCGACGTTCGGGACGGCCGGCAGAGCCGGGACGGCCGGGACACCCGGAACCGCGGGGAGAGCCGGCAGCGCCGGGACGGCGGCCGCGGCCGGGACGACGTGGTCCAGCGTGTGCGACAGGTCGCCCGCGGCACCGAAGTCGGCGCGCTCGTCGCCGCCGGTCAGCGCGACGCCCACCGGGGTGGAGCCGATGGCCTCGTTGACGTGGCCGAGCAGGCCGGCGCCGGTGACGCGGACGTCCTCGACGAGACCCGACACCGGACCGCCGACCGCCGGGACACCCGCGATCGCGGCCACGGCGGCCTGCGGCATGAGGGCGTCGCCCAGGTGGTTGGTGGTGGCGTCGACCGCGGAGCCCACCAGCTTGCCGTCGAAGACGTGCTCGCCCACCGCGCTCACGGTGTTCTCGAGGTCGATCGCACCGGCGGCCACGACCGGGCCGGCGACCGGGACACCGTTGACCGCACCGGCCACGTGGTCGACGACGTTCGAGACGGTGCCGAGGGTGGAGTGGGTGAGGGTGTTGAGGCCGGTCTGGTCGGCAACGTCGCTGACGGTCTCGAACACGCCGCTCAGGTTCGGCAGGCCGCTCGCCAGGCCGGTCACGTTCGGCAGGTCGGCGCGCTCGCCGGCCGCGTGCGCGAGCACGTCGCCGAAGACCGGCAGGCTCGGGGCGGCGGCCAGCGGGGCCGTGTCGGCCAGCAGCGGCATGATGTCCTGCACATCGGCCGGCGAAACGTCGGCCAGGCCAGCAGCGTCGAGCAGGCCCTGCGGGTCGGCGGCGTAGGCGGCCGCGGCCTGCGGGTCGCTCAGCAGGGTCATGGCGAATTCGTGCAGGTTCTGCACCGCGTCCATAGTCTGTTGTCTCCTGTGCACTGATTGATTCGGCCGTCGTGGTCATGCCGCGAAGTCGAAGGGGTTCGGGGACGAAGATAGGACGCCGCCGTTCGGCGGCCATCGGGGGCCACCCCGGGGGTTCGGCGCATCGGCATTAGGGATTTCGGACCCCACCCCATTAGGGGGACTAGGGAAATTCACCCTTGCGCGACGATTCGCCGTGGTCAGCGAGGTGCGGCCGATTTCGCCTGCTTCGCCTGCGACGCGGGGATCCTGGCCGCTCATTCGGAGACACGCGGTGCTCCGCGGAGTGATCGTCGACGAAACCACCCGTTGGTGTGACAACCTGGCCCGATTTCACGTGCGCCAGACATCGATGGCGAACTCGCGCATCTGCTCACGGAACTTTCCGGATGGGCTCGCCGCGGCGAGAAGGCCGCGCAATTCGGACTCGAAAGCGCCCAGGCGATCGCCGAAGAGATGCGGTGCGGAACTGGACAACGAGAACACCGCGGCGACGACGTCGTCGATGTCCCGGACGACGACGGGGCCGGGTACCTCGATCCGTTCGGGGCCGGCGAACCCGGCGCCGCGGTAGATCTCGGTCTCCCCTCCGGGCGTGCCTTCGGGAAGGGTGCCGCGGCCCGCACGCCGGGTTTCACCGAGGTATTCGCGCACGAGGTCGGTGATCTGATCGTGGGGTGGCGCCGATTCGGCCGTGGTGCCGCGGTGGGTGGTGGCGTGCACGTGGACGCAGGCGCCGCCGGGGGCGAGCATTCCGCGCACCGCCGCGGCGACCCGCGGGCGGTCGAGCCAGTGGAAGGACTGGGCGAACGTGACGAGCCGGAACGCACCGAGCCCGGCCGGCAGGTCCTCGGCCTTTTCGTGGACCCAGCGGGTGGTGGTGATTCCCTCCGCGGCGGCCAGGCGGGCGGCTTCGGCGAGCATGTCGGGGTCGGCGTCGAGGCCGACGGCTTCTTCGAAGTGAGGGGCGAGCAGCAGCGTGAGCGAGCCCGGGCCACAGCCGACGTCGAGCAGGCGGCCGGAACCGTCGAGCCGTAGTACGCCGGCGATCGCGTCGGCGAGTGCCGCCGGATAGGCGACGCGGCCTCTCGCGTAGTGAGCCGCACTGCCCGAGTACAGCGATTCGTCCCACGCCCAGTCCGCCATGGCCGTGAGCCTAGGGACGCGGATCAGTGCTGCACAGGGAAATACGTGAGCACCTCACCCGTCTCCGGGTTGTGGTAACCGGCGATCTCCAGGTCGGCGAAGGTGCCCGACCAGGCGCCGGTGGCGGGGTCGCGCAGGACGTCGGGCGAGGACCACGCGGCGGTGCCGGCCGCGGACACGGCCTCGGGCGTCCAGTCGGGCGGGAAATAGGTGTGGTCCACGAAGGAGAAGCGGCCGTTCTTGAGGTTCCGGTATTCGGAGGCCTTGCGCGTGATCCCCGTTTCGGCCGGGCTCGCGCCGGATGAGAGCAGGAAACGGTGCAGCGACTCGAGCGCCGCGAAGAACACCTGCTGCGGAAAGACGGCGCGCGGCCAGGTGCCGTAGAGGCTTTCGAGCTCGACGCGGTCGCCGGTGAACACGACGGAAGTGCCGTTGCCGAGCCAGGTCTTGGCTTCGCGTTGCGCTCGGCGGAGCAGGCCGACGAGCTGTCCGACGGTGTGGGCGTCGGCTTGCGCGTCGGTGTAGAGGAAGGCGGCCAACGGCAACTGGTCGGCCGGCGCCGAGATGCGCAACCGGCGGGACTCGTCGAAGGCGAAGGCGAGTGAATCACCCGTGCCGAACAAAACCATCGTGGAGCGGCTTTCTGACTGGACCGATCGGCCTGGCGGGTGATCTTGTCAGACAGTATCACCCACGCTGACCTGCGAAGACTTCTGTGACACGAATCCCGGGAGGGGCGGGGTTCAGCGGAGAGACCCAGCCCACGTCTCGAACCATCCACGGGGCCGCAACCCGCTGAAGCTCCGGCCGCCCGCCACCCAGGCGGGGGTGCCCTCGACGCCGTTCTCGTACGCGAGGATCGCCGAGCGGCCCACGGCACGGTCCGCTTCGCCCGATTCCCAGGCCGCGCGGACGATCTCGGGGTCTCCGCCGGCTTGCTCGGTCAGCTTCAGGAGCAGGTCGCGGGATTCGAGGTCCTTGCCTTCGCCGAAGTAGGCGTTGAACACGGAGGTGGCGAAGCGGTCGGCGACTTCGGGGTCGTCGAGCGTGGCGTACGCGCCGAGCGCAGGCAGCGAGTAGGCGATCCGGTCCGTCCACTCGAGAGGCAGGCCCGCGGCTTCGGCCTCACGGGCGAGGAACTCGTAGGTCGGGCCGACGCGGGGACCGGCCGGGCTGCCGCCGGGGCCGATCTCGGGGTGGATCTGCAGCGGGTGTTCGGTCACCACCACGCCGTGTTCGCGGAGCACCCGGTTGCGGTCCTGGGCGATGTAGCAGAAGGGGCAGAGGAAATCGAACCAGTGTTCCACGGTCGGGGTCGTGGCCATCGCGGGCTCCCTTCGCGTTGTTTCGATACGGTTATTTCACGTAAC
The DNA here is from genome assembly GCF_040678995.1 of Amycolatopsis sp. NPDC049253. Lineage (NCBI taxonomy): Bacteria > Bacillati > Actinomycetota > Actinomycetes > Pseudonocardiales > Pseudonocardiaceae > Amycolatopsis > Amycolatopsis sp. NPDC049253. The sequence continues at coordinate 23,114 of NZ_JBFAQX010000041.1, read as the reverse complement.
GAAACAACCGGGTTGCATAGTCCCGAGGGCGCGCGTGCGCGCCGCGTCCGGCTCTCGTGTGCGGGGTCAGGCGAGAACGGCGCGCAGCCAGGCCGCCGTCGTCGCGAGGTTCACCGGGCCGTCGAACGCGGCGTCTTCGTGCCCGGCCCCGCCGAGCAGCACGAAATTGCTCCTCGCCCCGGCCCGCACCAGCGCGTCGTGCAGCGCCCGGCTCTCCCCCGGCGGCACGATCCGGTCGCGGTCGCCGTGGGCGATCAGGAACGGTGGCGCCGACTCCGAAACCCGCGTCAGCAGTGAATGCCCGGCGGGGTCGGCGCCGCCGAGGAAGTCGGCTTCGAAGTGGAACGGCAGCAGCTTCGCCTCCAGTTCACTGCGCGCCGCCGTGGCCGCGAGGTCGGCTTGCCCGAACCAGTGCACCGCGGCCTGCACGGCGCTGGACTCGTCGAGGTTGCCGCCGACCGTCCCCTCCAGCTCGGCGTCACCCGGCGACAACGCCAGCAGCGAACCCAGGTACGCGCCGGCGGACGCGCCCCAGACCCCGAGCCGCCCGGTCTCGAGGCCGAGACGCCCTCCGTTGGCCCGCACCCAGCGCACGGCGCCCTTGACGTCGTGCACCTGCTGCGGGAACACCACCCCCGGTGCCAGGTGGTAATCGACGGACACGACGGTCACACCGTGGTCCGCCAAAGGCGCCTGCCGGCGCGCGGCCTCGCCGCGCCTGTCGCCGCGGGTCCACCCACCGCCGTGCAGGTAGAGCACGACGGGTGCCCCCGCCGTGGGAGCGTGGTAAATGTCCACCATCAGCCGGGTGCCGTCCACCGTCGCGTAGACGAGGTCGCGGTCGACCGTCACGCCGGCTCCGCCTGGTGGGTGACAGCGGCGGAATCGTAGAAGGTGACGAAGGATTCCACCGGTTCCCGCGTTGTGCGATAGCCACCGAGGCGGTGGTCGTCGTCGGCATGGCCGAGCGCGATTCCGCACACGACGATGTGGTCGTCCGGGATGGCGAGGTGCCGGCGCAACACCGGGTGGTAATCGATGAACGAAGCCTGTGCGCAAGTGTGCAGCCCGGCTCCGCGCGCGGACAACATCAGCCCCTGGAGGAACAGGCCGGCGTCCACCAGCGCACCCTGCAATGGTGCCCGGCTCACCGTGAGCACCAGCCCCACCGGCGCGCCGAAGAAGTCGTAGTTGCGCCGGTGGTGGCCGCTGCGGCCGGCGGTGTCGTCGGCCGCGATGCCGAGCGTTTCGGAGTAGAGGCCTTCACCGAAGCGACGGCGCCGCGAGCGGAACGGCTCGGGCCACGAGTCCGCCGCCGGCTGGTAGGCGAACTCGCCGACGGCGCGGCGGCCCTCGTCGTACGCGCACAGCAGGTCGGTCGTCAACGCGCGCTTGGCGGCGCCCGTGAGCACGTGGACCTGCCACGGCTGGCTGTTGGAGTTGCTGGCCGAGGACGACGCCAGCGCGAGCAGCCGTTCGACCTCCGCGCGCGGCACGGGCGTCGGCAGGAACGCCCGGCAGCTGCGCCGCGTCGCCATCGCTTCCTCGATCGTGGACGCCGGGTTCATGGCGCTGGGCTCTCCCGGTTCAGGCCGCGGGCGGCTGGATGTCGTAGGAGATCCGGCCGGCGGGCAGGTAGAACAACGCGATCAGCGCGCCGCCCTTGACCTCCGGGTAGTGGTGACTGCCGGGGCCGGGTGCGGTCCAGCCGGGGCCGCTCCAGCCGTTCGGGCCCATCAGCTTCGCGTCGGGGTCGAGCGGCACCACGAGATTGAGCTCGCCGTACGGGTGCTGGTGGTACTGGCCCCGGAACGGCTCGACGCTGTCCATGAACACGGCCGTGATGCTGAAGTAGTTGAGCACACCCTGCGGGTCGGCGATGCGGCTGCGGCGGTACTTCTTGCCCTCGACCTCGATGTTGGCGGCCCAGCCTGCCTCGACGCCCTCGGTGATCATGCGCGCCAGGTCCTGGTAGAGCTCGCTGTCCGGTCCGTAGCGGGTGTTGAGCCAGGACTCGAGCTCCCCGCCCGCGGTGCGGTTCTTCACCTCGTCGAGGAACGGGATGCTGCGGTCGATCAGCTCCTGGGGCGTGGTCATCGTCGACTCCGTTCGGTCCGCTGTGGTTCGGCGTTCTCGAACCGTACGTCCGCGTTTAGTTACAGTCAAGACTTGTAACTTAATTCGGCACCCGGTCGAGGCTCATCCCGAAGTGCTCGTGATAGGCGGCGAGGATCGCGGCGTCGCCTTCCAGCACCCGCTCGACGCGTTTCCCGCCGGTCGTCTCGATGAGGCGGGTGCCGGTGATCGTCACGCGTCCGTCCGCGGTCGAGCGCGAACACGTCGGCCGCTGTGTGAACGGCGAGGCGGGCGAGGTCTCGTGGAACCACGCCGTGGCGGCGAAGTCGTCGAGCTCGCGCGGCCGCGACTCGAGCCGGTAGACGATCGCGCCGTCGCACACCACGTCGACGTCGCCGTGCGGCGCGGGCTCGACGGTGAACCGGCCGCCCGGATCGACCTGGACCTCGGTCGTCGCCAGCCGCAGCGGCGCGAGGCTGAAGCGGCCGTAGCCGACGTCGACCAGCCACGGTTCGTCCAGCTGCACGCGCAGCGCCAGGTGGTCGAACGGCGGCCCGAAGAACCCCTCCCGGCGCATCACGCGGCCGGCCAGCAGCTGCACGTCGAACCCGACTTCGCGCAACAGCAGGGCGAAAGCCCCGTTGAGCTCGTAACAGAGCCCGCCACGACGCCGGCCCACGATCTTGCCGAGCAGGGCCGGCTCCGCCAGCTCGATCTGCTCCCCCAGGTAGAACCCGAGGTTCTCGAACGGCACGGTCTCGAGGTGCCGCCGCTGCAGTTCGCGCAGTGCCGCCGGATCCGGCACCGACGGGCGGACCGTGCCGATCCGGCGGAGGTAGTCCTCGACGTCCACGATCGTTCCTCCAGCGCTGTTTCATTACAGTGAGTACACGTAACGATCAGGATAACAACCCTGTCGTGTAACGGATCGGATATGCTTCGCTGATCGGCTTTCTCGGCGAGGTGGGAACATGGCGCGGACACGCGAAACGACGGCGGACGAGCCGGTCGGCACCGAAGACGGACCCCGGCCGGGCGGCCGCCCCCGGGACGCCGCGCTCGACGAGGCGATCATCCTCGCCACGCGCCGTCGGCTCGTCCTCGACGGCTACTCCCGCATGACGATCGGCGACATCGCCTCCGACGCGAAGGTCAGCCGCCCGACGCTGTACCGGCGCTGGGCCACGAAGTTCGAGCTCGTCGTCGACGCGCTCGACTACGGTTTCCGCAAGCAGCGCGACATGTACGCGTTCGACCTCAGCGGACTCGAGCCGCGCGAGGCGCTCACGGAGGCCGTCCGCCGGCTCGACCCGGCGTACTTCAACCCGGACGCCATGGTGCTCATGGGCAACTTCGCGGGCGAGGCGATCCGCACCCCGGAGCTGCTCGACATCCTGCGCAAGCACGCCGTCGAGCCCCGCCTGGAGCTCGTCGAAAGCGTGCTGACGCAGCTGCAGGACCGCGGCGCCGCGCGGGACGAGATCGACAAGCACACCATCGCGACCATGTGCTTCGGCAGCTACTTCGCGGCGTTCTACCGCGGGGAAGCCAAAACGGAGATCCCCGAGGCGGTCGTCGCCGTACTCTGGCCGGCACTGGAGAAGAAGCCCGCGCCGCGGCGCCGGGCGTCCACTTCGGGCAAACGGTGATACGCATCCGTTCCGATCATTGACTGTAACGTAAACCGAGGCATAATCGGCACCATGCCGCCTGTGCCCTCGATGGACGTCCACGAAGCCCTCTACACCACGCGGATGATGCGGCGCATGCGCGGCCGCGCCTTCGCAGCGCACGAGCGTGCTGAGCCTGTTCATCGCCTTGCAGAGCACGTCGGGGATCATCGCGCCGTGGGCGACGGGCGCGCTGATCGACGGCGCCGGCAACCAGGTCGACCGCTGCAACACCGCGTTCGTGGTGATCGGGATCCTGTGCGCGATCGGCGGTGTGGTGGCGGCGTTCTTCGTCGACGCCGGCCGCGACTCGGCGCACGACGCCGCCTGAGCGCCCTCGCCGGATTCCCCGGCAAGGGCGCTCTTCGGACGGGTCAGACCCGCGCGATCAGCTTGATCTCCACGAGCTGCTCGGGGAAGGCGAGTCGCGTCGTGCCGACCAGCGTGCTGGCGACCTGCGGGTCCTCCCGTCCGTAGGCCGCCTTGCGCACGGGACCCGCCACGGCGAAGGCCGCGTCGATGTCGAGGACGTAGAGCACTTCTTCGACGACGTCGGCCAGCGACGCGCCGAAGCGCTTCAGCAGCTCGGCGGCGTTCACGTACGAGCGGCGCATCTGCTCTTCCATGGCGGAAAAGTCGGTGACGGCACCGTTGGAGTCCACGGGCGCGGGCGCCACGAGCCGGTCTCCGTCGTGGGACAGCTGGCCGGAGACGTAGATGGTGTCGCCGTGTTTCACGGCCTGGACGTAGCCGTAGCTGCCTTCCCACGGGACCCCGAAGTTCTCCGTGGTCCTCTCGATCGGCTTGCTCATGGGGTTTCAGCCTTCCTGCTGCGTGGTCGATTTCGAACACTACGAGCGTGGACAGGGCGCTCACCAGCCGTTTCGATGCCAGATTGGGCAAGGATCGTGCCACGGCGGGTAGCCTGGCGGGAGTTTGGTTCCGGTGCGATCCGAGGAGACGTCCGTTGCCCCGCACGCAGCTGGTCGTGGCGCTGCTGGCCGTGCCCCGGGTCATGGGGCTCGACTTCAGCATCCCCGCGCACATCCTCGGCCGGCAAGAGGGTTACCACGTGCTCGTGTGCGGCAAGGAGACCACGGGTTCGCCGCTGGGCGTCACGCCGACCCATTCGCTGGCCGGCGCGCCGGAGGCCGACATCGTCGTCGTGCCCGGGTACGACGAACCCGAGGTACCGCTGCCCGAGGAGTACCTCGACGTGATCCGCCTCGGTGCCGACCGCGGTGCCCGCGTGGTGGCGATCTGCACCGGCGCGTTCGCGCTCGCGCAGAGCGGCGTGCTGGACGGCCGCGAGGCGACCACGCACTGGCGGTACCTCGCCGCGTTGCGGGAGCGGTACCCGGCGGTGCGCGTGCTGGAGAACCAGCTGTTCGTGGAAGACGGAAAGATCCTCACGTCAGCGGGGGCCGGCGCCGGAATCGACGCGTGCCTGCACCTCATCCGCACCGACTTCGGTGCGGCGGCCGCCCACGAAGCCGGCAAGGAGGTCGTGGCCTCCCCCGCCCGTGGTGGCGCGCAGCCGCAGTACGTCGACGTGCTCACCGCCGCGCGCACCGATCTTTCGGCCACGCGCAGCTGGGTCATGGAGCACATCGGCGACCCGATCACCGTCCAGCGCATGGCCGAGCGCAGCAACCTGCCGCGCCGCACGTTCATCCGGCACTTCGAGCTCGAGACGGGCATGTCGCCGATGCGCTGGGTCGTCAACCACCGCATCCTCAGCGCACGGCGGCTGCTGGAGACCTCCGACTGGCCCGTCGAGCGCATCGCGGCGGCCACCGGTTTCGGGACGGCGGCGAACTTCCGGACCATCTTCCGCCGCGAGGTGGGCACGACGCCGACCGGCTACCGGCGTACGCACAGCTCACTCTAGATCGGCGGGCCGTCTGACGTTTTTGTTGTCAGGGCGTGGTTTTCGCGGCCGCGCGCCGGCGACCAGCCCGCGGAGAGCAGGCTCGTGGCGACGGCGTCGCGCAGGGCGTTGACGAGCTTGGGCTCCACTTCGGAATAGAAGGCGTAGAGCTGCTTCAGCGCGTGCGTGATGCGCTCGGCCGGCTCGCCGATCGCTTGCCGGCCTTCGAAATCCGGGCGCGGGTGCCGGCCCCAGAAGTGCGCGGAGCAAGCGGCCAGCTGGTCCTCCTCGGTCGGGAAGTAGCGGTAGACGGTGTGGCGCTGCACGCCGGCGGTCTCGGCGATGCCCGCGATGGTGGTGCGCGCGGGACCGATCGACCCGTGCAGCTCGACACCCGCCTCCGTGATCCGGAGGCGGGTGTCCTCCATGGCTTCGGCTCGCCGGCCCATCCGGTAGGCCCGGGTCGCCTTCTCCGCAGCCATCGTTTCGCTCCTCGCCGCACGGTCGTTCCAGGATAACGGCCGTTTCTGTCGGGGGTGGGTGACACCATGGCGGGTATGTGGGGACGCAAGCAGAAGGACCTGGCCGCCGACACCGCGGCCGAGGCCGTCGAGTTCGCGCGGCCGCTCGTGCACGGCGGCTTCAGCACGCGTGCCGACGTGGCGGTCGCGATCACGGAGTACTTCGAGCCGGACTCGGTGTCGCCGTCGCAGGCGCGCGCGGTGGTCGACCGGCTTCGGCAAGCGCGGCTGGAGGAACAACGCACGTGGCCTCCGGTGACCGACCCGGATCGCGTGCTGGCGGCGTTTTCGGCTCTGGCGGCCGAGGGTGTCGTGGCCCGGGCGGACTTCGCGTGCTGCCAGAACTGCGGCCTGACGGAAATCGGCGCCGAGGCCACCCCGGGCGACCGGGGGTTCGTGTTCTTCCACCAGCAGGACACGGCCCGGGCTGTCGACGGAGGCGAACTGCTGCTGTCCTACGGCCGGCTGGCCGACTCCCCGACCGCCACGGCAGCGGTGGGCCAGGTCGTGGCCGCGGCACTGCGGGCGCAGGACCTGTCGGTGACGTGGGACGGGTCGCCGGAGGAGCGGATCCGGGTGGATCTGGAGTGGCGGAAGCGGCTGGGTTGAGGGCTGGGGGTATGACCACATCGGACTCGTGATTTCGGGGGAGGGTCGGGGTGTGGTGGTGAATCGCTTGACGCCTTGGCCTGGCGGTCGGGGTGCGGGCGGGAAGCTCGGAGCCGGGAGCCCCGGGCGGTGCGAAGGTTGACGCCGCCGAGCGCCGGGGTGCGGGCACAAAGCCGGGGCGCCAGGGCAGGGGCGAAGGTTCGCACCGTCCAGCGCCGGGGTGCGGGCGCGAAGCCGAGAGCCGAGCAGGGCGGCAAGTCCGCACCGCCCAGCATCAGAGCGCTGACGCAGAACCGAGAACCCAGACACCCGCGCAGACCGGAGGGCTCGCGCCGCCCAGCGTCGAGGTACGGGCGCGAAAGCCGGAAGCCTCGGCAGGGCGGAAGGTAAGCACCACCCAGCGTCGAGGTACGGGCGCGAAAGCCGGAAGCCTCGGCAGGGCGGAAGGTAAGCACCACCCAGCGTCGAGGTACGGGCGCGAAGCCGAGAGCCGAGACACCCGAGGCAGCGCGGAATGTCCGCACCGCCCAGCCGCGGAGCACGCCTGCAGGACCGGGAGCCGCGGCACCCGGGCAAGGCGGATGGTCCACACCGCCCAGTGGCGGAGCACAGACACAAAGCCAAGAACCCAGACACCCGAGGCAAGTCGAAGGCCCGCACCTCCCAGCTTCGGCCGCGAACGCCGTGCCACTCGTCCGCTGCTGCGAGGGGCGGAGCGGCACTCAGACGCCGACCACGCCGTGACCCGCCGTCGGTGACCGAGCGGCGCGGCAGCTCCTGGCCGGAAGTTGCCAAGTCCAGCCGGTGAGGCGACTGCGTGGCGACAATCGCGCCGGACTGGCTCGGGGGGTCGCGGGCGCCGGTTCGGTACCGGGACCCCTCCCGGGATGCGTGGTCACAATCGGCGGCGGTCGTCGTGTGGTGTGGGAAAGGGAGCCGATGTACGAACCGCCGTGGGTGCCGGTGCGTCGGAGCGGTGCGGGTGCGGTGGCGGTCGGGAACGCGTCGTTCCTGGGCGTCGGGTACCTGTTGCTGGGGCGGCGGAGGACGGCGGTCGGGAACGTCGTGGGCACGGTTGTGCTGGCGGTGCTGCAGGTGACGGCGTTCCCGACGGTGTGGTTCGAGATCGTGGTGCTGGTGTGGTGGGCGGCCGGCATCGTGCACGGGTGGTTCCTCGCGGGCCCGGCGGCGAGGAACCGGTGGCAGGACTGGGTCGTGGCGCTGGCGGTCGCGGTGCCGGTGCTCGTGGTGGCCGCGCTGCTGCGGTTCGACGCGGGCTCGATCGCTCGCGTCGTGGCCGACGCGCGCGGCAGCGGTGACTGCGCCAAGGCCGAGGCGGCGCTCGACCGCGTGTGGTGGAGCCACCGCCTCGCCGACGCGCCGCTGGCTGCCGCCGGTGACGCGACGGCCGAGGCGTGCGGCCGGCTCCGTACGGCGGCCGAAGCACTCGCCGAAGGTCTGCCCGGAAACCCCGATCAGCTGAAGGCCGGTTTCGACATCCTGGCCGGAGTGCGGACCGAACTGCCCGGCCACGACCGCATGGCCGACGTCGTGCTCGACGGTTTCCTCGCCAAGCTGCCGGCGCAGAACCCCTGCGACCTCGCCGTGGACACCGACTGGTTGCGGACCCACCAGCAAGCCGGCGCCGTGGTCGACCTCACCCGGCCCGGCGCTCTCGTCGCATGCGCCGACGGCCTGCTGGCCGACAATGACTGGCGAAGCGCCGGCACGCGGTACCAGCAGGCGCTCGATGAGTACCCGCACAGCGCGGTCGCAGCGAGGGCCACCGAAGGCGTCCAGAAGGCCAAGGTGGCGGGCGAACTGGCGAACGTCCGCAGCCTCCTGTCGAACACCAGCGCACCCGAGTACTGCAGCAAGCCCGCCCCGTACAGCGCCGCGCCGCCCTACGGCAAGGGCACGAACCGCGCGATCTTCTCCGGCAACGACGACTTCACCAACCGCCTCCCCGCCGACTGGCGCGTGACCGACCCGACGAAGGCCGTCCTCATCGTCTGCGCCGGCGACGACACCAACGGCACCGCCGTCCGCACCTGCCAGTACGAGGGCACCTTCACGGGCTTCCCCGACGACGTCACGTTCCACAAGATCGCCATCCCCCTCAAGGCCTACGAACTCCGCACCGGCAAGCTCGTCGCCGACACCAAGGTGGAGATCGGCGGCACCAGCTGCCCGCCGTCGGTCTCCTACACCTCCTACGGCTACACCGACCTGGGCCCGCCGCCCGACATGGCGGTCGACGCCTCGGACGCCGACGTCCGCGCCGCCTTCGCGTCCCTCGTCACCCGCTGAACGCGCGAACAGTCCACAAGAGACTCAGGAATCCCCCGGCCCGGCAACACTTTCCGGCAACGGCACGTCCGGGTCCAGGGTGATGCCGCCCGCGCGAAGGGCGTCGTCGAGGATGTGCCAGGTCCAGCGGGCCAGGAGGGTGGCCAGGTCGGCCTGGTCGAGGCCCCGGGGGTTTTCCAGCCAGCGCGCGGTGCTGGACTCGACGAGCCCGACGAGTGCGAACGCGATCGTGTCCGCGACGCGCGTGTCCATCGCGTACGCGACGAGGTAACGCTCGAACAGCACGGTCAGCTGGCGGGCGATGGCGGTTTTCACGTCGGCGACCACGTCGCGGGTGCCGGGGCGGCCGGAGACCCGCGTCAGGTAGCGGTAGAGGTGGGCGTGGTCGGCGAGCCAGCGCGTGTGGGCGCCGATCGCGCCGCGGATCATCTGCATGGGGGTGCCCGGCGGGTCCCACAGGGGCGCGAACTCGGCGGTGATCAGCTCGCCCGCGCGGTCGGCGATGGCGCACTGCAGGTCGGTGGCATCGGCGAAGTGCTTGTACAACCGGGTGCGCGCGACGCCCGCTTCCTCGGCGATCTGCTCGGTGGATACGTCCGGCCCGTGCCGCGCGATGGCACGCAGCCCGGCCTCGACGAACTCGCGACGGCGACGTTCTCGCTGGCCGGCCCAGCGCGCCGCCCGGCCGTCGGCCTTGTGCGGGGTGCCCGGGGACGTCATCGGCGGGAAGTGTAGCGCTGCCCTCAATATCGGGTACACTTCTGTACCTGTTACTTTGAGTGCCTATTGAACACGTTAAGTATCCGTACGGAGAGTGTCCATACGATCCTGGAGAGCCGCGTGAGGAGTTGCGTGGACGACGCGCCACCGGACCCGGTGCTGCTCGCGGCCGTCCGGGCCGGCGACCTCCATGCGAGCGGGGCGCTCTACCTGCGCCACGTCGAGCCGATGCGCCGCACCGCCGCGCGCTGGCGCCACCAGCCGGCGGAGTGCGAGGACCTGGTCGCCGAGGCGTTCACGAGGGTGATCACCACCGTGCGCGCGGGCGGCGGGCCACGGGACAATGCCCGGCCGTACCTGATCGTCACGATGCGGAACCTCGCCGCGCGCTGGAGCCGCCACCACAACCGCGTCGACCTGTACGAGACCGTCCCCGAACTCGCCGATGTGCGGTCGGTGGCCGAGGAAGAAGCGCTCCGACGGTCCGACGTCGACCTCGTCTGGTCGGCCTACTGCACGTTGCCCGGGCGGTGGCGAACGGTCCTGTGGCGCACCGCCGCGGAAGGGGACTCGACCGCGGAGGCCGCGCTACTGCTGGGCGTCTCGCCGAACTGCGCCGCCGTCCTCGCCGGGCGGGCGCGCGAGGGGCTGCGCCAGGCATACCTGCAGGTCCAGGTGCCGCACGCCGAGGATCCGAACTGCGCGGAGGCACGCCGCAACCTGGGCGCGTGGGTGCGCGGCGGGCTGTCGCGGCGGCGTTCGACGGTGATCGGCGGGCACGTCGCGGGGTGCGCGCCGTGCCGGGACGTGACCGCGGGGCTCGCGGAGGTCAACGACGAACTTCCGGCCTGAGAGGGAACCGCAGGGGAACATCACGAGGAGGGGAACCATGAGCGAGGAACCACTGGTGCGCGGCCACCGCGTCACCTACCTGCCGGGCAAGCGCAAGCCCGGCCCCCAACGCCTGTGCCGGCGCGGCATCGTGACCGGCCCGCCCGTGCTCGACACCGACACCGACGTCACCTGGGTCCCCGTCCAGGCCGACGGCACCCACGACGCCGACGAATGGGTCCGCGCCGACGCGATCATCGACGTGGTGGCCCCGACATGACCCAGCCCGACACCCCGATCTTCGACACGCTGATCACGGAAGCCGGTCTCGACTGGCCGGAGGAGACGCCGGCGGACGAACCCTCCTGACGCGGGAACCGCAAGCGGTACGTTCTCGTTGCCAGGCACGGAGAACGTCCGGGAGGAAGCCACCGTGAAGATCGGTCTCGTCGCGCCACCTGATCTCGACGTCACCCAGTTCGTCGAGTACGCGCAGCGCGCCGAACGGCTGGGGTTCGACGAGCTGTGGGTGGTCGAAGACTGCTTCTTCCGCGGGGGCGTCGCGCAGGCCGCGGTGGCGCTGGCCAAGACCGAGCGCGTCCAGGTCGGCATCGGCGTCTTGCCCGCCGGGGCGCGGAATGTCGCGTTCGCGGGGATGGAGGTGGCGACGCTCGCCGGGATGTTCCCCGGGCGGCTGCTGGCCGGGATCGGGCACGGGATGCCGGCGTGGCTGCGGCAGGCCGGGGCCTGGCCGGAGAGCCCGCTGACGTTGCTGCGCGAGTATTTCACCGCCGTGCGGGCGATCCTCGCCGGCGAGCGGGTCAGCTTCGACGGCGCCGAAACACGGCTGCGCGACGTCCGGCTGCAGAGCCCGCCGAAGGTCGTGCCGCCGTTGTACGCGGGGGTGCGCGGCCCGAAGTCGCTGGCGCTCGCGGCCGAGGTGGCGGACGGGACGATCCTCGCGGAGCCCGTCACACCGGAGTACCTGCGGGCCGTGCGCGAGATCGTCGGGGCGGACCACGAGCTCATCGCCTACAACGTCGCGGCCGTCGACGACTCCCCGGCCCGCGCGCGGGCGCTGGCCCGGCGGGCGCTCACGGCGATCGGCGAGCCGGACTGGGCGCCGCACCTCGCACCGTTGCCCTTCGCCGAGGAGTTCGCGGCGCTGCGCAAGGCGGCCGGGTCGCGGGAGGAGTTCGCGGCGGCGCTGCCCGAGGAGTGGGTGGACCGGCTGGCGGTGGTGGGCACGCCGGCCGACGTCCGGGCCCGGCTCGCCGAGCTCGAGGCCGCCGGCGCGGGCCACGTCGTGTTCATCCCCGCGGGGCCGGACCTCGCGGTGGCCGTGACGGCACTGGCGCGGGTCCTGCCGTATCGCTGACCGGAACAAGGTGGTCCCGAAAATGCTCCGGAAACGGTAACGTGGGCGCCAGCGCGAAGTTCACCGAGGTTCCCACCAGCGGAACACAACCAGAATTCCGAGGATCACCGGTTTGAGCACCCAGAGCACCGCCGGGCGCAAGCCCGCAGCTTCGCCCGACAACGCCGGCACGGAAGCGGCCGCGCGCGTCGCCGACGTGCTGCTGCTCTTCACGGGCGGGCCCCGGTATCTGGGGGTGAGCGCGATCAGCCGGGAGCTGGGGCTGGCGAAGGCCGTGGTGCACCGGATCCTGCAGTCGCTCGTGTCGCGGGAGATGCTCGCCACCGACCCGGGGGTGGCCGGCTACCGGCTCGGGCCGGCGGCGGTGGCGTTGGGGGCGAGCGCGCTGCGGAGGTTCGATGCGCGGACCGTCGCCACGCCGGTGCTGCGTCGGCTGCGTGATGACACCGGTGAGACGACGACGTTGTCCGGATTGGTCGGCGACGAGCGGGTGTACCTGGATCAGTTCGAGAGTCCCCGTGAGATCAAGATGACGGTCGACATCGGGCGGCGGTTTCCGTTGCACGCCGGGTCGTCCGGGAAGGTGATTCTGGCGTTTCTGCCGGAGGAGCGGCAGGCGGCGGTGCTGGGGCGGGAGTTGCCGGCGTTGACGGAGAAGACGATCACGGCGGCGGATGATCTGCGGGCGGTGCTGGCGGAGACTGCCCGTGAAGGGGTTGCGGTGTCGTTGGGGGAACGGCAGCCGGGTGCCGGGTCGGTCGCGGCGCCGTTGTTCGGGCCGGATGGGGAGATTCACGGGTCGATCAGTATTTGCGGGCCGCAGTACCGGTTCACGCCGGAGGTGGTGGGGCGGTATCGGGGGTTGGTGAGAGATGCCGCGGAGGAGATACGGCACAGCTGGGCTTGGTTGAGCGATTCCGGGGATTCCTCTGCGCGGTGAGGTTTTGCTCCGCGCAGGGCGTGTTGAGTTCGGAGAGCACCCCGAAGCTGGCGTGTGTTGACGGCAAGGAGGCTTCGGATCGGGGTGCGGGGCCGGGTCTGGGTGCTGGGTTTCGTTGCGTGGGTGGGCGGCGGTTGTGAGGGTGCCGCGGCCTGGGCATGTGGTGAGTTGTGCGGGTAGGCGGCGGTTGTGAGGGTGCCGCGGGCAAAAGAAAAGTGGGCCCTCCGTGCCGAAGCACGAAGGGCCCGCTGTCGGGTTGGGTCAGCGGCCGCGCTTGAGGTAGTGGCCGATGGGGTCGCCGGTGATCTTGCCGTCGGCGTAGACGTGGTGGCCGCGGACGAAGGTGTCGGTGACCTTGGCGGTCCTGTCGAAGCCCTCGAACGGGGTGTACTCCTGGGTGGACTCCGAGTCGGCCGCGTGGACGGTCCAGCGGACGTCGGGGTCGACGAGGGCGAAGTCGGCGTCGTAGCCCTCGGCGATGGTGCCCTTGGTGAGCAGGCCGTAGCGGCGCGCGGGGTTCGTCGAGGTGAGCTGGGCGATGCGCCGCAGGGAAAGCTCGCGCTTGGTGCCCTCGCCGACGAGGCCGGGCAGGAGGTACTCGGCGCCGCCGAAGCCGGACTTCGCCAGGAAGACGTCGTCGCGGTCGGAGCCGAACTTGAGCTCGTCGCGGCAGCAGGCGTGGTCACTGACGACCCAGTCGACGTCGCCGGCCAGGACGTGGCGCCAGAGGGCCTCGACGTCCTCGCGTTCGCGCAGGGGCGGGTTGACCTTGCCGCCGATGCCGGACGCGGTGTCGACGTCGGCGAGGAGGTGGCCGATGGTCATCTCGCGGCGGAAGTCGATCTGCGGGAACGCCTTGCCCATCGTCAGGGCGGCCGAAAGAGCCTTCTTCGACGACAGGTGCAGCAGGTTGATGTTCGGCAGGCCCGTCTCGTGCGCCAGGTACGACGCGATGGTCACCGCGACGCCCTCGGAGTGCGGCGGCCGCGAAGCGCTGTACGCGCGCAGGCCCGAGAGCGAACTGTCCTGCTCCACCAGCTTCGGGTGCACGGTCATGATCTCGGCCGTCTCGCAGTGCAGCGAGAGCGACAGGTGCGGCGCGTACTCGGTGAGGATCTCGCGCGCGTTCTGCACGCCGCGCATCACGAACTCGAAGTGCGCGATGTCGTAGCGCTCGTCGGGAGGGATCATGAGGAAGTCGCTCTGGCTGGTCGACCGGCCGTGCAGCCCGTGGCTTCCGTAGAACATGAAGATCTTGAACGACGTGACGCCGTGTTCCTCGACGAGGTACGGGATCTCCGAGATGTGCTCGGAGCTCATCGGCGCGAGGTGGAACGCGTAGTCCACGTACGCGTTGCCCTGCGCCGCCGAGAGGACCTCGGGGAAGAAGTCGCGGTAGCTGCCGCCCTTGTTCAGGTAGTACTGGCCCGTGCGCATGTACGTCAGCGACGTGGTGACGCCGCCCTGCGCGCTCGCGCGGCTCTCGGTACGGGTGTCGGTGGCGAGCTCGTTGTAGATGCCCCAGTGCTGGTGCGCGTCGACCACGCCGGGGAAGGCCGGCAGGCCGCGGCCGTCGACCACCCGGGCGGCGTCGTCCTCGGGCAGGTTCGGCGCCACCCGCGTGATCTTGCCGTCGTTGACGGCGATGTCCAGCAGTTCCGGCTGCGACCCGTCGGGGTCGTCGGGCCGGACGACCCGGACGTTCTTCACGAGCAGTTCCGTGGTTGCCATTCTTCTCCTCCGCTTGCGATAGGGGAAAGTCAGTGGTGACGGCGGGCGACGTCGCCCGCGGCCAGGTAGGCGAGGCCGAACGCGGGCAGCAGCCCGTTGCCCGGCAGGTAGCCGCGGCGCCGTGGCCGGAGATGCTCTCGGCCGCGCCGCCGGCGGCGTAGAGGCCGCGGATCGGATTGCCCTGCGTGTCGAGCACGGCCGCGTTCTCGTCGACCATCAAGCCGCCCTGGGTGTGGAACAACGCGGGCACCACGCGGTCCGCGGCGTAGCGCCCGGAAAGCGGGCGTTCCCCGTTGGTGCGGCCGAACTCGTCGGCCCGCTCGCCCCGCGCGATCGCGGCGACGAAAGACAGCTCATCGGCCAGCGCGTCCGCCGGAAGCCCCGTCACGGCAGCCAGGCCGGCGTGGTCGGCCCACGCCAGTGCGCCCGACGCGACGGTGTCCCGGAAGTCCTGGAACGGCTGGCACTGCTCGAAAATCGTCTCGTCCAGCACGATCCAGCCGGTACAGTCCGGCCGTGCGGCCAGCTCCGCGGCGTACTCCGAGTACCCGCGCGTCTCGTCGCCGAAGCGGCGGCCGCCGAGGTCGACGAGGAACGCGCCGTGGATGATCGTCGCCCAGCCCACGAGCGTGCCGGCGTTCGCCGCGACCGCGCCGTGGCCCTGGTACGCGTCGAGGAACCCGGTGGCGGCACCGAGCTTCTCGCCGATGCGCAGCGCGTCGCCCAGCGACTGATCACTGCCCTGGTAGAGCGCGCCCGCGATCTCCGGCAGATGCCGCGCGACGAGGTCCTTGTCGGCGCCGAAGCCGTTGGTGGCCAGCAGCACCGCGCGCGTCGGGATCTCTTCCTCGATCCCGTCCGGATAACGCACCACGACCGCGCACACCGCCGGAATCGGACAGCACGTCGATCAGCTTGACCGACGGCACCGAGGTGGAGGAACGCGTGGACGTCAACCGCGGCGGCCGGACAACCCGCTGTCGGCCGACGAGCTGGCCACGAAGTTCCGCCTCAACGCCACGCGCGTGGTCTCGGCGGACACGGCCGATCGGATCACGGAGCTGACCTACGGGCTGGCGGGCCTCGGCGCCCTCTCGGAGCTCACCGGCTTGCTGCACTGATCCCCCGGCCAGGCGCGGCGGTCGGCGTCGCGTCCGGCCGGTTCCACTGCCCAGTGCCACCGCTCAGCGCCGCTGAAAGCTGCCCCGGTAGGCCTGCGGGCTGGTGCCCACGATGCGTTTGAAGCGGTCGCGGAACGACGTCGGCGAGCCGAAGCCGACCTGGCCCGCGATGCGGTCGACGCCGTGGTCGGTGGCTTCCAGCAGGTGCTGCGCCTGGCGGATGCGGGCGCGCAGCAGCCACTGCAACGGGCTGGTGCCCGTCTGCTCGCGGAAGCGGCGGTTGAGCGTGCGGCTGCTCATGCCGGCGTGGGCGGCGATGTCGTCGAGCGTGAGGTCCTTCGCGCAGTTCTCGTCGAGCCAGCGCAGCACCGGTTCGAGCACCGAGCCGCGCGGGGTGGGCGGCTGGTCGTGGACGATGAACTGCGCCTGGCCGCCCTCGCGTTCGAGCGGCATCACAGACAGGCGGGCGGCGTCGGCGGCGACCGCGGAACCGTGGTCGCGGCGGATGAGGTGCAGGCAGAGGTCGAGGCCCGCGGCCGCGCCGGCCGAGGTGAGGATGTTGCCGTTGTCGACGTACAGCACGTCGGCGTCGACCTCGATCGCCGGGTAGCGGGCGGCGAGCTCCGGCGCGGCGACCCAGTGCGTGGTGGCGCGTTGCCCGTCGAGCAGGCCGGTGGCGGCGAGGATGAACGCGCCGGAACAGATGGACGCGATGCGCGTGCCGTTCGCGGCGGCTGCGCGCAGGGCGTCGACGACATCGGTGGGCACCGCTTCGAGCTCGTCTCGGCCGGGGACGATGATCGTGTCCGCTTCGGCGAGGGCTTCGAGGCCGAGCCGCGGCCGGATCGTGAATGCGCCGGCGTCGATCTCCTCGGCCGGACCGCAGACGCGCACCCGGTAGGCGGCGCGGCCGTCGGGCAGGCGCGTGCGGGTGAACACCTCGATGGGCGTGGCCAGGTCGAACGGCACGACCTTGTCCAAGGCGAGGATCACCACGGAGTGCATGGCGGGATCCTAGTGGTCACCGGTGTTCTCGCCAAGCAGCGTGACTTCCCGAAGTTCACACCGGCTCCGCTGAGCGGGTATAGCGTGAGCCGCGTGACGCCGATCTTCCAGCTCTCCGACGAGCACGTGACCGCAGAAGCCGCTCTCGATCCCGTCGCAGCGACGATGCGCGGGATCACCACCCCCGACCCCGCCACGCTCACCGACTTCTCCCCCGACGGTTTCGACGCCCGCGCCGACCAGGCTCGCCGGACGCTCGCGACCCTGGCCACGCTCACACCCGAGTCCACCGAGGACCGCATCGCGGGTGCGCACCTGAAGGAACGGCTGGAAGCGCAGCTCGCGTGGCACGACCTCGGCGAGCCGCTGCGGACCGTGAAGGCGCAGTTCGGCGTGCTGACTTCCTTGCGCGACACCGTCGACATGCTTCCGCGCGCCGGCGACGACGACTGGCACGTGATCGGCGTGCGTCTCGCCGGCGTCGAGACGATGCTGGCGGCCTGGCAGAGGTCCCTGCGCACCGGCCTCGACCGCGGCCTCGTCGCCGCGCGCCGGCAGGCCCTGGAGACGGCGGCACAGGCCGACCGGTTCGCCGGCGTCCACGAAACCCTCGTGACGGCTTACGGCGACGGGCCGCTCGCCCTCGACCTGCGCTCCGCCGCCGACGCCGCCCACCGCGGCTACGCCGAGCTGGCCCGCTTCCTGCGCGAGGACTACGCACCGCACGCGAGCAGCGTCGAGGGCGTCGGGGCCGAGCGCTACGCGGCCGGCGCGCGCCTGAGCCTGGGCGCGGACATCGATCCGGCCGAGGCGTACGAGTGGGGCTGGGCCGAGCTGGAGCGCATCGAGCAGGAGCTGGCGGCGGAGGCGGCCCAGGTGCGTCCGGGCGCTTCGGTCCCGGAAGCCATGGCACTGCTCGACGAGCAGTACTTTGTGGACGGTGAACCGGCCTATGTGGACTGGCTGCGCGCCGCCCACGACCGCGCCATGGCCGAGGCGGGAGCCCACTTCGACATCCCGGACCCCCTGCGCGCCATCGACGTGACCATCGCACACGGCTCCGGTTCGGGCGCGCCGTACTACACGGGCCCGAGTGAAGACGGCGTCCGCCCGGGCCGCACGTGGTGGCCGCTCGGCGGGCGTTCGCGCTTTGCCGTGTGGTCGGAGCTGACCACGGTGTTCCACGAGGGCGTGCCGGGCCACCACCTGCAGATCGGCACGGCGAAGCTCGCCGCCGACCGTGTCAGCCGCTTCGCCCGCGTGCACTCCGTCAGCGGCCACGCGGAGGGCTGGGCGCTCTACGCGGAGCGCCTCGCCGACGAGCTCGGCTGGTACACCCAGCCCGGCACCCGCCTCGGCATGCTCGCGGGCTCCGCCATGCGCGCCGCCCGCGTCGTCATCGACATCGGCGCCCACCTGGACCTGCCCCTGCCCGACGGTTCCCGCTGGGACTTCGACACGGCCTGCCGTGTGCTCCACGAACGCGGCCTGGCGGCCGAGCACCGCGTCCACCCCGAGGTGGTGCGCTACCTCGGCTGGCCGGGCCAGGCGATCGCGTACAAGCTGGGCGAGCGGGCCTGGCTCGCCGCCCGCGCCGAGGCGGCGTCCCGCCCGGACTTCTCGCTGCGCCAGTGGCACCACGACGCGCTCGCGGTGGGCCCGGTGGGGTTGGCGGCGCTGCAGGACGCGCTGCGCTGAGGCCGCGCCCGTGACCGTCGTCCGCACCAGCTCGGGCAAGGTGCTCGGCCGCCGGAGCGCCCACGGCGTCACCTTCGCCGGGATTCCGTACGCGCCGACGCCGGCCGGGGCGGCGCGGTTCGCCGCACCGGGGCCGCCGCCGCGGTGGGACGGCGTCAGGGGCGCGGCGAGAGCCGCCGCGCCCCAGCGGACGCGGCCGTTCGGGCGAGCCGATCTGTCGCCGGTTCTCGGGACGACGACGGCACGAGGCGACTACCTCAGCCTCACCGTCTCCACGCCGGATCCCGGGACGAGGAACCTGCCCGTGCTCGTTTTCCTGCACGGCGGGGGCTTCGCCACCGGGACCGGCCAGGCGCCCGTGTACGCCGGGGACGCCTTTCCCCGCGACGGGATCGTCCTGGTGACCGTGAACTACCGGCTCGGCGCGATCGGCTGGCTCGACCTGCCCGACGCGCCCGCGAATCGCGGGCTGCTCGACGTGCTGGCCGCCCTCGGGTGGATCAACGAGAACATCGCGAACTTCGGCGGGGATCCCGGGAACGTCACCGTCGGAGGGCAGTCCGCCGGCGCCATGCTCGTGCTCGCGCTGCTGACCACACCGACAGACCTGTTCCGTCGCGGGATCAGCCAGAGCGGTCACGCGCTGTGCTGCCACCCGCCCGAGCGCGCGGCGCTCACCACACGAGCGTTCGGGCAAGCCCTCGGTCAGCCGGCCACGGCCGCCGCCCTGGCGGACCTCGGCGACGAACGCATCCTCGACCTGACCGAACACCTCAAGCCGGAGCACGACTTTCTCGACCCGTCGCTCGGCGGCAGCCCCTTCAAACCCGTCCTCGACGGCGAACTCCTGACGCGCCAACCCGCCGAGGGCCTCCGTGGTGACGTCGACCTCCTCGCCGGCAGCAACGCCGAAGAAGCCAACCTCTACTCGATCCCCTTCGCCTTCGACACCACCGAAGCGGACCTCCTCAAGGGTGCCCGACGACGCTTCCCCGATCCCGAAGGCCGCATCGCCCGTTGCCGGGAAACGCATCCCCACGACAACCCCGAGCAGCTCCTCACCCGGCTGATGACCGACGCCTTCAGAGAAGCCGGCCAAAACCTGGGCAAGTACACCTACGACTTCCGCTGGCGCTCCTCCGCGTTCGACGGCCGTCTCGGGGCCTGCCACTGCGTCGAGCTGCCGTTCGTCTTCGACTGCGTGGACCTGCCCGGCCTGCGCGGCGAACACGCGTTGCTCGGCCCCGGCGAAACACCCGCGGACCTCGCCCGCAGCACCCACGCCGCGTGGGTTTCCTTCGTCACCCGAGGAAACCCGGGCTGGACCGAGCCCGGCCCGCAGCGGATCGGCTGAGCGTCACCCGGTCCGCTTGCGCTGATGCTCCACCACGTCGAGCAGCACCGCCTTGAACTGCGTGTAAACGTCACGCCCCAGCCGGCGCGCGTGCCGTTCCTGCAAAGCCGTCATGATCCGGCCGGCGGCACGCATCTCGGCCAGCCCGCGCTCGGTCGGGCAGATCAGCTTCGCCCGGCGGTCGGCGGGATCCGGGCGGCGCTGGACGTACCCGAGGGCCTCCAGCTCGTCGATCATCGTGCCGATCACCTGTTTGTGCTGCCCGGAAAGGCGCGAAAGCTCGGTCGCCCGGACGCCTTCGGTGTCCAGGTAGGCGAGCACGGCACCGTGGCGCGGGTGGAGGTCGGCGAAGCCCTGGGCGGCCAGGGACGTGAAGAGCTCGTGCTGCACGGCGAAGAGCAGCCGCCCGGCGAGGACGCCCAGGTCGGGGTTCGATTCGCTCTTCTCGGCCCGGCTGACCAACCCTGCCGCCTCCTCCGCGTCGCCCCGGGAGCCGCTCGCCCGGTGAGGAGGAAGTCTAGGTGAACGCGCTCACCCTCAGTCGCGGTCCTCGGGGTTGACGTACCCCTCTTCGAGCAGGCCGTGGCGCCGGACGACGGTGCCGAGCGCCGTCACCCAGTGCCGGTAGTACTCCCAGCGGCCCTTTTCGTCGTCGGGCGCGGACTGCCACGAGCCGATCGCCGAGATCAGCCCGCGCTGGAAGTCCTCCCACGCGTAGTGGCCGAACTCCGACAGCGCCACCGCCAGGCCGAACGCGCGCCGCTGCCACTCCGCGTCGAACACGGGCTGCTCGAGGTCCGCCGAACACGACGAGTGGAACTTCACGCGCCCGGTCTCGTCGTAGTTCAGCGTGCTGATGTCGATCGCCACGCCCGCCCCCTCACGCCGCCGGGCCCGCGAGGGCCACGCCGATCATCGACTCCGTCGTCACGAGCTCGGCGAGCTGTTCCTCGCTCCAGCCCGCCGTGCCCGAAGGCCGTGCGGGCACCACGAACCACCGCGAATGCGTCCTTGTACCAGTACGGCGGCAGCCCCAGCACCGGCCATCGGGAGCACGAGCACAGCGAGCAGATCACCAGGTTGTGCACGCCGGGCTCGTTGACCACGGCCGCGATGTGCTCGCCCTCGGCGCCAGCCATGCCCTCGGGCAGGTCCAGCTGCGCGATCGCCTTCGGGGTGTCCGTGGCCAGCAGCCGGGCGAACTCGGGGTCGACCCACGCGCGGGCCACGATCTTCTTGCCGTTGAGCGGCGTCATCTCCGACTCGAAGTAGCCGAGCACCTTGTCCACAGTGGACCCGGTGATCACGCCCTTCTCGATCAGGAGCGCCTCGAGCGCCTTGACTTGCGCGGCGCTCGCCTCCTCGCGGTCGCCGGGGTAGGCGAACAGCTCGCTCATCGGTTTCCGTCCCTCGTCGATCCGGCGGACAAGTAGGTCTCGTACAGCGGGCCGGCCGCGCGCTCGGTTTCCTCGCCCCACAGCTCCTCGGGCTCGAAACCGCACGATGTACACCGGCATCGGCTCCCCGAGCCCGTCGCCGCCGGTCGACACGAAGTACGAGTAGTTGCCCTCGAACACGCGCTCCACTCGACCGCGGTGCCCGCGCAGGTAGCCGGGCAGGCGTGCGTGCTCCGTGGCCGGCGGGTTGCGCACCACGACCTCGTCCCCCACCGCGAACGCCGGCGTGGCCGGGCGACGCCTCGGTGTGTCGCCGCGGCGCAGGTAGTCGAGCACCTGCTCGTCGACGGCCTCGGCTGCGCGATCCGGCAGCGGCGCCCGCGGCTGCTCACGGAAGCGCGCCGTGGCGGCGTCCAGCTCTTCCTGCGTCAGGTAACCCTGCTCGACGAGGTACGCGCTGATGCCGCCCAGCCATTTCTCGTGGTAACGGAACTTGACGTACTCGAACGGGTACACCTCCGGGCCGTGCGCAGGTGGGCCCACGTCCACGTAGTGCGGAACGCGGTGGGCACCGGTCGAGGTCGTAGCCGGCGACGGAGTCGCGCAGGGAGGCGCTCAGGCCCATCATCGCCGCGTGGATGCCGAAGATGCGCTTCTCCGAGTCTTCGACGAACACGCGCTTCTCGTAGTCCAACGGGAAACCCTCGAGGACTTCGAGACCGCCGAAACCGTGTTGCAGCTTCATCCTGGGCACCGCCTTCGCGTCGTCCGAGGAAAAGCCAACACCGGGTAACCGGCCGGAAGCGGACACGCAGCCCACACATCCGGCCCTTTCCCGCCGTCGGGGGCCGTCGTAGATTCCCGGAGTGGGCCTGTCGAGACCGGATGTCCCGATCGCCGTCCTCGTGTTCGACGGCGTCCGGCTGCTCGACGTGACCGGGCCGCTGGAGGTGTTCGACGTCGCCGCCGAGCTCGGCACCGGCTACGTCGTCACGATGTGTTCCCCGGACGGGCGCGACATCACCACGTCGAGCGGCTTGCGCGTCGGCGTCGACCAGGCCGCGGCCGAGGTGACCGCGGTCGACACCCTGGTCGTGCCCGGCGGCGAGTGTCTCGTGAAACCGGGGGCGAACGCCCAGCTGCTCACCTCGATCCGGCACCTCTCGCGCGGCGCCCGGCGCGTGACGTCGGTGTGTGCGGGCGCGTTCGCGCTCGGCGCCGCCGGCATGCTCGACGGCCGCCGCGCCACCACCCACTGGCGCCACGCGGACACGCTGCAGGAGCGCTACCCGGCCGTCGAGGTCGATCCCGAAGCGATCTACGTGCGCGACGGCCGCGTGCTCACCTCCGCCGGCGTCAGCTCCGGCATCGACCTCGCGCTCGCGCTGGTGGAGGAGGACGCCGGCGACGTCCTGGCCCACGAGATCGCGCGCGAGCTGGTGGTCTTCATGCGCCGCCGCGGCGCGCAGCCCCAGCTCTCCGTGCCCGCCCGCACCCCGCGCCCGCGCCGCGACGTCGTCCGCGCGCTCTGCGACGAGGTCGCCGCCGATCCGGCCGGCGACCACTGCCTCACGAGCATGGCGCAGCGCGCCGGGCTCAGCACTCGTCACCTTTCGCGGCTGTTCAAGGAAGGCACGGGGCAGACGCCGGCCACCTACGTCGCCGCCGTGCGCCGGGAAGCGGCGATCGCGCTGGTGATGAGCGGGGAAACGGTGGCCGCGGCGGCGCGGCGCAGCGGGCTGGGCAGTGACGAGACGCTGCGCCGCCACCTGCGGGCGAAGCCGGACGGCTAGCTGTATGAGGCCTTGACGTTGGTGACGCCTGCGTGGAGCCGGGTGGCCGGGGGCCGGTTTCCGGCGGCGGTGTGTGGTCGATGGTAGTTG
>NZ_JBFAQX010000040.1:0-77824 GCF_040678995.1 Amycolatopsis sp. NPDC049253 | reverse complement strand
CCCAACGCGTAGAGGTCGGCGCGCTGGTCCACCGACCGGCCGGTGCGCCCGGTCTGCTCGGGGGCAAGGTAGGCGAGCGACCCGACGATCTCACTGTGGTGGGTGAACTCGGGATGAATCTCCGCGAACGGCGTCGCCAGCGCGAAATCCACCAGGCACGGGTCCCCGCCCCCGGAGACGACGATGTTGGCCGGAGTGATGTCACGGTGCAGCACTCCGCGGCGGTGCATTCCCGCGACCGCCTGGGCCAGTTTGCCGGCCAGCCGGACCAGCTCATCGATCGCCAGTGGCTCGGCCGGCCCGGCCAGGGTGGTGTCACCGGCGTCCACCAGCACGATCGATTCCGGGTACCGCCGCGCATCCGACAGCTGCGCGACCCCGTCGACACCGCGCAGCCGCTCCAGAATCGCTACCTCGTGCCGCAGCCGTGGCTGCGCATCAAGACCGAGCGGCTCCTTGCGGACGACAGCGAGGCCACCCGGCAGGGACACTCGGGTCACCCGAGCGCGCGAGCTCTGCCGCAGCAGGACGGCGTCGAGCGGATCCCGGCCCGGCAGGGCCCCGCCTGTCCCCATCCACAGTGTCTACGCTCGGCCACCTACTTGCACAAGTCCTGCGCCTCACCGACCGCAGGCGGACGCCGCCTCGAGACCGGTTACCCACCAGCCCGTCCAGTCGACGTCCGCAAGGGTGTGGTTGGCCGGGTAGGACATCCGGCATCGTGTCGAGGAGCAGGCCGGGCCAGGCAATGGCTGAGCGGGGCGTCACCGCGATCCGGCACGAGGCGCTGCCGCGCCCGGCGGTCGCTGCAAGTTCGCGCACGAGCCGCCAGTGCAACGGGTCACCGCCAGAACTGACCGCCGAATGCGCTCGCCCAGCGCCACGACATTCGTATCCGCCCCCCGCACGCTGCCTTCGCCCCGTTCGGTCGGACGGTAATGCCGGCCATCGAACCCCCGAGCGAACGAGGCAAGACCCCAGGTCAACCCGGGTCACGGACCCGCGTGAACACGCCAGGAAGAACGGAGACACACGGGGCCCAGACTGGCCGTCAGCAATTGCAAACATGATGCGACTTGGTATTTCGGCAGAGAGAAGTCCTGTGCTCACGGGCCGATCTTCGCAAGCCCGGCCTCCTCACCGGCCCGCTCGTGGCGAGTCCCACACCGGTCGCCGACCGGCTGGAGCACAACTCCCGCCGCAGTACCGAACAGGTCCCCTCGAACGGACTTTTCGTAGGCGGCCTCAGAACTTGTCGACGTCGATGATGGCCTTGGCGAACGGTTGCGGCGCTTCCTGCGGCACGTTGTGGCCGATCCCGGTGAACGTCCGGTGCTCGTACTTGCCGGTGAACTTGTCGCGGTACGCCTTGCCGTCGGCCGCGGCGGCGTCGAAGTCACTGCCGATGGTGATCGTCGGGACGCCGATCTTCGGCGAGGCGGCGAGCTTCTGTTCGTAGACGTCGTACTGCGGTTCGCCCGGGGCGAGACTTTGGCGCCAGCGGTAGTTGTGCACGACGATCGCCACGTGGTCGGGGTTGTCGAACGACTGCGCCGTGCGGTCGTAGGTCGCGTCGTCGAAGTTCCACTTCGGCGAGACGTTCTTCCAGATCAGCTTGTTGAAGTCGCGGCGGTACTTCGTGTACCCCAGGACGCCGCGCTCCGTGGCGAGGTAGTACTGGTACCACCAGCCGTACTCGGCCACCGGGGCCAGGGGCTGCTTGTTGGCCTCCAGATTGTTGATGCCGTAGCCGCTCACCGCCACCATCGCCTTGACCCGCTCCGGCCACAGGGCGGCGATGACGTCGGCGGTGCGCACACCCCAGTCGTAGCCGCCGAGGATCACCTTGTCGAGGTGCAGGGCGTCCATCATGGCCACGATGTCGAGCGCGACGGCCACCTGCTGTCCATTGCGGACGGTGCCTTTCGACAGGAACGTGGTCGGGCCGTAGCCGCGCAGGAACGGCGCGAAGACGTGGTAACCCGCCGCGGCGAGCAGGGGGCCGACGTCGACGTAGCTGTGCGGGTCGTACGGCCAGCCGTGGAGCAGAACCACCGGCTTGCCCGTGGCCTGGCCCCACTCGGCGTACCCGACGTCCAGCAGCCCGGCCTTGACCTGTTTGATCGGGCCGAGCGAGGTGTTCTTGCCGGAACCCGCCCTGAGGTCGTCGCCGGGTGCGGCGGCGGGCGCACTCTGCCCGGTGGAACAAGCGGCCAGCGACGCTGCCGCCGCCGTCGCGGCGAAGGCCCGGCCGAACTGCCTCCGGTTGATCATTCGAACTACCTGGGGATCGTGCCCTTCATTGACGGGTCAAACCTATGTGGACAGTGATCTTCGGCGCGAGCGTCAGGTGACGCTATCGGTGTACGTCACCCCGGAAGTCGCCGATTTCGGGCGCGGAAAGGGTTCCGTGGACGGTGATCGTCTCCCCGTGCCGCACGAACCGGATGTCCGGCAGCCGGCGTCGCAGCCAGTCGAGCACGAAGTAGTTGGCGCCGAGCACATCGCACCGCACCCGCGTCGAACCTCCGCCCGAGAGCGCGTTCGCCATCTCCCGCAGGAGTTTCCCGCCGATGCCCCGGAACCGGTAGCCCTCGGCGACAACGATGCCGATGTCCACACCCTCACCCTCGTGGTCGGTCGCCATCAGGTGCCCGACCACGGTCTCGCCGTCGAGAGCGAGGAGGACGACCTGTCCTGGCGCGACCGTGGTCAGCGTCGTGAGCAGCGCCGGGGAGAGGTACCGGATACACGAGAAGAACCGGTGGTACCGGCTGGAGAGCGACAGTCCGATGAGGAATCTTCCGACCGGTTCACCGTCGCCGGCACCGAGCCGGCGCACGACGATCCGCGCCGCGAGGTCGGCGTCAGACGCCATGTCCCTCACAGCGTCGGCACCGGAAGCCCCAGCGCTTTGGCCGATTCCACCCGCATCCCGACTTTGCGGATCTTCCCGGTCACGGTCGTGGGGAACCGCTCCACCAGGCGCACGTACCGCGGGATCTTGTAGTGCGCCAGCTTTCCCGTCGCGAAGGCGCGGATCGCGTCGGCGTCGAGCGGGGCCGCGCCGGCCCGCACCTTGATGCACGCGCACAGCTCCTCGCCGAACCGCTCGTCGGGCACCCCGACCACCTGCACGTCCTCGATGTCCGGGTGCGTGTAGAGGAACTCCTCGATCTCCCGCGGATACACGTTCTCGCCGCCCCGGATCACCATGTCCTTGATGCGGCCGACAATCAGTGCGTAACCGTCCTCCCGCATCACGGCGAGGTCGCCGGTGTGCATCCAGCCGTCGGCGTCGAGGACGTCCGCCATGCGGTCGGGGTCGTTCCAGTACCCGATCATCACCGAATAGCCGCGCGTGCAGAACTCGCCCGGCGTCCCGCGTTCCACGGTTTCGCCGGTCTCCGGGTCGACGATCTTGATCTCGACGTGCGGGTGCACGCGCCCGATCGTCGCGGTACGCCGGTCGAGGTCGTCGTCGGCCGGCGTCTGGCAGGAGACCGGCGAAGTCTCCGTCATGCCGTACGCGCGGCCCGCCTCGTCGAGCGGAAGTCCGGCGACCACCCGCGAGTCCAGCAGGTCGCGCAGGTCATCGGCCAGCCAGCGGTCGGGCTCGCGGCGGATCACGTCGTGGCGCAGGTGTGTGCCGAGACGTTCGAAGATCAAACGAGCCGCCTCTGCGCCTCGAACTCGTCCCCCGGCGCGGCGAGCGTGTCATGCAGGCGGCTGATCCGGTTCGCCAGCTTCGGATCCCGCACTCGGCTAGTACCGGCGGACGGGCCACGGCTGCTGTGGCCCGTCCCCTCACAACAGCCGGACACGCGCGGTGTTCGAATCCCACCACCCCTTCCAGGGCGGCGGCTTCGGCCGGGCCGACCTCACGCACGGGCGGGACGTGCCGCTCGACGGCTACCGCCAGGTCATCGGCGACGAAGCCAACCGGACCTCCCGCCTGCTCGCCACCCGTGAAGGCGTCTTCGCCGGCTTCTCCGCGGGCGCCAACGTCGCCGCCGCCCTCAAGCTCCTGCGGCACGGGCTCGCCGGCGCCACGGCCGCCGTCGTGATCCTGGACTCGGGCCTGAAGTACCTGTCGACGGACCTGTGGGAGTAGCCGTGTCCTCACCGTCGTCCGGCGAACCGCGCCGGGCTCACGCCCAGCATCCGCGTGAAGTGCCGGGTCAGGTGCGACTGGTCGTAGAACCCGACCTCGGGGGCGACCGCGGCGGCCGGCACACCGGCCAGCAGCAGCCGACGCGCCAGCTCCACGCGGCGGCCGGTGAGGTACAGGTGCGGCGGCAGCGAAAACCGCCGGGTGAACGCGCGGATCAGGTGCGTCGGGTCCGCGTGCAGCAGCCGCCCCGCCTCGTCGAGCGGCAGTCCGGCGACCACCCGCGAGTCCAGCAGGTCGCGCAGGTCATCGGCCAGCCCGCGGTCGGGCTCACGGCGGATCACGTCGTGGCGCAGGTGTGTGCCGAGACGTTCGAAGATGAACGCGAGCCGGCTCTGCGCCTCGAACTCGTCCCCCGGCGCGGCGAGCGTGTCGTGCAGGCGGCTGATCCGGTTCGCCAGCTTCGGATCCCGCAGGTTCGGCTGGTCGGTCGCCGGGCCGATCAGGCGCGCGTCGAGCGCGTCTTCGGGAAGGTAGAGCACGCGCTTGCGAAATCCGTGTGGCGCCGCGGTGCGGCCGTTGTGCGGCACGTGCGGCGGCAGGAGCACGACCTGCGAACGCAGGGTGCCGTGCTCGTGGCGGTCGAGGTCGTACTGGAGCACGCCGTCGTCGAGGATCAGCAAGGTCCACACGGTGTGCGTGTGCACGGGGTAGGCGTGCCGCACGAAATGGGCGTGGAACACCTCGCTGATGCCGGGAACACCGGGGCTCCAGGCGGTGATCTCGGATTCGCCTGTCATGCAAGGAACGTACAAGAAATCCGCGCGCGGGGCGGAGAGGATCGGTGTGATCCTCAGCCTTTTCCCGAACCCGGAACGAAGTGGACCGAACCCATGCCCGGACAACGCGACGGTAGCGTCGCTCCGTATTCCTACCTGCTCGTCACGATGGTGTTGTTCGGGGCGGCGTTCACCAGCTCGAAGGTCGTGGTGGGTGAGCTGCCGCACGACGTTGCCGCTTGCCTGCGTTTCGGCGCGGGCGCGGTGATCCTCGTGGTGTTGCTGTGCGTACGCCCGGGTTCGGCGCGCTTTTCCTGGCGTGACCTGGTGCGAGCCGGGCTGGTCGGGCTCGTCGGGGTGTTCGCGTACAACTTCTTTTTCTTCTGGGGGCTTTCCCTCGCGCCCTCGATCGACGGCAGCATCATCGTGCCCGTGCTCAGTCCCGTGCTGACCACGCTGTACTTCCTCGTGACCGGCAAGGAATCGGCGTCCGGGGCGCGCATCTCCGGCCTGGTGCTCGGGATCGCGGGCTCGGTGGTGTTCTTCGCCGGCATCGGCGGGAGTGGCGCGGGATTCAGCGGGCCCCGCCTCGCCGGTGACTTCGTCTACCTGGCGGGCGCGGCGTGCTGGGCGGCCTACAGCATCGCGTCGAAGAAGGTGCTGAGCGGCATGGAACCGTTGCGGGCCACCACGTATGCCACGGGGGTGGGTGCGCTGGCGTTGGTTCTTGTCGCAATTCCCTCATTTTCCGGTACCGAATGGACATCGGTGTCCACGCTCACATGGGGGAACCTCCTGTTCCTCGCGATCGGCCCGACGGCGATCGCGTACCTGTTCTACTACCGGGGATTGCGGGAAGTCAGCCCGGTGACCGCGACGATCACCATGTTCGCGGTGCCCGTGTTCGGCACCGTGACTTCGGCGGTGTTCCTCGGTGAGTCGTTCACCGCCGTGCAGGTCGCCGGTGCGGTGGTCACCATCGTGGGTGCGCTGCTCGCTGTCACCCAGGGGAAATTCCTCACATCCGACCGAAAGAAGGTACACCGGTGACCGACGCCGTCGTGGAGTTGTTGCGAGAACGCCGACGCAGCGGGAGTACTCCCGGAAATCGCGGTGACGACGCTCGCTTGGTGTTGCTCATCGAGGATGGGAGCTCACGAGGTGCGTATTCGAGCGGCATGACGATCGCAATCGAACAACTCGGGTTGCTGCCGATGTTCGACGCCGTCTACGGCAGCTCGGCCGGTGCGCTCAACGGCGCGTGGCTGCTGTGCGGATGTGCGGAAAGCACCCAGCACGCCTGGTGGTACCCGATGATCATGGGCCGGACGATCAACCCGAGGCGTCTCCTGACCCGGCGCCCGGTGGTGGACACGGAGTTTCTCGTCTACACGCTCTACACCGAGGTCGTCCCGATGGGGTTCCGGGAAATCCTCGACAACCCCGTCGAGTTACACCCCACCGCCACCGACGCGATGACCGGCGAGTCTGCGGATCTGCACGAGCACCTCCACGACCAGGCCGGGTTGCAGGCGGCCCTGCGCGCGTCGACCGCCATGCCCCTGCTCGCGGGCGAACCAATCGAGATCGCCGGCCGACGGTTCGTGGACGCCGGCGTGAGCGAATCCGTTCCCGTCCGAACAGCACTCGCGCAAAAAGCAACACACATCGTCGCCTTTCGCACCCGCCGCTCCGACGAGACCTCCGCGACGGCCCCGTCCCGCGGCGAACGGCTCGTCGCCTCGCGCTGGCTCACCCGCCACGCACCGGGCGCACTCGAAACGTGGCTTGGCCGCGCCGCCCTCCGCGCCGAAGAGGAACGACTGCTGACGGCCCACCCCGCGACCCTGCAAGTCCGCCCGCCCCTCGGCAGCCCCCACATCGGCCGCACCGAGCGTCGCCCCCGCCTCATGCGCGCCGCCGTCGACACCGGCCTCCAGGCGGCGCTGAACGAACTCTCGACCGTGAAGGAAACACCATGGCCAACACCACCGAGCCCACCAACACCACCACCGGGTCCGCCGAGAGAGTGCGCACCGTCTCCTGGGCCGACCACGTCGCGTTCGCCACCGCGGCCGCCGAGCTCAGTGGCCTGGAGTTCCTCCGCGCCATGGCTCGCGGCGACATCCCCTCGGCGCCGATGATGGATCTCGTCGGCCACAGGCTGATCTCAGCGTCGTCCGGTGAGACCGTCTTCCGCCTCACGCCGGGCGAATACCACTACAACCCGATGTGGACCGTCCACGGCGGCCTCTACGCCACGATGCTCGACTCGGCGGCCGCGTGCGCCGTGCACACGACTCTCCCCGTCGGCAGCCGGTTCAGCACCCTGGAGCTGTCCGTCCGCTTCCTCAAAGCCATCCGCGCCGGCACCGGCCCCATCACCGCGACCGGTCGCGTCCTGCACTCCGGACCCCAGGTCGTCCTGGCCGAAGCCCGCCTGGAGGACACCCCGGGCACGCTCCTGGCCACGGCGACGGCGAACTGCTTCGTTTCCCGAGTACCCGGAAAGTGACGAAGGAGGCGAATGTCGCGATCGAGCGATCGTCGGGCGGATCTCAGGAGCAGCCGCTACGACATTGTTGTCCAGTGCCAGCTCGGCGTCGCGTTCATCCAGCAGGGCCGGTGAGAACAGCCTGCTTGTTGGCGAAGTGGTGAAGCAGGCCGGCGCGGGGCAGCCCCGACCGTTGCGCGATCGCGCCCACCGTCGCGGCACGAAGCCCAGCGCCGGGTGCGGCAGCGCGATGCCGCACCCGGTCTGGCCGAGGAGCATGGTCCGTGCCGACCGGATGGCCATGCCTCGTGACGGTGCCGAACACGACAGGCAGCCGTGGCGCGGCTGGGCCCGCGTGGCGGCGCCGACCATCCGGCCGATCGCCCGGCGCGCCGCAGACACGGTCAACGTCGCGTGGTGCGCATCGCACGCGGGCCAGCAGGTCCGCGTGGTGCCGGACAACCGGTCCACGCGCCTCGGTCCGAGTGCTGATCGCCCGGATCCGCGACTATGTCACCGCGTGGAATGGCGGCCGGAGCGAACACACCGGACCGTCCAGGCGCTGAGGCGAGCGCGCACGTTCGGCGCTCGCGGCGCTCACCACTCCGCGAAGGCACCGTCCGGGTGGCGCCAGATCTCGTTGCGCCAGGAGTGCCCCCGTGCGGCGGCCTGCCGCACCGCCCGTTCGTCCACGTCGATTCCCAGTCCCGCGCCGGTGGGGCGGGGCAGGCAGCCGTCGGCGAAGGTGAACACCGAGGTGTCGACCAGGTAGCCCAGCAGCCCTGAATCGTCGTGGTAACCGATGCCCAGGCTCTGCTCCTGGATGAGGAAGTTGGGGGTGGCCACATCGACCTGGAGGCTGGCCGCGAGGGCGATCGGCCCGAGTGGGCAGTGCGGTGCGAGTGCGACGTCGTGTGCCTCGGCCAACGCGGCGATCCGGCGCACTTCCGAGATGCCGCCGGCGTGGGACAGGTCCGGTTGGGCCACCGCGATCCCCGTGCGCAGCACGTCACGGAAGTCCCACCGGGAGAACAGCCGCTCGCCGGTCGCGATCGGGATCGACGTGGCGTCCACGACCTGGCGCAGGTCGCGCGAGAACTCCGGCAACACGGGTTCCTCCACGAACAGCGGCAGGCTCGGCTCCAGCAACGGCAGGATCCGTCGGGCCGCAGCGCCGGAAAAGCGCCCGTGGCAGTCCACCACGATGTCCACCTCGGCGCCGACGGCTTCGCGCACCGCGCGGACCCGCTCCACCACCGCGTCGGTCTCGGCCGCCGAAGGGATGTGCGCGAGCCGGCCGGACGGGGTGAACTTCACCGCGGTGAACCCGGCGGCTGCCTTGTCCGCCGCTTCGGCGGCGAGCTGCTCTGCGGTGTCCCCGCCGAGCCACGCGTAGGTCCGCACGGAGTCGCGGACCGGACCCCCCAGCAGCTCGTAGACCGGCACACCCAGCGCCTTGCCCTTGATGTCCCACAACGCCTGGTCGATGCCGGCCACCGCGCTGGACAGCACCGGGCCACCTCGGTAGAAGCCTCCCTTGGTCAGGCCTGCCAGTGATCCTCGATGCGACCGGGGTCCGTACCCAGCAGGTACTCGAACAGCGTCTCGACGCAGGCCCGCACCGTTTCGGCACGACCTTCGACGATCGGCTCGCCCCAGCCGCTGATGCCTTCGTCGGTGTCCACGCGGAGAAACATCCAGCGCGGTTCGACGAGGAAGGTCTCGAATCCGGTGATCTTCACGACGCCTCCAGTCCGTGCACAGTGGTGGACCCTCTCCGGCTTCCGGCGACCGGAGTGGCGAGGAAGTGCCGCGTCGCGGATGTCCCCCGCCGCCCGCGGACTCCGGCGGGACCGTCGGCCATCCGGCGGGTCGCACACCGGGCTACGGGCGTGTGGCCGGACATCGCCTCGACCGTGCCCGCGAGACGTGCCGCACCGGTCACGCCCCCACCTCGAACAACGTCTCCTGCCGGATGTCGCTCTGCGACCGGCCCACGAGGATCCGGTACGAACCCGGAACCTTCCGCCAGCAGTGGCCGGGGGTGTCCCAGCTTTCGACGGCCCGCTGCGCGATGACGACCTCGGCGTGCACCGCCTCACCCGGTGCGGCGGTGGTGACGGCGAAGCCGGCCAGCCAGCTGTCCGGGCGCGCGCCGTCGGGCTCGGCGGGGGCCAGGTAGATCTGGACGACCTCACGGCCGGTTCGTGTTCCGGTGTTCCTGAGCCCGACACGGACTCGGGCCAAGTCATCCCCCGGATCGGGTGACACGGACAGCGCGTCGTAGGCCCACTCGGTGTAACCGAGGCCGTGGCCGAACCAGTACGCCGGTTCGGCTCCGGCGCGCTGCCACGCCCGGTACCCGACGAACACCCCCTCGTCGTAGGCGAGCTCACCGTCGACCGGCCGGACCGACAGGACGGGGACGTCCCGCTGCTGCTTCGGCCACGTGGTCGGCAATCGCCCGCCCGGCTCTGCGACGCCCAGGAGAACGTCGGCCAGTGCCGCACCGATCTCCTGCCCGCCGAACCAGCTGAGCAGAATCGCCGGGACCTCCTCGCGCCAGGGCATGGTCACGGGTGCGCCGGTGTTGACCACCACCACCGTGCGCGAGTTCGCCGCCGCCACCCGTGCGACAAGCTCGTCTTGCCTGCCGGGCAGGTCCAAAGAGGTCCGGTCGAAGCCTTCGGATTCGATCTCCTCGGTCGTACCGACCACGACGACGGCGACGTCCGCGCCGGCCGCGGCCACGACGGCCGCCCGGATGGTCTCCTCAGGAGTCTCCGACGGTTCCTCGTGATTGAGCGAGAACCCGAGGGAACCAGGCGCGAACGACGTGGCGCGCACCTGGACCAGCACCGGCTGTCCGGCCCTCAGCTCGACTTCGTGGCGGGTCTCGGGCGGGCGGAAGAACACCCCCGCGGGGTCACTGCCGCCCATCTCCTGCTCGCCCTCGTACCGCTGCGCGCCGTCGACACTGAACTCGAAGTGCCCCAGCCCGGCGATCCCGAACGTGTGTACCCCCGACGCCGTGGGCACGAAGTTCCCTCGGAGCTCCAGCGACGCCAGTGCTTCCAGCCCGACGCCGGGGGGCGGGTCACCGCGCCACCAGGCAGAAGCATCGGCCAGCGGTACCGAAGCCAGCACCCGGCCGTGCCGATCGCGGAAGATCGCCTCGAACCGACCCCGCAGGGGCGCCAGGGTGGCCTGCAGCGCGACGCCCGGTGTGTACGTGAGCTCGACGTGCGGCGGCAGCGCGGCCCGCAGGCCCGCCAGCGGGGACACCACGCGCTCGGGGTGGACGGTGATGCTGCCGCCGCCGATCGTGCGGGGTTCGGCCGCCGCCGAGCCGATCAGGGCGATTCGGCCGACCCGGGCGGCGTCGATCGGCAGGACGTCGTTCTCGTTACGCACCAGCGTGATCGACCTCGTGGCGACTTCACGGGCGACGGCGCGGCCGTCGAGCCGCGGGGGCAGGTCCGCAGGCGGCACCGCCGGTTCGGCACCGGAGAGCGCCCCGACGCGCGCCGCCAGCCGCAGCACTCGCCCGGCCATCTCCTCGACGACGCCGGCCGGGACCCGCCCGTCGCGCACCGCCTCCAGGAGCGCGTCGCCGTAGACGGTGTCGGGTCCGGGCATGGCGATGTCGAGCCCGGCCAATGCGTTGGCGACGGTGTCACGGGCGGCGGTCCAGTCCGAGACGAGCACACCGTCGAACCCCCATTCCCGGCGCAGCACGGCGTTGAGCGCGGCGTGGGAAGTCATCGGGACCCCGTTGACCGTGTTGTACGCGGACATCACCGCCCACGGCCGGGCCCGGCGCACGATCGCCTCGAACGGAGCGAGGTAGATCTCCCGCAGAGCTCGCTCCCCGACGCGCACGTCGACCGTGAACCGGTCGGTCTCGGAGTCGTTGGCCACGAAGTGCTTCACCGTGGCGGCTACCCCGCCCTCCTGGACTCCGGACACGTACGCCACCCCGAGCTCGGCGGTCAGCAACGGATCTTCGGAGAAGAACTCGAAATGCCGGCCGCCCAGAGGAGAACGCTGGATGTTGACAGCGGGCGCGAGCAGCACGTGCACCCCCTTGCGCCGGGACTCCTGCGCCAGCAACCGACCCACGCGCCGTGCCAGTTCGGGATCCCAGGTCGAGGCAAGCGCTGTCGGACCGGGCAGCTGGATCGCGGGGACGTCCGCGGCCGACTCGTCGCCGCGAACCCCGGCGGGGCCGTCCGAGAGCACCATCCGCGCCAGGCCGATTTCAGGCCGTGCCGGGAGCGCCCAGAGCCCTTCTCCGGACAGGAGGCCGATCTTGGCTGCCAGGTCCAGCCCGGCCAGCAGGGCGTCGATCCTCGAGTGCTGAATCGAGGTCATCATGCCTCCAGGGAATGGACTGAACGGACGGTGGCGCGGGTCAGCTCCGTCGCAGATGCCGCGGGCAGATAGATCGGCGCGTCGCGCGGCGCGGGCAGGATGCGCAGCTCGAGTTCACCGGGTTCGGTGCGCAGCTCCCACGGAAGTCCGTTGTAGAACTGGTCGGCGATCATCCGGCCGTCGCGGTAGGCCCTCGCGACGTCACCGCTCCAGGCGATGCGCAGCAAGGGTCTTCCGGCGGGAGCGTCGATGCGGTAGACGGCCGCGGCGGTGAAATCCGTCGGTGCCCAACCGCGGTCGCCGCCCCGGTGCTCGGGCGGCGGGCCGGCTTCCCGCACACACTCGACCGGGATCGCCGCTCCGGCCGGTTCGGTGTGCTTTTCCGCCGCCAGCACCAGGATCCGGGAACCCGCGACGGTGAGCACGCAGTCCGGCCCGGGCGTGAACCCGGAAATCAGCCGGAGCGAGCCGCCTTGCTCGATCACGATCTCCGGCGAAACGCCGTCGACCGCGGCCAGCACGAGCGTGCCGTCCTCGAGCAAGCGCAACGGCTCGGCGGTCGCCCACGCCAGCCGGACCGAGCCGAGGTCGAGGTTGACCGGCCAGCAGAAGTACGCCCCCGTGGGGATCGTGATCTCCTCACTGGGCAGCGTGATCGTCCCGCCCGGCAGCTGAAGGGTGAACCTCACCCCGTGGTGTGAAGGCAGGGGTTCGTACGGCTGGTGGTTGTTGACGAACAGGAATCCGGCCTCGCCGTCGGTGCGCAGCGCCCAGCGAAGCGTATCCCGGTCGTGCACATCCGCCGGGCCGTCGTCCGGGAGCACGGTGACCATCGGCGCCAGCCGGTCGGCGAAGTCCCTGATGAACAGCGCCTGCTTGCGCAGCAACGCGTAGGACTCGCGGAGCTGGCCGTACTCCCCGATGGGTGCCTGGAAGTCGTAGGACAGCACGGGCAGATCGTTGGGGTAGCCGGTTTCGCGCGACTCCTGCATCGTGTGCAGCCGCCCGATGGGGTTGGTGCCACCGTGGAACACGTAATAGCCGTGCCAGTTCGATCCGCTGCCCAGTTTCGTGAGGCTCAACGCCGCCACATCGTCGGCCGACACGACCGGCCGCCGGTGGTAGGCGACGGCCATCCCACCACCGAGCTCGCAGGTCGCCATCGGATACCGGCTGGGGTCCACATCGGACGCCGGCGCCGCGACACGGCGCAGGTCCGCGCCGATGCTCTGGTCGTCGCGTTCGTGGGTGAAGAAGTAGTGCGTGCGGCACCCCTCGGGCCAGCCGGTCTCCGGCCCGTCCCAGAACGTCTCGGCGTAGCCGCCGTAGAGCGGCAGCACCTCGTCCTGGGGCAGCCTCGCCGCCCAGCCGGTCGCCGTCCACAGTGGAGCAGCCAAGCCGACGTCGCGCGCCAGCCGCTTGAGGGTGAGCAGGTGCTCCGGATCGTCGAGCAGCTCGTTCTCCAGCTGGATCGCGAGCACGGGCAACCCGGCCAGCTGCTCGGCGAGCGCCTGGTACCACCCGCGCACCCGGCTCAGGTAACCGGGATCGTCGGCCCGCACGGGCCCTGCGGCCAGTACCCAGTCGGGCAGGCCGCCGTTGCGGGTTTCGCCGTGCACCCACGGACCGATCCGCGCGATGAACTCCAGTCCCTCCCGCGCGCACAATCCGGCGAAGTACCGCAGATCGAGATTCCCGTCGAAGCGCCGGTCATGCTCGGTTTCCTCGTGGTGCAGCCAGATCACGTAGCTCGACACCGCCGTCAGCCCGGCGGAGGCGAGTTTCCGGAGTTCCGCCGCCCAGCCCTCGCGGGGATACCGGCTGTAGTGGAACTCCCCCGACACCGGGATCCAAGGCCGGCCGTCGCGGAGCAAGTATCGGCTGTTCACCTCGACCCGCTCGTCGCCCATGGCAAGGTGGCCGGAGCGGGGCGGTTCGGGATCGGTGGCCATCCGCAGGCTGTGCAGGGGCATCCGTCTGGGCTCCAATATGATTAACCGCATTAGCTGATGCGCTGTAACCTAAGTTGCCCTACGGTTCACGGTCAAGCCCCCACTCCGAAAGGCGGTTCGGATGACCGAGGTTCGGCTGGAAGGAGGCGCCTCGCTCACGCCGTACCCGGCCGGGGCGCCTGCCATCGTCGTCCTGCCCGGCGGCGCCTACGGCAAGGTCGCCGACCATGAAGGCACACCGGTCGCCCGCTGGCTCAACTCACTCGGCGTCAGCGCGTTCGTCCTTCGTTATCGGGTGGCCCCGCACCGCTACCCCGCGCCGTTGCTCGACGCGGCACGAGCCGTGCGCCACGTCCGCCACCACGCGGCTTCCTGGCCGGTCGATCCCGCACGGGTCGGTGTGCTCGGTTTCTCGGCCGGCGGGCACCTCGCCGGCCTGCTCGCCACGGAAACCGGGCCGATGCTCGCAGGGGACGTGCGGGACGCCGTGGACGAGCAGGACCCCCGGCCGGATCTCGCGGTCCTGTGTTACCCGGTCACCACGTTCATCTCCGACCGCGCCCACCAGGGCTCGATCGACAACCTGCTCGGCCCGGCGGCTGACGAGTCACTCCGCCGGAAGCTGTCGCTCCATCTGCGAGCCAGCCCGGCGACCCCGCCGACGTTCCTGTGGCACACCGCGGACGACGAGCTGGTGCCGGTGGCGAACTCACTCCTCTTGGCCGATGCGCTCACCGCCCACAGCGTGCCCACCGAACTGCACGTGTACCCGCGCGGGGAACACGGTCTCGGGCTCGCCGAGACGGATCCGATCGTCGGCGGCTGGACCGACGCGTGTGCCGCATTCCTGCGTGGCCAAGGATGGAGCTGACCGGCGGGCCGTGGGTTACCCGGGCGCGGCGCCCGGGTAACCCACGGTGAGAGCCGGGAGCACCGGCGCAGACGGCTCAGCCCACGAACCTGAGCGACCACGTTCCGGCCACCGCGCCGGCGCCCTCGTTCACCAGCGTGTATGACCCACCCCGGCCTTCGGCGAACTTCCATCGCTGTCCGGCCGAATCCGAAGCACCGTTCTGCACCAACCGGCCGCCGACGGACTCGAGCGCCTTGCCGCTGTTGAGGTTCGTGATCCGGAAGTACCCGTCGCCCGCCGCGACGAGCCGCCAGCGCTGGTTGATCGCACCGCCGTTGGCCGCCGTCTCGACGACCGCGGCACCGTCCGCCGTGGACTTGCCGGCGACGTCGAGGACGTTCCCGCTCTGCTGATCGGTGAGGACATACAGCGCACCGTCGAGCGGGACGGGCCACAATGACCAGTTCTGCAACGGCTGGTTCCGTACGACCGCGCCGGTGCCGAGGTTCGTCAGCGTTTGCCGGTCGGTCAGTTCCCACCGCTGCGCGAGCGAGTCCGGGTCGAACGGCGCGCGCACCACACCGTGTCCCTCCGAAGTCAGAGCCTCGCCTCCCGCGACGATCCGGTACGCGTTCATCGGCGCGGGATGGCCGATCGGAGTGACCGAGAGGTTGTCGAATTCCTCGGTCTGGTACCCACCCACTCCCAGCCCGACCTGCCCGGCGGGGTGGGTGCCGTCCACGACCTGCCCGACGGTCGTGCCGTCGATCGCCACAGTGATCTTCGGTCCGTCGAACGACAAAGCCAGGTGAGGCCGGCTGCCGAGACCGGGTGCCGCGACGGTGCCCGAGGCGAGCACGACCTTGCTGACCTGCGCCGTTTTCCTGATCAGTGACCAGGTCCCCGTGTCGGAAACCTCCAGGTAGTACCCGTCGAAGTAGTCCGGGTTGAACCAGCGCTGGGTGCCGATCCGGCCGAGCAGCTGGACCGAGCCCGGCTGCTCGAACCGCGCATCCACCGACACGGTGTAGTCGGTCCAGCCGATGTCGCCGGCGAGGGTGTACGGGGTTGTGATGTTGTTCCAGTTGACCGGCTTCGCGTCCGCCCGCTGGCGCAGGCACTGCCCCTGCCCACAGCTGACGGTCTCGAAGGCGCCCTGCTGCTGCGCGAACAACGGCGGTTCGGTGCCGAGCGGGTCGTGGTCGAAGTCGGCTGAGTACGGCATCGCGAGCGAGGCCCGTGCCGGGCTCACCGCCCTGCCGGCGCCCTGCCCGGACGTCGTCGTCAGCGAGTACACCCGCCCGGGCTGGAGCGTCACCGTGAAGGTGCCACCGGAGGGCCGCAGATCCGGCTCGCGCACGAAGTTCGCCGCCTTGAGATCACTCGACCACACGTGCACCGGCGCGGCTGCGGGCAGACCGCCGGTCACCCGGAAGGTGACCGTCTTCGGCGCCGTCGCGTCGAACGTCTCGGCCACCACGCTGTACGCGGTGTGGCCGGGCTCTTGGTAGGTGACGAACGAGCCGTTGGCCCGGTCACCACCGAAGTACCCGGACGCCGAATCGACGTACCGCCAGCCCGGCCGCGTGAACTGCGTGGTGTGGGCCATCGCCCACAACTGCTCACCGACGTCGAACGAGCCCGACCAGGGCTGGTCGGCGCGCATCAGCGCGGTGTCCCCGAACGGCAGGGTCGGATACGTGGCCGCGACGAGCGGCCAGTTGAGGTACGACGTCATTTTCGCGTCGAGGTAGCCGCGGTTGATCGCCCGCGCCACCGCGGCAGCCCCCGAGTTGTAGTCCTCGGAACCGTTTTCGCTCGCTGACAACGGTTTCCCGGTCGCGACGGCGTTCACGCTGCTCGCACACGTCGTCATCGCCGTCTTGTAGCCGCACGGGTAGTGCGCCCCGATGACGTCGACCGAGGCCGCGAACTCCGGGTCGGCGAGCATGTCGTCGGCCACCTGCCAGTCGGTGTCCGCCCCGACCACGAGGGTGGCATACCCGTGCGAGCGCAGCGCGGCGTGCAGCTTCTCGTAGAAGGCCTTGTCGTAGCCCTTCTCGTTCCAGCCACCGAGGTAGTCGATGGTCAGGCCGTGTGATCGCGCGCAGCCGAGCCAGTCGAGCAGGTAGCTGATCGTGGCGTCCGACCAGAACGACCCCACGAAGCCGGGCGCGCCCCACGCCAGCGCGCTGAGCTTGATGCCGGGATCACGCTTTTTGGCCTGCCCCATCAGCCACCACTCGTAACCGCGGCCGCAGTCGAGGTCACCGGCGGTGTGCTCGTGGCTCGACTCGGCCCCGGAGGTCGAGTTGGTGTCCCCGCCGATCTCCACCTTGAGGATCTGCAAGGACGCGCCGTAACCCGGTTTGAACAGGTAGTCGAGTACCTGACTTCGGTACGGCTCCGGGTAATCGATCAGGAGCCTGCTGTTGCCGCCTCCACCGCTGATCGCGCCTGCCCCGTCGAACGTGCGGCCGGGCGAGGCGCCGTCGATCGGGATGACCTGCGCCGACGCACCCGGGCTGAACCCGAGAGTCGCCGCGGCGAGTACCAGCACCAGTATCAACGCACGAATCCGCGACACGCCTCGTCCTCCTTAGCCGAGCTCCCGGAAAGTCAGTTCGAAGATCGTCGGTGCGACGATGAGCCGGTGCCGCTCGGCCACCCCGGGACCGCACGATGCGCTCCCGAGACCGGTGTGGCCGGCGTCGAGGTTGACGTGGATGACGTCGTCGGGCACCAGTTCGTAGGTGTGCCGGGCGGCCGCCAGCGCCTCACTCGTCCAGCGCCGGGCGGTCAGCTCGAACGTCGGCGCTCCCTTCACCCGCAGCCCGGCTCCATCGGCGTCCCGCAGCTCCGCCCACCGCACGTCCCGGCGGTTGCCGTTCTCCTGCGGGAAGACGTACGGGGTCTGCAGCTGGTCCACAGTCCGGGTGAACCGCCCGATCCGCACCGCCGCACACGAGTCCACATAGGATTCGCCGGGTCCGGACCCGTACCACTCGACGGTGTCCAGCAGCGCGGGCAAGGCCAGCCTGAGGCCGAGCCGCGGGAGCGGCACGGTCCAGTCGCCCTCGGGCTCGATCGCCAGCCGGAGTCGCACCGCCGCTCCGTCTTCGGTCCACCGCCACGTGGCGACGAGACCTTCGCGTTGCCCGGCCGCCGCGGAGCGGGTGCGCACAGTCAGCCCTCCCCCGCTCGCCTCGAGGCCGAGCACGCGGTGCTGTAGCCGGTCCAGCCCGGCCGCACGCCACCGATCGGCCAGCGGCTCCTCACTGCCGCGGTCGTTGTCCGTCGGCGCCCGCCACACATCGAGCCGCAGCCCGGCGACCGGCACGTCACCGATCCGCAGCAGGCTGCCGCGCACCGGGTCGAACGCCGCGCGACCCACCGTGAGCTCTCCGCCCCGGCGGACGGCCTCCTGCCCGGGCTCGGGCGCCACCGGCGGTTCCGGCTGCCGGACCGGGAGCTGTCCCCAGGCCACGACGTGCCCGGCCGGCGCCCACTCGGTGGCGTCGCTGAGCCTCGCGTTGACCGTCAGCCAGGTCTCGGCCAGCGTCGTGGGCACCTTGGGGACGGCCACGTCTACGGACTCGCCGGCCGCGACGCGCGGTACCGCCAGTGCGCCGCGGGCGACCTCCCGGCCTTCCTCCTCCAGCACCCAGTCGAAGCTCAGGTCGTCGAGGGCTGCGAAGTCCCGCCGGTTGGTCACCCGGATGCCACCGGCCACGGATTCGATCCGCACGGGTTCGATGACCTTGGCATACTCGATCAACCCCGGC
The DNA here is from genome assembly GCF_040678995.1 of Amycolatopsis sp. NPDC049253. Lineage (NCBI taxonomy): Bacteria > Bacillati > Actinomycetota > Actinomycetes > Pseudonocardiales > Pseudonocardiaceae > Amycolatopsis > Amycolatopsis sp. NPDC049253. Next base: position 59,476 of record NZ_JBFAQX010000040.1, on the reverse strand, counting down.
GAAGGACTTCGGTCGGGGAAGACAAGCCCGTCGATCACGAAGTTGCCATCGTGCACCTCTTCGCCGAAGTCGCCCCCGTAGGCATAGAACTCCGTGCCGTCCGGAGTCCGCTGCCGGATGCCGTGATCGAGCCACTCCCACACGAATCCGCCCTGGCACCGCGGGTAGGTGTCGAACAGCCGCTCGTACTCGACCAGCCGGCCCGGGCCGTTGCCCATCGCGTGGGCGTATTCGCACAGGATGAACGGCATCTTCTTGGTGGCGCCGATCCGCGCCACTTCGTCCGGGGGCGGGTACATCCGGCTGTACACGTCGACGTAGCGGCCTTCGCGGTCACGCTCGTAGTGCAGCGGCCGGCTCGGGTCGCGCAGGCGGGTCCAGTCGGCCATCGCGCCGTGGTTGCGGCCGATCCCGCTTTCGTTCCCGAGTGACCACAAGACGATGGAGGGATGGTTCTTGTCCCGCTCGACCATGCGCCGCATCCGGTCGAGATACGCGTCGCGCCAGCGCGGATCGTCGCTCGGGTTCTCCGGCCAGTCGTCGACCTCGTACCCGTGGGTCTCCAGGTCGCACTCGTCCATCACCCACAGGCCGAGCTCGTCGCACAGGTCGAGCACCAGCGGGTCCGGCGGGTAGTGGCTCGTCCGAATGGCGTTGATGTTGTGGCGCTTCATCTCGGCCAGCTCGGCCCGCACCACCTCGGGTGGGACCACCCGGCCCAGGGTGGGGTGGAACTCGTGCCGGTTCACCCCACGGAACCGGATTCGCCTGCCGTTGACGGTGAGCACGCCGTCGCTGATCTCCACCGTCCGGAAGCCGATCCGCAGCGGGACCTGCTCACCCGTCGCGGACAGCGTGCCGTGGTACAGCCGCGGAGTTTCCGCGGTCCACCCCTCGATCGGGCCCACGTCGTGGGTCTCGTTCACCGCCGCGTCGGCCAGCCCCAGCTCCGGCACCGAGACCCGCGCGCCGGCGGTGGTGTCGATCCGCAGGCTGCCGTGGCCGGTGCGGTGGTCGTAGCCGGCGTGCACGAAGAAGTCGGGGATCCCGTGCTCGGGCCGGACCACCAGCCGCACGTCGCGGAAGATGCCCGAGAGCCACCACTGGTCCTGGTCCTCGAGGTAACTGCCCGCCGACCACTGGTGCACTCGCACCGCCAGCACATTGCGCTGACCCGGGCGCAGGACCGCGCTCACGTCGAACTCGACGGGCACGCGGCTGCCCTGGGTGTACCCGAGTTCGGTGCCGTTGAGCCAGACCCGTCCGCACGAGTCGATGCCGTCGAACCGCAGCACCACCGGTTTCCCGCGCCACGAGCCCGGCACGTCGAAGGACAACCGGTGATCCCCGGTCGGGTTCTCGTCCGGAACGTGCGGCGCTTCGACCGGGAACGGGTAGCGGAAGTTCGTGTAGGCGGGCTTGCCGTGACCGTGCGACTGCCAGGTCGAGGGGACGGGAAGCGCGGCCCAGCCGGAGTCGTCGAACCCGGGGTCCTCGAACCCCTCCGGTGCGTCGGCGACACTCGGTGCGAGGTGGAATCGCCAGGTGCCGTTCAGTGACAGCGACGGCGCGTCCGAGGCGAACGCGGCCCGGGCCGGGAGCCCACCGGCTCCCGGCCCGGGCCGTTCGTAGTACGTCACGACGACGCCGGCCCGAAGGTGCTGTCGACGTCGTGACCGGCGCCGACCCACGCGGAGATCGAATCGTACGGTTCGCCGCCGTACTGGAACGTCGCCGTCGGGGTGCCCGTGAACAGGTACGTGTTGTGGTTGACCTCGGGCCTTCCGGTGCCGGTCGTGGTGTCCACGTCGTCGAAATCGATCAGCAGCTCGTCGTTGCCCGGGTGGGTCACCGTGTTCGCGCTGAAGTAGTAGTTCTTCGAGTAGTCGACCGCCGCGCTGCGGGCGCGGAAGACCGGTCCCGGAGCGGTTCGCTTGATCACGTTGCCGGTTGCGCGGTAGTTCGAGATCGTGCTGCCGCTGGACGTCCACAGGAGGAGATCGCCCTCGTCCTCCGCTGCCGGGTTCTGCCCGTTGTCCGTGCAGTGGTTGTCCTCCACGATGACGTCCTTGGTCACCGAATTGACCTGGCCGAACGCCGCGATGCAGTAGGAGTCGTTGTCGTAGATGTGGTTGCCCCGGATCGTGCTCAGCTCGCTGTTGGCGTCCGCGTCGAGCCCACCGCCGTCGGAAGCGCCGCGCTTGTTGTTGAAAGCGTAGTTCTCCGTCGCGGTCACGTTGTAGGTATTGCTCCACCAGGCGCCTTCCCCGGCGAGGCCGCCCGGGGTCCCGTTGGCGTGCAGGTGGTTCCCCGTGAGGGTCACATCGCTGGCACCGGTGAGCCAGATCCCGGCGGCACTGTTGAGGTAGTCGTCACCGTCGGAGATGTTCACCTCGGACACTCCGTCCTTGGGAGCGAACCCGGTGATGCCCATCTGGCAGTCGGGGGTGTTGGCGCTCCCACCCGAATGGCCTTGGCTGTAGCCGATCTGGATACCGACGTTGTGCGTGTCGTGGGCGTCCACCCCGGTCAGTGAGACGCCGGCGATCTTCGTGTCGGCCGAACACGGCTCAATCACCACCGCGCCGGTACCGGACACCCACGCGCCGGAGGCCAAGCCGTTGCCGGAGACGTCGAGGTTGCTCAGGCTGAACCCCGTCAACGTGCCCGGCGCCGTGCCGGTGATCCACAAGGACCGGTAGTAGCCGCCGGTGAGCGTGAGGTTGTTGATCGTCCAGTTGCTCTGGTCGCGCAGCACGAGAGCCGCGACGTCACTCGTACTGGTGCCCCCTTGGATCACCGGCCTGCCGGAGCCTGGCTCGGCGTCGATGGTGATCGGAGCGGTCACGGTCCCCGAGCCCTTCGGGCTCAGCGTTCCGGAACACGCTTTGGTGCCGCCCTTGATCAGCAGCGTGTCACCCGGGCTGAACTGGAAGTTCGACGGTCCGCTGACCGAGTTCCACGGTTGATCGATCCCGTTGCCGTTCGTCGCCGCGCCGCAGTCGAGGTGGTAGACCTTGCCGGCCGCCTGCGCCGGGAGCGTGCCCACGCCGAGCCCGGTCAGCAGCAGTGCCGCCGCCGTCAGCACCCGCGCTCTCACCGCGCCTCCAGGCCGGCCGGCGAGAAGGTGCTGCGCAGGTCCTGCTTGCTCGCGTCCCGGTACTCCGCGACGCCCGGGTAGATGACCTTCGGGTCGCCGTAGACGAACGTGGCCTGCGGGTTGGCACCGGTGATCGTGTAGCTGTTGCGGTCGAGCACCGGTCCGGCCTGGAGCACGTCGACGAGTTTCGCGCCGTCGGCGTGGGTCACCTTGTTCTGTGTGAAGGAAACGGGCTGGTTCGGGTCGTAGAGCGAGTCGCTGTAGAACGCCGGCCCGGGGTTCTGGCGGATGATCGTGTTCTGGTACGCCTGGTAGTCGGCGATGGTGCTGGGCGTGCTCGTGCCCTTGCCCGCGGTCCAGGTGAAGATGTCACCCTCGTACTGGGCGTCGCCGTACGTCCCGTTGTTCACACAGGTGTTGTGCCGGATCACGGTGCCGGTGGTCAGCGAACCGGCGCCGCCGAAGGTCGCGACGCAGTAGGACTCGTTGTCGTGCGCGTAGTTGTACTGGATCAGGCTCTTCTCGTTGCGGGTGTCGGCGTCGAACCCGCCGCCGTCACCACCGCCCCACTTGTTGCCGTACGACTCGTTGTACTGGGCGAGGACGTTGTAGGAGTTACTCCACCAGAAGCCCTCCCCGTTCAGCCCGCCCTTGCCGTTCTTGCCCGAAGCCGGCGCGCCGCCATTGCCGTTGCGGTACAGCGTGCTGTGCTGCACGGTCAGGTTCGTCGTGCTGGTGGCCCAGATCCCGGAGGCTTCGTTGTCGCCCGACTCGCTGTGGTCGACGAGGATGTCCGACACGCCGTCCTTGGCCGGGAACACCGTCGGCGGAAGGCCGATCCCCAGGTGACAGTCCGGGGTGTTCTGACTGGCCGGATTGGTTCCGTAGGCAGCCTTCTCACTGTGCCCGAGCTGGATCCCGACGCTGTGGGTGTCGTGCGCGTAGACGTGGTCGAGGGTGACGCCGGAGAGCTTCGTGGTCGCGTTACAGGGCTCGATGACCACCCCGCCGACCGACGACAGCCAGCTGCCGTCCGCCCCGCCCGCGCGGAACCCGTTGTCGTGTACCTCCACATTGGACAGCCGGAACCCGTGGAACGTGGTGTCCGGCTGGTCTCCGACGATCCACAGGCTCCGCCAGTAGCCTCCGCGGATGTCCAGGTTGGCCAGAGTCCAATAGCTTTCGTTGCGGATCTCGACCGCGCTGGGCGTGGCCTTGGTGGTGCCGGCGTCGATGACCGGCTTCGCGCCGCTGCCGTACGCGTCGATCGTGATCGGCGCCCTGGCGGTACCGGAACCGGTCGGCGTGAGGGTGCCCTCGCACGTCGTCCCGCGCTTGAGCAGCAGCCTTTCCCCCGGCCCGAACCGGTGGGCGCTCGCCGCGTCGAGGCTGTTCCACGGGTGGGCGAGGTTGCCGTCACCCCCGGCGGGCGCGGAGCAGTCGAGGTAGTGGGCGCCGCCGGCGGCGCTCGCCGGCGGCGCGGCGAACGCGGCGCCCAGCGCCAGCGTGGACAGGGCAACAGCAACGGTTCGTCTCTTCATCGAGACATTCCCTTTCGGTGAGGAGCACTCAGCCCTTGACCGCGCCGATCAGCGCGCCCTTGGCGAAGTGCCGTTGCAGGAATGGATAAACGAGCAGGATGGGAACGAGGCTGATGACCAGCACCGCCATCTGCAGCGACTGCTGGGGTGGCACGGCGTCGGTCGGGACTCCGAGGTTGTCGGCGCCGAGCGGCGCCGCATCGATGACGTAGGTGCGCAGGATCAGTTGCAGCGGCCATTTCGACGCGTCGTTGAGGTAGAGCATCGCGGTGAAGAAACTGTTCCAGTACGACACCGCGTAGAACAGCCCGATCACGGCGATCACCGCCTTCGACAGCGGCACCACGATCCGCACCAGGATCCGGAACTCCCCCGCCCCGTCGATCCGCGCCGAATCGAGCACGTCCTTCGGCAGCTCCGCGAAGAACGACCGCATGACGATCACGTTGAACCCGTTGACGAGTACCGGCAGGATCACTGACCAGTACGAGTCGAGCAGTCCGAGCTCCTTGACGATGAGGTAACTCGGGATGATGCCCGGCGTGAACAGCAGGGTGAACAGCACGATCAGCAGCAGGGGCCGCGAGCCGAACGAGCCGGGCGTCGCCAGCGAGTAGGCGAGAAGAGTCGTGCACAGCAAGGACAACAGCGTGCCGACCACGGTCACCCCGATCGACACGAACAGCGCGTGGGTCACGACCCCGCCCGACAGGATCGCCCGGTAGGCGTCGAACGTCGGGTGCGTCGGCCAGACCACGTAACCGCCGGCGGCGGTGATCTGGGCGTTGTCCGCGAGCGAGGTGGACACCACCACGAGGAACGGGATGAGCACCACGGCACAGCAGATCAGCAGCAGCAGCCCCTTGCCCAGGCGCACCGGAACAGCGGGGCCGCGGCGAGCCGGCTTCTTCTTCGGCGCGTCGCGGCGGCCGGCCGCGCGCGTGATGACTCCGCTCGTCACCGGGAATACACCCCCTGCTCGCCGAAGAGATGGGCAATCTTGTTGGCGCCCAGCACCAGCGCCACCCCGACCAGGCCCTTGACCAGACCGACCGCGGCGGATACGCCCCAGTCGCCGTTGATCACACCGTTGTTGTAGACATAGGTGTCCAGCACCTCGGACGCATCGGTCCCGACCGCCGTCTGCTGCAGGATGATCTGCTCGAAGCCCACGGTGAGCGCGTCGCCGAGTTTGAGGATCAGCAGCAGGAAGATGACGCTCCGGATGCCGGGCAGCGTGACGTGCCACAGCTGGCGCATGCGGCTGGCCCCGTCGATCGCCGCCGCCTCGTACAGCGAGAGGTCGACCCGCGACAGCGCGGCCAGGAACAGGATCGTGCCCCAGCCGGTGTCCTTCCAGATCACCTGCGAGGTGATCAGCACCTTGAACAACCCGGGGTCGCCGATCACGTGGAACGAGTCGATCCCCTTGGTCTGCAGCCAGGAGTTGATGATCCCGGCGTTGCCGAGGATCTGCTGGAACAGCGCGACCACCACCACCCACGACATGAAGTGGGGCAGGTACAGCACGCTCTGCACAACTCGCTTGATCCGTTCGGACAAGAGCGAATTCAGCAGCAACGCCAGCGCGATCGGCACCGGGAACACGAAGATCACCTGCAGCAGTGCGATGATCAGGGTGTTCACCAGCGCGGTGATGAACGCGGAGTCGCCGCCGAACACGGCCGCGAAGTTCTGCAGGCCGACCCAGGGCGAGTCGGCGATGCCCAGGTAGGGCTGATAGTCCTTGAACGCGATGATGTTGCCGAGCAGCGGCACGTACTGGAACAGCAACACCGCCGCGATCCCGGGCAGGGCGAGCAGTAGCAGGAACTTGTCCCGCCGCAGCCGCTCCCACCTGCTCGCCCTCCTGCGGGGGGCCGGTGGCGGAGCCTCCGCGCGTTCATCGGTTGATGGTGCGGCCTCGATCGCCACCGCACCCGCTCGTGCCACCCGCGCGTCCATCAGGCCTTCCCGGCGGCTTCCGCGAATTCCTGCGCGCTCTTGTCCCCGCCCTGCGAGCGCCACTGCGTCACCGCGTCGTCCCAAGCGGACAGTGGCTTGCGCCCGAAGAAGATGTCGCTCATGGCGTCTTCCATCAACTTCTTCAGCTGCGCGCCCTTGTTGTTGTCGGTGTCGGAGTACAGCCCGACGGCGTCGTTGGCCACCAGGTTCCGGGTGATCCGCACGTGCCAGTCGTGCTGCCGGGTCACGAGGTCCCGTGGGCCGGGGCCGAGGATGGTCGGCGCGTCGGTGATGTACTGGACGTCGATCTTCTCGGCCGTGCCCTGCGGGGTCGGCTGCGGGATCCCGTTCTGGAACGTGAAGTGCTTGCCCTCGATCCCGTACTTGCGAACCAGGTGCTCACGCGTGCCGATCGGTGCGGCGAGCCAGTTCAGCACACCGAGGACCTTGCGGGTCTTGTCGTCGCCAAGGCCCTTGCGGATCGCCGTGGTCGCCTGCGCTGCATCGCCGGCGAAGTGGGCGGCGTCGCCACCGCCGTTGTACTTCGGTTCCGCGACTCCGGCCAGCTTGTCCCCGATCTGACCGGTGAAGATGTCCCACGCGGCGTAGCCGTCGCTGTGCAGCGCCACCTGCCCGCTGGTGAAGTAGTCGCGGGTCTGGGTGAAGTTGGTGCGCGCGGTCGCCGCGTCGGGGTGGAACAGTCCCGCCTTGATCATGTCGGTGACCAGGCCGATGGCCTGCTTCGTGCGCTCGTCGGTGTAATCGCGGATGAACTTGCCGTTCTCGTTGCGCCAGACGTTCGGCGCGCCGAGCATCATCTGCAGGTGCAGCACCATGCGCAGGGGCGCGCTGAACGCCCACCGGTGTTGGGTCGGGTCGGTGACCGCCTTCATCACCTCGAGGAACTCCTGGTAACTCGCGGGCGAGGGGTTCGCACCCACCTCGCTCAGGATGTCCGACCGCGCGAAGAGCATGTTGCCGGCCTGCGCTCGTGGCTGCGGCACCGTGTAGATGCCACCGCCGGAGACGGTGTACTTCCACGAAGCGGTCTGCATGTTGGCCAGGAACGGGAACTGCTTCACCGCGTCGCCGGACAGGTACGGGGTGAGGTCCTCGAACACGCGGGACAGCAGCCGCGGTTTGTCGGGCACCGGGCTCGGGATGATCATGACGTCGGGCAGGTCGCTGCCGGCGATCGTGGTCTGGAACTTGGTCGGGTAGTCCGAGGCGGTGGTGAACTGGAAGTTCAGCGTGGCACCGACCTCGCGGTTGAGCTCCTGCCACCACGAGTTGCTGTTCATGCCGGGCGGGATCGGGTTGTACGTCGGGTACATGATCCGCACCTCGCCCAGCCCTTGCGCCGGCGGTGTGCTGAACGCGGGCTTCGGGTTGGCGGGATAGGTGAAGTACGCGTCCATCGCGCCCTGCGCGTTGCCGGGCAGGTCGGGCTTGACGGCGTTGACCGGGACGTAGGTGGGCAGTTTGACCTTCGCGCTGGCCGCCGCGGACGTGGTCGTGGATCCCGAGGAGCACGCGTCGAGCAGCGGCAGCGCGGCGAGTCCGAGTGCGGACGCGCCGCCGACCCTGAGGAGGGTGCGACGGGAGAGGTTGCGAGCCATTGGAACCTCCATGTCTGGATTACCTGCGGGTGGTGCGGATCTCCTCGGGCCAGGACAGTTCGAACCCCAGCTTCGCGATGAGCAGCTCCTGGAACTCCTCGAGCCGGGCGGGGTCGTTGCGGACCTTGCGGGGCCGGGATCCGGTGTTGAGGCAGTGCGCGGCGAGGGCGCCCGCTGCCTCACCAATGGTCCACTCCACCGGATGTAGCCGGTAGCAGCCGTTGGTGATGTGTGTTGTCCCGATGTTCTTGTTACCGGGCAACAGGTTTTCGACCCGCACCGGGATCAGTGCGCCGAGCGGGAGCTGGAAGGGGTAGTTCGAGACGTCGACGTATGTGCGCGGGCCCTCGGGTCCCCCGGTGCTCGGATGCAGGTCGATCCGGTAGGAACCGACACCGACGCTGTCGCCGTACACGTGCGAGCCCTCGGGAAGCCCGGCCGCTTCGCGGGCTTCGACCCCGACGTGCTCTTCGACGATGGTCAGCTCCGCCTTGATCCGCCGCGACTCCCGGATGTAGGGGCGCATGGCCAGGCCGTCGGTGGTGCCGAGCACGTCGCCGCGCAGCCGGAGCCCCCGGTAGCCGGTGCCGCCGTCGAGGCGCGGTGCTTCGGTCTGCATCCAGTACAGAAAGGACAGGCTCAGCTCGCGGGAGGAGCGCAGGTGCCGGTCGCGGGTCTCCTCGTCGACCCCGACGAGCGGACCGAGCCAGTAGTCGTTCTGCGGCCAGTTCACCAGCGAGACGTCGCTCGAATAGCGGCCAGGCTGGTGGTTGCCGATCGTGAACAGGCGGCGGTAGGTCCAGCGGTCCCGTGCCCTGATCCCGCGCGGCGATCCCGGATCCTCGAAAATCCCTTCGCGACGGGGCTTCAAGGTGACCGGGTACACGTCCTCCCAGGACAGCAGCGGCGCGGGCCAGAAGTCCGGCTGGTAGGCCCGCCAGAAGTCGTACCCGGCCGGCTTGTCGATCGTGAAGTCCTTATCGGGGTGGTAGTCGAGCGCGAAGCACCACGTGAACGCCTGCTGGTCGCCAGGTTGCGCGGGGCCGTCGACCGCGTGCAGCTCACCCGTGTCGGACCGGCTTTCCGCGCCGACGACGTGCTCGACACCGCCCAACTCGAGTACATCGCCCAGCTCGGTGGCATCGATCGTGTACGCCGCCGCGACCGTGACTCGGTCCCCGGAGCGCCGGTCCCGCAGGGTGACCGCGGTGACCTGGTCACCCTCGCACTCGGCCGCGACCGGTTCGTGTTCCATCAGGACGGTCAGCTGGTTGTCGGCCCGGAAGGGGGCGAGCAGCTCATCGATCGCGGCGACGGCCGCCCGCGGCTCGGCGCACAGCTCGCTCACCCCGCCATTGCCCGGGTTGAGCAGCAGGTCCACCCGAGCGCCTTCGTTGAGCGGATAGTTGCGCCGGTAGTAGTCGCGGATCCGGTTGCGCAGCTCGCGGTAGCTGCGGGTCGCACCGCCGTGCTCGATCCACGGGTGCTCGTCAGGCGGCACGGCCTGCGCCGTGAGCTGGCCACCCAGCCACGGTGCCTCCTCGGTGAGCACGACCCGCCTGCCGAGGCGGAGGACCGCGAGGGCCGCGCCGACCCCACCGAGGCCGCCACCGACGACCAGCACATCCGTTTCCCGCTCCATCGACAGGCCCTCCGAAACATGTGATTAACCGCATGAGGCGATGCGCTGAACGTACTGCGTGCCAGAATCCGACGTCAAGCCCTACACTTCGGTGACCGGCCGAGCGAAAAGGAGAACGATGAACGACGGGCAGGCCAAGCGGAAGCGAACGGCCAGTGGACGGCGGCGCCCCACGCAGGCCGACGTCGCCGCGCGGGCGGAGGTGTCCGCGGCGATCGTGTCCGCCGTCGTCAACAGCCGGGAGCACGGCACCATTCGCATCAGCGACCGAACCCGGGAACGGGTGTGGGACGCGGTGCGCGAACTGGGCTACGTGCCCAACATCGCCGCGCGCAACCTGGCCAGTGGCCGCAACCGCCTGCTCGGCGTGTTCACCTTCCAGTCGGCGTTTCCCCTGGAGAGCCGGGACTTCTACTATGAGTTCCTCGTCGGCATCGAAGAGGCCGCCGAGGAGGCCGGGTACAACCTGCTGATGTTCACCGGCACCAAAACCCCGTCCGGCGCGCGATCGATCTACCCGGACGGAATCAACTGCCTGCAGCTGGCCGACGGTGCCGTGCTCGTCGGCGTGGACGAGTCCCGCGAGGAGATCACGCGCCTTGCCGACGAAGGCTATCCGTTCGTGTTCGTCGGCCAGCGTGACATCCCCGGCGTGGACCTGTCCTACACGGCCGCGGACTACGTCGGTGGCACCGCGAACATCGTGCGCGAGCTGGTCCGCCAGGGCCACCGGCGCATCGCGCTCATCCAGAACGCGCAGGCACACGAACCAATAGCCGGACGTCGTGCGGGATTCCGCCTGGCACGCGAAGAACTCGGACTCACCCCGGAGCAGGCCCCGATACTCACGATCGGCGAATCGGCCCGGCCCGGCAAAGACGAGCTCACCGACCTGACCACCCTCCTCGACATCATCCGGACCCGCCGACTCACAGCCCTCGTGATCGAACTCAGCACCGACGCGCCACGCATCCGCGCAGCGGCACGGCGAGCAGGCATCACAGTCCCAGACCGACTGTCCCTGGTCGCGCTCGGCGGAAGCCCCGAACAACCCGGCATGGCAACCATCGCCGAAATGCACATCCCACGGCGCGAAATGGGCCGAGAAGCAGTCCGACTGCTCCTGCAACTGCTCGACGACCCCACCGCCGCACCCGTGCACACCACGCTCGAATGCAACCTACGCGCAGGCCGCACCCTCACGGCGGCCCACTCCGACTGACCCGAAGACCTGGTCCAGGCCGCCGGTGAGGGTAGTCGCGGTGACGGTGGTGCCGGAGAGTTCGGCGGCGGTGTCGAGGCCGTCGTAGCGGTAGCTCTTGGTGGCGCCGCTGTTCCACTTTGTTGGTGACTTACCAAATTGGTCAAGCGGAGGCATCGCGTACGACAAATGGCTCACTGACACTCAGTTGGCAAGGTGATGGCGTTCCGCACTCCGCGGCGTGTCGGAGTGCGGGGCACCAAGGATCGGCCCCCGCTCCAAACAACGCAGGGGCACGGTTGCGAAATTGACTTCGTGGCCGAGTGATCTACACCCGCGCCCAGAGCTCGCACAGCACCGGGTGCCCTCACCGACGTCGACGCGGAACGCGCCATCCGCCACGAGGGCCGTGAGCGTGCCCGCGTCCCCCGTGCGCTCCCCTCGTCCCGTCCCTAAGACCCGAAACAGTCTCGAATCCGTCACCCGTCACGGACACGAGGGGTCGCCACCCGGCCGGGGAATCGCTCGGCGACTACTGCGGTTCAGGCACACCTGCCTCGAGCACCGCAAGGTCGCGCACCGCGTAACGATGGTGCTCGCCTTCTTCTTTCAGCACTACCTTGAGACAGCGGCGCACGACGTACTCCGTGTCGGGATACGGGTCCGCCGGCTTGCGACCGCACACCCGGTCGAGCTCGGCCGAAGTGAGCCCCTCGACGACACGCCGCATCACGGCCATGCGGGCCAGCCGCGGCGCGAGCACCTCGTCGAGCGACGGGGTGGCGTCAACGGCCAGGCCCAGCTTCGCCGCCGCGTCTGGCGGCATCCCCCCTGTGGGCAGGCCCCACGGGTGGTAGGGCGCTTCCTCCTCGAGCACGGCGTTGCCGAGCCAGGAATCGCACGCGAACAGCAGATGCCGTTGCGTCTCGACAAACGACCACTCGCCCGCGACCCGCTCGTGCAGTCTGGCCTCGGGCAACAACCTCGCCCGCTCAAGCGTCGCGCCCCACAGGACCGCGATCGCCTCCCACGCAGCCCCGTAGTCCTCGGGAGATGCCGCATCCCGCGCCAGCACCCGTACGGGGTGCCGACGGTCGAGCTCCGCCTCGACGTAGGCGGTCACGTCGACATCGTTGACGACAAGGCGCTCGAAGTCACCACCGAGGTAGACGTCCCTGCCGTAGCAGTCGACGATCTTCAGACCATTCACCTCACAATCGCGAATCTCGAGGCCGGCGAGATTGCACAGGCGGATACGAGCACCACGGAACTGGTCGCTCTGGGCGTACTCGGAAACCATCGAAGCAGTCTCGCCCACCCGCCCCGCCCCCGCCACACTCGGCACCGGCCTGGCCATCGGCTCGATGCGCGCGAAGCGGGCCACCGTGAGTCCGCGATAAGGCGCTATCGCGACGCAGGACCACCACCGAGACCACCGCTGACACATCACCCTTCCAGGGTGAGAAACGCCGCGCTACGCGCCCGGGCCCGGGGTCTTGGCGCGTGGCTGCGGAAACGGATTTCGCACAAGAGGATGGGGATGAACGGACACAGCTCGAGGTCTCCACCCTCCCGGACGAGGTCGCGCCGACGAAGCCGGCGCAGACTTGGCGAAAGGAGGTGCATGAGCACGTGACAAACCCGGCTCCGCTGGTTCGCGCGCTGCGCAGCCGAGTCGAGGCCGCACTGCGAGTCGTTGCCGAGGACCAGCTACCCGACCGAGCCGCAGCACTGACCTACTTCGGCCTGCTGGCGATCTTCCCGGCGCTCATCGTGCTGGTCGGAATTCTCGAGCTGATCCTGCGCTCCACTCCCGACACCGACGTCGTCGTTGATGGTTTTGTCGAGCTGCTGCCGGCCGGCGCCGCCGGGGTAGGCCCGGTTCTGCGCGACGCCCTGCGCGACCGCACCGCGGCCGGAACTGTCGTGGGGGTCGGACTGGTCGCGAGCGTGTGGGCGGTCTCGGGCTACGTCGCCGCCTGCCAACGCGCGATCGGCGGGATCCGCGGAGTGCCAGACACCCGCCTGCCCTGGGTCGCCAAGTTCTCGCGGCTTCCGCTGACTCTCCTGATGCTCGCCCTGCTGGCCGGGATCACTCTCGCGCTGCTGGCCAGCGGTCCGCTCGGCGCCGCCCTCGAACGGGCGGTCGGGCTGCCCGACCTGGTCGCGGGCCTTTGGCACGTACTGCGCTGGCCGCTGTTGTTCGCAGTGCTCCTGATCTTCTTCGGGCTGCTGCAGCGAGGGCTGCCGGCCACCCCGGGAGCCCCGCGCGGGCGAGCTAAATGGGTGAGCCGGGGCGGCGTTGTCGGCGTACTGCTCTGGCTCGCCGGCTCCGGCGCGTTCTCCTGGTACAACGCGAACTTCGCCGCTGGTGGCTACGGCGCGCTCGGCACTGTGGTGATCTTTCTCGCGTGGCTATGGGTGGGCCACTTCGCCCTGCTGATCGGTGTGGAGATCGACCTCCGATCAGTCAGGCGCACCGTCAAGAAGTGACCCTCAAGCTCGGCGCCATGAGCTGCTCCATCCCCCTCGACGGCCCCGTCGGCGCCCTGGTCGGCAAGACCGACATCAACCCGTTCCGCCCGGCCCACATCCACTTCCTCATCGAGGAACCCGGCTTCCGCAAGCTGATCACCCACCTCTTCCAGGAGGGCGCCGACTACCTCGACACCGACGTCGTTTTCGGCGTCAAGGAAGCGTTGATCGTCCGCTTCGACGAGCACCCGCCGGAGCTGGTCCGGACCGTCACGAAGGAGGGACAGCCGGACTGGGTTGCCCTGGGCCCGTTTGGCTCACTTGAGATGAGCGGCACGGGGCCGGGCGGGACCGCGGCAAGGCGACAGGTCCACAATCGCCCCGTGAGTTCGATCATCGAGTACTTCGTCACTCCGGACGACACCGGAGTACTTCGTCGCTCCGGACGACACCGCCGCGGCCGGAGTTGCGGAGCGCGGAGCTGGTGGCAGCTTCGAGTCGGCGACCTACGGCAACTTCGGCGTCTGGTCCACGCTCGTCGAGTGAGAAAGCATCTTCACGAGCTGCAGCATCGAGGAGCTCATGACCAGAGCGAAGCCAGTGAGCCGGACCTGGATGGTGGGGATCGCGAACATCATCGTCGCGCCGACGCCGAACAGACTCGACACTTGACGAACACTGAACGAATCCGACGGGCGGATTCCGTGACAACTCCGTCCTCGTCAAGTGCGGGAACCCAACCTGTGAGAATGAGATCGAGCAAAGTGAAAGCGCTCTGAAAGCCAGGCACCGAGCTGTGTCGTTCTTCCGCGAGTTCGTGCGCGATCCCTGGACGGTCGGCGCGGTCGCGCCGAGCGCCCCGGCTCTGGCCAGCGCGGCGGCGGTGGCGGTGGTCTACGCCTTCCTTCTCCCGCCAGTGAAGCGCCTGCGAGCGGGCTGAACCATACGGCAACCAATCCTCCCCTTCAGGCGTGTACGTCCCTGCATGCATGCAACAGGAGAGGGCCAGCATGACCTTACGAAGATCACTGACGTTGCTCGCCGTCGCGTTCACCATCGCGCTCACCGTCACCGATGGCGCGATGGCGGCAGCGGAAACCACTGGTCAACAGCGTTTCGAGGTGACGCTGTCCGCGACGTCCTGGGGTTACGTCGACTCAGCGACACCGACCACCGTCAATTTCGAGCCATCCGGCACCTTGCCGATCGGCACCTGGGACACCACACCGCACCTCCAACGCTCGTACCTCAATTTCGACCTGAGCTCGTTGCGAGGGGTGCCGTTCACGACGGTGCTGCTTTCGGCCGGCGAGACGCACTACGTCGACTGCGACAGCCGCGCCACCGAGGTGTGGCGGACCTCCGCCTACACCAAGCAGTCGACCTGGCAGAACCGCCCGGCGGAGCGGACACGGGTAGCCGCCAGGGGCGCCGACGGCACCTGCATCGACAACGACGCCACGTTCGACGTCACCACTGCGGTACGGGACGCGGTCGACCACAAGGACCGTCACCTCACGCTGGGCTTCCGCGTCGCCGAAGCCCACGAGGCGGACCCGGCGTTCTATCGGCTGATCGAGGCCCCGGCAACGCTGCGGGTGGTCAACAACGCGCCGCCCGCGCCGCCGACCGACCTCCGCACCAACGACGAACCCTGTGCCAAGGACGGCACCGGAGCACTGGTGAGCCGCGAGCTGGAGCTGAGCGCACAGATATCCGACCCGGACGGCGACTTCACGTCCGGCCAGTTCACGTGGTGGCCGGTAGCGGACCCGTCGCAACGGCACACGGGTGCCGGGTCGGGCAACCCCGCCGCGGCGTACCCGGACACCTCGGACCTCGCCGACGGCACCTACGCGTGGGAGGTGTACGCACAGGACAGCTGGGGGGCGAAGTCGTCCACGGTGGGCCCGTGCCGGTTCACCGTCGACCGCACGGATCCGAACGCGCCAGCCGTCGTCTCCGCGACGTACCCTGCGGACGCCGAGGGCGGCGGGGTCGGTGTGGCGGGCGAGTTCACCTTCTCCCCCAACGGTTCCCCCGACGTCGCGCGGTACGACTACAACTTCGGCGCGAACACGCGTGAGATCGCCGCTGGCCCCGACGGCACGGCCACCGTCAGCTTCACGCCAACGGCCAACGGCTGGCAGTCGGTGCTCGTGCGGGCGTGGGACCGGGCGGGCAACCTCTCGCTCAGCACCTACTACTCGTTCCTCGTCAAGGAGACGCGGCCGACGGTCACGTCCGACCGCTATCCGCCGCAGGGCGGCCCGGACGGCGGCATCGGCGTGCCGGGCGTGTTCCGGTTCGCGCCGGGGATGCCGAACGTCGTGGCGTACGACTACCGGCTGGACGACGGCGCGTCCGCCACGGTCACGGCCGGCCCGGACGGCGTCGCCGAGGTGACGATCACGCCGGCCACCGGTGGTGATCACGTGCTGTTCGTGCGCAGCACCGACACCTCGGGCGTGACGTCGCCGGATCGGGAGTACCGATTCCTCGTCGACGCGTCACCGGTGGTAAGCGGGCCCGAGAACGTCGGCCTGGGCAGCTCGGCCACGTACACGGCAACCCCGAGAATGCCGGACGTCGTCGCGTACGACTACTGGTTCGCGAGTGCCGAGAGTACGAAGTGGACGGTCGAGGCGAACGCCGACGGAACCGCCACGCTGCCCGTCGAGTTCACCTCAGCTGACCAGAGCCTGCTGCGGGTCCAGGCCCGCGACGCGTCCGGCGGACTGTCCCCGGTGACGGAGAAACGGTTGTCGCTCAACACCTGGCGACCGACGATCGGCCACGAGGGCGACATCGCGACGGAGGGCAGAGCCGCCACGTTCACGTTCACCACCCCGATGCCGAACGCCGTGGAGTTCGAGTACTGGCTGACGGCGGACCCGGCGACCAGGTGGACCGTGCCGGTCAGCGGGAACTCCGCGACGGTGAGCTACACCCCACCAAGGATCGGCGACTACGAGATGGTGGTGCGCGCGAGGAACACGGCGGGCGTGTGGTCGTCAACGGACAACATCACGTGGACCGTGACGAACGATCCAACGGTGACCTCGAAGGAGTTCCAGGCAAACGGGCGGGTGTTCCCCGGCACCTTCACGTTGGAAGCCCGCCAGCCGGGCGCGGTGGCGTTCGAGTACTCGTTCGACTGGGGTCCGTTCCAGCAGGTGGCCGCTCAGAACGGGCGCTCCGTGCTGGCATGGACTCCCCCGCTGCCACCGGAAGGCTGGGCCTCCCACAACCTGCGCGTGCGTACGGTGACGGCCGACGCGGTCGCCTCGCAGGAGTACACGTACGGGTTCAGCATCTCGAGCGCGCCGTACGTGTCGTCCGAGGAATACCCGGAAAGCGAGTGGTCGGGCGGTCCTGGTGTGCCGGGGACGTTCACCTTCACGCCGGGTATGCCGGGCATCGTCTCGTACACCTATTCCGTCCGGAACGACCGCGGTGCGGTGACAGAGGAGTTCACCGTGCCGGCGGACAGTTCGGGTGCGGGGACGATGACGTGGACCCCACCGGACCGAGGCATCTACTCGGTCACCGTGCGGGGCAACACGGCCGACGGCACCAAGTCGGGTGGCATCGGCTACTCGGTGTACGTCAACTGACCGCGTGACCGGCGGCCCCGCTCCCGCCAGGGAGCGGGGCCGCATGCTCAGTATCGGCAGCACGCTCTCCCGAACCAGTAGGCACATCGACGAGCTGAAGGCGCACAGGTGCAGCGAGTACGACGGCGCACTGTCCGGCCGGTGGAGCAGCAAAGCGATCGACTCGATCCAGAACCCGGCGGGTGGCCACGCCTTGAGGGAATTCAACAGCTACGTGGAAGTGGAACAGGTTATCGCGCTGACGACTGGCGAAAGCTGCGTTCTCGAACGGCCGGTATGCGGCCTTAGAGCGCGTTTTGTCCGGGAAGCAGGACGAGCTTGCCGCGGGGGTGGCCGGACATGCCGAGTTCGACAGCGGACCGCCACTCACCAAGTGGGTAGGTGCGTGCGATCGGGATAGTGAACGCGCCGTCGGCTGCGAGCGCGGCGTAGTCGGGCAGGAACGTGTCGGCTGGTACCGGATCGGTGGTGTGGTCGAGGTTGACCCGCGCGCCGAGTCGCCTCGCCTCGTCGTGGTTGCTGATCGTCATGACGCGGTGCGGGTTCCCGGTGATGGCGATGAGTTCGGGGATGGATCCCGCGTTCGGCGGCGGAGCGTCGAATACGAAGTCGACCGGGCCACCGGCGAGTTCGCGCACCCGATCGGCCATCCCCGCGCCGTACGACGTGACCTGAGCGCCCAGGGCGGTGAGCTTCGCCGCGTAGGTGGGGCCGGCGGTGGCGATGACCCGGACGCCCCGGCGAAGGGCGATCTGGGCGGCGGCGAACCCGACCGTCGCGCCGGCGCCGTTGACCAGCAGCGTGGCCCCGGGCGCGACGTCCATCGCATCGAGGGTCCAGGTGGCGGTTTGCACGGCCATCGGCAAGACGGCAGCCGCGACGGGTTCGAGGCCCTCGGGCACGCGATACCAGCTGTCGAGGATCGCGACGTCGGCGGCGCCCGCGCTGGGCTGCGTGAGGAAGTCCGCCGTCCCGAAGACGAGCTCCCCGATCGCGGTGTCGTCGACGTGCTCACCCACGGCGTCGACCACTCCGGCGACGTCGTAGCCGATGCCGCGCGGCAAGTTGCCCGGCATGAATCCGCGGCAGAGCTCCCAGTCGGCAGGGTTGAGCCCGGCCGCGGTCACCCGCACACGGACGCGGCCGGCGCCGGGGTCGGCGATCTCGACACGCTCCTCGCGCAGGACGTCGGCCGGTTCGCCGTATTCGTGGAAGCGGATTGCGGTAGCGGGAACGGGACTCATCGGTTCTCCTCCGAACGCCTGTAGTGACAGTCACTGACACTACCGGATAGCGGCAGTCACTGACACTACGTAGAATGGAGGGCATGCCGAGAGATGGATCGCAGGCACGCGCCCGGCTACGGGCGGCGGCTCTGGAGCTGTACCGCGAACGCGGCTACGACGAGACGACCACCGCGCAGATCGCCGCGCGGGCCGGGGTGACCGAGCGAACCTACTTCCGCCACTTCGCCGACAAGCGCGAGGTGCTCTTCGACGGTGAAGCGGAGTTGCGCGCGATCCTCGTCGACGCCGTCGCCGCGGCGCCGGACGACCTGGCGCCGCTGCCCGTCATGGTTCGCGCGTTCACCGCCGCGGTCCCGCTCGTCATCGCCAACCGCGCGGTGGCACAGCAGCGGGCGGAGGTGATCGCCGTGACCCCCGCCCTACGGGAACGCGCCTACGCCAAGACCGCCAGCCTCACCGACGCCCTCGCCGACGCCCTCACCGCGCGCGGGATCACACGACCGACAGCACGACTCGCAGCGCAGGTCGGGATGGCAGCCTTCGACCGCGCCAGCCGGTCCTGGGCCGACGACCCCGGCCTCGACCTGAACACCCTGATCGCCCAAGCCGCCGACGAGGTACTCGCACTCGGCAGCACCTGAACCTCCTTGGCCTGCAACGGCTGATGCTCGACCTGTTCGCCGCGATCAAGGCGATCCTGCAGCTGACGACCACCGATCAAGGAAGACCGGAACCTGTCCCCGATGAACGGCATCCCGGCAGACGATGGAACGCGCTCTCCCGATGAATCGCCTGCCGTTGGTGGTCCACCGGCCGGCGACGCGGTGATCCCGCGACAGTTGGCAACCGGGACTGGCTCCTTCGTGGCAGCCAAAGGCACCGCTCCAGCAGCGCAACGTTCGGGCAGTCGGGCACGTGCAAGATTTCCGGCAGCACGCGTTCCTCCGTGCATGTCCGGTACGACGACGCCTGATCCCGCGGTGAGCGGGGGGTGGGAGAGCGGATCGCGTCCGGCCGCGGCGCACCGCCGGTGCGCGGTGATGACGAGACCTCGCCGGCGTGGTCGCGCAATCGTGACAGGTATCCCACCCGCGCAACGTCGGGCAGCAAGTCGAGCAAGTGGCCCCAGCTGAATCGGGTAGAGCATCACGCCATCGCTGGACGCGCCGTCGGCGTAGATATCCACTTCGCGGCCGTCGGACACGGTCGCGGACTGGAAGCGGTGTCGCGCGCGTCGACGCTGCTCCGCCGCGCGGTGACCAGCTCAGCCGTGCACAGCTGCCACCGGCGGTAGGACACTAGTTTCTGCGGCCGGCCGATGGCGTCGACCAACTCCCGTACCCGGCGGTCGCTGTGCGCGAGTTTCGCGCATGCGCAGCCAGCGCCGCGGGTCGCCGGCCAACCGCACGACGGGCCGTGACTTGGACCTGTCGGTCGTCGATAGCTCTCAGGCGGTGTGGCGGGAACGCGCCGCCACCAATCCGCCGAGGACTATTGCGAGCAGCCCCAGCACCAGGGCTGCGGCGCCACCAATCACGCCGTTGCCAGTGCCGGGGCCGCCGTCGGCGACGGCCAGGTTCAGCGCGCCGACGACCACGGCGGTCAGTCCCGACGCCAGCGACACGATGGCTGCTCTCTTCCCGCCGCTGCCGATGCGACGGAGAGACCGAGCCAGTGCCCGCCCGCCGATGACCGCTCCGACCAGCCCGAGCAGCGCGGCCGCGGTGGCCCACAGACGCGCGGCGGTCAGGGTGTACGCGCCCACGTCGGCCGACTGGAGCGAGACCTGCGCGGCTGCCGGTGTGGCAGCGAAGACAATGCCGAGCAGAGCGGCTGCTGCGGCGGCTACGTAGCGGGCGGGCATGAGGTGCTCCTTCTCGGCCTGGGACTGGACGCCACCTGATCATGTCCGCCGGACCCACCGCCGGTCGTCGTGCGAACGCGGACAATTCACGCTGCCGCCGGTGCCGTAGCCGCCTGCTGCGGACGCCGTACAAGCCGGCGGCGGTACTGCGGACGCGGTAGGCCCTTGACCGTCTGTTTGTGGGAGTCGCACGCGCGAACATCCGGCTAGGGTTCACGCATGCGCAGGGGATGGATCGTCGACGGGGTGATCGCCGCCGGTGTGGCGGCGAGCCTGCTGGTCGCCGGGCTCTCCGAGCAGCCCACCGCGACAAGTCACGACCCGCTGGGCTATGTGCTGCTGGTGGCCGGCGGGCTGGCACTAGCCGCGCGACGCCAGGCCCCGGTCACCGTGCTGGCGGTGACCGCGGTGTGCGCGGTGGGATACCAGGCCGTCGGTTTCGCGGTGCCCGTTGTCGCCTACCTGTTCGCCGTGTACACCGCGGTGCGGGCGGGACATCGCGTCGCCGCGGTGGTGGCTTCGGTGCTCATGCTGGCCGCGGTTCCGCTCGCGATCCTGGCTTCTCCCCACGGCTGGCCGGTGGGCGAGGCGTTCACGCAGTCGCGCGACGTCCTGCAGCTGGCTTGGCTGATCGCCGTTGGGGCGGCGGGCGAGGCCCTGCGTCAGGCGGAGTGCCGGGCCAACGAGGCCGAGCGCACTCGGGAGGAGACCGCGCGGCGGCGCGCCGACGAGGAGCGGCTGCACATCGCGCGGGAGCTGCACGATTCGCTCACCCACCAGATCTCCGTCATCAAGATCCAGGCCGAAGTCGCCGTCCACCTGGCCCGCAAGCGCGGCGAAGAGGTGCCGGACGCGCTGCTGGCGATCCGGGAGGCCGGTCGTGACGCGGCCCGGGAGCTGCGCGCGACCCTGGAGGCGCTGCGCGACGATGCCACGAACCCACCTCACGGACTCGACGACGTCGCCGAACTGGTGCACCGGGCCCGCACCGCCGGCCTGGACGCGCAGCTGACGATCGAGGGCCACTGCGACGACGTGCCGGCCGCGGTGGGCCGGACCGCCTACCGGATCGTCCAGGAGTCGCTGACCAATGTCGCCCGGCACGCCGCCGCGGCCACCGCGTCGGTCCGGATCGACTACCGGCCCGGGACACTGGTCATCCGGGTTGACGACGACGGTCAGGCCACTGTGGACACCGCGCCGGTGCCGGGCGTCGGCCTGCTCGGGATGCGCGAACGCGTCACGGCCCTCGGCGGCCACCTCAGGGCGGAGCCCCGGATCGAAGGCGGCTTCAGCGTTCAGGCGGAACTCCCCGTGGACCACTCGGCATGATCCGCGTCCTGCTGGCCGACGACCAACCGCTCATCCGCAGCGGGTTCCGCGCGCTCCTCGAGGTCGAGGACGACATCGAGGTGGTCGCTGAGGCAGCTGACGGCCGCGAGGCCGTGGCACTCGCCAGGGAACACCTGCCTGATATCGCGCTGGTCGACGTCCAGATGCCGGACGTCGACGGCATCGAAGCGACCCGCCGCATCGCTGCGGACCCGGCGCTGGCCGCGGTGCACGTCGTCATCCTGACCAACTACGGCCTGGACGAATACGTCTTCGAAGCGCTGCGCGCCGGTGCGGCCGGGTTCCTGGTCAAGGACATCCGGCCGGAAGACTTCCTGCACGCCGTGCGCGTCGCCGCGCGCGGTGACGCGCTGCTTGCGCCGTCGATCACCCGCAAGCTGATCGATCGGTACGTCACCCAGCCGCCCACCACCGGAGCGGGGCTGGCAGACCTGACCAACCGCGAGCGCGAGGCAGTCGCCCTGGTCGCAGCGGGCCTGTCCAACGACGAGATCGCCGCGCGAATGGTGATCAGCCCGCTGACTGCGAAGACGCACGTCAACCGGGCCATGGTCAAGCTGCATGCCCGTGACCGCGCGCAGCTCGTGGTGCTCGCTTACGAGTCCGGTCTGGTCTCCCCGCACAGCCCCTGACCCCCCAAGCCCTGGCTCAGACCTGTGTCGCCCATTCCCTGCCTCTGCGTGCTCACGAGCCACCTGCGATCAGGCGATGGCCGGAGCATCCGCGGGCGGCCCACGCAGTCGGCTGGTGTGGTCGGCGAAGTCTTCGATCACGTAGGCGGCGGCGGGGTGGGTGTTTCCCAGCCTCGTGTGGACTGCTGCTGGGCAACAGCGGGAGAGGTCAGCCCTGCGGTCGACTTTGCGGTCGGTGACTGAACCGAGGCCGGCGACGCGACGCAGCCGGTCGTCAGCAGCAGCGCGGCCGGCATCGCGCCGCACGACACCTTGAACGCCTTCATTCCGGCCGGCATGGCCTGCTGTGGCGGCGGCAAGCCGAACACGTTGCAGGTGGTCAAGGAGGTCAGCTTCGCGATCACTGTCCGGCGGACCCGAAGCCACCGGCGACCGATCACCGGAAAAGCAAAGCGATGAGTTAAACAGGTAACCCAGAAGTTAAACAGGTAAGATATCGGCAAATTGTTGACTGGTCCAAAAAGTCGTAGACGGACGAGGTGCTCGATCGGTGGTCGAGTCCACGCGGGCAGGTTGTCGAACCACTCGTCTCGGCGCAACGATCCGGCGCGTTTAACGTAGCGGCCGCGGCGTTCCTGCCGCGTCGCTGATAACCGAATTATCCTACCATTTCGGACAACAGACTCGCCTACGAACCCCCGACTAATTATGATCACCTGATCAGGACTTTACACATTCTTTGTCAATCTCGATTGTTTTTCTTACCATTCGAGCCACGCGAGCGGCGTCGTGATCAGTATCTGCCAGCGGTCCGATGAACACGCGAAATTGGTTCATTCGATGTCATTCGTACGTTACCCAAGGTTCACCGGGTACGCCCTGCCCATTGCATGGAGTGTAGTTAGGTTTCTTCAAGCCGCTGATCACATTAGAGGGTCCAAATGCATAAATCCGCTCGTAATGCGCGGAGATCAACAATTGTTTCGACGAGGTCGTCGCCGGTGCCAGGCTGAACCTCGATGGCGCGGAATGCCGAGTACCTGACCTGGTCGTGCCGGACGAGACCGGTCAGCCGACGCCGGGACGGGTGCCGTTCGCGCTGCGTGGCCGATCGCGGCGACCTGGAGGCCCCCCGGTCGCGAAGTTCAGGTGATCTGCAGCTTCCGCGGTCTGTGTCACAACGGGTCGTACGCCCGACCCTCTGTGGGAGTGCGGAATGTGCCATTTCGGCGCTCCGGACGATCTGCCGGCCCCGGTAGAAAGGGACAAGTATGCAAGTTACGAGACAACGCAGGCAAGGCTCGGGAGTCCGGTTGGCGCTCTCGCGCCGGAACGGCCAACGGTTCCGCATCGTGGTGGCCGGTCTGGCCGGTGTACTCACGATCGGCACGGGAGTGGCCGCAGCCACCACAGCGCCACTGGGCGACAACCAGGTCGGTACGCAGTACCGCAACGGGCTGCAGGTCGCCGACGACCAGCTCATCAACCCGATCGGCGCCCGGTTGATGACGCAGTTCGGCAAGTTCATGGGCTCGACGGTCAGCCCCGACGGGCGGTTCCTCGCGGCGACCAGCACCGACAAGTCGGTGGCTCTGCAGGTCTTCGACCTGAAGAGCTACAAGCTGATCTGGACGGTGGGCACCGCGTCCGGGGTCAACCAGAAGCTGTCCGACGGCACCGTCGGGCAAGAGGGGCCGACCTACTCGCCGGATGGCAAGTTCCTCTGGGTGCCCGAGCAGGACGCCATCACCCGGTTCCCGGTGAACGCCGACGGCACCTTCGGCACGCCGACCCGCTTCCCGATCCCGACGTCGGGCACCCACCTTTCGGGTAACGACCGCAGTACGGTGGCCAACTCCGCACTCGTCGGCCAGCTCAAGTACTCGCCTGACGGCTCGACCCTGTACGCCGCGTTCAACGGGCAGAACACGGTCACGGCGCTCGACCCCGCCACCGGCGCGGTCGAGCGGACTTGGAACGTCGGCATCGCGCCCCGCGAGCTCGCCTTCGTCGGCAACACGCTCTACGTGAGCAACGAGGGTGGCCGCCAGGCCCAGGCCGGCGAGACGACGATGGACTCGTACGGCACCCAGGTGCCCGCCAACGGATCCACCGGCGCCTCGACGACCGGCACCATCAGCGTCATCAACACCGCGAACCCGGGAGCGGCGGTCGGATCGATCACGGTCGGGCTGCACCCCACCGCGATGTACGTCAAGAACAACGCGCTGTTCGTCGCCAACACCAGCAGCGACACCCTCTCGGTCGTCGACACCACCAAGAACCAGGTCGTGCAGACGATCGACACCAAGCCGTGGCCGTCGTCCGATGTCGGCTACGAGCCCACCGGCATGGCGCTGACCGCCGACGGGCACCTTCTGGTGACCCTCGGCCGGGCGAACGCCGTCGCGGTCTACCGCTATGACGGCGCACCGAAGCAGCCGGTGAGCTACATCGGCCTGCTGCCGACGGACTACTACCCGTCGGACGTGGCGACGGTCGGCGGCCAGGTCGTGGTCACCAACACTCGCGGTATCGACGCGCGGGGCCCGGGCATCACGACGTCCAAGGGACAGGGCACCGTCCCGGTGACCGGTCACGACACGCACAGCACCACCGCGTCGCTGACCCGTTTCACCCTGCCGAGCGACAAGGACATCGCCGGCAAGTACACCGACACGGTGTTCGCCCAGAACGGTTGGGGCAAGAACGACGTCCAGCAGTCCAACGGCGGCAAAGTGGCGGCCGTGCCGGTGCCGGCCCGGATCGGCGATCCCTCGACGATCAAGCACGTCTTCCTGATCATCAACGAGAACCGCACCTACGACCAGATCCTCGGCGACATGAAACAGGGCAACGGTGATCCGACCCTGACGCAGTTCGGCGCGCAGACCACGCCGAACCAGCACGCGCTGGCCACGCAGTTCGGCCTCTACGACAACACCTACGACCCCGCGACGAACTCCGCCGAGGGCCACAACTGGCTCATGGAGGGTGACAACCCCGAGTACACCGAATCCTCGGCCGGTGAATACCAGCGCAGCTACGACACCGAAGAGGACGTCCTCGGTCACCAGCGTGCCGGTTTCCTGTGGACCGGGGTCGAGGCCGCCGGCAAGACGGCCAGGAACTACGGCGAGTTCGAGTACATGGAGGGCAGGCCCTCCG
This sequence comes from Amycolatopsis sp. NPDC049253, assembly GCF_040678995.1. Lineage (NCBI taxonomy): Bacteria > Bacillati > Actinomycetota > Actinomycetes > Pseudonocardiales > Pseudonocardiaceae > Amycolatopsis > Amycolatopsis sp. NPDC049253. The sequence goes on along the minus strand of NZ_JBFAQX010000040.1, from coordinate 34,052 downwards.
GCAGCTGGCAGCAGTACTACTGCGCGGCCACGAGCGTCCAGAACGGCGGCGATGCCGGCCAGCTGACCGCGCCCGCGCTGAAGGGTACCTACGGCTCGGCGATCCCGTCGTTGAACGCGATCGCCGACCCGCAGTCCCCGCCGTTCGACCTGTCGATCCCGGACGTCTACCGCGCCCAGCTGTGGAAGCAGGACTTCGAGAAGAACGGTCCGGCCAACTTGAACATGGTGTGGCTGTCCAGCGACCACACCGGCGGACCGACCACTTCGGAGTCGGGCGTGGCCGACGGTGACCTCGCCATCGGCCAGATCGTCGACACGATCTCGCACAGCCAGTACTGGAAGGACTCGGCCATCTTCGTCGTCGACGACGACAGCCAGGACGGTGCCGACCACGTCGACGGACACCGCGCCCCGGTCCAGGTCATCAGCCCGTACGCGGTGCACGGCAAGACCGTGAGTACCTACTACTCGCAGATCAGCATGGTCCGCACCATCGAGCAGATGCTCGGAGCGCAGCCGCTCAACGAGAAGCTCGCGGCGGCCACACCGATGGTCGACGCGTTCACCAACAAACCCGACTACACGCCGTTCACCACGGTGCGGAACCAGGTTCCGCTCACCGAGGGCATCGCCACCGCGCCGTCGTGCGGTCTCGACACCCTGGGCCAGACGGGCGCTGCGGCGGCCGCGCTGAACAAGGCCGAGGCGCAGAAAGTCGCTGTACCGGCGGACATGCAGGCCACCGCCGCCGCGTGGCAAACCTGGCTCGCCGGCCAGCACACCACCGGCAACGGCGCGATCCCGGACTACTCGAACCCCGAGCAGATGAACCGCTACACCTGGTACCAGGCCCACCAATGGAAGACGCCCTACCCGGGCGACACGAAGATCTACCCACCCAACCAGGTGCCCGGCGCCTACCTCCCCGGCCCCGACACCAACTGACGAGTCAGCACCGAATCCTCGACAGCAGCACGACGCGACGGCCCGCCGGACATCCGGCGGGCCGTCCGCGTTTCCGCCTCGATCACCTTCACTCGAGTCATGGCGTCCTGGGCGGACCGGTGATGTGTCCGGCCGGGGTGCAGCAGTCGGCCGCGGCGCACCCGGACCGTCCTCGAGCCGCAGATCGTCGTCGATCAGCTGGCCCTCACCTGCCACTTCACCGCCACCGTGTTCGCGATCAATCCCGCCGGACCGATCGACTGGGGCTACCGCGCCGGTGGCGCAGGCTACTTCGACCGGGCCCACTTCGGCCACGAGTTCCGGGCGTTCACCGGGCTCACGCCGACCCGCTACGTCGAAGTCCGGCTGCGGTTCCTGCGCGAACATCCCGGCCACGCCATGGACGACTGGCCGCTGGCGGCCGATTGATTTCATACCGCAGCGACAGCTCACGACACGCTAGTTTGGGGGCACCCCAACGCAGAGGAGAGTCCCGTGGGCAAAGTCGTCATGTACAGCTCGGTGTCGGTGGACGGCTTCGTCGCGGACGAGAACGACCAGCCCGGGCCGCTGTTCGACTGGTTGTCCAGCGGTGACGTCCCGTTGGACGAGAGTGGAGAGCTCAAGGTGTCGCAGACGTCCTTCACCTGCGCTATCGGGTGCGCCGTTGACCACTCTGAGCGGGTAAACGAAGAAGTCCACTGCGGACGGTGACACAAGATCTGGCCTCCGGCCCCGTTTGCGCACTCCCGCAGCACGCGCAGCGCCAGCGCCGGCGCTCACCGCGACGGCGAAGCCACCGCCGAGGACGGCGGCCACCTCCACGTCGAGACCGCTATCTCGATACACGAACAGGAACATCGAGAGCCATGCGCAATTGCTCAATCTGAGCGTCAGTCCACACATCACGCGCAACAGCCGACACGCGATCGTCGCGGCCGACGAATACCATAAACCTCCTCATTCGCCGGGAACGACGAATGTACGCAATATCTTCTCGTCAAACCTTCCGCACACGAAGTCCCACATCGCCCGCCAGCACTAAATCCTGCATTACAACAATTTTAATACGTCGCAGGAAGAGCACAGGGATCAGCCCGAAGGCGATTACGCAAATCCCCCACCAGAAAACCTGTGAAGCGCGATCAAGAGAATCAGTAACCAGCGGAACAATCACAATGAACATCCACGCGAGAATCATTACGGATAGCGTGTAGATCGTCGCCGGCCGGCGTAAAGATGGACGCAAAACCACCGTGGACGTCATGATATACACCTATCTTCCCATACTGCTCAAAGACCGAAACCGGTTCGAAGCCACCGAGAGTTGCCCCGACCGCGCCACCGTATATCGTGAGCAGGTGTTACCGTACTCTTCGCCTGCACCAAAAGAATCTACATAGCCCGTCCATTGGCCCCTCCAGCCACACCAACTTGCGCACAGTCCGCATTCGGTGAAGGTGGCGCCGAACACTGCGCCCGCAGGCTGTCGAGTAACCGCGCTCGGTGCGCGTCGCGCCTGCTGTCCTTACTCCACGGCCGTCCGGTGATTGCGTTCGTGATTGATAGGGCCCCTGTCTCGAGGTTTTCATCGGTGGGAGGAATTTCGCGCTTTCCGTCCGTGCGCGCCTGGCCCCGGGCGAGGTCGTGGGGCCGCCGTTACGGACATTACAACGAGAGGCGGGTGTGTAGATGCGACCAGCGCGCCTCTTGCAGGGCATCCTCGGCGTCCTGATACGACCCCAACATCCGGTAGCAGTGCACGTGCAGCTCGCGCCGGTGCGGCTCGGTCAGCTCACGGAAAGCATCACCATCTCCAACACGAGCTCTGATCAGCAGATCGGCGGCAGTCATGCCCACCCTCCCCATCTCCTCTCCCCCGCGTCGTAACGGTCGGAGTATGGACGTCGGCGACTACCAAAACTGGGCGCTCGACGGCTGGCTTGTTTGGCATCGTCTTCACCGAGTCAGGTCGGCGTGACGTCTGAAGCACCGGGTGCGTTGCGATGATCGAGCTGAGAGACGCGTGCTGATCACGCCGTATACGCGTTCGCACCGCGTTTCGCGCAGTCGTGGTGCGATGTCGCGGTCGAGGTCACCACCGAAACCGCAGGATTACAACGTCGCGGGTGGGGCGCAGCGTCCTGCTGGCTGCCACTGGAGCGAGGTCAGCGCGGCGTGCCCCTACGGCTCACGTGGATGCTCGGAGTCCGAGGCGTGTAGACGCAGGCTGGGGATGAGATGTATCCCGGCTGAGTCGAGCGCGACCCAGCCCGAGCGGCGCCATGACCTTGAGCGGTGACGATGACGCCGGCGTCATCGTCCTGGATCGCGCTACTTCAGGACGTGCTCATCCGAGCTCTGACCAGCAAGGCGGCGTTCCGACGGCTGGTCACGCTCGTGGTGGTCACCACCACTGCGGTTGCTGTTCTGCTCGGTGTGGCGCTGCTCTGCGCGAGAAAGAACATCGGGTGATGGTCTGTCGTGGCCGCCAGCAGCGTCCCTGCTCTGCGTGCGGTCCGCCGAATGCCAAGCTGACGATGCCCGTCCACGACGCCGCCGCAGGTCGGCGAGTACTACGGGGACCCCGACCACATCCGCGAGAAGACCCTGGAGTGCTGTCAACCTGAGTAGAGAAGGCATGAGCGTGGCGGGAAATCCTTCGGTCTGATGGGGCTGGTCGGCCTGGAACCGGGCCTCAGCAGGTGCGCCAGTCGGCGTGCGCCGAGGAACCTACGGTGAAGATCACGACCTCGTGCTCAAATTGGCAACGCCCGCGACGTTCCTGCGCCCTGGTCCAACCCGGAAACTGTCCGTGCAGTATCTGGCCGTACCCACCACCTACGCCGGCACCTCACCAGAGGCACGGAGCTGCTCTGCGACCGCCTCTGGCAGCGCCCCTCGGCTATCGGCTGTCGGTGCAGACCACCGCGGGACATCACCACAGCGGGTGGCCCGCAGCGGCGGCACCGACGCCGACGGGCACGTCACCGGATCCCACCCGGTCGCCGGCTGCGGAACAGAGCCGACCGGGCAGACCCGGGCCTGTCACGGGCGCGATCGGCCTTGCAGCAGGTGGGAGACGAAGGGAACGCGTGCCCCGCCATCCGGGGTGTGGTACGCGTGCAGCTCTGCGGTGGCGGCCTTCGCGATGTCCTTCCGCGTCTCCGCGTCGAGGCCGGCGGCCCACGGCAGCGCCCCCAAGTGGGCCTCGGCGTAGGCGGGCAGCGACGGAAGCGCTACCTCGGCCACGACTTCCTCAACGGTCACGCCGATGAGTCCGGCCTCGGTCGCCCCGGCGACGAACTTCGCGGGTTCGCTGGTGAACACCTGGTCTTGTGGCGGCGAGTAACCCAGGACGTCCGAGTGGCCCTTGAGCAGCGCTCCCATATACGGCGATTTCTCCCGGGCGGCCCAGAAGGTGGCGGCGAACCGCCCGCCGGGACGCAGGACACGGACCACCTCGTCGAAAGCGGCCCGGATATCGGGGAAGAACTGCAGGCCCTGCTGGCACAGGACGACATCGAACCCGGCATCGGGGAAGGGGAGCCGATCTGCGGGCGCTAGGTGGATCTCGTAGCGCCCTTTCGCGTGCAGGGTGGCAACCTGCACCATGCCCGGGTTGACATCGACCCCGGTCACAGTGCCCTTGTCCCCCGCCCGATCCGCGGCGACCTCGGTCGCGTACCCGGTACCGCACGCCACGTCCAGTACCGCGTCCCCGGCGTGCACGTACTGTGCCAGCGCGGCAACGAACGGGCTCATGAACGGATACGAGGTGGCGGCGTAGCGCTCCGCGGCCTCCCCGGTGACCTGGAAGCCCGGTTCTCTGGACACAGTATGTTCCTCTCTGGCGCTCGCATGGAGGAAGCAACGCCCTCAAGATCCTACGGTGGCTTTTCCGGCGGCTCCGAGGACGTCGGAAAAGCCACGGCGGTTTTGCACATGAAGTGCACGTCCAGGCGGCGACCCCGTCGCGGAACCCGTCGTGGTCCCACAAGCCCCTGCGCCTCCACGACCAACTCGATGGGAGGGCAACGCGTGCCGTCGAGTCCTCCGACGGAGGCGGTGACGAGGCAAAGGTCGCGGCCTTGTCTGCTGTGGCGGGCGAGCGCCGCTGCGATCTCGACCTCGCTGGGTCGCAGGCTGCACCGCGGCCATGGCCGCGTCGTTGACGGTGCGGCAATAGACCGGCGATGCGCCAGCCTCCAAGCTGACACCGTCGACCCGCGGTTGTCCAGGTGCTGGATTAGGTCGCGATCCGCTGAGCTTGGCCCTAACTGCGCAGGCTGCGAATCGAACTCCCCCACAGGACCGTACTTGACCGCGAGTCGCAGTTCGCTGACGGTGAACCACGGAATCGGGCACCCGCCACCAGGCGTTTGCACGATATGAACAACGACAAGGCGGAGCCGGACGCACTGGACGCTTATTCGGCCATCGTCACCTCCGTCGCCGCGCAGCTCACACCCCGCGTCGCAGCGCTGACCGTCCGCTCCCGCAACGGGGAGTCCGCCGGGTCGGCCGTCGTCCTGACCGCCGAATCCCACCTGATCACCAACTCGCACGTCATTTCCGGTGGCGACCACGGCACCGCGGAATTCGCCGACGGCACCGTCGCGCGCTTCGACGTCGTCGGCAGCGATCCCCTCTCCGACATCGCCGTGATCCGCGCCGACCGGGAAATCCCCGCCCCACCGGAATACGGCGACGCCGACAATCTTCTCGTCGGCTCCCTCGTCGTCGCCGTCGGCAACCCGCTCGGCCTGGCCGGCACCGTCACCGCCGGAGTGGTCAGCGCGCTCGGCCGCAGCATCCCGGCCCGCACCCGCACCGCCGCCCGGCTGATCGAGAACGTTATCCAGACCGACGCCGCGCTCAACCCCGGCAACTCCGGCGGCGCACTGGCCGACAGCCACGCCCGGATCGTCGGCATCAGCACCGCCGTCGCCGGCTTCGGCCTCGGGCTGGCGGTCCCCATCAACGCCACCACCCACCGCATCGTCCACGCACTGATGCACGACGGCCGAGTCCGCCGCGCCTACCTCGGCCTGGTCACCGCCCCGGCGCCCCTGACACCGGCCCAAACCGAACGATTCGCACAGCGCACCGCCCTGCGCATCGTCGAGGTGGTAGAAGACAGCCCCGCCGCACGCAGCGGACTCAAGCCGGCCGACCTGGTCCTCGCCGTCGACGGCACCCAGCTCCCCAACGCACAATCACTCCAGAAACGCCTGTTCTCCGACGCGATCGGCTTGCAGATGGAAGTCACCGTGCTCCGCAACGGCGCCCTCGTCGACGTGATCGCCGTACCCGCCGAACTCCCCGACTGACCCCGGGGAGCCCGCGACGACCACTCACGAGGTGCCGGATCAACACGGAGACCGGCATAACGTCTTCGACCGCCGGAACATCGACCGAACCGTCAACCAGCTGATCCAAGCTCAGCCGACGTCGCAACCCACGACCAGCGAAACCGCTCGAAAGAAGTTGGAGGACGCGGAAGCCAAGCTGCGGCGCTTCCAAAACGCCAACGCCTCCGGGGTCGACCCGGTGGCACTCGTCGAGAGCATCAACGAAGCACCGGCTGACCGCGCCGTCGCTCAGGCCGAGCTAGCGACAGCACGCAAGCCAGCCGCGCTCATCGAAGCCGACGTCTACGCGATGGTCGACTCGCTCGGCGACACCGGTGCCGCCCTCGCCGGCAGCGAGCCGGGGAGGCTGGCCCAGTTGGGGCGACTTGCGCACTATCCATACGCCTGTCGCTCGGGTCGCGGACCGAACGTTTCTAAGGGGAAGTCGGTCGCACGACGACGCCGACATGTGGGGCCACCGATAGTTGGTCGAAGTCGCCAACGGCGATGATCAGCTCTCGCTTCCGCCGTTCGACACCATGTCCGGCCCGGTGGCGGTGGGGCGGCATCCAGCACTCAACCCGGCTGTTCCCCCTTCCGGTTCTGCCTTGTCGGTGAGTCGCAGTAAGATCCACTGGGCACGTTCCGTCACTTGATGGAACCTAAAGTAGGGGGAGTTGGATGCGCGACACCGTGCTGCGGTCATGACCGCGCCGGGCCGCGATCTGCGGCTGATGCAGCGGCAGGCCGGCGAGCTGGACGCGCAGCTCGCGGCCGCGAGACACACCGCAAGGTCGGCCGATCAGCTGGTCAGCGCAATTGTGACGGGCCAGGGAAAGCTGGTCGACCTGCGGATCGACGACCGGGCGCTCCGTGGCGCGCACGCGCAGAAGCTGGGGGTCGGCATCGTCGACGCCATCCGGAACGCGCGCAACGAGGCGCTGGCGTCGTCGTTGCCACAGCTGAACGCGCTGTTCGGCAAACAAGCTCCTCCACCGGCCACGGGCTCCGCACCGCAGCGGCACGCGACCGCGCCGGAACCTTCCCACTACCCGCCCGAACCGGACGACGACCAGAGCTTCGAGGAGCTCGACTTCCTGACCGTCAGGTCCAGAACTTGGCCATGGAGTTCGCGGAGAACCACACCCTCGCTGATGCCGGCGACAACATCGACGAAGCTGTGCAGTCGGTGAGCGGTACGTGGAGTGGCCGCGCTGCTGACCAATTCACGACCTACGCGGGCAGGGTCGGAAAAGCCCTCGAAGGTCAGCAGAACGTCGTCGCCGGCATGTCCGGTGTCCTCACCGACATCGCCGGCTGTGTGATCGAGACCTACAGCAAGGCCATCGAGTTCATCGGCGCATGCGCTGTCGAGCTGGGGAAGCTTGGTTACAAGACGATTATTGCAGCCGTGACCTCGGTGATTCCCATCGCGGACATCTTCACGTCGAAGGACCTGATCGACGCGGTGGTGGACGCGTTCGCAACCCTCGTCGAGTCGATCGTCGGCTTGTTCGCACAAGCCCGAGACACGTTGGGCGGGTTCAAGCAGAAAGCCATCGCTCTGGTGCAAGGCAACACCGATTTCCCGGATATTCCCGACCTGCCCGGCAGCTCCGGAATAGATGACGAGAAGCAGTGGCGCGTCGAGCCGTCGGCGGCCCAGGCATGAGGGCATGGGCACTGGCCGGGCTCGTGGTCCTCGCCGCGGGCCTGCTCAGCGGGTGTGGTCCGGCCAAGCCGCACCGCCTGCTCTCGCAGCCTCCGGCTCCGGCGCAGACCGGTGCGCCACTGCCGTTCACCCAGGTCGACCGGCCCGTCGACCTGGCCAAGTTCGACTCGGACCCGTGCAGCCTGCTCACCAAAGACCAAGCCGCAGCCGTCGTGGCCGACCCACCCAACGACATCCGCGCGAACAGGCGAGCCACGCTGCCCGCGTTCGGCTGCTCGTGGACCAACCACGGCGGAGCACTCTTCGAGGCCCTCAAGCCGGTCCAGAACCCGAGCACCCTCGCCGAACTGTCAGTCTCCCCCCTGAAGAAGGACGGCGAACTCGACCCGTGGACCGAGACGTCGATCGCCGGCCTCCCCGCAGTCGTCTACCACGTCTTCCGGCACACCTACGAATGCTCCGTCTCCGTCCAAGTCACCCTCGACCAGATGCTCACCTTCGACATCCAAGGCAAAGACCTGCCCGGCAGCTACTGGGACAACGACCGCTGCGGCGGACTCGCGAAAATGGCCGAATTCGTGATCGGCAACCTCCGGCAAAGCTGAAACTCCCGGCAACAAGCCGTCGGCGCCCTTGATTACTCCAGCCGCACTTCGCGATGTCGCTGGTGGGCTGCCCGCAGACGGGTGCGGCCGCCAGTTGATCGTGGCCGGTTGTGTGGACTGACCCTGATCGGCCGGCGGCCGCGGGCCCCAGCGTAAACCCTGACCGTTGGGCGGCGATGGTCGTGGAGATGATCTCCCGCATCGCAAGCCGGTTCACCCGCGTCGAATCCCGCCGGCGAGCACGAACACCGCTGCTCGGGCTGCTGTCGGACCTGCCGGACAAGAACTGCTGGGCCATCTCCGAACACGCCGGCGACGACACCCCCCGACGGGTTGCAACACCTGCTGCGCACAGCAGTCTGGGATTCCGGGGAGGTTCGTGACGACCTGCGCGCCAGTGTCACCGACCACCTCGGCGACACTGGCGCCGTGCAAGGTATCCACCCGTCGGAGTGCAACGCCAATACACCGGGACCGCGGGTCGCATCGAGAACGCCCAGGTCGCGGTCTACCTCACCTACGCCACCGACGCCGGCCACGCGTTCATCGACAGAGCCCTCTACCTCCCGAAATCCGGCATCCCCGACGACACCACATTCGCGACGAAACCGGCACTGGCGACCACCATGATCGGCCGTGCCCTCGACGCCGGGGTCCAGGCCGGATGGCCGCCGGCGACGCGGTCTACGGCGCCGACCCCCGCCTGCGCAAAAATTCGAACAACGCGGCATCGGATACGTCCTCGCCATCGGCCGCGACCGCCGCGTCAGCACCACCGCAGGCGCACTGCGCGCTGACGGCATCGCCACGAGGCGGCCCAAACACGTCTGGCAACGCCTCTCCGCCGGCGCTGTCGCGAAAGGACATCGCTACTACGACTGGGCCTTCGCCGACATCGACATCGACGAGCCCGGCGGGCACCGGTGGCTGCTGATCCGCCGCAACCGAACCACAGGCGAGCTGGCGTTCTACCGCTGCTGCTCGCCCGCGAACGCTCCTGGAACCCGAGCTTCGCCGGTCTACTGGTCGGCGCGCAGAGCTTCGGCACCATCACCTCGACGCTGCTGGTCAGCAAGCGTGGCGCTGGAGCCCGTCCTGGCCTGGTCGGGCTGGTTGCACTGGTCGTGGTCGGCGCAGGCCAGCTCACGGTTGCTCTGAGCACCCCTCTCCCGCTCACGCTCGCAGGCGCATTCCTCGCCGGCGCCGGAAGCAGCCGCAAGAGGCGAGGCGCGATCGTCCCGACAGGCAACTCCGAGCGACGCAGGGCAACTGTCGCAACGATGATCGCGACCACCGGAAAGATCCCGACGACAGCGGTGAACAACACCGGACGCGACAGATGCGGCGCGCCGGAGAGGAACGAGTCGACGAACACGGCCACCGAAGCGGCCAACGCCAGCGCGCACCACAGCGCGATCAAGCGCACGGCCGGCCCCACGGTCGGTCCGGATCTCGTTCACGGACGGGCTTTCCGCGATCGTGGAATTCCCTCTCCGATACGGATGTCCCAGCCGAACCTGAACAGGCCGCCGTTGTTCGGGTTGACGATCCGGACGGTGACACCGTTCGCGGTGGCCCGGGCGTCGAGAACATCGAGCAGGATGTGACGCGCGTTCGCGCCAACCCACGCGGTTGCCGCGGAGGTCGGGAAGAGTGATCCGTCGGCGAGCTCGAATGCGATGCCGTGTTTGCGGCCATACGTTCCCAGCCCGATCGGGAGCGTGGCGGCGACCTCGTCCGCGATGCGGGCGCCCCAGCATTTGATCGTCACGGCGCTGAGGTCGTTCCAGGCGAAGCTCCGGCTGCGAAACAGATTGGAAATGGTTCGAATCGTGATTGTCCACGGCCACCGCGCGATCAGCACCCGAGCGCGATCCAACCGAGCAGACGGCGATGACGGTCCATACCTTCGTGACCCACCGCCTCCGTCCCACCCCAGGCCGCGCCGGCGGGACGAGGCGGTGGAAACCCGTGATCAACACCTTTCCCTCACGTTCAGTGAGCACTTACCGGTCACCGATACATACTGATCGACAACGACGGAAACACCGATTCCGGAATAGCCTCTCCGGCCCTTGACACAGCACAAAACTGTCCCGCGCGAGCGAGGTCAGGCCGAGAGGAATCGTCGGGAACGTGGAATGATAAGTATCGGCCGAATGCTTCACTAGGCCGAACAGCGGATGTTGACAGGGTTTGGCGAACACTCTTAGCATCGCAGCCATGGGGGGATTGGCGTGACCGGCTGGGGACTGCGCGCAATGGCGCGTTCGGGTCTTCGCGACCTCACGCACTCGAAGTCCGACGAGGATTGCGGACACCGATGGGGAACTCCACCTCGCTCCTCCCGCGCCCACCGCTGCCGGCCACGTCCGACCTGTGAAGCGACCCCCTTGACGGGTCTCGTCGGGCTGTGACCACCGCCTGGTCCGCACCGGGCCCAGGCAGCAGTTCCACCCAAGACCCGGAGGTCGGCATGTCACTGGACGAGTACGCGCTCTCGGTCCTCGGACCGGCGACGGACAGAACGGGGTTCGCCAGCCGCAGCTTCATCGCACTCGGCGGCGATTCGCTGCGGGCGATTCGGCTCACGGCCCTTGCCCAGGAACAGCTCGGGCTGCGGCTGTCGGTGGCGGAGTTGCTCTCGTCCGCGCCGCTGGGCACGGTGCTCGCGAACGCAGTCGGCACGGCGCCCGCCGCCACCGCGGCACCCGAGCCGGCCGGGCAGTCGCTGACCCCGACCCAACGGGGCATGTGGCTGGTCGAGAACATCCTCGGCGGCTCGACCTACAACCTGGTGTTCACCTCCTATGTGGACAGTGGAACGCTGGATCGTGAGGTCTTCGGACGCGCCGCCACCGCCACGACCGCGCGGCACGCCTCGCTGCGCACCCTGCTCCGCGAGCAGAACGGCGAGGTCGTGCCGGTGGTGCTGGACGAGGCGGTACCGCAGATCGTGGACATCGGGCACGATGGCCCGGACTTCGAGGAGTTCGTCCGCGCCACCGCCACCGAGTACGGCCGCGTCCCCTTCGACCTCACCACCGCGCCCCCGCTGCGCTACCTGTTCATCTCCGGTGCGCGAACGCAGGCGGTCGTGCTGGTCGCGCACCACGTGCTGCTCGACGGGTGGGCGGTCGGACTGCTGCTCGACGAGCTGTTCGGCTCCTACCGGGCACTGAAGGTGGGCGACCCCCTGCCGCGCACCGGACCCGCACCCACCACGGAAGCATTGCTGCGCCACCACGCGCAGGACCGCTCCAGCGGTGAGTGGGACCGGCTGGCCGAGTTCTGGCTCAAGCACCTCGACGGCGCGCCCACCGTGCTCGAACTGCCCACGGACCAGCCCCGCCCCACGGTCCAGGACCCGGCCGGCGAACGCATCCCGCTCGACTTTGACTCCGACCTGACGACACTGGTCGGGGACCGCGCACGTGACCTGGGCATCACCCCCTTCGCGCTGCTCCTCGGCTCGTACGGCCTGGCGCTGAGTCGCTGGACCGGCGTCGACCGGCTGCTGGTCGGTGTATCCCTCTACGGACGCGACACCGCCGAGCTGGCCGAACTGGTCGCCGTCGCGGGAAATCTGGTGCCGGTCCTGCTGGAGGTCGACGACGACGCGGATCCCGCGGGCTACCTGCGCGCGGTGCAGGAATCGCTGGCGCGCAGCATCGAGGCGGGCGCACTGCCGTTCGACGAGCTGGTCACCAGGCTCGGTGTGGAGCGCGGGCTGAGCGCCCACCCGCTCGTGCAGGTCTCCTTCGGCATGCACGACCAGCTGGTGCCGCAGAGCATCGAGAGTGGCGACGTGCGGCTCCGCGTCGAGGAGGGACACGGCGGCGGCGCCCAGTTCGACCTGTCCCTGTTGTTCGGCCGGTCCCGCCCGACGCTGGGAGCACAGCTGGAGTACGCGACGGCGCTGTGGAGCGAGGCGGACGCACGTGCGTTCCTCGAAGACTTCACCACGGCCGCCAGGGAACTCGCCACAGCCGGTGGCAAAGTGGAGAACCTCCGGTGCCTCTCCGCCGAGCGACGGGCGGCGCTCGACGCCCTGAACGGTACGCGCCGCGACTTCCCGGCGGTCACCGCGGACGAGCTGTTCCGCCGGGCGGCGCAGCGCACCCCGGACGCGGTGGCGGTGCGCGAGGGCGAGCTGGAGCTCACCTACGCACAGCTCGCGGGCGCGGCCGCCGAGCAGGCGCGCCGGCTTCGCGAACTCGGCGTCGGTCTCGGTGACCGGGTGCTGGTGGCACTGGACCGGTCGATGGCCGAGGTCGTGGCGGTGCTCGGCATTGCGTGGGCCGGTGCCGCGTACGTGGGTGTGGACCTGGGCCAACCCGAGGCGCAGGTCCGGCACATCCTGGCCAAAGCCGCGCCGAAGGCCGCACTGGCCGCTTCCCCCGACGCCATCGCCCGCTTCGGCGTGCCGGCCTGTGCGACGTGGGAACCGACCTGGGGGTCCTCGTCCGCCGAGCCCACGGCGACGGGCCCTGACGATGTGGCCTACCTCGCGTTCACCTCCGGCTCCACGGGGCTGCCCAAGGGCGTCGCGGTGCCGCACCGGGCGATCGTGCGGCTTGTGCACGACCCCGATTTCGTCCACTTCGGACCGGAAGATCGGATGCTCCGCCTGTCTCCGCTGGCGTTCGACGCGTCCACCCTGGAGTTGTGGGGCCCGCTCGCGGGCGGCGCCGCGCTGGAGGTGTACCCGGCGGGCCTGCCGTCGCCCAGCGAGCTGAGCGGGTTCCTGCTCGACCGGCAGGTCACCGTCGCATGGCTGACGGCGGGCCTGTTCCGGCTGGTCGAGGAGTTCGCGCCGGCCGGATTCGGCAGCCTCCGGCACCTTCTCACCGGCGGCGACGTCGTGCCGCACGCCCAAGCGGCGCACGTGCTGGAGCGCCACCCCGGGATCGTCGTCACCAACGGCTACGGCCCCACCGAGAACACCACCTTCACCACCACCCACTCGGTCACGTCGACCGCGGAGGTCGACGGGCCCCTGCCCATCGGCACCCCGTTGCCCGGCACTCGCGTGCACGTACTGGATCGGCGGCACCGGATCGTGCCGCCGGGCGCGGTCGGTGAGCTGTACGTGGCGGGTGAGGGCCTGGCACACGGCTACGCGGGCGACGAGGCCGAGTCGGCCAAGAGCTTCGACCACTTCTCCCCCGACGTCCCGGACCGGCTCTACCGCACCGGTGACCTCGTCCGCGTGGACCGCGCCGGGCGGTTGCGCTTCCTCGGCCGCCGAGACGACCAGGTGAAGCTGCGGGGCTACCGCATCGAGCTGTCCGCCATAGCCGATGTGCTGGCCGCCGACCCGAGGGTGCGCGACGCGGCCGTGGTCGTCAGCGATGGGGACAGCGCCGAGAAGCGGCTGCTCGCCGCGATCGTGCCCATGCGCCTGCCGGTCGAGACCGAAGAGCTGCGGGACCTCGTGGCCGATCGGCTGCCCGCGTACATGGTGCCGAGCCTGTGGGCCGTGGTGGATCGGATTCCGGTGACCGGCAACGGCAAGGTGGACCGCCGGGCGCTGGCGGCCGTGGCGGCACCCGCCGGGCAGCGGATCGCGGCACCCGACGCGGACCCGCTCGGCATGGCGCCCGGCCTGTTCGCCCGCGCTCTGGACCGGCCTGTCGAGCTGGCCGCGGACACCGACTTCTTCACCGTCGGCGGCAATTCCATGGGTGCGGTGCGGCTGCTGCGGCTGGTCCGCGACGAACTCGGTGTGTCCGTGCGGTTGCGGGACTTCCTGCTGGCGCCGACTCCCGCGGGCCTGAACAAGCTCATCGATCAGGCGGCGCGGTCATGACCGAGCTGGTCCGCGACGACGTGCGCGGCATGATGTGGGACGACGGGCTCGAATGCTGGGTCGTTTCCGACCCCGCACTGGCCCGCGTCGTCCTCAACCACCAGGGGTTCTCGTCCCAGACCTCGAAGCGGCTGGGCGAGCTGTACATGACGGAGGAGGCCCGGCGGGAACATCGGGACCTGACCGAATTCCTCCGACTGTGGTTCGTGCACACAGACGGCGAGGAGCACATCGCGCTGCGCAAACCGTTGCAGCGCATGTTCTCCGCCTCCTTCACCCGGTCCCTCGGCCCTCGAGTCGACGCGATCGTGGACGCCTGTCTGGACGACCTGGCCGCCGACGGCCGGCACGACGCCGTGCCGGCCGTGGCCGAAGGCGTGTCGGGACGGGTGATGGGCCACATCGTCGGTGTGGCACGGGAACCGGCCGTGCTGCACACGTGGTCCAAGACCCTGTCCGGCTTCATCGCCGCGATGTACCGGCGCGACCACGCCCGGTCCGCGCACCGCGTCATGCTGGAGATGGCCGAGGCGCTGGAGCTTTCCCCTGCTCTGCAAGGTTTTCCTCGCGACACTCCGGAGGACCGCGCCCGTGCCACCGCGACCTGGGCAATGATCCTGTTCGGTGGCCTGGAGACCACCGCCTCACTGATCGGGTCCTGCCTGCTGGCCGTGCTGGACGACCCTGTCCTGTGGGAACGGGTCCGCGCCGACCGGCCCGGCGAGGTCGAGTCCCTGGTCGAGTCCGTGCTGGAGAAGCGACCGCCGCTGCGCAACGTGGGCCGGGTCGTCGCGCGAGACTTCGAATTCGACGGCGCCTCGCTGCGCGCGGGCGATTTGGTGCTGGTTTCGCTGGCCGGCGGCGGCCTGTTCGACACGGACCTGTCCGACCTCCCCCCGGTCGTCGAACACGCCGACCGGCACCTGGTGTTCGGCCACGGCGTGCACTACTGCATCGGCGCGCCACTGGCCCGGCTCGAGGCCGCGACGGTGCTGCGCCGGTTCGCCCGACGGTTCCCCGACGCCGCGTTGGCTGAAAACGCCGTCGAGTGGGGACCCAATCTCGCCTACGTCGGTCTGGACCACCTGTTTCTGGATCTCGACGGGGACCGTACATCATGATCTGTTCGGAACACGTTCACGCCACCGCATTGGAGACAACACCCGGATGAAGTATCGGAAGATCGGCACCAACCCCGAGCAACGCCGAGAAGTGAGCGCGCTCGCGTTGGGTGCCATGCTGTTCGGCACGGTCGTCGAGGAGGAGCGAGCGTTCGCCATCTTGGACCGGTTCGTGGCGGCCGGCGGCACATTCCTCGACACTGCCAACAACTACGCGTTCTGGATCAACGGCACCCAGGGCGGGGAGAGCGAGGTGCTGCTCGGCCGCTGGCGGCGCAGCCGGGGCATCACCGACGAGGTGGTGATCGCCACCAAGCTCGGCGGCCGGCCGAAGACCTCGGGCCGTGACGTCTTCAACCCGGAAGGCCTGGCGCCGCATGTGATCCGCGAGTCGTCAGCGCGCAGCCGCCGGAACCTGGGCGTGGATCGGCTGGACCTGCTGTACGCGCACGCGGACTTCATGGACACGCCGCAGAAGGACATCGTCGAGACCTTCGCCTCGCTGGTGCGGGACGGGACGGTGGCCATGCTCGGCGCCAGCAACCACTGGTCGTGGCGGCTGGAGCGATGGCGCTCGCTCGCCGACGCCGCCGACCTGCCCAGCTACGAGGTCGTCCAGTACCACCACACCTACCTGCGGGCGCGCGGCGACGTGCCGGGCCGCCGGACGAAGGACGGCGACTTCGGGCTGTTCAGCGCGGAGCTGATGACCTACCTGCGGGACCGCCCGGACCTGACCCTCTTGGCGTACTCACCGCTGCTGTCCGGCGCATACGTGCGCGAGGACCGGCCGCTGGGCGAGTTGCACGACCACGCGGGCACCAAGGCCCGGCTCACGGCTTTGCACGAGGTGGTGCGGGAGACCGGCGCCACCGCCAACCAGGTCGTGCTGTCCTGGATGATCGGCGGTGACCTGCCGGTCATCCCGCTGGTCGGCGCGTCGTCGCTGGCGCAGCTGGACGAGAGCCTCGAGGCGGTGGACCTGACACTGACCGCCGACCAGCGCGCGTTGCTGGACGCGGCGCACTGATCAGCAAGGCTCGGAGAGGGTGGTGGCGATGACGTCGAGGACGTGCGCCAGCCCGGCCGGCTCGAAGAAGTGACCGCCGGGCACGACGTCCAAGGCGTACGGCCCTGTGGTCTCCTCCCGCCACGCCGCCATCCGCTCCGGTGACGCCTCCCGGTCGTCGGCGCCCGAGAACACGTGCAACCTGACGTCCAACGGGGGCCGCGACGGGGCGCCGGAGGTGGCCACCACGGTGAGGTCGGCGCGCAGCGGGGGCAGGAACAGATCCAGCAGATCGGGGCGCTCGAACACGATCGCCGGCGTACCGCCCAGTTCACGCAGGTAGGCGATCAGCCCTTCGTCGGGCTCGTCCCAGCCGCGCACCTCGGTGCCCAATGCGGGAGCGGCGCTCGAGGCCGCGAACAGTGCCCTTGGGCCGGGCCGGGCGCCGGCGCGCAGTGCGTGCGCCAGTGCGAGCGCAACCCGTGCGCCCATGCTGTGGCCGTAGAACGCGAACGGCTCGTCCAGCATCGGGTCCAGCACGTCCAGCAGTTCCGCCACCAACGGTCCCATGTGGACGTACGGTGGCTCGTCCAGCCGAGTGTCCCGGCCAGGCAACTGCACCGCCACCGTCGCCACGTCGGGCGGCAGCCGGTCCGGCCAGTCCCGGAACATCGCCGCGGTGCCGCCCGCGTAGTGGAAGCAGAACAGCCGGATCCGGGTGTTGCCCGGCGTGCCGTAGTAGCGCAGTGCCCGCTGCCGGCGGGCGAGGACGTCAACCACGCCGCTTCGCGGTGATCGGCACGTGCTTGTAACCGGACACGAAATTGGAAACCAGCCGCTCGGGCGCGCCGGCGGGCTCGAAGTCCCGGTACTGCGCCAGGAGCTCCTCGAACAGGGTACGCAGCGTCACCCGCGCCACGCTGTGCCCGACGCAGTAATGCGGGCCGATGCCGAACGCGAGGTGCTTGTTCGGCTTGCGGCGGATGTCGAACGTCCCGGCGTCCGGGAACTCGGTCTCGTCCCGGTTGGCCGCGCCCAGCCACACCACCACCGCGTCGCCGGCCGCGATCGGGGTGCCCCGCACGATCACGTCCTGTGTGGCGTAGCGCAGCATGTGGTTCACCGGCGACGCCCAGCGCAGCGCCTCCTCGACGGCGGTGGCACCCACCTCCGGCTCGGCGGCCCACTGTGGCAGCACGTCGGAGTCGATGAATTCGGCCATCACGAAGTTCGGCGCGTGCGGCGTGGTCACGTTCGCGCCGAGCAGCAGGCTGTAGCAGTTCGACACGATCTCGCCGGACGACATGTGCCTGCCCTCGAAGCTGGTGTTGATCAGCACGCTGATCAGGTCGTCGCCCGAATGGTCACGGCGGAACCGCACCAGGTCCTGGAAATAGGCGAACAGCTCGCGGTGGGCCATGTCCAGCGTCGCGGACCGGCTGCCCTCGTCCTGGTATTCGAGATCGTCGGCGGCGATGCAGATCGTGGTGAGCCGGGAAAGCCACGGCCAGTCCTCGGGCGGCAGCCCCATCATGGTGCCCGTCACAGACATCGGCATCGCCAGCATGGCCTGGCCCCAGTCGAAAACCCCGCCGTCGCCGATCGGCGCGAGCAGGTCGGTGATCAGCTCGCGGATCGTCTCGCGTTGCCGGTCGACCGCCTTGACCGCCAGGGCCTTCTTCAGCCTCGCCTGCATGATCGTGTGCCGCGGCGGGTCGGTGACCGCGAGCTGCTTTCCGCCCGCCGGGTCATCCATGCCGAGCAGTTCCAGCATGGTGCCGCGCTCGGACGTGAACAGCGCGGTGTTGCGCAGCACGTGATCGGTTTCCTTGAAGTGCACCACCGACCAGAAACCGCGTTGCTCGTCGACCTGGTGCCAGCTCAGCCCTTCCTCCGCGCGCAGCTCCCGCCACACCTCGTGCGCGTCGCCGTCACTGTAGAGGTGGGGGTCGACCAGATCGGTGTCACCTACGTGCACCGGGCATCCGGAAACGGGTGCGTCGTGGACGGGCATGGCCGGTGTCCTCATCGGTTCGGGGAGTGAGCCATCCGGCAGACTCCTGATCGGCGAGCGGGCACAGTGCTATTCCGGACGCAGGCCGCCGATCGGGGGTAGCCGACCGATCCGGCGTGGTCCGGACACTTCGACGGTCAACCTCGGCGCGGAATGCGCGGCGTCGTTGCCGCAAGCCGAAGAATCGAGTCGAAAATCGCTCTCTTAATACAAATATCCGTCGACCGGGCGACCATTGAATCGCATTCGGTCGGACAACGGTTGGTCCACTTGGTCCACGCCGAGCGCCATTTGCCGCATCACAGGCCGGCGCCGATAATCGCCACGTCAACCCCCCAGATCCCCAGCCCTGGCGCGTGGACTCGACACGCGGTCCAGCCCGGCGACACAGTAAATCACCACGTTCACGAAATCGTCAACCACGGCGGTACCGGTACCGCGGATTTTTGTCCAAAATGGACCACGGAATTGCCGTAGTCGAGCACTTGACGGAACTGCGAGGCCTCCCTATGGTTCGATTCGGCAGCCCTGGAACAACGGGTCTGCGGCAGGCACTGGGCTCATTCCCGTTCAATGGGATTTCTTGGGGGTAGGTCATGCGATCGTTGCCGAATGCGCGCGTCCTGGCGTCGCTGCGGCGCACCCTCATCACGGGGACGAGGGGCAAGCACGTCGATGACTAGTTCTCATCCCGGCCAAGGCACCTGGCACCCGGCGACGCCGACCCAGCAGGGCATCTGGATTCTCGACCGGATCGAACGGCTTCGCCCCACCTACCTGTTGCCGACCGTCCTCGAATTCACGGGTCCTCTCGACTGCGCATTGTTGACTTCGGCCGTGGAACGCGCGCTGGGACGCCATGACGCGCTGCGCTCGCGGTTCCGGCTGCACACCGCCGCGCGGCGCGTCGAATATCGCACCGATGGGTCCGCGCCGGAAGTCGGCTTCACCGACGCGGTCGCCGACGGCTGGTCCGCCGACGAGGTGGAGCGCCTCGTGGAAGCGCTCTGCTATACGCCGTTCGAGCTGGCCGAGGAAGCACCGGCGCGGGCCGAGGTGATCCGCCTCGACGCCGTCCGCACGCTGCTCGTGCTGACCGTGCACCACATCGTGTTCGACGGGGTGTCCCGGCAACTTCTGGTGAACGAGATCGGCGCGACCTACCGGGCGCTCGCCCGAGGTGCCGAGCCGGAGCTCCCCACCTCGCCGCACCCCGCGGAGGTGCAGGACGGCCAGGACGACGAGGGATTCGCCGGACGGGTCGCCGGCGTGGTGGATCGGTTGCGCGGCGCCCCGACCACGTTGGCGCTGCCCTACGACTGCGACCCGGAGAGCCCCGAGCTGTCGATGATCGGCGCCACCGCCGACACGATGTTGGACGCCGACGCCACGCAAGCCGTGCTTGCCATCGCCGGTCAGGAGGGCTGCACCGTTTTCATGACCGGCGTGGCGCTGCTGGCCGGCACCTTCGCGCGGACCACCGGGCAGACCGACTTCCTGTTCTCGGTCGTCTGGCCCGGACGGGACGACCCGGCCGCCGCGGACGCGATCGGCATGTTCATGACCACGCTGGTGCTGCGCGTCCGGCTCGACGCCGGCACCTCGTGGCGGGAACTGCTGCGGACCGCACGGACCGCGGGCATGGAGACGTTCATCGACTCGGACGTGCCGCTGGACGCGATCGCCGCCGCGCTCGACCCCGACCGCGACCTCGTCCGTCCGCCGATGACCCCGGTGCTGGTCAACCTGGCCGACGCACCGGAACCGCCGGAGCTCGCCCCCGACGTGGTGGGTCAATTCCAGCCCTTGCGCCCGGAGTACAGCAAGTGGGACCTCGCGCTGTTCGTCCGCCTGGACCAGACCACCGGGCGAGGGCGGCTCGCGCTGTCCCTGAACCACCCGGCGGAGCTGTTCACCGCGCCAACGACCACCCGGCTACTGGCCGCACTGCGCCGCAGCGCAGCCGACCTCGCACGCGACCCGGAGGAAAAAGTGCTGAACCAGCCTTCCACGAACCAGGCCGACTTGGCCGACCCCGCCACGCGGCTGGGCCTCGTGCGCTCCATCTGGCGGGAGGTCCTCGACACCGAGCACGTCGACGACGACGTCAGCTTCTTCGACGCGGGCGGCGACTCGCTGCGGCTGGTGATCCTCGTGGAGCGGCTCAGCCAGGAGTCGGGCCGGGCGCTGCGGACCGTCGACCTGTTCCGCGCCGGAACCGTGCGCGGGCAGGCGGAGCTGCTGGCCGCCCCGGCCGAGAAAGCGACCGCGGGCCAGGGCAGCAGCCGCGACCGGCTCCTGGGCTCGGTGCGTGATCGCCGCACCGGAACCGAGCGCAGCTGAAGCCAGCTCCCGTGGTCCGCCCGACTCACGAGGGCGCGCGGGCCGAAGGACGCCGAAACCCGGTGGCAAACCTGAGCGGGAAGGGAACGAGTGACCAACACCGAGAACGCGGTCGCGGTTGTCGGGATGGCATGCCGCTTGCCCGGCGCGAACGACATCAAGGAGTTCTGGGAGCTGCTGCGGGACGGCATCGAGGGCATCACCCGGTTCGACGTCGAGGACCTGGTGCATACCTTGGGCGCGGACCCGGACGACGTGCGCCGGCCGAACTTCGTGCCGGCCAAGGGCATCCTCGAAGGTTCGATGAACTTCGACTGGCCGTTCTTCGCCTACCACCGCGCTGAGGCCGCGCGAATCGACCCCCAGCAACGGGTCTTCCTGGAGACGGCATCGTCCGCTTTGGACGATGCCGGCCTGGATCCGTCCCGGTTCGACGGCTGGATCGGCGTGTACGCGGGCGCCGACCGCACCCACTCCGGCACCGGCCTGGACCTGAATCCGCTGGACCGCGTGCTCGGGCTGGAGAAGGACCACGTCGCCACCCGCGTCGCCTACAAGCTCGGGTTGCGCGGCCCGGCGTTGACTGTGCAAACGTCGTGCTCCACCTCACTGGTCGCGATTCACATGGCGGTGCAGAGCCTGCTGAGACGGGAGTGCGACGCCGCGCTGGCGGGCGGCGTCGCCGTGGCACCCAAGGGCGAGTGGGGCTACTGGCACGAGCCGGGCGGCCCACTGTCCGCGGATGGGCACTGCCGACCGTTCGACGCGTCCGCCACCGGCACCGTGCCCAGCGAGGGCGTCGGCGTGGTGGTGCTCAAGCGGCTCGCCGACGCGCTGGCGGACGGCGACCGGATCTCGGCGGTGGTGCTCGGCTCGGCGCTGAACAACGACGGCGCGGAAAAGATGGGTTACACCACACCGTCCATCCCCGGCCAGCGGGATGTCATCCGCTACGCGCAGAAGCTCGCCGGCGTCGACGCGGCCGACATCGACTACGTCGAGGCACACGGCACCGCCACCCCGATCGGCGACCCCGTCGAGGTACAGGCCTTGACCGAGGCGTTCCGGATGTCCACCGACGCGGTTGGCTACTGCCTCCTCGGCGGAGTGAAGGGCAACCTCGGCCACACCAGCGCGGCGGCGGGCGTGGCCTCCTTCATCAAGACGGTGCTGATGCTCGACCACGGCGAAGTGGTGCCCAGCCTGCACTTCGACGAGCCGAATCCGATGCTGGAGCTCGAGGACACGCCGTTTCGGGTGTGCACCGAACACCAGCCGTGGCCCGACCGTGGTGCCCGCCTGGCGTCGGTCAGCTCGTTCGGCGTGGGCGGCACCAACGCGCACGTCGTCCTGCACGGCCCGCCGGACCGTGACCAGGCCGCGCCGCGGCCGGGCGGGACGCTGCTCCCGCTGTCGGCGGCGACGCCGGAGGCGCTGGCGAGGCTGCGCGCCGACCTGGCCGGCGCGGTGCGCGAGGAACCGGACGTGCACGCCGTGGCCCGCACGTTCGCCGGGCGCCGCGTCCACAAGCACAAGCAGGCGTTCGCGGTTTCCGACCCGGCGCACGCCGCGGACCTGCTGGCCGCCGCGGGCGACCCGGCGCAGCCGCGCCCGCTCGGCAAGGTCGCGTTCCTGTTCCCTGGGCACGGCACCCTGCGGTACAACGCGGGTGCGCCCGCGTATCGGCTGCTGCCCGGCTTTCGCCGCCGGTTCGACGAGATCCGGGACGCCGTGCTCCAGCGATGCGGCGTCGATCTTTCGCCGGTCGTGGCCGAGGACGACAGCGCGCCCGAGTGGTTCGACGAAGGCGTGAACCAGCAGCTCGGTTTGTTCGCCCTCGGCTACGCGCTGGGCCGGCAGCTCATGGACTGGGGCATCACCCCGGTCGGGATGTTCGGCAACAGCATCGGCGAGTTCGCGCCGGCCGCCCTGGCCGAGGTGTGGTCGCCGGCCGACGCCGCCGCCCTGGTGCACGAGCGGGCCCGCGTGGCGTGGGCCGAGGCGCCGCCCGGCCGCATGGTCGCGGTGAATGGCACCTCCGACGAGGTGCTGCGCAGGATCGGCCCGGACCACGCGGTCAAGGTGTCCGTGATCAGCCGCGGCGGCGTGGTGCTGTCCGGACTCGAGTCCGATGTGGACGAGCTGCTGGGTGGAGACGCCTTGACCGGACTCGACGTGCGGATGCTGGCCGTGGACCGGCCTGGGCACTGCGCGTTGCTGGCCCCCGCTGCCGAGATCCTGCACAAGGTCGTCGCGGACACCCAGGCGTCGCCCGCGGTGCTGCCGCTGGTGTCCGACACCACGGGCACCTGGGCCGACCCGGAGGCTGTGGCCGGACCGGATTACTGGGCCGCGCAATTCACCCGGCCGGTGCTGATGGACGCCGGTGTGGAGACGTTGCTGGACGCTGGCGTCGACACGTTCCTGGAGCTGGGCCCCGGCGGTTCCATGCTGGGCGCGGTGCGCTGGAACGCGCGCTGGGACGAAACCCGCACCGGGCTGCCGCTGCTGGGTCGCGCCGAGGACGGCGACCTGGGCCTGCTGCGGGCGCTGGGCACGCTGTGGGAGCGCGGCGTGGACGTGCTGAGCGAAACCGTGCTCGCGGGCACCGGATCCCTGGTGCGCCGTTCCCTGCCGCCGCACCCGTTCCTGGGCCAGGACCCGAACGGCGATCAGCCGGTGCCGGCCGCCGTGCGGACAAAAGCGCAGCCGGTGCCGATCACCGGCGAGGACTCGGTGCGACCGGTGCTGGAGCGGTTGTGGGCCACGGCCCTGGGACAGCCGCCCGCCTCCGATGCGGACCACTTCTACGCGCTGGGCGGCGAGTCGTTGATCGCGTTGCACCTGATGAGCCGGCTGCGGGAACAGTCCGGGCTCGTGGTGTCACTGGCCGAGTTCTCCCCCGAACCCACGTTCGGGCGCCTGGTCGAACTGGCCGAGCGGGACCGGCCGAAAACTCCGGCGATGCGCTCGCCGGTGAACACGGTGCGGCTCCGGGACGGCGCGGGCCGCCCGCTGTTCCTTGCCGCCGACGCCGCCGGGACCGCGCTCAGCTACCAGGCGCTGGCCGACCGGCTCGACGCGGACCGCCGGGTGTACGGGCTCGAGCCCGTACCCACGGACCGCGTACATCGGTCCGTGGCGCGACTGGCGGCGCAGCAGGTGGACGCGGTGCTCGGCATCCAGCCCGAGGGCCCGTACACGCTGGGCGGGTGGTCGTTCGGCGCGGTCGTGGCGCACGAAATGGCCCGCCTGCTCGTCGCGCGCGGCGAAGTCGTCGACGCGCTGCTGTGCATCGACGCGTTCATGCCGGGCCGGCGCGGCATGCCGCTGGGGCTCGACCCGGAGTTCGTGTACAGCCAAGCCTTCTTCCAGGTGGCCGGCGTTTTGAACCTGGGCGAGGTCGGCCGGCAGATGCGGCGCAACCCCGCGCTGCGCAAGCTGCTCCTCGAAAAGGCGCGTGTGCTCGCACCGTACCGGCCACGCGCGGTGGACTGCCCGGCCGTGGTGTTCAAGGTGGGCGTGAACGCGCGCGGAGCGCAGCGGCTCACCACCCGCCTGGCCCCGCTGTACGGCGGCGGCGTGCGCGTACTCCCGGTGCCGGGGAACCACTGGTCGGTGCTGACCGAGCCGCACGTGCATCGGCTCGCCGAAGACCTGCTCACCACATTGCCCGGCGTCGCGCCGGTGCGGAATTGAGGTTGTGGATGTCGTCCACCGAACCGCGCGAACGCGGCACCGGTACGCAGGACCGCGTGCTCGACGCGGACCCTCCCGAGCCCATGTCCGAGCCGGACGCCGCGGCACCGGAGACTCCGGAGACGCCGGAGACGCCGCTGATCAAGAACTGGAACTTCCAGGCGCTGTGGAGCAGCGAGGCGTTCGCCGCGGTGGCCAAGGAGACCGCGGAGATCGCCTACCCGCTGCTGATCCTGGCCACCACGGGGTCGACGCTGTTCGCAGGCATCGTCGGATCGGCGCAGCTGATCACGGCGAGCCTGATCTCCATCCCGGCGGGCACACTCGCCGACCGGCTGGACCGCAGACTGCTGCTGATGGGCTGCAACCTGGTCCGGGTCGTGCTGCTGGCGTTGTTCAGCGTGCTGATCTTCACCGACAGCGCGAACATGGCCGTGATCTTCGCGATCGCCCTGAGCTCGGCCGTCTGCTTCGGACTGTCGCAGCCCGCCGGGCTCGCCGCGATCAAGGCGCTGGTGCCGGCGTCCCAGCTGACCCAGGCCACCGCGCAGAACCAGATCAGGTACTTCGGCGCGACCGTGGCCGGACCCCCGATCGGCGGCGCGCTGTTCGGAGTGGCGCGGGCGTTCCCCTACCTCGCGGCGGCGGTGTCGTTCCTGGTCTCCAGCCTGCTCCTGCTGTTCGTGCGCAAGCCGATGCAGAGCGAGCAGAGCCGGTCGGCCAAGGAGAAGGGCGGCACGGTCGAGGGCTTCCGGTTCCTGTTCAAGCAGCCGATCCTGCGCCCGCTGATCATCTGGATCATGGGGTCGAACATGGCGTTCACCCACTCTGGTGTGTTCCTCGCGCTGATCGCGACCGCACAGGGCAGGGGCGCGTCGGAGTCGTTCATCGGCGCCACCCTCGCCGTGGCCGGCCTCGGCGGGCTGTTCGGCTCGCTGATCGCAGGGTGGGTGTTCAAGAAGGTCAAGCCGTCGGTGATCGTCCTGTACGGCGCGTGGATCGGTCCGGTCGTGGCGATCCTGCTCGCGGTCACCCCGGGGGTGATCCCGCTGGGCGTCATCGTGACCCTCGTGTTCATCCGCGGCCCGATCATCAGCACCCTGTTCCTGTCCTACCTCGCCGCCGTCGCCCCGGACAAGGTCCAAGGACGCGTGCTCGGCGCGGTGTTCTTCATGTCCATGAGCGCGGCGCCGATCGGTGTCTTCCTGGTCGGCGCGGTGTTCGATCTGGCCGGATCGACGTGGGTGTTCATCACCATGTGCGTGATCTCGGGTGTGGCCGCGCTGCCGACCCTGACCAAGCGCATCCGCACCCTGCCCGCCCCGGAAGCCGTCGCCGTATGACCGTCATCGGAGGAGAAGGAATGAGCACCGAAGCGCAGCCGGGCGTCGACTACGAAACGCTCCCTCCGGAGTTCTTCACCGAGCCGACCTACCCCAACCGCCACGCCGACAACGCCCGCCTGCGGTCGAAGTGCCCCGTGCACCAGGTCGATCACCCGATCGGCGCCGAGGCGTACATCGTCATGGACTACGAGACGGTCGGCAGCCTGTTCTCCGACCCGCGGCTTTCCAAGAGCGTGGACAACGCGCCGGCGTGGTGGCAGGACCTGCTGAAGGACTCCAGCCCGACCCTCATCCGCAACATGCTCACCGCAGACGCCCCGAAACACACCCGGCTGCGCAAACTCGTGGCGCAGGCGTTCACCCCGCGCAAGATGGCATCGCTGCGGCCGAGAATCCAAGAGACCACCGATGATCTGATCGACGCCTTCGCCGACGGCAAGGCCGACCTGTTCCACGAGTTCGCGCTGAGCCTGCCGCTGAAGGTGATCTGCGAGTTCCTCGGCGTGCCGTTCGACGACCGGGACAAGCTGCACGAGTGGGGCCTGCTGCTCAGCGGCGCGCCGTACGCGACCGACGAGGAGAACCGCCGGCTCAAGTGGGCCAGCGACGGCATCGAGCAGTACCTGAAGGACCTGCTGGCCGCCCGCCGCGCCGAGGAACTGGGCGAGGACCTCGTCAGCACGTTGATCCGCGCCGCCGACGAGGACGGCCGATTCACCAACGACGAACTGGTGTCCACGCTCATCCTGCTGATCAACGCCGGGCACAAGACGACCGCGTACACGATCAGCAACGGCATGGAGGCGCTGTTCGCGAACCCGGACCAGCTGGAGCTGCTGCGCGGCGACCCGAGCCTCGCGCCCGGCGCGATCGAAGAGTTCCTGCGCTACCAGCCGCCCGTCTACCGCGGCACGCTGCGAGTGGCGGCCGAGGACATGGAACTGGCGGGTGTGCGCATCGGAAAGGAAGCGTTCGTGCACCTGATGATCAGCTCAGCGAACCGCGACCCGAAGGTGTTCGAGGACCCGGACCGGCTGGACATCACCCGCACCGGCAACCGGCACTTCTCCTTCGGCCACGGCGCACACTTCTGCCCGGGCTCCCCGTTGTCGCGCCTCGAGGGCGAGATCGCGTTCACCACTCTGCTGCGCCGGCTGCCGGACATCGCGCTCGCGGCGCCGCGCGACGAGCTCCCGTGGCTCTATGACAACTCCGTCGGCCGCGGTGTCTCCAGCCTGCCGATCACCTACACCATGAAGCTGCCCCGCTAGTTCTCGACCGCACAACCCTTGGGAGCAACCACATGACCGACATCCCCGTCACGCTGATCACCGGTGGTGGCAGCGGCATCGGAGCCGCCACCGCGCGACAGCTGCTCGACAAGGGGCAGCGGGTGGCCGTCGTCGGACGCGGCCGGGAGCGGCTGGACCGGTTCACGAAGGAGGCGGGCGAGCCCGCCGGGCTCCTGACGATCCAAGGCGACGCCGGGGACTGGAACGTCGTCCGGTCGGCGGTGGCCACCACGCTGGAGCGGTTCGGCCGGCTGGACGCCGTGGTCGCGAACGCGGGCTGGGCCACGCACGACGACATCGCTGAGGGCGACCCGGCCGGCTGGCGGGAAATGGTCCTGACCAACGTGCTGGGACCGGCGCTCCTGGTCCGGGCCGCACTGTCCGCGCTGAAGGAATCGAAGGGCCGGATCGTGCTGGTGGGCAGCGTCGCCGGGCACGCATACTCGGCGGGCAACATCTACGGCATCACCAAGTGGGCGGTCACCGGGCTGGCGGAGAACACCCGCCGTCAGGTCACCTCCGACGGCGTCGGCGTGACGCTGGTGTCGCCGGGCCGCACCGAGACGCCGTTCTGGGACGAGTTCGGCGGGCTGCCGGACGGTCTGCTGCTGTCAGCGGACCAGGTCGCCGACTCGATCGTGTTCGCGCTGGGCCAACCGTCCGGGGTGGACGTCAACACCATCATCGTCAGGCCCATCGGCCAGCCTGCCTGAGGGGACGAGAAGTGAAGATCGGACTGGTGTGCCTGCCGTTCGCCGGGGCGGGAGCCTCGTTCTTCCATCCATGGGCGGCACTGACGGCACAGGCGGGTGACCGGCTGGTCGTCGTGCCGGTGCAGCTGCCCGGTAGGGAGCGGCGGATCGACGCCGAGCCCTACCGGGACGCCGTGGTCGCGGCGGACGAGCTGCTGCCGGACGTGGTGCGGCAGCTCGACGGCCTGACCGACGTGGTCCTGTTCGGACACAGCCTGGGTGCGGTGCTCGCCTACGAGCTCGCGCACCGGGTCCTCGCCCACCCGGACCTGGTGCTGCGGCACCTGTTCGTCAGCGGTTCGCCGGAGCCGCACACCCAGCGGCCCCGGCGTGCCACCGGCCTTGGCGACGACGAGTTCCTGGCCCGGGTGTCGGAATTCGCCGGGTTCAGCCACGCGGCACTCGAGGACTCGGAGATGCGCGAGCTGATCCTGCCGACGCTGCGCGCCGACGTGGAGATGCACGAGAACTACCGGCCGAGCACGAACGACCGGCTGCCCGCTCCCCTCACGTCGCTGCGCGGGTCGCACGACTCGCTGGTGACTGCGGCCGAGGGCGCCCGCTGGTCCGAGGTGGCCGGCGCCGGGTTCGAGTACGTGGAGCTGCCCGGCGGGCACATGTACCTGACCGAGTCGGCACCCGAACTGCTCAAGCTGATCGACGTCGCGGTCTAGGGGAACAGGCGATGCGGTTGAGCGGAAAGGTCGTCGTCCTCACCGGGGCGGCCCGCGGGATCGGCCGCGCGATCGCGGTCGCCTGCGCCACCGAGGGCGCAGACCTCGTGCTGCTGGACGTGTGCGCGGACCTGCCGGGCGTGCCGTACCCGCTGGGATCGGCCGGCCAGCTCGAACACACGGGGGCCCTGTGCCGGGATCGGGGCGCGTCGGTGCTCACCGCGAAGGCGGACGTGCGCGACACCGCGTCGGTACGGGACGCGGTGGCGGAGGCGGGCGAGCGCTACGGGCGGATCGACGCGGTGGTGAACAACGCCGGCATCGCCGCGCCCTCGGGCAAACCGGTGCACGAGATCACCGAGGACGAGTGGTCGCTGATGCTCGAGGTCGACCTGACCGGGGCGTGGCGGCTGATCCGCGAGGTCGGCAAGGCCATGTGCGAGAAGCGCTCGGGCAGCATCGTGAACATCGCCTCCACCGCGGGACTCGTCGGCTACCGGCACTTCGCCGGGTATGTGGCGGCCAAGCACGGGCTGATCGGGCTTACCAAGGCCGCGGCGCTGGACTACGCGCCGCTGAAGGTTCGGGTGAACGCGGTGTGCCCGGGCAACGTGCGGGACACCACCGAGGGTGAGGGCCGGATGCTGCGGGAGATCGCCGGCGCGCTGGACGTGCCGGCGGACGAGCACGTCGCGGCGTTCACCCAGTCACAGCCGATGAACCGGCTGATCGAGCCCGACGACGTCGCCGGGGCAGTGGTGTTCCTCGCGTCGGACGACTCCTCGCAGGTGACCGGTTCGGTGCTGACCGTCGACGGCGGCTTCACCGCGCACTGATCAGGAGGACATGTGTTTGCAGGTGCCCGATGCCACGCGCTGCGCGTCCGGCTCGCCGCGGCGGTCCGCCCGGAGGTGCTGACCGCACCCGGCTGGTCCCGGCTGTGGGTGGAGGACGTGCCCGCCGAATCGACCGAGCCGGTCGCGCGATGGCGGCGCGAGACCGAGCTGAGCCGCGCGGCGACCGGCCTGCGGTGCACCCTGCTGCGCTACCGGGACGAAGTCGCGGACCTGGTGCTGGTGGCGGATCGGGGCTTCCTGGACGCGGCCGGGCTGCGCGCGGCGGCGGCGGCGCTGACCGGCGCGGACCCCGTGGAGCCGGCCGGGAGCGAGGTGGTGGCGGTCGCGGCGGCACCGGTGCCGGACTGGGCTTCGGCCCCCGACCCGGTGGACGCGGGCGCGTTCGAGCTGGTCCTGCCGCGGTCCGAGGCCGGGACCGCAGACAGCTGGCGCACTGCCCTCGCGATCACCCTGGTGCGCTACGCCTCGGTCGACTCGCCGGGCTGGGCGGTCATCGGCACCGACCGGGGCGCGCTACGGGTGACGCCCGGAGCCGCCGTCGAACCGACCGGCGAACCGGCCGCAGTCGGACTGCTGGTGTCCGATGTGGACTTCGGTGCCGACGAGTACCGGCCCTGCCTCACGCCACCGTGGACGTTGACGTTCTCGTTGTGGCGCAAGGGTGACTCGGTCCGGCTGCGCTGCGACCACCAGGCGGGGCGGATCTCGCCGGAGCAGGTCGAGCAGTGCGCCCGGCACCTGGCGCGCGTCCACAGGCAGGTGGTGGCCGACCCGGACGTGCACGCCGACACGGTCGATCTGCTGGACGAGGCGGAGCGCCGGCGGGTGGCCGAGCTGGGCCGGCCGGACCGGGCGTCGAGGGCCATGCCGACGCGGATCGACGCGGCGTTTCGCGCGGTCGCGGCCCGCTCCCCTGGCCTGGTGGCGCTGACCGACGGCGAGGTTTCCCTCACCTACCGCGAGCTGGACGAGCGCTCGGACGCGGTGGCGAGCGGGCTGCGCGCGCTGGGCGTCTCGGACGGCGACCGCGTCGGGGTGTGCCTGGAGCGCACCGCGGAACTCGTCGTCACCCTGCTGGGCGTGCTCAAGTCGGGCGCCGCCTACGTGCCCACCGACCCCGCATATCCGGCCGAGCGGCTGACCTACACCGCGCGGGACGCCGGTCTGCGACTGGTGGTCACG
This sequence comes from Amycolatopsis sp. NPDC049253, assembly GCF_040678995.1. NCBI lineage: Bacteria > Bacillati > Actinomycetota > Actinomycetes > Pseudonocardiales > Pseudonocardiaceae > Amycolatopsis > Amycolatopsis sp. NPDC049253. The sequence continues at coordinate 3,373 of NZ_JBFAQX010000040.1, read as the reverse complement.
CGGCTGGCCGAATTCTCCGGCGCCGCGTCCCCGGTGACGCCCGACGACGTGGTCGCGGCAGGGGCGGAACCGGTGACCACCTCGGGGTCGCCGGACGACCCCGCGTACGTGATCTACACCTCCGGGTCGACGGGCCGGCCCAAGGGAGTGGTGGTGCCGCACCGCAACGTCATCGCGTTGCTGGACGCGACCCGCGAGGAGTACCGGCTCGAGACCCGGCGGGCTTCGGACGTGTGGACCCTGTTTCACTCCAGCGCGTTCGACTTCTCGGTGTGGGAGATCTGGGGCTGTCTGCTCACCGGCGGCCGGCTGGTCGTGGTCCCGTACTTCGTCTCCCGCGATCCGGAGAGGTTCCGCGATCTGCTGGTGGCCGAGCGGGTCACTGTGCTCAGCCAGACGCCGTCGGCGTTCGCGCAGCTCCTCGAAGTGCCGCACGACGACCTGGCGGTGCGGTTGGTGGTCTTCGGCGGCGAACCACTGGACCAGCGGGTGCTGCTGCCGTGGTTCGACGCGCACCCCGAATCGGTGTGCCGGGTGGTGAACATGTTCGGCATCACCGAGACCACCGTGCACGTCACGCACCAGACGATCACCCGGCGGCACGCGCTGGCCGGCTCACGGTCGGTGGGACCGGCCCTGCCCGGGTGGCACGTGTACGTGGTGGACCCGTCCGGCAGGCTGCTGCCGCCGGGTGTGCCCGGGGAGATCTGGGTCGGCGGGGCCGGGGTGGCGTCCGGCTACCTGGGCCGGGACGACCTGACCGCGCAGCGCTTCACCGCGGACCCGGTGTTGCCGGGCGGCCGGGTCTACCACTCGGGCGACCTGGGCAGACTGCGGCCGGACGGCACGCTCGAACACCTGGGGCGCATCGACAGCCAGGTCAAGGTGCGCGGGTTCCGCATCGAGCTCGACGAGATCCGCGCGGTGCTGCTGGAGGACCCGGACGTGCTTGCCGCGGCCGTCGTGGTGCGCCGGGACGACCCGAACGACGCGGCCACCGCCCGGATCGACGCGTACGTGGTGCCGGTGCCCGGTGTTTCCGATGCGACGTCGAACGTGCGCAAGCGAGCCGCCGGCATCCTGCCCGAGTACATGGTGCCGACCACGGTGTCCACTCTGGAATCCCTGCCGCTGACCACGAACGGCAAGCTGGACACGGCGAAGCTGCCGCCACCGGCGACCCCGGCGAAACCGGTCGGCCCGCCCGCGGACGGCGACGACCTCGCGTCGCGGCTGCGCGAGGTGTGGGGTTCCGTGCTGGGCGTCCCGGTGGGGCTGGACGACGATTTCTTCGAGCTGGGCGGCAATTCCCTGTTCGCGGTCCGCATCGGGGCGCGCATGCGGGAAGGAGGTCTGCCACCGCTGCACCTGCGCGAGCTGTACCGCCACCCGACGATCCGCTCCGTCGTCTCGGCTTTCGGTCCACCACCGGCCTCTGTGGACAGTCCTGTGACCGGACTCGAGGCGCGGACGGTCCGTGCCTCGGGATGAGGCGTGCACCCAAGGATCGACAGCTACCCGAAAGCGGGCGAGCCCGACTGACCGTCCCGTGTTCCGCGGAGGCGGGTTACTGGAAAGGATGACGGCGATGGTCAAGTCGCTCTACGAACTGGGCGAAATCCCGCCCATGGGCAGCGTGCCCGAGCAGATGTACGCCTCGGTGATCCGCCCGGAGCGCTACGGTCCGCCGGCCAGCGCTTTCGAGATCGAACGATTGCCGGTGCCTGAGCTGGGCCGCGGCCAGGTCCTGGTGCTCGTCATGGCGGCCGGGATCAACTACAACAACGTGTGGTCCGCGCTCGGGTCGCCGCTCGACGTGATCACCGCGCGCGCAAAGGCCGGCGACCTGAGCGGTTTCCACATCGGCGGCTCGGAGGGCTCCGGCGTCGTATGGGCGGTCGGCGAGGGCGTCCGCGACGTCCGGATCGGCTCCGAGGTCGTGCTGTCCGGGCTCCAGTGGGACGAGACGGCCGCCGACATCAGGCTCGGCGCAGACCCCGTGCTGTCCACGTCGCAGGCCGTCTGGGGCTACGAGAACAACTACGGCTCTTTCGCGCAGTTCACCGTTGTCGACGAATATCAGTGCCACCCGAAGCCCGCCAACCTCACGTGGGAGGAGGCGGCCTGCTTCATGCTGACCGGCGTCACGGCCTACCGGCAGCTGCTCGGCTGGCCGCCGCACGCCGTGCGGCCCGGCGACCCGGTCCTCATCTGGGGCGGCGCCGGCGGGCTGGGCTCCATGGCCATCCAGATCGTGCGGATGTTCGGTGGCGTCCCGATCGCGGTCATCTCCGACGACTCCCGCGCTGAACACTGCCTGCGGCTGGGCGCCGAAGGCGTCATCAACCGCAAGGAGTTCGACCACTGGGGCAGGTTGCCCGATGTGATGGACGAAGAGGCGATGGCACGGTGGACACACGGCGCACGCGGCTTCGGCCGCCGTATCTGGGACGTCCTCGGCGAGCGCCGTTCGCCGCGCATCGTGCTGGAGCACAGCGGCCAGGACACCATCCCCACCTCCATGTACGTGTGCGACTCCGGTGGCATGGTGGTGATCTGCGGCGGCACCAGCGGCTACAACGCCGACCTCGACCTACGGCACCTGTGGATGCGACAGAAGCGGCTCCAGGGCTCGCATTACGCCAACTCGCGTGAGTGCCGCGAGGTGACCGAGCTGGTCGGGTCCGGCCGGCTGGACCCGTGCCTGTCGTGGTGCGGAGACCTGACCGACGTGGGCCGGGCACACCAGCTCATGCACGACAACGCCCATCCGCCGGGCAACATGGCCGTCCTGGTCAACGCGCCCCACACCGGGCTGCGCGATCTGGAGTCCACGCTCGCCGCACTCGTCCCGGCCTGAGCCGCGCCCGCTCGGCCACGCCGTGACGACGGCGTGGCCGAGCCTCCCTCGGGGCGTCCCCGGACCGGTCACACCGCAGCCGCAGCCCCCGCCGGTGCCCGACGGCACGGGCGACCAGGTGCTTCGCGATGTAGTCCGCATCCTGTCCGGCGCCGCCGACCAGCATGGACGAGAAGGCGGTCTGGAAGGACAGCCCGACGAAGTACAGGCCCGGTGACGAAGTTGCCAGTGGCTCCGTTCGTGCAATGGCGTGCCGGTACACGACCTCGCCGACGAGCTTCGGGGTCACCCATCGGGCGCGTGCGGTGTCTTCGCGCGGGGGCGTCGTGGCGAACGGATGGGTGCGACGTTCCAGCGGCTCGAGCAGTCGTTGCAGCCGGGCGCGTTCCGTTGCGGAGAACCCGGTTCCTTCTCCGGACTAAGAGATCAGTTCAGAATGAGGTCGGTGTGTCTGCGTTGTGGGCGGCGGCGGGTAGTCCAAGATCGTCAGGGTGCGTGAGGAGATCGTGACCG
>NZ_JBFAQX010000039.1:0-78194 GCF_040678995.1 Amycolatopsis sp. NPDC049253 | reverse complement strand
GGCGTCAGACACCACCACCCCACACGGAGGTCTTCGTCATGATCAACCCGACGCGCCGCTCATACGTCAACAACGTCCATGGTCACTACAGCTAGTGGGCGGCCCAGGTTCGTACCAGGTGGCCGGCGCGGGCGCGTAGTAGTTCGGCCGCGTGGGTGCGCGCGTGGTCCAGTGACGGTGCGTGGTCGATGAGCGCGCTGCTGCCGACGACGCCGAGACTGGCGAGGCCGGCGGCGTCGAGCTGGATACGCCCGGCCAGGACCATGAGCGGTACGCCCGCGCGACCGGCGCGCGCGGCGATGCCGGCGGGCGCCTTGCCCGACAGGCTCTGCGAGTCGAGTGACCCTTCGCCCGTGATGACGAGGTCGGCGCCGGCCAGAGCCGTGTCGACGCCGGTGAGGCCGGCGATGAGGTCGAAGCCCGACGCGACTTCGGCGCCGAGACCCGCGATGGCGCCGCCCGCGACACCGCCGCCGGCACCCGCGCCGGGCATCGCCGAAACGTCCGGGGCACCCGCGTTGACCAGGGCCTGAGCCCAGCGGCCGAGTGCCGTGTCCAGTTCCGTCACCTCGTGCGGCCGCGCGCCCTTCTGCGGGCCGAACACCGCCGCGGCGCCGTCGGGGCCGACGAGCGGGTTGGTCACGTCCGTCGCGACCGTGATCGGGACCGAGCCCAGCCGCTCGCGCGCCGGACCCAGCTCGACCTTCGCGACCCGCGAGAGCGTGCCGCCGCCGAGACCGATGGGGGCGTCGAACGCGTCGAAGACCCCGGCGCCCAGCGCGGCCAGCATGCCGGCACCGCCGTCGGTGCTCGCGGTGCCGCCGACCGTCAGCACGAGCCGGGACGCACCGCGCGACAGCGCGTCGCCGAGCAGCTCGCCGACGCCCCAGGTGTGTGCGGCCAGGGCGGTCTCCGGTGCCGGGTCCACGAATTCGATGCCGCACGCGCGTGCCGACTCGATGTAGGCCGTGCCGTCGAGCACCACGTACCGCGCGTCGACGTGGTCCTCCAGCGGACCGCGCACCGACAGCCGGACCAGCTCGCCGCCTGCGTTCTCCAGCACTTCGAGCGTGCCTTCGCCGCCGTCGGCGACGGGGCAGGCGGCGATGTCGGCGTCGGGCAGCGCGTCGCGCACTCCGAGGGCGATGGCCTCGGCCGCGGCGACCGCGGTGAGGCTGCCCTTGAACTTGTCCGGGGCGATGACGACACGGGTCACAGAGCTACCTCCGTCAGCGGTGCTTCCCCGGCGAGTACCGAGGCGACGTTTCGGGCGGCCAGCACGGCCATCGCGGTGCGCGTCTCCACGGTCGCCGAGCCCAGGTGGGGCATGACCACGACGTCGTCGCGCTCCAGCAGCCGCGGCTCGACCTCGGGCTCGCGCTCGAACACGTCCAGCGCGGCGCCCGCGATCTCGCCGGCCTCCAGCGCGTCGGCCAGCGCCGCCTCGTCGACGACCGGGCCGCGGGTGGTGTTCACGAGGTACGCGGTGCGTTTCATGGCCCGCAGCGCCGCCGCGTCGATCAGGTGCCGGGTTTCCGGCGTGAGCGGACAGTGCAGCGAGACGAAGTCCGAACGCCGCAGCAGCTCGTCGAACGACACGAACTCGCCGTCGAAGTCCGGTTTCGCCGATCGTCCCGAGTAGACGGTCCGCAGCCCGAACGCCGCGGCGCGCGTGGCCATCGCGCGGCCGATCTGCCCGAGCCCGACGATGCCGAGCGTTTTGCCCTGCAAGCCCGAACCGAGCAGGAACCCCAGGTGGAACGACCACGGCTGCCGCGCCCGCAGCAACCGTTCGCCCTCGCCGAGCCGGCGCGTGACGGCCAGCAGCAGCCCGAACGCCAGATCCGCCGTCGCGTCGGTGAGCACACCGGGCGTGTTGGTCACGGTCACCCCGTGCGCGGCCAGCGCCGGCACGTCGACGTTGTCGTAGCCCACGGCCACGTTCGCCACCACGGCCAGCTGCGGCCCGGCCGCTTCCGCCACGGACGCGTCGATGCGGTCGTGCAGCATCGAGACGATCGCCGACGCCCCGGCCACGAACGACCGCAGCTCCTCGGGCGTGAGCGGGCGGTCGAGTTCGGACACCCGCACTTCTCCCACGTCGGCGAGGACCTTCACCGCGTCGTCGGGAATCCAGCGCGTCACGGCGATGAGGGGGCGATCGGGCACGTCGGGCAGCCTAGTGGGCGAACCGCCCCGCTAGCGAGGTTCGCGGCGCAGCCGGACGAGCGCGCTCGCGGGTCCGGTGCCCGCGAACTCCAGCGGCAGGCCGTGCGTCAGCAGCACCGCACCGTGGTGCACGCAGCCGGTTTCCGCATCGCGGTAACGCGCGGCCGGGTCGAGCCCCTGCAACACCGGGGTGACGATCGGCCGCCCGTGGTCGTGCGGGCGCCGTGCGAACACCACCACCACGTCGTCGCCGAGCACGAACTGCACCGCGGTGAGCGGGGAGACGGCGGGATCGGCCAGCCGGTAGGCCTCGCCGTGCTGCACGACGGGCCGGATCTCCTTGTACCGCGCCACGAGCTCGGCCGTGCGGCGCAGCTCGTCGTCGGTCCACTGGGTGAGATCGCCGCCGAGGCCGAGCACGCCGGCCATCGCGACGTGGAAGCGGAACTCGAGCGGCGCCTCGCGGCCGGTCAGCGGGTTGGGGCTGTCGGTGACCCACGCGGCCATCGCGCCCGCGGGCAGCAGCTGCGAGAAGCCGTGCTGGATCTTGACGCGGTCGGCCGCGTCGGTGTTGTCCGAGGCCCAGATCTCGTCGGTGCGCGCGAGGATTCCCAGGTCCGTGCGCCCGCCGCCGCCCGCGCACGCCTGGATCCGCAGCGCCGGGTGGTCGGCGCGCAGCCGGTCGAGCACGCCGTAGACCGCGCGCACGTGGTCGACCCAGACCCGGCCGGGACCCGCCTCCGTGAACGCGCGGTTCATGTCCCACTTGAGGTAGTCGATGCCGTGCTCGGCGACCAGCCGGTGCAGCCACTGGTACGCCCAGTCGGCGACTTCGGGCCGGCCGAAGTCGAGCACGAGCTGGTTGCGCAGCGTGGTCCGGGCGCGGTGCGGCATGTGCAGCACCCAGTCCGGGTGCGCGCGGTAGAGGTCGCTGTCCGGGTTCACCATCTCCGGCTCGACCCACAGCCCGAAGCCCATGCCGAGCCGGTGCACCTCGGCCACGAGCGGGCCGAGGCCCTCGGGGAAGCGTTCGCGGTTCACGGTCCAGTCACCGAGGCCCGCGGTGTCGCCGGTGCGCGCGCCGAACCAGCCGTCGTCGACCACGAACAGCTCCGCGCCCACCCCGGCGGCAATGGCGGCGAGCGCCAGCTGGCCGGACTCGTCGACGTCCCAGCCCGTGGCCTCCCACGAGTTGTAGACGACCGGGCGCAGTTCCTCGGGGTGCGGCTGGACGAACGTGCGCACGTACGAATGCCACTGCCGGCTCGCGCCGCCGAAGCCGTCGGCCGCGTACAACCCGGCGAACACGGGCGTTTCCCAGGTCTCGCCCGGGTTCAGGGACCACTGCACGCCCTCGTGCCCGAATCCGCCTGTCCACGTCACGCGCCCGGTGTGCGAGCGCTCGACGGTGATCCGCCAGCTGCCGCTCCACGCCAGCGCCGTGCTCCAGACTTCGCCGCGGGTTTCGGTGGCGGTGCCGTCGTCGAGCATCACCCAGGGCTGGGCCTGGTGGCTGGAAACCCCTCGCCGGCTCGTCAGCGTCGTCTCGCCGACAGGCAGGTTTTGCCGCAGCAGCCCGGCTTCCGCGCTCCACGCGCCCGTCGTGTGGGAGACCCGGTAGGCGTCGCGGCGGGGGAGTGTCCAGGCCGCGGAATCCGTGCGCAGCAAGCAGATCGGCTCGGTTCCGGAGTTGTGCAGGACCGCGTGCCGCTCGACGATTTCGCCGCGCACGCGGTAGTGCAGCTCGGCTTCCAGCGGGTAGTGCCGGTCGCGCAGCCGCACGACCAGCGTGTCGGCCGAGGCGTCGTGGCCGCTGAACTCCCATTCGAGCGCCTGCGTCCCGTCCGCGAAGCGCACCGACAGCCCGGCGACGCCGAAGAACGCGCCGCCCTCGGTCGCCAGTTCCGCCCGGTCGTCGCCGGGTTCGTCGAAGCTCGAGTCCACGGGGTTGCGCCGGCGCGCGATCTGCGTGGCCTGCTCCAGCGTGAGCGGTGGGCCCCAGTGCACGTGCCGCGGCCGGCCGGCTTCGTCGAGCCGCAGCGCGTACGCCGACTCCCGGGTCCGGAGCAGCCACAACCGGTGATCGACGTCGAATTCCACGGACATGGGTCAGAGCGTAGGGATGACCAGCGGAAAAATAAATTCTTGACGAAGTTAATTTATCCGTCGTACGGTTCCGCGCATGCCACGCAGTGCACCGGCAAGGGCGCCGATCACGAGTCCCGCCGCGGCCACCGTGTTCACCACGGTGCTGACCCAGGGTCCGGTCAGCCGCGTGGACGTCGCCCGCCGCACGGGCCTCTCCTCGGCCGCCGTCACGAAGGCCGCGCGCCCGTTCATCGAAGCCGGTTACCTCGAAGAGCTCGCCTCCGCCGAACGCACCGCGCCCGGCGCCGGCCGGCCCGCCAGCCCGCTCGCCATCCGGCCCGACCGCGAGTACTTCATCGGCGTCAAGATCACCGGTGACGACCTGATCGGCGTGGTCACCGACCTGCAGGCCCGGATCCGCGTGGCCAAGCATCACCCGCTGACCAGCCACGACGTGGACCACGTCGTGCGCGCGCTCGTCGACCTCGTGGCCGAACTGCTGGCCGGCTCGGCGCCCGACGGCGCCACCAGCTTCCGCGACCGGGCCTACTGCCTCGGCGTCGCGATTTCCGGCGACGTCGACCGCGACACCGGCGTCGTGCGCTACTCACCGTTCCTCGGCTGGCGTGACGTGCCGCTGGCCGAGCTGCTGGAGGAGAGCACGGGCCTGGCGACCACGCTCGAAAACGACGTCAAGGCGCTCACCGTGGCCGAGCAGTGGTTCGGCGAAGGCGTCGGCGCCTCGTCGTTCGCGCTGGTCACCGTGGGTACCGGCATAGGAAGCGCCCTCGTGCTCGACGGCCGGCTCGTCGGCGGCGCGCACGGGGTGGCCGGCGAGATCGGGCACGTCCCGGTCGCCGGCATGGGAGCCGACGGCCCGGCCTGCCACTGCGGCGGCACGGGCTGTGTGGAGGCGATCGCGTCGACCGAGGCGATCGTCGCGAGTGCGCGCCGGGTCGCGGGGGATCCGGCGCTGACGCTGGACGAGGCCGTCGCGCGGGCGCGGGCCGGGGACGAGCCGCTGCGGGCCGTCTTCGCGACCGCGGGCCACGCGATCGGGCTCGGTCTCGGTGCGCTGGTCAACCTCTTCGGCCCGGAACGGGTCGTCGTCTCGGGCGAGGGTGTGGCCACCTACGACCTGTTCGAGGACCAGATCCGCCGCACGTTCGCGGAGCAGGCCTTCGGCAGTGCCGCGCGGTGCGGCCTGGTGATCCGGCCGCTGCCGTTCGAGGAATGGGCACGGGGCGCCGCCGCTGTCGCCGTTCAGAGTCTTTTCGTGTCCGACCGTTTGTGAGGAGAAGTCATGGCCCCGTCCCCAAACCTGTCGCGCAGGAGCTTCCTCGTCGGCTCCGTGCTGTTCGCCGGGGGAGCCGCCCTGGCGGGCTGCACCTCCGACCCGTTGAACAAGAACGCCGGTGCCGCGGGCGGGGCGAAGGTCACGCTCAACCAGTGGTACCACGCGTACGGCGAATCGGGCACGCAGCAGGCGGTGCAGCGCTACGCACAGGAGTTCACCAAGGCCAACCCGGACATCGCGATCAAGGTCAGCTGGATCGCCGGTGACTACGAGACGAAGCTCAACTCCGCGATGCTCACCGCGGACGCGCCGGACCTGTTCGAGATCGGCGACTTCCGCTACCAGAACGTGAAGAACGGCTTGCTGGCCCCGCTCGACGACATCGTCGACCCGGTCAAGGGCGACTTCTCCAAGGCCGCGCTGGACACCGCGACCGTCGAGGGCAAGATCTACGGCGTCAAGACGATCGACGACGTCATGATGCTGTACTACCGCAAGAGCGTGCTGGCCGCGGCCGGGGTCAAGCCGCCGACGACGTTCGCGGAGCTGCTCGACGCGACGCGCAAGCTGACCACGAGCAAGCAGAAGGGCCTCTACGTCGGCACCGACGGCGTCGGCGAGGCCGCCACGCTGCTGCTGTGGTCCTCGGGCGCCGACTTCTTCGATGCCGGCGGCAAGAAGGTCGCGTTCGCCACGCCCGAGGCCATCGCCGCGATCGCGGGCCTCAAGCAGCTGCACGACACGGGCGGCCTGCTGCAGGGCTACCCCACCGACTGGTCCGACCCCGGCGCGTTCTCCGACAACGCGACCGCGATGCAGTGGGGCGGCCTGTGGTCGCTGCCGGACATCAAGAAGGCGCTAGGCGACGACTTCGGCGTGGTGCCGTGGCCGAAGTTCGGCGACGCGGGCCGCCAGGTCGCGCGCGTCGGCGGCTGGTACCAGCTGGCCAACGCGAAGAGCAAGAACCTCGACGCCGCCAAGAAGTTCATCAACTGGCTCTGGATCCAGCAGGCCGACCTGCAGAAGGACTGGTGCGTCAAGTACGGCTTCCACATCCCGGCCCGCAAGGAGGTCGCGGCGCAGACCACCGAGTTCTCGTCCGGCGCGGCGAAGGACGCCGTCACGATCTCGCAGCAGAACGGGCTGTCGTACTCGGGTCTGTGGAACAAGGCTTCGGCGACGCTGTTCCTGCAGGCCGCCACGAAGATCGCCAACGGCCAGGCCGATCCCGCCGCCGAGCTCGGCGACGCGGCCAAGCGGGCCCAGGCCGAAGTCGACAAGCAGCTCGCCTGACATGGCCGTCTCGTCCCCGTCGTCGGCTTCAGTCCTGTCGCCCTCCACCAGGACACCGGCGGCGCCCGCCAAGCGGCGCCGCCGGAAGGTGGACTGGCGCGCGGTCGGCGCGTTCACGGTGCTCACCGCCCCGGTGGTGATCGGGCTCGGCGTGTTCAAGTACGTCGCGATCGCGTGGAGCTTCCTGCTCTCGTTCAACGACGCGCGCGGCACGATCTCGCTGGGCAACTGGATCGGCTTCGACAACTACACGTTCCTGTTGTCCGACCCCGCGTTCCGCGACTCGCTGCTGATCATCGCGCTGTTCACGGTGTTCATCGTGCCGGTCACGTTCGTCGCGTCGCTGGGGCTGGCCGTGCTGGTCAACAGCATCCGCCGCGGCAAGGCGTTCTTCCGCACGGTGTTCCTCATCCCCGGCGCGGTGTCCTACGTGGTCGCCGCGCTCGTGTGGAAGATGGCGCTGTTCAACGGCCTGCCCTCGGGGGTCGCGAACGTGATCGGCGGCCTGTTCGGCGCCGACCCCGTGGCGTGGCTGTCGGAGACGAGCCCGCCGGTGTACTGGGTCGCGGTGGTCACGCTGCGGCTGTGGCTGCAGGTCGGGCTGTACATGATCCTGTTCCTGGCGGGCCTGCAGGCGATCTCGCCTTCGCTCTACGAAGCGGGGGAGCTCGACGGCACGTCGAAGTGGCAGGCCTTCCGCTACATCACGTTGCCGCAGCTGCGGAACACGTCAGTGGCGGTGCTGCTGCTCATCCTCATCGCGGCGTTCCAGGCGTTCGACGAGTTCTACAACCTGTTCGGCACCGGCCTCTCGGGCACGGCGACCGCCCCCGTGAAGCCGCCGCTGGTGTACCTGTACGACTCCGCGCTGGGCGACCAGAACTACGGCGTCGGTTCCGCGGGCGCGTTCCTGCTGACCGTGATCATCGTGGCGATCACGTTGCTGCAGGGGAAGTTCGTGGGCTTCGGGAAGAAGGACTGACATGGCCGTGCTGACCGCCGAGGCGCCGGCGAAGACGCGGGGACGCCGCCCGGCCGGCTGGGGCCGCGTGCCGAAGTACGCGCTGGCCACCGTGCTCGTGCTGATCTTCCTGCTGCCGTTCTACATCATGGTGCGCAACGCGTTGATGACCCGCGCGCAGGTCGCCTCGCCCGAGTGGTCCTGGCTGCCGGACCCGCTGTCGTGGGTGAACTTCGGCGACCTGTTCGCCGACGCGTCGGTGCCGATGGGCCACGCGCTGCTGAACTCGTTCGTCATCGCCGTCATCACGGCGCCGGTCGGCACGATGTTCGGCTCGATGGCGGGCTACGCGCTGGCCCGCATCAACGTGCCGGGCCGGCGCGCCGTGTTCACCTACGTGCTGGTGACGCTGATGATCCCGCAGTCGGTCACGTTCGTGCCGACGTTCGTGGTCGTGGGTGCCATGGGCGGGGTGAACACGGAGTGGGGCATCATCGCGCCGAACCTGTTCAGCGCGTTCACGGTGATCCTCTTCCGCAACTTCTACCTGCGGTTCCCGGCCGAGATCGAGGAGGCGGGCCGGCTCGACGGGCTCGGCTACCTCGGCGTGTACCGCCGGCTCGTGCTGCCCAACTCCGGCAGCATGATCGCCTCGCTCGGCGCGCTGATGTTCATCGAGAGCTGGAACTCCTTCCTGTGGCCGCTGGTCATCGGGCAGGACCCGTCGTCGTGGACGGCCCAGATCGCGCTCTCGACGTTCCTCACCGCGCAGACGATCAACCTGCCCGCCCTGTTCGCCGGCGCGCTCGTGACCATCGCCCCGCTCGTGGCGATGTTCCTGGTGGCGCAACGGTTCATCGTCCGCGGCATCGCGGCGAGCGGGATGAAGGAGTAACCCCCACCGCACCGGGAGCGTGACCGATGAAGTCCACACTCCGTCGACTGTGGACGGTAAGCGCCGTCCTCGTCCTGACCGGGACCCTCGCCGTGCCCGCGGCGCAGGCCAAGACCACGTTCGTGACGCCGTTCATGGGCTGGAGCAGCTGGAGCGTCCAGTCGTCCACCCTGCCGACGTACGGTACGAGCTGGCTGGTCGACTCGCACATCCGCGACGCGGCCGACGCCGTGTCGGCGAAGCTCAAGTCGGCCGGGTACACGAACATCAACCTCGACGCGGGCTGGAACGCGAACTTCGACTGGGTGTTCCACAGCGACGCCAACGGGATCGCCGACCCCGATCCGGGGCGGTTCCCGAACGGCATCGCGCCACTGGCGTCCTACGTGCACGGCAAAGGCCTGAAGATCGGCCTGTACGCGGCGACCGGGCTCGACAAGGAGGTCTACGACAAGAACGCGCCGATCGTCGGCACGTCTTGCCACACGCGCGACATCGTGGTGCTGCCGCTCACGCCGTCGAACATGTGGGGCGGCAACTGGAAGGTCGACTACCGCAACCCGTGCGCGCAGAAGTACTTCGACTCCGTGGTCGCGAAGTTCGCTTCGTGGGGCGTGGACTTCCTGAAGGTGGACGGCACGACGGCGGACAACGTGCCCGACATCGCCGCGTGGTCGAAGGCGATCGACCACTCGGGGCGCGCGATGTGGCTGACGGCCAGTGCGTGGCCGGTGCCGCGCGAGGCGGGGCCCGGGCTGGCGCCCTACGCGAACAGCGTGCGCGTGGACACCGACGTGGAGTGCTACTGCGAGACGGTGTCTTCGTGGGACAGCTCGGTGAAGAAGCGCTGGGAGGACTTGCCGGCGTGGCAGGGCGTGTTCGACGCCGGCTACCGGCCGGACCTGGACTCGATGCCGATCTCGAACAACACCGGCAGCGGGATCCAGGACGGCCTCGACGACGCCGAACGCCAGAGCGTGATGACGTTCTGGTCGATGGCGTCTTCGCCGCTGTACGTGGGTGGTGACGTGTACTTCCTGGACGATTCGGCCGTGCGGATCCTCACGAACTCCGAGGTGATCTCCGTCGACTGGTCGGGCACGTACCCGGCGCAGGTGGCCGGCGGGACGCTGCAGGTGTGGAAGAAGCAGCTGCCCGCTGGGAAGCAGGCGGTGGCCGTCTACAACCTGGGTTCGTCGGCGGCGAACATCACGGTGAGCTGGTCGTCGCTGGGGCTGTCGGGCTCGCGCGCGGTGCGTGACCTGGTGGCGCGCACGGATCTGGGGTCGTTCTCGGGTTCGTGGACGGCGGCCGCGGTGCCGGCGCATGGGTCGCGGTTGATCACGGTCGGCTGAATTTCCTGCTGAGGCCCCTCCCCCGATGTCGTTGGGGGAGGGGCCTTTCCGTGTTTCCGGGCGTTTTCCGGCGGGTTTCGGGGCCTCGCCACGGGGCGCCGCCTCGTGCTATGTTCATATGAAGAACTTGTGTGCGCGATGCGAACACTTTCGGCGTTGGCAGGCGCGCGGTCGAGATCCAGGACGGAAAGGCTCGCGATGGCTAGGGTGCTGTCGCTCGGCGAGGCGGTCGCCGAGCTGGTGCACGACGGGGACACCGTCGCGCTCGAGGGGTTCACGCACCTCATCCCGGTCGAGGCCGGGCACGAGATCATCCGGCAGGGGCGCAAGAACCTCACGCTGGTGCGGATGACCCCCGACATCGTCTACGACCAGCTGATCGGCGCCGGGTGCGCCAGCAAGCTGATCTTCTCGTGGGGCGGCAACCCGGGTGTCGGCTCGCTGCACCGGTTCCGCGACGCCGTGCAGCACAGCTGGCCGGTGCCGCTGGAGATCGAGGAGCACAGCCACGCGGGCATGGCCAACCGTTACGTCGCCGGCGCGTCCGGATTGCCGTTCGCGGTGCTGCGCGGCTACACGGGCACCGATTTGCCGGCGCAGACGGACACGATCAAGCCGATCACCTGCCCGTTCACCGGTGAGCAGCTCACGGCGGTCCCGGCGCTGAACCCCGACGTCACGATCGTGCACGCCCAGCGCGCCGACCGGGCGGGCAACGTGCAGCTGTGGGGCATCGCCGGCGTGCAGAAGGAAGCGGTGCTGGCGGCGAAGCGGTCGCTGGTCACCGTCGAAGAGGTCGTCGACGTGCTGGAGCCCAAGCCGGGCGCGCTGGTGCTGCCCACGTGGGCTGTCACCGCCGTCGCCGAGGTGCCGGGTGGTGCGAAGCCGTCGTACGCCGCGGGCTACTACGAGCGTGACAACTCCGCCTACCAGGCGTGGGATCTGATCGGACGTGACCGCGACGAGTTCACCAAGTGGCTGACCGAGCTGACCGGGGTGAAGGCATGAGCGAGTACACCGCCGACGAGATGATGAGCATCGCCGCGGCGCGCGCGCTCGGCGAGGGCATGTCCTGCTTCGTGGGCATCGGCCTGCCGAGCACCGCCGCCAACCTGGCGCGGCGCACGCACGCCCCGAACCTCACGCTGATCTACGAATCCGGCTGCCTGGGCGCGAAGCCGACCCGGCTGCCGCTCTCGATCGGCGACGGCGAGCTGGCCGACACGGCCGACGCCCTGGTGAGCGTGCCCGAGGTCTTCAACTACTGGCTGCAGCCCGGGCGCATCGACGTCGGCTTCCTCGGCGCGGCGCAGCTCGACAAGTTCGGCAACATCAACACCACCGTGATCGGGTCCGACTACCACGACCCGAAGGTCCGCCTGCCCGGCGCGGGTGGCGCGCCCGAGATCGCCGCCTCCTGCAAGGAGGTGTTCATCGTGCTGCGGCAGAGCCCGCGCGCGTTCGTGGACAAGGTCGACTTCATCACCTCGTTCGGCCACGGCACGGGCAAGGGCGACCGTGAGAAGCTCGGCCTGCGCGGCGCGGGCCCGACGCTGGTGGTCACCGACCTCGGCCTCATGCGGCCCGACGCGGAGACCGCCGAGCTCACCCTCACCGAAGTGCACCCCGGCATCGAGGTGGAGCAGGTGGTCGCGGCCACCGGGTGGAAACTGAAGGTGGCGGCGGACCTCAAGACCACCCCGGCGCCGACGGACGAAGAACTGACTCTGCTCCGATCCCTGAAGAAGGCCGGCGAATGAGCGACGTATTCCTGTTCGACGCGATCCGCACCCCCTTCGGCCGCCACGGCGGCGCACTGGCGAAAGTGCGCCCCGACGACCTCGCCGCCACCGTGCTGAAGTCGCTGGCCGAGCGCAACGACCTCGACCCGTCCACTGTGGACGAGGTGCTGCTCGGTGACGCCAACGGCGCCGGTGAGGACAACCGCAACGTCGCGCGCATGGCCACGCTGCTCGCGGGCTGGCCGGTGACCGTGCCGGGCGGCACGCTCAACCGCCTGTGCGGCTCGGGCCTCGACGCCGTGATGCAGGCCAGCCGCACGATCCAGGTGGGCGACGCGTCGCTGATCGCCGCCGGTGGCGTGGAGTCCATGAGCCGCGCGCCGCTGGTGATGGCCAAGCCGGACAAGGCGTTCCCCGCTGCGAACCAGACGCTGTACAACTCGGCGCTGGGCTGGCGCATGGTCAACCCGGCCATGCCGCAGGAGTACGTGATCTCCAACGGCGACTCCACCGAGTACCTCGCCGAGCGCTACGGCATCACGCGCGAGGAGCAGGACGAGTTCGCGGTGCGCAGCCACGTCAACGCCGCCAGGGCGTGGGACGAGGGCTTCTACGACAACCACGTGGTGCCGGTCGAGGGCGTCGAGCTGACCCGCGACGAGGGCATCCGCCCGGACTCCACCATGGAGAAGCTGGCCAAGCTGAAGCCCGCGTTCAAGCGCGACGGCGGCACGGTCACGGCCGGCAACTCGTCGCCGATCAACGACGGCGCGTCGGCGCTGCTGCTGGGCGACGAGGCCGCCGGCAAGCGGCTCGGCACGGCGCCGCTGGCCCGGATCGCCGGCCGGGGTGCGGCGGGTGTCGAGCCCAACGTCTTCGGCGTCGGCCCGGTGCGCGCGGCCGAGATCGCGCTGGAGCGCGCCGGCATCGGCTGGGGCGACGTCGCGGCCGTGGAGCTCAACGAGGCGTTCGCCGCGCAGTCGCTGGCGTGCCTCAAGGAGTGGAAGGAGCTCGACCCCGAGCTCATGAACGTCCACGGCGGGGCCATCGCGATCGGGCACCCGCTCGGCGCGTCGGGCGGCCGGATCCTCGGCACGCTCGCCTACCGGCTGCAGCAGACGGGCGGGCGCTACGGCGTGGCCGCGATCTGCATCGGCGTGGGCCAGGGGCTCGCCGTCGTCCTCGAACGCCAGTGACACCCCAGCTCTGACACCACCGACCGGATAGGAGGAACCGTGGCCGCTCCCACCGATCTCCGCCTGCCCCGCTACCAGCGGGAGCCGGAGGACGCCAACGCCCCGCTGGACTTCGCGGGGTACCGCTCCACGACGCTGCGCCACCCGTCGCAGCCGCTGGTGCTGCTCCCGCAGATGCTCACCGAGGTCACCGGGCCGCTGCTCGGCCCGGGCCGCCTCGGCGAGCTCGACAACGACCTCACCCGCCAGCACGAGGGCGAGCCGCAGGGCCAGCGCATCATCGTCACCGGCCGGCTGCTCGACGGCGACGGCCGCCCGATCCGCAACTCGCTCGTCGAGATCTGGCAGGCCAACGCAGGCGGGCGCTACCGGCACACCGGCGACCGCTGGCCCTCGCCGATCGACCCGAACTTCTCCGGGCTCGGCCGCGCGCTGACCGACGACGACGGGCGCTACGAGTTCACCACCATCAAGCCGGGCGCGTACCCGTGGAAGAACCACGACAACGCCTGGCGCCCCGCGCACATCCACTTCTCCGTGTTCGGCTCGGCGTTCACGCAGCGGCTGGTCACGCAGATGTACTTCCCGGAAGACCCGCTGTTCTCGCAGGACCCGATCTTCAACTCGATCCCCGACGAGAAGGCCCGGCAGCGGATGATCTCGCGCTTCAACCTGGAGCGCACGGTGCCGGAGTGGGCGCTGGCGTTCGATTTCGACATCGTCGTGCGCGGCCGTGAGCAGTCGGTGTTCGAGGACGAGGAGGACGAGGACTGATGGGCGAGCTGCTCACGACGCCGTCGCAGACCGTCGGCCCGTACCTGTCGATCGGGTTGCCGTGGGAAGACGGGCCGTTCGTGGTGCCCGAGGGCACCGAAGGCGCGTTCTGGATCCGCGGCACCGTCACCGACGGCGCGGGCGAGGTCGTGCCCGACGCCTTGATCGAGACCTGGCAGGCCGACCCGCAGGGCGGGTTCGACCACCCGGACGATCCGCGCGGCCGCAGCGAGTCGGGCTTCCGCGCGTTCGGCCGGTGCCCCACCGACGAGAACGGCGAGTACCGCATCCTCACGCTGCTGCCGGGTGTCCTGCCCGGTGAACAGGGTGAGCAGGCGCGCCACATCGACGTGTCGGTGTTCGCGCGCGGTCTGCTCAACCGGGTCGTCACGCGGATCTACTTCGAAGACCAGGACAACTCGGGCGACGCGGTCCTGGCGAGCGTGCCGGCCGAGCGCCGCGACACGCTCGTGGCGAAGAAGACCGAAGACGGCTACCGCTTCGACGTGCGGCTGCAGGGCGAGGGTGAGACGGTCTTCTTCGCGCTCTGATCGATTCACTGTCCACTTTGGAGGTACAGGCGTGAGCGGCGTGGCGGTGCACCGGGTCGTCGAGGGTCACGACGACGGCCCGGTGGTGGTGTTCTCCAACTCGATCGGCAGCGACCTACGCATGTGGGAGCCGCAGGTGGCGCCGCTCGTCGAGCGCGGTTACCGGGTCGTGCGGTACGACACGCGCGGCCACGGCGCTTCGCCCGTGCCGGACGGTCCGTACGACCTGGCCGACCTGGGTGGTGACGTGCTGGCGCTGCTGGACGACCTGGGTGCGGAGCGGGCGCACCTCGTCGGGCTTTCGCTCGGCGGGATGACCGGGATGTGGCTGGGCGTGCACGCGGCCGAGCGGCTGCGGAGCCTGACGTTGTGCTGCACGTCGGCGAAGCTCGGCCCCGCGCAGATGTGGGCCGACCGCGCGAAGCTGGTGCGGGCCGAGGGCACCGGCGCCGTCGCCGAGGCCGGCGTGGGGCGCTGGGTCACGCCGGCGTACGCGCGGTCGCACCCGGACGAGGTGGCGTTCCTGCGCGGGATGATGACCGACTGCCCGGACGAGGGGTACGCGGCCTGCTGCGGCGTGATCGAGCGGATGGACCAGCTGGCCGGCCTGCCGAAGATCACCACCCCGACGCTGGTGATCTCCGGTGCCGACGATCCCGCGACCCCGCCCGACCCCCACGGCAAGCTGATCGCGGAAGGCATCCCGGGCGCGCGGTTCGAGGTCGTCGCGTCGGCCGCGCACCTGGGCAACTACGAGCAGCCGGAGGAGTTCACCCGGCTGATCCTCGAGCAGATCACGGAGGCAGTGTGATGGCCGACGTTCCGGGCGAACGATACGAGGCGGGCATGAAGGTGCGCCGCGAGGTACTGGGCGACGAGCACGTGGACCGGTCGGTGGCCCGGACCACGGAGTTCAGCAAGCCGTTCCAGGAGTACATCACCGAAGCGGCGTGGGGCTCGATCTGGACGCGCGACGGCCTGGACCGCAAGACGCGCAGCTGCATCACGCTGGCCACGCTCACCGCGTTGCACTGCCACGACGAGCTGGCCATGCACGTGCGCGCGGCCATCCGCAACGGCCTCACCGCCGCGGAGATCCGCGAGGTCCTGATGCACACCGGCGTGTACGCGGGCGTGCCGGCGGCGAACACGGCGATGGCCATCGCCCAGCGCACGCTGGCCGAACTGGGCGAGCCCACCGCGCAGGTCCCCGACGCCGGATAGGGTTCGCGGCATGGACTCCGACGAACCGGCCGAACGCGGCGCGCACCACGTGCAGTCGCTGGAGCGCGGGCTGGCGGTGATCAAGGCCTTCAGTGCCCAGGCGCCGCACCCGACGCTCAGCGACGTCGCGCGGATCACGGGCCTCACGCGTGCCGCCGCGCGCCGGTTCCTGCTCACGCTCGTGGATCTCGGTTACGTCCGTACCGACGGCAAGTACTTCTCGCTGACCGCGCGCGTGCTCGATCTGGGGTACGCGTACCTGTCGAGCCTGTCACTGTCGGAGGTCGCGCAACCGCACCTGGAGCGGCTTTCCGCGCAGGTGCGGGAATCCAGCTCCGTGTCGGTGCTGGAGCCGCCGGACATCGTCTACGTCGCGCGCGTGGCGGTCTCGCGCATCATGACGGTGAGCATCAACGTCGGCACGCGCTTCCCGGCCTACGCCACGTCCATGGGCCACGTGCTCCTCGCCGACATGTCGGCGGCGGAGCTCGAGGCGTACTTCATGATCACCGAACTCGACCGCCTCACGTCCCACACCCTCACCGACCGCGCCGCCCTCGAGGCCGAGCTCGCGCAGGTCGCCGAGCAGGGCTGGGCCATGGTCGACCAGGAGCTCGAGGAGGGCCTGCGCTCGGTCGCCGCGCCGATCCGCAACCGCCAGGGCCGCGCGGTCGCCGCCGTGAACATCTCCACGCACGCCAGCCGCACCCCCGCCCACTCCGTCCGCGAAGACCTGGTCCCACCCCTGCTGGCCACGGCCCACGCCATCGCCGCCGACCTCGCCGGCTCGAGCCCCGCGCAGGCCGCCCGTGGCTGACCCGCCCACCACCGCCCCGGCCGCCTGCGCTCGAAGCGCCCTCGCGGACCCGACCGCTGCGAGCGGCGCCCCGCCGACCTCGCCGGCCGGAACCGGTGCGGCACCAGCAGTCGTGACCGCGCGGCCGGTCGCTGCGGCGGCGAAGTTCGCCGTTGGCAGGCCCCTCGCGGGCTCGGCTGCGGTGGCCGGCGGATCGACCGGGTCGTCGGTAATTCCGCCGACCGTCCGGGCACCCGCTGCGGGCGGTGACGCGGAGGCCGCGCCAGGTGGACCTGGAACCGGTGTGGCGCCGGCACTCGTGGGCGCGTGGCCGGGCGCCGTGGTGGCGACGTTCGCCGTTGGCGGGCCCCACGCGGGCGCGGCTGCGAGAGGTGAGCAAACGGCCTCGGCGTCTTATCCGCGCGCAGCGGGCGGGGCTGCGGCGGCCGGTGGATCGCCCGAATCGCCGGTAGGCCCGGCGACCGACCGGGCACCCGCTGCGAGCGGTGACGCGGAGGCGGCGCCAGGCGGACCTGGAACCGGTGCGGCGCCACGCGTGGCCGGGCTGCTGCTCGCCGCCGGGGCGGGGCGGCGGTTCGGGGGGCCGAAGGCGTTGGTCGAGCTGGACGGGGAGCCGTTGGTGCGGCGGGCGTTGCGGACGTTGACCGAGGCCGGCTGCGGCCCGGTGCGGGTGGCGGTCGGGGCGGCGGCCGAGGACGTGACGAAGCTGCTGCCCGACCCGGGCCAGGCGGTCTACGCCGAGGGCTGGGAAGGCGGCATGGGTGCGTCGCTGAAGGCGGGGCTGGCGGCGCTGGCCGGGCAGTTCCCGGAGAGCGCCGGCCGCGCGCCCGTGGCGGTGCTCGTGCACCTGGTGGACCTGCCGTGGGTGCCGGCGGCGGCGTTGGCGCGGGTGGTCGCAAAGGCGTCGCCGACGGCTGTTGTGCGGGCCGCCTACGACGGCGTACCGGGGCATCCCGTGCTGTTCGGGCGGCGGTGGTGGGGTGAGGTCGCCGCGTCGGCGCAAGGGGACCGCGGGGCGCGAGACTGGTTGCGGGGCCGGGGGGACGTCGTACTCGTCGAGTGCGGGGATCTGGGCAGCGGCCAGGACGTCGACCGGCCCGCTGACCTGGGGCGGACCCCGAAGACGGCGGGATGACCGGCGCAACCATGCCCGGGAGCCCTACGATCGGGAGCGTGACCGAGTCCCTCGCCTCGCCCGAAGAGCTCACCGCCGCGCTCGATGCCACCGGGTACCTCGCCGACGAGGGACTGGCGACAGCCGGGTTCCTCGCCCTGCGCCTGCGCCGCCCGTTGTTCTGCGAAGGCGAACCGGGGACCGGCAAGACGTCGCTGGCGCTGGCGCTGTCGGCCGCCCTCGACCTGCCGCTCGTGCGCTTGCAGTGCCACGAGGGCATCGACGCCGCGCAGGCCCTCTACGAGTGGGATTTCCCCCGCCAGCTCCTGCACCTGCGCGCCCTCGAAGCCGCCGACGGGGGCCGCCTCGACGCCGAGACCGCCGAGCGCTCGCTCTACACCGAGCGCTTCCTGCTCGCGCGCCCGCTGCTGCAGGCACTGACCACCGCGCCGTGCGTGCTGCTCGTCGACGAGATCGACCGCGCCGACGACGAGTTCGAAGCGTTCCTGCTGCAGCTGCTCGACGAGTACACCGTCACCATCCCCGAATACGGCGAGGTCCGCGCCGAGCAGCCGCCGCTCGTCGTGCTCACCTCCAACCGCACGCGCGAGGTCCACGACGCCCTCAAGCGCCGCTGCCTCTACCACTGGCTCGAGCACCCCGACCTCGCCCGCGAGATCACCATCCTGCGCCGCCGCATCCCCGGCATCGGCGAAACTCTCGCCCGCCAGGTCGCCGACGCCGTCCACCGCCTCCGCGCCATGGACCTCCTGAAGCCCCCGGGCGTCGCCGAATCCCTCGACTGGGCCCGCGCCCTCCTCGCCCTCGACCGCGACGAGCTCGACGCCGCCACCGCCGCCCGCACCCTCGGCGCGGTCCTCAAGTACAGCGAGGACATGGACCGCGTGCGCGCCAAACTGGACACGCTGTTCTCCTGACGCCACCCGGACGCGCGGCGATACCCGGCTCGCGCACGGCCGCACCTTGCCGCGGCGCGCTTGGTGGTGCGCGGCGCAACGTTCGACCAGCACCGACGCGGCCTGCCGCGGGGGAGCGGTGAGGCTCGCGCGAAGCGAGGACAGCGGTGCCTTGCCGGCGAACACGGCGAGCTTGGCGCTCGCACCGACCGGTCTGAACTGCGGCAGCGAGCCGTCCCGGAGGTCCGCGCTGCCGCCGTTCAGTGAGCGCGATGCTGCTTTCCTGTCTGTCTCGCCCGACCGGTGAGTATGCCCGGGCACGGTGTTTGACCAGTGCCGACGTCGCCTGCCGCGGTGAGTGGCGTCGCGGGGGTGTTCGCGCAAGGTGAGCGGTGGCTTTCAGTGGGCCTCTGTTCCGCGAGCGTGTTGCTGTTCCTGTCTCGCCCAACCGGTGAGTATGCCCGGGCACGGTGTTTGACCAGTGCCGACGTCGCCTGCCGCGGTGAGTGGCGTCGCGAGGGTGTTCGCGCAAGGCGAGCGGTGGCTTTCAGCGGGCCTCTGTTCCGCGAGCGCGTTGCTGTGCCTTGCCGCGGTCGGTGCCGGCTGCCTCGGCGCAGCGTTCGACCCAGCACTGAGGCCGCCTGCTGCGGGGAGCGGTGAGGCTCGCGCGAAGCGAGGACAGCGATCCGCGCTGCCGCCGTTCCGCGAGAGCGATGCTGTTCCTGCCGCGCCCGGACGGTGAGTGCCCGCGCGCCGTGTTGGAGCGGTGCCGAGGCCGACCGCGGTGGTGAGTCGTGCCGTGTGGTGGTGCTCGGGTGAGGAGAACAGGGCCGTTCCGTGCGGCCGTTGCTCCGGGAACGTGGTGCAGCGGCCACCCGAGCTTTGTTCGTCCACTGTGGACTCGCCGGTAATTGTGTTGACCGGACCACCGACCGCGAGTGATGCTTTTCCCATCACCGCGACAGAAGCAGCCGAGAGGAGGAAGACCGTGCGGATGACCGAGATCGATCGCGCAGCCGCGGTCTTCCCCGTGCGCTGATCTGGCACGCGACCCGGCACTGACCCCCGGCACCGAACCCGGCCCTGCCGTCGGCCGGCCGCGTCGACCCGACCGGACCGATCGAGCCGACCGCGGCACCGAACCGCAAAGCCGAGCACCCGAAGTTCCCGATCTTTCATCGAAAGCCTCCGCGCGCCCGCCCCCCCGCTACCTGGGGTGGTCGCTGCGCGGAGCCGCCGAGCGCGCGCGTCGTCCCGGGGGAGGGGCGGCGTGCGCGCTCGCGTGATCAGGGAAAACCCCGCCGCGGGCGAAACCGTTGCACAATGGAGGCATGGACACCGAGGTCGCCGATCCGCTGGCCGGGTTCGCCGGGTTCGCGGCGGCCCTGCGCGAGGCGGGCGTCGCGTGCGATGCGCGCCGGGTGCAGGCGTATCTGGCGGCCGTCGCGGAGGTGGACATCGCGGAGCCCACGCAGCTCTACTGGGCCGGCCGGCTCACGTTGTGCTCCGATCCCGACGACCTGCCGCGCTATGAAGAAGCTTTCGCCCGTTGGTTCGAGGGCGACGAGACGCGCCGCGGCACCCAGGCCGTTCCCGCGCAGAAGCGCGCCCGCATCGCGCCGCTGACCTCCGACACCGGTGGCAGCGGCGAGGGCGAGGAAGAGCCCGACAGCCTCAAAGTCGCCGCGAGTGACCAGGAAGTGCTGCGTCACCGCGACCTCGCCGAGCTCACCAAGACCGAGCGCGAGCACCTGCGCGAGCTCCTGGCCACCCTCAAACCGGTTCCGCCCCGACGCCGCGCCGCGCGCCGCCACCCCGCCCACCGCGGCCGGCTGGATCCCGCCCGCACGCTGCGCGCCATGCTCGCCGACGGCGGCGAACCCGTGCGCCTCGTCCGCAGCCGCCGCGGCACCCGCCCGCGGAAGACAGTGCTGCTCATCGACGTCTCCGGTTCGATGAGCCCCTACGCCGACGCGTTGCTGCGCTTCGCCCACGTGCTCACCAGGTCCGCGCCGTCGAGCGTCGAGGTCTTCACGCTCGGCACGCGCATGACGCGGGTGTCGCGCCAGCTACGGCAGCGCGACCCGGAGCAGGCCATGCTCGCGGCCGGCAACGCGGTACCCGATTTCGCCGGTGGCACACGCCTCGGCGAGACGCTGCGGGTGTTCCTCGACCGCTGGGGCCAGCGCGGGATCGCGCGCCGCTCCGTGGTCACCGTGTTCTCCGACGGGTGGGAGCGCGGCGACGTGACGCTGCTGTCCGAGCAGCTCGGCAGGCTGCGCCGGCTCGCGCACGCCATATTCTGGGTGAATCCGCACGCGGGGCGGGAGGGGTACGCTCCGGTCCAGTCGGGCATTGTGGCCGCCCTGCCCCACATCGACCGCTTGCTGGCCGGGCACAGCCTGGCGACTTTGGAACGACTGCTCGGGGAGATTGCCGATGCGTGACGTACTGGACGACGTGTACCGCCGCTGGCTGGCGGGCGAGACAGTGGGCCTGGGCACGGTCGTGGCCACGTTCTCGTCGGCGCCGCGATCACCGGGAGCGTCGATGGTGGTGGCGCCGGACGGCACCGTCGCCGGCAGCGTGTCCGGCGGGTGCGTCGAGGGTGCCGTGTACGAGCTGGCCCAGGAAGTGGTCGCCGACCGCAAGCCCGTGCTGCAGCGCTACGGCGTGACCGATGACGACGCCTTCGCCGTGGGCCTGACCTGCGGCGGGATCATCGACATCTACGTGGAGCACCTCGACCGCGAGTCGATGCCGGAGCTGGACCAGGTCGTGGCCTCGGTGCGCAGCGGCGAGCCCGTCGCCATCGTCACGATCGTCGAGCACGAGACGCCCGGGCTGATCGGCGAGCGCATGATCGTGTGGCCGGATCGCGTCGAGGGCTCGCTCGGCTCCTCGCGCATGGACGACGCCGTGGCCGACGACGCACGCGGCCTGCTGGCCAGCGGCCGCACCGGCACCCTGCGCTACGGACCGGACGGCCAGCGCCGCGGCGAGGGCATGGCCGTGTTCGTGAACTCGTTCGAACCGCCGCCGCGGCTGCTCGTGTTCGGCGCCATCGACTTCGCCGCCGCCATGGCGCGGATGGGCGCCTACCTCGGCTACCAGGTCACGGTGTGCGACGCGCGGCCCGTGTTCGCCACCAGCAGCCGTTTCCCCGACGCGCACGAGGTCGTGGTCGACTGGCCCCACCGCTACCTCGCCGCCGAGGCCGAGGCCGGCCGCATCGACAGCCGGACCGCGATCGCCGTGCTCACGCACGACCCGAAGTTCGACGTGCCGCTGCTGGAGATCGCGCTGCGGCTCGACGTCGGCTACGTGGGCGCCATGGGTTCCCGCAAGACCCACGACGACCGGTTCTCCCGCCTGCGCGAAGCCGGCATCACGGAATCCGAGCTGGAACGGCTTTCGTCGCCGATCGGCCTGGACCTGGGCGCACGCACGCCCGAGGAGACCGCGGTGTCGATCGCGGCGGAGATCATTTCGCTGCGCTGGAGCGGAACCGGACGGCGATTGACCGCTTTGTCCGGCCGGATCCACAACTGAGCGTTTTTCAAGAAGTCCCGCACGCCCGGCGTGCGGGACTTTTTGCTGAATACGCCGACTCGGCCCGCGGTGGGCGAATGGCCGGAAATCCCCAAGCCCAGGCGGAAGTCGACCATGTCGCGACCGTCCACCTGAGTCTCGGACGAGTTTTGCCGCCGGGTGGAAAAATCACCCTAACGGAGGTCCGCACCTGCGGAATGGGGCTGCATATAAGCGTGCAAATGCGGGAGCGTGGCCGGGATGTGCGACATCAGGACTTGTCCGCGCGCGAAAGGAGTAGCAGGCTCCCCTGTGAGGCCGATCACGATCGACCTTGGCCGTTCCCGAACCGGCCCGCCGGCCCCACCCGGGTCAGGCGGGCATTTGCTCTTGGAGGCCTTTGATGCGCATCACCGTCACCGTCGACGGCACGAAGTACACCGATGAGGTGGAGCCCCGCACACTTCTCGTTCATTACCTGCGGGAACGCGTCGGGAAGGTGGGCACGGTCGTCGGCTGCGACACGAGCAACTGCGGCGCGTGCACCGTCCACCTCGACGGCCACAGCGTGAAGTCCTGTTCCGTGCTCGCCGTCCAGGCCGACGGCAGCGAGGTCACCACCGTCGAAGGGCTCGCCCGCGACGGGCAGCTCCACCCCGTGCAGCAGGCGTTCCACGACAACCACGCCCTGCAGTGCGGGTTCTGCACGCCCGGCATGATCATGGCGTCGATCGACCTGCTGGCCGACAACCCCGACCCCGACGAGAAGGCCGTGCGCGAAGGCCTCGAGGGGAACCTCTGCCGGTGCACCGGCTACCAGAACATCGTGCGCGCCGTGCGCGACGCCGCGCAGCACATGAGCCCGGGCGCCGGACCCGAGGCCGAGCAGATCAAGCACGTCGGCGTGGGTGGTGAATGATGACCGCGACCATCGAGCCGGAGGTCGGGAAGTCCCGGCGCCGCAAGGAAGACGAGCGGCTCATCACCGGCCGCACCCGCTGGACCGACAACATCACGCTGCCGGGCATGCTGCACCTCGCCGTGCTGCGCAGCCCCATGGCGCACGCGAAGATCGTGTCGCTGGACGTTTCGGCGGCCAAGGACGCACCCGGTGTCGTCGCGGTCTTCACCGCGAAGGACCTGGACCCGGACGGGTCGATCGGCATGCCGTGCGCGTGGCCGATCACGCCCGACATGAAGTCGCCGCGCCGCCCCGTGCTGGCGGACGGCCAGGTCAACTTCGCCGGCGAAGGCATCGTCGTGGTCGCCGCGCGCTCCGCGGCCGAAGCCCATGACGCGCTCGAAGCGATCGAAATCGAGTACGAAGATCTGCCCGTCATCCTCGACATGGAGGCCGCGCTCGCCGAGGGCGCGCCGCTCGTGCACGAGGACCTGGGCACCAACGAGAGCGCGGTCTGGAAGTTCGACTCCGCCGAGGCGGGCACCGGCGGCAACGTCGAGGACGCCATCTCGTCGTCGGAGATCGTCGTCAAGCGCCGGTTCCGCCAGCAGCGGCTGATCCCGGCGTTCATGGAGCCGCGTGCGTGCGTGGTCGACCCCACTGGCGCGCAGCTGACGATGTGGTCGGCCACGCAGATCCCGCACATCCTGCGGGTGATGACGGCACTGACGCTGGGCCTGCCGGAGCACAAGGTGCGCGTGATCGCACCCGACGTCGGCGGCGGCTTCGGCGGCAAGATCGGCGTGCTGCCCGAGGAGATGATGAGCGTCCTCGTGGCGCAGAAGCTCGGGAAACCGGTGAAGTGGAACGAATCGCGGTCCGAGTCGATCCTCACCGCGCACCACGGGCGTGATCAGATCCAGGACATCACGATCTCCGCGAACGCCGACGGCACCGTCACCGGCCTCAAGGTCGAGCTGCTCGCCAACATGGGCGCCTACATCGGGCTCGTCGGGTCGGGTGTGCCGATCCTGGGCGCGTTCATGTTCAACGCGATCTACAAGTTCCCGGCCTACCACTTCGCGTGCACCAACGTGTTCACCACGACCACGCTCACCGACGCCTACCGGGGCGCCGGCCGCCCCGAGGCGACCTTCGCCGTAGAGCGGATCATGGACGAGCTCGCCGACGAACTCGGCATGGACCCGCTGGAGCTGCGCGAGAAGAACTGGATCAAGCACGAGGAGTTCCCGTTCACCACGGTGGCCGGGCTGACCTACGACTCGGGCAACTACGAGGCCGCCACCGCGAAGGCCAAGGAGCTCTTCGACTACGACGGCCTGCGGCGCGAGCAGCAGCAGCGGCGCGATTCGGGTGACCCGGTGCAGCTCGGCATCGGCATCTCCACGTTCACGGAGATGTGCGGCCTGGCGCCGTCGCGGGTGCTCGGCTCGCTGGACTACGGGGCCGGCGGCTGGGAGTACGCGCAGATGCGGGTGCTGCCCACGGGCAAGATCGAGGTGACCACCGGAGCCTCGGGCCACGGCCAGGGGCACGAGACGGCGTGGAGCCAGATCGTGGCCGACCAGCTGGGTGTGCCGTTCGAGGACGTCGAGGTGCTGCACGGCGACACGCAGTCGTCCCACAAGGGCATGGACACCTACGGCTCGCGTTCGCTGGTCGTAGGTGGCATCGCCATCGTGAAGGCGGCCGAGAAGGTCGTGGCGAAGGCGAAGCCGATCGCGGCGCACATGCTCGAATGCGCCGAGGAAGATCTGGAGTTCTCGAACGGCAAGTTCACGGTCAAGGGCACGGACTCGTCGACGACGATCCAGGATGTCGCTTTGGCCGTGTTCGCCGCGCACGATCTGCCCGACGGAGTCGAGCCCTCGCTCGACTCCGACGCCACGTTCGACCCGGAGAACTTCTCCTACCCCCACGGCACGCACCTGTGCGCCGCCGAGGTGGACACGGAGACGGGCCGGATCAACCTGCGCTCGTACGTGTGCGTGGACGACGTCGGTGTGGCGGTGAACCCGCTGATCGTGGAGGGCCAGGTGCACGGCGGGCTCGCGCAGGGCATCGCGCAGGCGCTGTTCGAGGAGGCCGTGCACGACGAGAGCGGCACGCTCACCACGGGCACGTTCGCCGACTACCTGCTGCCCTCGGCGGCCGATCTGCCTTCGTTCACGACGGCGCGCACCGAGACGCCGTCGACCACGAACCCGTTGGGTGCCAAGGGCGTCGGCGAGGCGGGCACGATCGCCTCGACGCCGGCCGTGGTCAACGCCGTGATCGACGCCGTGCGCCACTTCGGCGTGAACGACATCGAGATGCCGTTGACACCCATGCGTGTGTGGCATGCCGTGCAGCACGGAACCACCGCCGCCGGCGGAGTCGGCTCGGAGTCCGGCGGTGGCCTCGGTTCGATCGACGCCTCCGGAGGTGCCCAGTGATCCCGGCCCCGTTCGAGTACGTGGCTCCGTCCAGCGTGGACGAAGCCGTGCAGGCGCTCGCGGCCGCGGGCGAGGACGCGAAGGTGCTGGCGGGCGGGCAGAGCCTGCTGCCGGTGCTGCGGATGCGCCTGGCCGCGCCGACCACGCTCGTCGACCTGCGCAAGGTCGCCGAGCTGCGCGGCGTGCGCGAGGACGGCGGCGACCTCGTGATCGGCGCGATGACCACGCACTACGACGTGCAGCGCGACCCGCTGGTCGCCGAGCACGCCGCGCTGCTCAAGGCGGCGACCGACACCGTGGCCGACCCGCAGGTGCGCCACCGCGGCACCTTCGGCGGCGCCATCGCGCACGCCGACCCGGCGGGTGACCTGGCGGCCCCGGTGCTGGCGATGGACGCTTCGCTGGTGATCGCCGGCCCCGGCGGCCGGCGCACGGTCGCGGCGGCGGACTTCTTCCAGGACTTCTTCACCACGGCCCTGGCACCCGACGAGCTGCTCGTGGAGGTGCGCCTGCCCAAGCACACGGGCTGGCGCGCGCACTACGAGAAGTTCACCCGGGTGGCGCAGGCGTGGTCGATGGTCGCGGTCGCGGCCACCGTCCGCACCGAGGGTGGCGTGATCGAGGAGGCCCGCGTGGCGCTCACGAACATGGGCTCGACGCCCGTGCGCGCGGTCGCCGTGGAACAGGCGCTGGTGGGCGCTTCGGCCAACGCCGACGTGATCCGGGCGGCCGCGGCGCACGCCGCCGACGGCACGAGCCCGGCAGCGGACGGCAACTCCGACGTCGAGTACCGGCAGCACCTCGCGCGGGTGCTCACGGGCCGTGCCCTGACGGCTGCGGTCGGAGCCTGATTGCCGACGAGGCCCACCTTTCGGCCGTCGCGGCCGTAAGGTGGGCCTCATCGGTTCTTGGCTTTTGGTTCTTCGGTTCGAAGGAGAGGAGGTCGGCCCGTGCGGCTCGACCACGAATTCACCGTCCCCGCGCCTCTGGAGGAGGTCTGGCAGGCCGTCATCGACCCCGAGCGCGTCGCCCCGTGCATGCCCGGGGCAGCGCTCACCAAGGTGGAGGGCGACTCCTTCACGGGCACGGTGAAGGTCAAGCTGGGCCCGATCTCCCTGCTGTACAAGGGATCCGGCGAGTTTCTCGAAAAGGACGAAGCGGCCCGCAAGGTCGTCATCAAGGCCGCCGGCAAGGACTCCCGCGGCGGCGGCACCGCGGCGGCCACCGTGACCGTCACCCTCAGCTCGACCGCCGACGGCGGCACCCACGGTGACGTGGCCAGCGACATCGCCATCACGGGCCGCCCGGCGCAGTTCGGCCGCGGCCTGATCTCGGAGGTGGGCGGCAAACTGCTGGACACCTTCGCGGGCAACCTGGCCGAATCGCTGCGCACGGACTCCGGGGCGGGTGCCGCGCCCGGTTCGGCCGCGGCGTCCGCCGGCTCGGGCTCGGTGTCGACCGCGCCGGCGACTGCGGCCGCCCCGGCCACCGAGGCCGCCGCGAAGGGTGACCTCGCCGAACAATCCGCCGCCGACAGCGCCGAGGCCGGCTCGTCGGCCTCGAAGCCCCAGCTCCGCAGCGTCCCCTCCGGCGGCTCGACCGGCGAAACCGAAGCCATCGACCTCCTGGACTACGCGGGCCAGTCCGTGGCCAAGCGCCTCATCCCGGTCGCCGCGGGCGCCGCGGTGCTGTTCGTGGTCTTCATGATCATCCGGGCCCTGCGCCGCCGCTGACCCACTCGCGCCGGCGGGTCCGCGGTCGCCCCGCGCGTCCCGCCGGCGATCTCTTCCCGGGCGGCAGGCACGCCGGCAAGCCTCATCCGGCGTGCCGTGGGGTTGCGCCGCGCCCCCCGCCGGACGACAAACCCTGCCCTCCCAAGGGGCGTGCCCATGTCCATGCTATCGGCCCAACCCCGACAAACCTGGCGAAAGCGGCGCGGAGCGCCTGGTTGTCCACAACTCGGCTGGGCTGTGGACAACCAGGGCGCCAGCGCGCGGAATCTGGCCGAACGGTCGGCCGCGAGCCCGGCGGACCGGGGGTCCAGAACCTGGCGAAGCACCCGGCCGAGCGGTTGGGCAGGCAAGTCGGCGCGGCGCCCGCCCGAACTGGCAACCCAGCCAAGCGCCCGGCCACAGCGTCACCCGACCCGGAAATTGCCCACCCGCTCTACTTTCGCCATGTCCGCGGGGCAGAGGACCTCCGGGAATTCCCCCGGTCCGGCGACGGCGGAGGGTTGACCGGCTACTCTGGGCCACCTCGTCGGCCGAAGGGGCGTCACGATGCTGGGTGCGGGTCCCCGGGGTGTCCGGGGTGCGCTGGCGGCGTGGCGGGAGTGGGACGGCCTGCCGTCGCGGTGGGGGATGTGGGTGGCGGCGCGGCGGAGGTGGATCGCGTACGCCGTGGTGTGTGAGCTCGCCGCCGTGGCGGCCGTGGCGGTCGGGTTCGCGACCACGTTCGGCGGCCGGGTCCAGCTCGGGTGGTTCGCGGCGCTCGTCGTGCTCGGCATCGCGCAGGCGGAGATGTCGCGGCGGATCGAGCGGCTGCGGCGGTGGATGAGCGGCCAGACGCACATCAACGTCACGTCCGTCTGGTACCTCGCGGGCGCTTTCCTGTTGCCGCCGGCTTGGGTGGCGTTGCTGGCGCTCGTGCTCTACCTGCACCTGTGGCTGAGGGTCTGGCGCAGCGTGCGTACGCGGCCCGCGCACCGGTTCCTCGCCAGCATGGCGTGGGCGATGCTCAGCTGTTTCGCGGCGTCCTCCGTGCTCACCGTCGACCACCTCAACGACGCGACCCTCAACACCGGGCACGGCGTGCTCGCCCTCGTCGCGGCGGCGGCCGTGTTCGAGGTGGTCAACATGGCGCTCGTCGCCGCCGGGATCTACCTCTACACGGGCAGCCGCCAGGCCGCGGACCTCGTCGGCACGTGGGAGGACAACGCCTTCGAGATCGCGACGCTGTGCCTCGGCGGCCTCGCCGCGCTCGCGCTCGTGGCGCAACCTGTGCTCGTCGTCTTCGTGGTGGCGCCGCTGCTCCTGCTGCACCGCTACCTGCTCCTGAAGCAGCAGCTGCAGGTCGCCGCGGTCACGGACGAGAAGACCGGGCTGCTCAACACCGCCGGCTGGCACGACCTCGCCACGCGCGAGTTCACGCGGGCCCGGCGAAGGGGACCGGGCAGCGAGTTCGCCGTCCTGATGATCGACCTCGACCACTTCAAGCGCATCAACGACACCTACGGCCACCTCACCGGCGACGAGGTCCTCGCCGCCGTCGCCGTGGCGATCGCGGACGCCGTGCGCCAGAGCGACACCGTCGGGCGCTTCGGCGGCGAGGAGTTCGTGGTGCTGCTGCCGGCCACCGGAGGCACGCCAGTACTCGCCATCGCCGAGCGCGTGCGCGTCGCGGTGGGGGAGCTGAGCGTGGTGGTCGGCGGGACGGTGCGGGTCAGCGGTCTGTCGGTGTCCGTCGGGGTCGCCGGGTACCCCGAGGCGGGCGACACGCTCGACCAGGTGCTGCGCTCGGCCGACGCCGCCCTCTACCGAGCCAAGGACGCCGGGCGCAACCGCGTCGCCGTGTGAGTCACCGCTCGAAATAGGTGCTCGGCCAAGTTGTTGAACGTTTTATGAGTGCGGATCACGAGACCGACGTCGTGGTGATCGGGGCGGGACAGGCGGGGCTGTCGGCGGCGTACCACCTGCGCCGCGCGGGCCTGGCCAACGAGCGCGGCTTCGTGGTCCTCGACCACGGCAAACGCCCCGGCGGCGCGTGGCAGTACCGCTGGCCCTCACTCGTCGTCGGCAAGGTCCACGGCATCCACGACCTGCCCGG
This sequence comes from Amycolatopsis sp. NPDC049253, assembly GCF_040678995.1. NCBI lineage: Bacteria > Bacillati > Actinomycetota > Actinomycetes > Pseudonocardiales > Pseudonocardiaceae > Amycolatopsis > Amycolatopsis sp. NPDC049253. Next base: position 49,088 of record NZ_JBFAQX010000039.1, on the reverse strand, counting down.
CATGGCCTTCGGCACGCCCGACACGACCAAGCCCGCCAGCGAGGTCGTGTCCGAGTACTTCGGCCGTTTCGAGAAGACCTTCGACCTCCCCGTGCACCGCCCGGTCGACGTCACGGCCGTGCGCAAGACCGGCGACCGACTGCTGGTCGAGACCCCCGCCGAGACGTGGGCCGCGCGCGCCGTGGTGAGCGCGACGGGCACGTGGGACCGCCCGTTCTGGCCGCACTACCCGGGGCAGGAGACGTTCGCCGGCCGCCAGCTGCACACCGCCGACTACACCGGCGCCGGGGAGTTCCGCGGCCGCCGCGTGGTCGTGGTCGGCGGCGGGACCTCGGCCGTGCAGCTGTTGATGGAGATCGGGCCCGTCGCGAAGTCCACGACCTGGGTCACGCGCCGTCCGCCGATCTGGCGCGACCAGGACTTCACCGAGGACTGGGGCCGCAAGGCCGTGGCGAAGGTGGAGCAGCGGGTGCGCGAGGGGCTGCCGCCGCAGAGCGTCGTGAGCGTCACCGACCTCGCCGTGACGCCCGAGGTGCGCGCCGCGGAGGCCGCCGGGTACCTCGACCGCAAGCCGATGTTCGACCACCTCGTGCCGGAAGGTGTCGTCTGGGCCGACGGCACCTTCGAATCCGCGGACATCATTCTCTGGGCCACCGGCTTCCGCGCCTCGATCGACCACCTCGCACCCCTGCACCTGCGCGCGCCCGGTGGCGGCATCCGCATGGACGGCACGCGCGTGGTCGCCGAACCGCGCCTGCACCTCGTGGGTTACGGACCCTCGGCCAGCACCGTCGGCGCCAACCGCGCCGGGCGCGCCGCCGTGCAGGAGATCCGCCGGTACCTCGGCCTCTGAACTCGACAACTCCATACGACGTAAAGTATCGTCGCCGCCAATCGTTTACGACGTAAAGAGAGAGGGGGCCGACATGGTCACGCTGCCCGGCGGAGCCACGATCGACGTCGAGGTGCACGGCGACGGGCCGGCGTTGCTGCTGCCCGTGAACCCGCGCCCGCTGGAAGGCGCGCAGGCCGAGTCCGTGCGCCAGTGGGGCGGCGACCCCGCGCTGGGCCGCTCGCTCATCGACGGCCTCGTCGGCTTCCGCGTGATCGCCTTCGATTACGAGGGTCACACCCTCGCCCACCCGCGCCCGGAAACCTTTACCCCGGACGAAATCTCGGCCGACCTGCTGGCGATCGCGTCAGCCGTGAACGCCGAACGCTTCGCCTACTACGGCTACTCCTGGCTCGCCCTCGCCGGCCTGCAGCTCGCCCTGCGCACCGACCGCCTCACCGCGCTGGTGATGGGCGGCTACCCGCCGCTCGACGGCCCGTACGACGCGATGCTCGCCGTCACCCGGGCGACGCACGCGATGCCCCGCACCGAAGGCGGCGACGCGACGCCGGGCGACTGGGACTCCGTCGGCTTCACGATGTCCATGGCGCAGACGCGCCAGTTCGTCACGCTTTACGAGGCCCTGCAAGGCTTCGACGACCACGCGGTGCACTTGACGTGTTCCCGCCTGTGCTTCGCGGGTACCGAAGACCGCATCGAATACGGCGAACGCTGGGGTGGCGTCACGGTCGACATCGCGGGTCCGCTCGTGCGCAATCGCGCGGTGCTGGAACGCGACGGCTGGATCGTCGAGCTGCTCGACGGTCTCGACCACATGTCCGCCATGCAGGCCAAGGCCGTGCTCCCGATGATCTCGGCCGTCATGTCAAGCTGAGTCTCCGCCGGCCGGAGTTCTCGCGCGGGTGTCCGGTGGTGGTCACGCGCCGGGCGTCAGGACGATCCGGCCGGCCGGCTCACGGCGTTCCATCCGCTCGTGTGCGGTGACGGCCTCGGCGAACGGCAGCACGTCGATCTCGGTCTCACCGAGTCCGGCGGCGACCGCCGCCAGAGCCGCCTCCAGTGCCGGCCGCACGACTTGCGGGTGAGCGGGCAGATAGGCGCCCGCATTGAAACCGGCCACGGTGGTGCCCGTCAGCCACAGCTGGTTGGTGTCGACCTGGTGAGCCCAGTCGCCACTGGCATTTCCCGCCACGAGCACCCTGCCGCCCGCCTTGAGCAGAGCCAGGCTGTGGGTCCGGACGTCGCCGCCGACCGGGTCGACGATCACGTCGAACTTCTCCCCGCCCAGCGCGTCGGGCAGACCGGCGGAATCGACGATGGTGTCGTAGGGCAGCTTGGTCACGGCGGCCGCGGCGAGCTTGCGGCTGCGGACGGTGCCCACGACGCGGGCGGCGCCGAGCCGGCGCGCGATGCCGGGGAACGCCGCGGAGAACCCGCCCAGTGCACCCTGGACCAGGACGCTCTCGCCCTCGGCGAGGTGGGCGACGTGGGTCAGTGCCACGTGGGCCATCGCCGCGTTCGGCACGACCGCGACCGCGACGGCGGGGTCGATGCCGTAGCGCCGCGTCGAGGCCACGAGCGCCGCGTCCGCGACGTAGACCGAGGCGTAGCCGCCGGCGCCGGTGGCCGACATCGAGACGACCGGCTCACTACGCGAACAAGGAGGAACTGCTGCTGGAGCTGGCCGAACGCGGGTGGAGGCAATGGTGTGACGCCGTCACCGCTGCCGTTCGCGACCGAGCCGGACTGGGGCCGCACCAGGTCGCGGCCGTTCTCGCCGACACCATCTCGGCGTTGTCGGTGTTCTGCGACCTGCTCGGCCACGTGGCCCTGCACCTCGAAGGCGACGTCGACCTCGAACGGGCCCGCATCTACAAGACCAACGCGTTCGCCGCCGCCGGCAGGATCGTCGACGCGTTGGATCGGGCGGGCACCATGACCGCCGGGCAGCTCCGGAACCTCATCACCACGGCGATCTCTCTCGCGGCCGCCCTGTGGCAGGCCTCGCACCCGACGCCGACGCTGGCGGCGCTGTACGAGCAGGAACCGAGCTGGGCGCATGTCGCCCTCGACTTCGAACCCCAGCTCGGCCTGCTTCTGCGCGCGACGGCCGCGGGGCTGGCGTAGATCAAGAAAATAGACAGCCAAGGCTGATCAGTATAGGCTGTCTATCGTGACCGACCAGAGTTCTCCCGATGCCGTGGCCCAGCGGCTGCGGATCGTCTTCGGCCGGCTGCGGCGAAGGTTGCAGGACGCGTCCTCCGTGCGTGGCCTGAGCGCGCCGCAGGCGTCGGCGCTGGCTCGGCTGGCGATTTCCGAACCGTCGTCGGCCAGCCAGCTGGCGGGCGCGGAGCGGGTCCGGCCGCAGTCGATGGCCAAAACGGTCGCGGCGCTGCACGAGCAGGGCCTGATCCGGCGTGAGGCCGACGCCGAGGACGCGCGACGCCAGCTGCTCTTCCTGACCGACGAAGGCCGCGCCGTCGCTCAAGGGGCCCGTGCCACCAGGGAAGAGTGGCTGGCCAACGCGTTCGAGCAGCGCTTCACCGAGGCCGAGCGCCAGGTCCTGGACCAGGCGCTGACCTTGCTGGAGCGCGTGGTCGAAGAATGAGCGCACCCGTGAAGCCGCGCGAGCGGTCCGGCACGGGCGACGGGTTCGACCGCAAGCTCATCGCACCACTCGTTTCCGGTGCGATCCTGAACCCGATCAACTCCACGATCGTCTCGGTCGCGCTGGTGCCGATCGGCGTCGCGTTCGGTGCGCCGCCCGCGGAGACGGCGTGGCTGATCTCCGCGCTGTACCTCGCGACGGCGGTCGGCCAGCCCGTGGTCGGGCGCCTGATCGACATCTACGGCCCGCGCCGGCTGTTCCTCCCCGCGACGGCACTGGTCGGGGTCGCGGGCGTGATCGGTGCCCTGGCCCCGAACCTGGCGGTGCTGATCGTCGCCCGCGTGATCCTCGGCTTCGGCACCTGCGCCGGGTATCCCGCGGCGATGCGGCTGATCCGCGACGAGGGCCGCCGCACGGGCAAGGACAGCCCCGCCGGCGTGCTCACCATCCTGGCGATCGCTACGCAGACGATCGCCGTGATCGGCCCGCCGCTGGGCGGGCTGCTGATCGGGCTCGGCGGCTGGCGCGCCACGCTGGCGGTCAACATTCCCATCGCGATCGTGGCGTTCGTGCTCGGCCGGCTGCGCTTCCCGCGCGACGAACGCGCCCCGGGCAAGCTGAACCTCGACTTCCCCGGCATGACCTTGTTCGCGACGACGCTGGTCGCGCTCCTGCTGTTCCTGATGAACCCCGACGCCGGCTCGTGGTACCTGCTCGTGATCACCGTGCTCGCCGCGGCGGCCTTCACGGTGCACGAGCTGCGCCACCCCAGGCCGTTCATCGATCTGCGCGTGCTCGGCGGCAACGTCCCGCTGCTGCTCACGTACGGCCGCGCCTTGCTCGCGTACGTCGTGTCCTACAGCTTCGTCTACGGCTTCACCCAGTGGCTCGAGGACGGCCGCGGACTGTCGGCGAGCACCACGGGCCTGCTCACGCTGCCGATGTTCGCCGCCGGCATCGTCGTCTCGGCGCTCACCGGACGCCGGCAAGGCTTGCGCGGCAAGCTGTTCGTCGCCGCGGTCGCGCAGCTCGCCGCGTGCGTGCTGCTGCTGGCCCTGGGGCCGGCCAGTCCGTTGTGGACGATCGTCGGGATCGTGCTGATCTTCGGCATCCCGCAAGGGCTCAACAGCCTCGCGCTGCAGAACGCGGTGTACCGGCAGGCGAACCCCGACGACGTCGGCGCGTCCGCGGGTCTGCTGCGCACCTTCGGCTACCTCGGCGCCATCGTCTCCTCCGCCGCCCAAGGCGGTTTCTTCGGCCAACGGGCCGATACTGGCGGCCTCCATCACCTGGCGTGGTTCCTGGTGGTCGCGAGCGTCGTCTTCCTGCTCGTCAACGTCCTCGACCGGACGCTGGCGCGATCCACCCCTGGAGAAAGGCACCCGGAAATGACCGAACAGCTCGACCCGGCCCGCACCGCCCTGCTCGTCATGGATTACCAGGCCGGCATCGTGAGCCGCGTCGCCGACGACGAGGCGCTGGTCGATCGCGTCGGCACCGCGATCTCGGACGTGCGCGCCCACGGCGGCCACGTCGGCTGGGTCCGCGTCGGCTTCGACGACGCCGAGTTCGACGCCATCCCGTCCACCAGCGTGTTCGCGCGCATGGTGACACCCGAAAGCCGCGCGGTGATGCACGCCGACGCCCCGGCCACCCAGATCGACGAGCGGCTCAGCCCGCAGCCGCAGGACGTCTCGGTGCGCAAGATCCGCGTCGGCGCGTTCACCACCACCGACCTCGACACCCAGCTGCGCGGGCGCGACGTCGACACCCTCGTGCTGGCCGGCATCAGCACCAGCGGCGTGGTGCTCAGCACCGTGCGCGAGGCGATGGACCGCGACTACCGCATCCTCGTGCTCGACGACGCCAGCGCCGACCCCGAGCCCGGCACCCACGAGTTCCTCACCGGCACGATCTTCCCGAAGTTCGCCACCGTCCTCGACGTCGACGCGCTGGCGAAGCTCTGGGCCTAGCGGCTCAGGTAGCGGACCTGCCCGGGCTTCGCGGCGTCGAAGTCCGGGCGGCCCGCCAGGTGCTCGGGCACGCCGACCTCCCACCACGCGCCGGCTTCCGTCCACGCCGCGGGCAGCGTGCGCACCACGACCACCGCGGGCCGGCGCTCGGTGACGGCGGCCGCGCGCGCCTGGGCGTAGGCGTCGCGAAGATCGTCGACCGACGAAGCCGAGAACACCACGCAGCCCAGGGACTCCGCGTGGCGCGCGAAATCGACGCGGGGCGGCTCGGCGTGGGAGGTCCGGCAGTCGGCGTAGAAGTTGTTGAACGGCTTGCCGCCCTGGCCCTGCTGCAGGCGCGCGATCACGGCGTACCCGTCGTTGTCGCAGACCACCGCGACGAGCGGGTGGCCCGCGAACGCGGCGGAGAACAAGTCGGAGTTGAGCATCAGGTACGAGCCGTCGCCGAGCAGGGTCGTCACGAGGCCGCCGTCGTGGGCGATCGCGGCGCCCCACGCGCCGGAGAGCTCGTAACCCATGCACGAGAAGCCGTACTCCACGTCCATGCTCACCTCGCCGGACCCGCGCCAGCCGCCGATCAGCTCACCGGGCAGCCCGCCGGACGCGGTCATCACGTAGTCGCGGGGCTCGGACAGGTCGTTGACCACGCCGACGACCTGCGCGTAGCTGGGGATCTCCGAGGCGGCAGAACGCAAGGAGTCGATGTGCGCGTCCCACTTGACGCGTTCCTCGGCGGCCTGGGCGGTCCACTGTGGATCGACGCGCCAGCTTTCCAGCTGTGCGGCCAGATCGTCGAGCCCGGCGTAGGCGTCGCCCACGACGGCCAGCGCGCCGTGCTTCACCGCGTCGAACGCGGCCGCGTTGAGCGTGACCAGCCGCATCTCGGGCGAGAACACCGTCCACGACGCGGTGGTGAAGTCCTGCAGGCGAGTACCCACCGCGAACACCACGTCGGCCGACGCGGCGACGGCGTTCGCCGACGAGGACCCGGTGATGCCCAGCGGTCCCGCGTACAGCGGATGGGTGTGCGGCACGAGCGTCCGCCCAGCCGTGGTCTCCGTGACGGGAATCCCGTGCCGCTCGGCGAACTCCAGCGCGCGGCGGCCCGCACCCGAGTAGCGCACGCCGCCACCCAGCACCAGCAGCGGACGCCGGGCCGCGCGCAGCACGCCGGCCGCCTCGGTCACCGCGCGCCGGTCCGGGCGCGGGCGCGGCAGCCGGTGCGTCACGGGCTCGAAGAGCGTCGGCGGGAAGTCGAACGTCTCGGCCTGCACGTCCTGCGGCAGCGCCAGCGTCACCGGCCCGCAGTCGGCCGGGTCGGTGAGCACGCGCACGACCTGCGGCAACGTCGCGAGCAGCTGTTCCGGGCGCGTGATGCGGTCGAAGTAGCGGCTCACGGCGCGGAAAGCGTCGTTGACCGTCGCCGTGCCGTCGTGGAACGGCTCGATCTGCTGCAGCACCGGGTCGGGCGCGCGGTTGACGAACGTGTCGCCCGGCAGCAGCAGCACCGGCAGCCGGTTGGCGTGCGCGACGCCCGCGGCCGTCACCATGTTGAGCGCGCCCGGGCCGATCGACGACGTCACCACGCCGACCTGCCGGCGTTGCGCCGCCTTCGCGTAGCCGACGGCCGCGAGCGCCATGCCCTGCTCGGTGTGCCCGCGCCAGACCGGGATCTCGTCGCGGTGCTCTTCCAGCGCCGTGCCGAGGCCGAGGACGTTGCCGTGGCCGAAGATCGCGAAGACACCGGGGAACAGCGGCACCTCGCGCCCGTCGAGCGTTTCGGACCGCTGCGCGAGCAGCCAGCGCACCAACGCCTGCGCCGTCGTCAGCTTCATCGGACGCGCCCCTCGTAATCGGTGACGGGACAGCGCGGATCCGGCTCCTGCGACGCCCAGGTGTCGCGGACCCAGCCGTGCGCGGGGTCGTCGCAGAACGCCATCGAACGCTCTTCGGCGGGCCCGGCCAGCACATTCAGGTAGTACATCGGGTAACCCGGCGCCGCGACGCACGGGCCGTGGTAGCCGCGCGGGATCAGGAACACGTCGCCGTCGCGCACGGCCACGTCCTCGTCCAGCTCGCCGTCGGCGGTGTAGGTGCGGTGCAGGCCGAAGCCCTCGCGTGAGGGCGTGACGCCGTCGCGCCCGGCGATGCGGAAGTAGTAGATCTCCTCGTTCACGACCTCGCACTCGCTCACCTCGTCGTGCTTGTGCGGCGGATACGAAGACCAGTTGCCGTCGGGCGTGATGAGCTCGCACGCGTTGAGCTTGTCCGCGTGGTCCCACACGCCGGGCACGCCGAAGTTGGTGACCTGCCTGCTCGCCTGGCCCGAACCGCGGACCTCCACGGGCACGTCCTCGGCCGCGCCGTACCGGGGTTCCAGCCGGCGCTCGCAGCGGGCCATCGGCAGCGCGACCTCGGCGCCGGTGGGCGAGGTCAGCTCGACCTCGGCGTCGCGCGGCACATAGACGAAGTCCGTGACGCGCGAGAACACGGAATCGCGGCCGTCGAGCTCGAACTCCTCGTCGTCGACGCGCACGGTGAGCGAGCCGGACAGCGGCAGCACGAACGCCTCGAACTCGCCGGTTTCGATCATCCGGGGCAGCCGGCGGCCGACCTTGAGCACCCGCAGCCCGGTGTGGGACCAGCCGGCCGCTTCGGGCGTCAGCAGAATCGGGTCGGAGTCGTCGGTCAGTGTCCCGTGTGGACGGTGCAGTGCGCTCACTTCGCGGCCTCCAGGATCTTCGCGGCAGCTGCCACGGCGGACCCGACGTCGCCGTCGGGCGGGTAGAGCAGGGTCCGGCCCACCACGAGGCCGCGTACCACGTCGTGCCGCAGGGAGCGGCCCCACGACGCCAGGTCGGCGGCGGGGTCGCCCGAGGGCACCCCGCCCAGGATGACCACCGGCAGCGTCGTGGCGCCGAGCACGGCGGTGTCGTCCGTCGACGGCAGCTTGAGCCAGGTGTGTGCCGACGTCACGCCGATGCCCGAGGCCACCGTGACGGCCCGGGCCAGCGCGGCGGCGTCCTTCTGCAGCACCAGCCGGCCTTCGGCCCGGGCGTACGGCAGCGGCTCGACCATCGCGACGAGGCCGTAGGACGCGAGCTCCGTGACGGCGTCGGCGCAGGCCTGCAGCGTCGGCACGGTACCGGGGTCGTCGTCGACGAGCCGCAGCAGCATCTTGCCGCCGTCGAGCCGGCAGTCGACGAGCGACGCGGCGTGGTAGCCGGTGAAGCGGTCGTCGATCTCCCAGTCGGCGCCGGCCAGGCCGCCGCGGTTCATCGAGCCGATCACGACCTTGTCGTGCAGCGCGTCGAGCAGCAGCAGCTCCTCGACGACGTCGGGCGTGGCGAGCAGCCCGTCGACGGCAGGGTTGGCCAGCGCCACCAGCAGCCGTTCGAGCAACGACCGGCGGTCGGCCATCGCGAGCGGATCACCGCCCACACCGAGTGCGCCGCGGGCCGGGTGGTCGGCGGCCACGAGGAACAGGGTTCCCTTGTCCGACAACAGGTTCTCCCGCCGCCGCCGTGACGCGTACGCCCGTCGCACCGCATCCGGGTCGGTGGCCCGCACGCGCAGCAGCTCGCTCCAGCGTTCGTCGGTCAGCAACGGCGTCACAGCAGCTCCTCGATCTCGGCGGCGGTCGGCATCGCGTCGGCGCACGCGAGCCGCGCCGCGACCAGCGCGCCGGCCGCGTTCGCGTACTCCGCGAGACGCACCGGCTCCCAGCCCGACAGCAACCCGTGCACGAGGGCGCCGCCGAAGCCGTCGCCCGCGCCGAGGCCGCACACCACCTCGACGCGCTGCGGCTTCACCGTCGCGCGGCCCTCGGGGGTCGCGACGAGCACGCCTTCCGCGCCCTTCTTGATCACCGCGAGGCGCACGCCACGGGCGAGCATCCGGTCCGCGGCCTCCTCCGGGTCCGCCGTGCCCACGGCCACCTCGACTTCCGCGCGGTTGCCGACGGCGACCGTCACGTGGTCGAGCATCCAGCCGATCTCCGCGCGCGCGGCCTGGACGTCCGGCCAGAACATCGGCCGGTAGTCGAGGTCCACCACGGTGTGCTGCCGCCGGCCGCGCGCCTCGAGGATCTTGCGCTGCGTCGTGCGCGCGGGCTCGGTGGAGACGCCCGTGCCTGTGACCCACAGCAGCGGGACCTCACGCACGACGTCCCACGGCACGTCGGCGTCGGTCAGCGTGAGGTCGGGCGCGATGGGGGAGCGGTAGAACAGCAGCGGCGGGTCGGCCGGCGGGTTCAGCTCGCAGAACACCACCGGCGTCTGCAGGTCCGGCGAGGTGCCCACGAACTCCGGCGAGACGCCGAAGCCCGTGAGCGCCTGGCGCACGTAGCCGCCGAACCCGTCGGGCCCCACCTTCGTGAGCACGGCGGTGCGGCGGCCGAGCCGCGCGGCGGCGACCGCGACGTTGGTCGCGGTGCCGCCGAGCGACTTGGCGAACGTGGCGACCTCGGCCAACGGCACGCCGCTCTGCTCGGGGTAGAGGTCCACCCCGACCCGGCCGATGGTCAGCGCCTCGAGACTCACGTCTCCACCGCGCGCAGCTCGTGCTCCAGGGCCGCCAGCTCGGCACCGCCCGCCATCTGCCGAGTGAGCTCGGAGATGCCGATCTCGGACTTCTCGTACGACCCGAGCGCGGCACCCCGCTTGAGCAGCAGGAACCGGTCGGCCACCGGGTAGGCGTGGTGCGGGTTGTGCGTGATCAGCACGACGCCGAGGCCGCGGTCGCGCGCCTGCGCCACGTACTTGAGCACGACCCCGGCCTGCTTCACGCCGAGGGCCGCCGTGGGTTCGTCGAGGATCAGCACCTTCGCGCCGAAGTGCACGGCCCGGGCGATGGCCACGCACTGGCGTTCCCCGCCGGAGAGCGTGCCGACGGGCTGCTCGACGTCGCGCAGGTCGATGCCCATGTCGGCCAGCGCCTGTTTGGTGGTCTCGCGGCCCTTCTTCCGGTCGAGCATCCGGAACGGGCCGAACCCGGTCGTCGGCTCGGAGCCGAGGAAGAAGTTGCGCCACACGCTCATCAGCGGCACCACCGCGAGGTCCTGGTACACCGTGGCGATGCCGCGGTCCAGCGCCTCGCGGGGCGAGGTGAACCGCACGGACTCGCCCTCGACCAGGAACTCGCCGCGATCGTGCTGGTGCACGCCGGCCAGGATCTTGATCAACGTGGACTTCCCGGCGCCGTTGTCGCCGAGCACGCAGGTGACCTCGCCCGCGTTGACCACTGTGGACACATCGCGCAGCGCCACGACGCTGCCGTACATCTTGCCGACGTCCTTGACCTCGATCAGGGGAGCGTTCATCGCCGGACCCTTTCCGCGCGTCGCCGGAAGGCGTTGTTGACCAGGACCGCGGCCAGCAGCATGATCCCGAGGAACAGCATGAACCAGTCGCTGTCCCACCCGGCGAACACGATGCCCTGGCGCGCCATGCCGAAGATGAGGGCGCCGATCGCGGCGCCCACGGCCGAGCCGTAGCCGCCGGTGAGCAGGCAGCCGCCGATCACCGCGGCGATGATGTACTGGAACTCCAGCCCGATGCCCTGGTTGGCCTGCACGCTCGCGAACCGCAGGATGTTGATCGAGCCGACGAGCCACGCCGCGAGCGCCGTGCCCATGAACAACAGGATCTTCGTGCGCACCACCGGCACGCCGACCGCGCGCGAGCTGGCCGCCGAGCCGCCGACGGCGAAGATCCAGTTGCCGAAGCGGGTGCGCGACAGCAGCCACGCGGCCACCGCCGTCACCCCGATCCACCACACGATGGAGATCTGGAACGGCGTGCCCCCGATGTTCACGGTGGAGGCGAACACGAACCCGGCCGACGCGTAGCCGTCGGTCGAGCGCATGCCCGAGACCTGCACGGTTCCGGTGACCAGCCGCGTCACGCCGAGGTTCAGTCCCTGCAACGCGAGGAACGTGCCGAGCGTGACGATGAAGCTCGGCAGGCCCGTTTTCATCACGAGCCAGCCGTTGAACGCGCCCACGACGAGCGCGAACACCAGCGAGGCCAGCAGGGCGAGCCACACGTTCCAGCCCGCCTGGGTCGCGAGGATCGCGGTGACCAGCGAGGTCGACGCCGTCATCACACCCGCCGACAGGTCGAACTCTCCGCCGATCATGAGCAGCGAGACGGCCACGGCCATGATGCCGAGCGTCGCCGCGTCGTCGAGCCAGGTCGCGGCGCCGCTGGCGCTGAAGAACTTTTCGGTGACGAGGGAGAAGAAGAGGAAGACGACAGCCGCGCCGAGCAGGGCGCCGATCTCCGGCCGGACCACCAGCCGGTCCATGAGCGTCGGTTTCACGAGCCGTTCGTCGAGCGTGGTGGTGGTCATCGGGTGCCCCTTTGCACGTACTGGCCGACCTTGTCCACAGTGGATTTGTCGACCAGGTCGGGGCCGGTGAGCACCGGCTTGCCGCCGCCGACGATGTTCGCGTTGTCGCGGTAGAGCTTGAGGAACATGACCGGCAGGTAGCCCTGCTCGTACTGCTGCTGGTCGACGGCGAAGAGCACGTCGCCCGACTTGATGGCGGCCACCACGTCGGAGTTCAGGTCGAACGTGCCGACCTGCGCCTTCGAGCCCACCGACTTGATCGCGCTCACGGCGCGGGCGGCGACCTGCGAGTTCAGCGTGAGCACGGCGTCGATCGACGGATCGGTCTGCACGGCGCCGCGGATGCGCGACTCGGCGTCGGTGGGGTTGGAGATGTCCACCTGCAGCGTCTGCACGTCGCCGCCGAAGCCGCTCTTCGCGCCGTCGCAGCGCTGGGCCTGGCCGACGTTGCCGGCCTCGTGGATCACGCAGAGCAGCTTCTTCTTGCCGAGGTCCTTGAACTTCTTGCCGGCTTCCTGGCCCGCGATGGACTCGTTCTGGCCCACGTGGGTGAGCGCGCCATACGCCGCGCTCTTGTCTTCGCCGGAGTTGATGGTGATGACCGGGATCCCGGCGCGCACCGCCGCCTCGATCGAGGGCTGCAGGGCTTCGGGGTTGGCCATCGAGACGACCAGGCCCCCGATCTGCTGGGCGACGGCGTTGTCGATCAGCTTGGCCTGCGCTCCCGGGTCACCGTCGGACGCGTATTCGACCTGTACGCCCAGGTCCTTGCCCGCCTGCTCGGCGCCGTTCTTGACCACATTCCAGAACGCGTCGCCCGCGGTGCCGTGGGTGATCACGGCGACCTTCAGCGGCCCGGACTCGATCGGCGCCGCGGCGGGGGCCGTGGCCTTCGGCTCGGCTGCGGGCCCGGTGCACGCCGACAGCAGCAGACCGGTGGTCAGCAGCCCCGCCACGACCCGGGCGGCCCTCGAGCGCGGTTTCGGCACCCCGCGCCTCAAGCGATGGGACATCGTCGTCTCTCCTCGCTTCGTCTTCCTCGTTGTCTTCTCAGCCGGCCAGGCGGCCGACGATCGTCCCGAGGCAGGCCAGGCTCGTCGCCACGTCCCGCTTCGGCAGGTCCACGGGGCTGCGCTCGTCGAGCGCCGTGTCCTGCTCCAGCACGTACCAGCCGTCGTAGCCCGCTTCGTGCACGAAGCGAACCATGGCTTCGATGTCCACGTCACCCTCACCGAGCGGGACGTACAGACCTTTGCCCACCGCCTCGGTGTACCCGACGGTGCCCTTGCGGACGGCTTCGGCCAGCTCACCGCGCACGTCCTTGAGGTGCAGGTGCCCGATCCGGTCCGGGTACCGCCGGGCCAGCTCGACGGGGTCGGTACCACCGATCAGCAGGTGACCGGTGTCGAGGCAGAGCGGCAGGTCGGAGTCGGCGAGGAACCGTTCGACTTCGGCCCGCGTCTCGGCGTGGGTGCCGACGTGGGGGTGCAGCACGGTCTTGAGACCGTGGCCCGCCGCGACGTCGCGGACGCGGCCGGCGGTGCTGATCAGGGTGGCCCACTCGGCGTCGGTGAGAGCGGGCCGTTCGTCGTAGCCGTCGAGGCCGGTCGCGGCGGCGAGCACCAGCACCTCGGCCCCGCACGCGGCGAAGAGCGCCGCGGAGTCCTCGGCTTCGGCGAGCGCGGCCTCCGGATTCTCGTGCAGTACCACGGCGAGGAAACCGCCGATGAGGTCGAGGCCGTGGCCGCCGAGGAGCTTCTTCAGCGCGGCCGGGTCGCGCGGCAGGTACCCGGGCGGGCCGAGCTCGGTGGCGGTGATGCCGAGCTCCGCCATCTCCCCGAGCACGGTCGGCGCGTCGAGGACCCGGCCCCAGCCCGGCACTTCGCACACCCCCCAGGAGATCGGTGCGGCGGCGACGCGGATGGTGGCGGTCATGGGAACCCTCTCCGTGCGGTGACCCTTGGCGTTGGCCCGTTCGGTGCGCGTTGGAGCGCTCTATTGATTAGAGCGCTCTAAGCTTGTAGCGTCGGCCACACTCGAGTCAAGGGCCGGTTTCCGGCCGGTTCCGGCGGAGAGGCAAGCGAATCGTGAAGCCCACCATGGAGGACGTCGCCGCGCGGGCGGGGGTTTCCCGTGCGCTCGTGTCCCTCGTGATGCGCAACGCGCCGAATGTTTCGGCGTTGCGCCGGGAAGCGGTGCTGAAGGCGGCGGAGGAGCTGGGCTACTCGCCGCACGTGATGGCGCGCTCGCTCGCCAGCCGCACGTCGACGGTGCTCGGCGTGATGGTGAACGACCTGCGCAACGCGTTTTTCGCCGACGTGGTCGAGGGTCTCGACGCGGCGGCACAGGCGGCCGGGTTCGATCTCATCCTCAACACCGGTGGACGCGTGCCCTCGCGGGAGAGCGCGGCGTTGCGCAGCCTGCTGTCCTTCCGGCCGGCGGGGCTGATCCTGCTCTCGCCGGTCGTGCCCGCGTCGGCGATCGAAGCCGCGGCCCGCCAGTGTCCCGTCGTGCTCGTGTCGCGGACTTCGCGCGCGGCCGGGGTCGACACCGTGAACGACGACGGCGAAGCGGGGTCGGCGCTGGCCGTCGAGCACCTCGCAGGCCTGGGCCATCGCCGGATCGCGCACCTCGACGGCGGGGGAGCGGCCGGTGCCGCCGCGCGTCGCCGGGGGTTCCGGCGGGCGATGACGGCGCACGGGCTCGAGCCGATCGTGGTGCGCAGTGAGCACACGGACACCGCCGGCGAGAAGGCCGTGCTGGAGCTGCTGAGCACGTACGACCGGGCCGACCTGCCCACCGGATTGGTGGCGGGCAACGACTTCAACGCCGTGGGCGCGATCTCCGCGTTGGAGGACAACGGGTTGCGCGTCCCCGGTGACGTGTCGGTGGTCGGCTACGACAACACGTCGCTGGCTTCGCTGCGGCACGTCTCACTGACCACCGTGGACCAGCCGCGCACCGAAATGGGCCGACTGGCTTTCGAAGCCTTGCTGGAGCGCGTGCGCGGCGAACGCACGACGCCGGTCCGGCACCTGTTGCACCCCTCCCTGGTGGTCCGCTCGACCACCGCTCGTCGCTAGGAGCTTCTCGTGACCGAACTCGTCCAGCACTGGATCGACGGCGCCCGCACGGCCGGCGTCTCGACCTGTCGTGGCGACGTCTTCCAGCCGGCCACCGGCGAGGTGGCCCGCCAGGTCGTGCTCGCCGGTCAGTCCGATGTGGACGCCGCGGTCGCGTCGGCGGTCAAGGCCTCGCGCGACTGGGCCGACAGCTCGCTGGCGCAGCGCACGAAGATCATGTTCGCGTTCCGCCAGCTGGTGGACGCCCATCGCGACGAGCTGGCCGCGCTGATCACCGCCGAGCACGGCAAGGTGCTCTCCGACGCCGCGGGCGAGGTGCAGCGCGGGCTGGAGGTGGTGGAGTTCGCCTGCGGCATCGCGCAGGTCCTCAAGGGCGAGCACTCCGAGCAGGTCTCGCGGGGGATCGACGCGTACTCGCTGCGGCAGCCGCTGGGCGTGGTCGCCGGGATCACGCCGTTCAACTTCCCGGTGATGGTGCCGATGTGGATGTTCCCGGTGGCGATCGCGTGCGGGAACACGTTCGTGCTCAAGCCTTCCGACCGCGATCCGTCGGCGTCGATCCGGCTGGCGGAGCTGTTCTCCGAGGCCGGGCTGCCGCCGGGCGTGCTCAACGTGGTGCAGGGCGACGCCGAGGCGGTGAACTCGCTGCTGACGCACCCTGACGTCGCCGGGGTGTCGTTCGTGGGCTCGACGCCGATCGCGCGGCACGTGTACGAGACGGCGACGGCGGCGGGCAAGCGCGTGCAGGCGCTCGGCGGGGCGAAGAACCACATGGTGGTGCTGCCGGACGCCGACGTGGCGGGTGCGGCCGACGCCGCGGTGTCCGCCGGGTACGGCAGCGCGGGGGAGCGGTGCATGGCGATCTCGGTGGTCGTCGCGGTGGGGGACACGGCCGATGAGCTGGTGGCCGAGATCGCGTCGCGGACCCGTGCGCTGGTCACCGGGCCGGGGGTGGAGGCTTCGTCCCAGATGGGGCCGGTCGTGACCGCGGCCGCGCGGGACCGGATTGTGTCCTATGTGGACGCAGGAGAGCGGGCCGGTGCCTCGGTGGTCGTCGACGGCCGTGGTCTCGCGGCTCGTGCGGACGGCTTCTGGGTCGGCCCGACGCTGCTCGACCACGTGACGCCGGACATGACCGTGTACACCGACGAGATCTTCGGGCCGGTGCTGTCGGTGGTGCGCGCCGACACGTTCGAGGCGGCGCTGAACCTGGTCAACGCCAACCCGTACGGCAACGGCACCGCCGTCTTCACCACCGACGGCCTGGCCGCGCGCGAGTTCGAGCGGCGCGTCACCGTCGGGATGGTCGGCATCAACGTGCCCATTCCCGTGCCGATGGCCTACTACTCCTTCGGCGGCTGGAAGGACTCCCTCTTCGGCGACACGCACGTGCACGGTGCCGAGGGCGTGCGCTTCTACACCCGCACGAAGGCCGTGACGTCGCGCTGGCCGCGGCAGCCGCACGGCGTCGACCTCGGTTTTCCCACGCACTGATTCTTCCGACGAGCAGGAGGCTTCACGATGAGGTTGGGACTGGCGGGCACCGGCCGGATCGGCACCGCCCACGCCGAAACGCTCAAGGGCTTCGACGAGGTCTCCTCGGTGGTCGTCGCCGACGTCGACGCCGCGCGCGCCCGGGCCGCGGCCGCAAAACTCGGCGTCGAGGCCGCTTCCGGGATCGAGGAGCTGTTCGAGGCGGGCCTGGACGCCCTGGTGGTCACCGCGGCCACCGACGCTCACCCGAGCCTGATCGTGAAGGCCGTCGACGCGGGTCTCCCGGTGTTCTGCGAAAAGCCGGTGGCCGCGGACATCGCCGGCACGCTGGCGGTCATCGACCACATCGCGGGCTCTTCCGTACCCGTCCAGATCGGCTTCCAGCGCCGCTTCGACGCCGGCTACCAGGCCGCCCGCACCGCCGTCACTTCGGGTGAACTGGGCTGGCTCCACACCGTCCGCGCGACCACCCTGGACCCGGAACCGCCCCCCGCCGACTACGTTCCCCACTCCGGCGGTCTCTTCCGCGACTGCGGCGTGCACGACTTCGACATCGTCCGCTGGGTCACCGGCCGCGAAGTCACCGAGGTCTACGCGCTGGGCGCCAACCGCGGCGCGCAGTTCTTCGTCGACGCAGGCGACGTCGACACCGCCGCGGTGGTGCTGACCCTGGACGACGGCACTCTCGCGACGGTCTCGCTGACCCGCTACAACGGCGCGGGCTACGACGTGCGTTTCGAGGCCCTCGGATCTCGGTCCGGTGTGGTGGTGGGTCTGGATGACCGCTCGCCGCTGAACTCCGTGGAGCCCGGGGTGACCCCGTTGCCAGGGCCGGCTTATCCCGGCTTCATGGAGCGGTTCCGGCCGGCTTACGTGGCCGAGCTGAAGGCTTTCCTGGACGTGGCGGCCGGCCGGGCGCCCAGCCCCGCGGGTGCCGAGGACGCGCTGGCGGCCTTCTACATCGCCGAGGCGTGCGAGCTCTCGCGGCGGGAACGGCGCCCCGTGCACGTGAGCGAGGTTCGCCGGTAGTTCAGGCTTGCCGCGGGACGGCTCTGGACGGGGCAGCCCGCGGCAAGTCGGTCGGGATCTCGAAGACCGGACTACCGATGTGGCCTCCGGTTGTGGAGTGGGGTCGTCCAGGAACCACGTGGTCGGCGGAGCCTTCGTGCCGTGGGCTTGTACACGGGCTCGCGGCCTTCGTTCGTCATGCCTTGTTCGCAGGGCCGTGGTCCGCCTCCCCCGCGTCCGGGAGGCGGGCCACGGCTCGTCTTTCGGGCCGGCCGGTCAGAGTTCGAGGCTGGCGTCCACGTCGGCGCCGTGCACGTCGAGGTCCGCGCCGGTGCCGGTGAGCAAGCGGCGGGCCGCTGCGTTGTCCACGGTGGTCGAGGCGATGAACCTCGCCGCGCCACCGTCGCGCGCGGCTTCGAGCAGCACGTCCGTCACGCGCTTGCCGATGCCGCGCCCGCGCACCGAACGGCCCAGCCACACGCCGGCCTCGACCTCGACGGCCGAGGGCCCGTGCACGGGCTGCAGGCGCGCGGCTCCGGCCGCGCGGCCGTCGACCTCGACGAGCCACGTGGTTTCGATCGCGGTGTCCGGGTCGAGGCAGCGCCGCCGGTGGAACGCGAGAAACGCCTCGCGCCGCTCGGGCGTCCAGCCCGGCGGGCCCTCCACCGGAGGCATCACCTCGAGGGGGTCGGCGTCGGCGACCGCGGCCTCGAGCAGCCGGCCCAGGGCCGGCTCGTCGAGGGGGGTCAGCACGATCTCGGAATCGGAGGCTCCGGTCACGCGGCAAAGCTTGGCACGAGGATCTTGGCCGCGCGACCTGGTAATACGGCTTACCAACGTGGTGGTCAACGGGCAACGTGACGACTGTCCAGTGTGGAAAGACTCCACGGCATCGAGCCTCGTCGCTAGGGTGGTCGGCGTTCGGTGTCTTCGAGAGAACAGGAGCGGCCTTCGATGGAGTACGTCCGGCTGGGCTCGACCGGCCTGCAGGTCTCGCGTGTGATCCTCGGCTGCATGAGCTACGGCGCACCCGACCGGGGCGGCCACGAGTGGTCCCTCGACCTCGACGATGCGCGGCCGTTCTTCCGCGAGGCGGTGGAAGCGGGCATCACCACGTTCGACACCGCCAACACCTATTCCGACGGGTCCAGCGAAGAGATCACCGGCAAACTCCTCGGTGAGTTCACGCGACGCGACGAGATCGTGATCGCCACCAAGGTCTACAACCGCATGGGCCCGGGCCCCAACGGCGCCGGCCTCTCACGCGGCGCCATCATGACCCAGATCGACGCCAGCCTGCGCCGTCTCGGCACCGACTACGTGGACCTCTACCAGATCCACCGCTACGACGAGAACACCCCGATCGAGGAAACCATGGAGGCCCTGCACGACCTCGTGCGCGCCGGCAAGGTGCGCTACCTGGGCGCCTCCTCCATGTGGGCGTGGCAGTTCGCGCAGGCCCAGTACGTCGCCGACCTCGGCGGCTGGACCCGGTTCGTCTCCATGCAGGACCAGTACAACCTCATCCAGCGCGAGGAAGAACGCGAGATGCACCCGTTCTGCCTCGACCAGGGTGTCGGCGTGCTGCCGTGGAGCCCGCTGGCGCGCGGGCGGCTGACGCGTGATTGGGACGAATCGACCAAGCGCAGTGAAAACGACCGGTTCGCCGAGCGGCTCTACTCGCAGGCGGAAGAGTCCGACCGCCGCGTTTCGTCGGCGGTGGCGGAGATCGCCGCGGATCGTGGGGTTTCGCGCGCCCAGGTCGCGTTGGCGTGGATGCTGCACAAGCCGGCGGTCACGGCGCCGATCTTCGGTGCGACGAAGCCCGGGCACGTGGCCGACGCCGTGGCGGCAGTGGAGCTGGGGCTCACGGAGAAGGAGCTGGCGCGGCTGGAGGAGCACTACGTGCCGCACGTTCCGGCGGGTTTCTGAGTTCTGGCCGAACGGCATCGGCGTCAGATGGCCGACGCCGATGCCGTTGATTCGTGGTCCGCCTCCCCGACGGGGGGGCGGACCCACGGCCTGGCTGCACTCCGCCCATGGCCAAGTTTCTCGCGGTCCTCAACGGCGTGGCCGACGAAGCCGACAAAGCCGGGTTCACCGACGCGCAGCGCGCGAGTTCATGGCGGCGTCGGCGGCCTGGGCCCGGAAGAACGAGCGGGCGATCGTCGATCCCGGCGCGCCGCTGTTCCGCAAGAAGCGGGTGACGGCAGCCGGCATCGAGGACTTCACCGATTCCAAGACCGCCTACACGATCGTGGAAGCCGAGTCGCACGGGGAAGCGGCTCGGCTCTTCCTCGACCACCCGCACCTCGCTCTGCTGCACGGAAACTCGATCGAGGTCATCGAGTGCCCGGCGATCCCCGGCTAGGTCGCCTCAGTCCAGCTGCAGCTCGGGTGAGTACATGTCGAACCAGTGGTAGAGGTCCAACGCGCGGTCCATCCCCACCCGCTGCGTCGGCTCGATCGTGACCGGGTCCACTTCGGACACCTCCGTCAGCCACTCGCGGCTCACGAGCTGGAACACCGGATTGTCGCGCTCCGCCAGGACTTCCTTCACCTGCTGCTGCAACGCGGCGGGGTAGCCGGGGTCCTGGGTGGACGGGTACGGGCTCTTCACGCGGTCGCGCACCGAGTCCGGCAGCACGTGCTTGGTCGCGTGGCGCAGGAGGCTCTTCTCGCGGCCGTCGAAGGTCTTGAGCGACCACGGCGTGTTGTACACGTACTCCACGAGCCGGTGGTCGCAGAACGGCACGCGCACCTCCAGGCCCACGGCCATCGACGCGCGGTCCTTGCGGTCGAGCAGCATCCGCACGAAGCGGCTCAGGTGGAGGTTGCAGATGGTGCGCATGCGCGCGTCCTGCTCCGACTCGCCGTCGAGGTGCTCGACCTTGTCCACGGCGGTGCGGTACTGGTCGGCCACGTAGTCGCCGAGGCTCAGGTGCGTGGCGACCTCGGGGCGCAGCAACGCTTCCCGCTCCGTCATCAGGCCCGAGCGGAAAGCCAGCCACGGGAACGTGTCGGCGTGCACCGACTCGTCGTGGAACCAGCGGTAGCCGCCGAACACCTCGTCGGCCGACTCACCCGACAGGGCCACGGTGGACTCGCCGCGGATCGCCTTGAACAGCAGGTACAGCGACGTGTCCATGTCACCGAGACCGGCCGGGATGTCGCGCGCCCGCAGCACGGTGCGGCGCACTTCCGGGTCGGACAGCTCACCCGGGTTGAGCACCACGTCCTGGTGCGCCGAGCCGACGAGCTTCGCGACGTCGCGGATGAACGGCGAGTCCGGGGTGCCGCGCATCTCGTCCGGCTGGAAGTTCTCCTCCTGGCCGAGGAAATCGACCGAGAACGTGCGCAGCTGCTCACCCTGCTCGGCCAGCCGCGCGGCCGCGAGACCCGTGACGGCGCTGGAGTCGAGCCCGCCCGAGAGCAGCACGCACCGCGGCACGTCGGCCACGAGCTGGCGGTTGACGATGTCGGTCATCAGCTCGCGCACGCGCGCGACGGTCGTCTCCTGGTCGTCCGTGTGCTGCTTCGCGTCGAGCTTCCAGTACGTGCGGGTGCGGATGCCTTCCTTCGACACCGTGACGACGGTGCCCGGCTCGACCTCGCTCATGCCCTTCCACAGCGACCAGCCGGGGCGTTTGGTGAACGCCATCAGCTCGCGCAGGCCGTCGCTGTCCACGACGCGCTTCGCCAGCGGGTTGGCCAGGATCGCCTTGGGCTCCGAGCCGAACAGCACGCCGTCGCGCGTCGGGTAGTAGTAGAACGGCTTGATCCCCATGCGGTCGCGGATCATCACGAGCTTCTGGTCGCGCTCGTCCCAGATCGCGAACGCGTACATGCCGTTCAGGTGGTCGACGACCGCGTCGCCCCACTGCAGGTACCCGTGGAGCACGACCTCGGTGTCGCTGTCGGTCTCCCACGTGTGCCCCAGCTTCGTGAGTTCTTCACGAAGTTCGGCGAAGTTGTAGGCCTCGCCGCTATAGACCATGGAGATCTCGCCGTTGGGCGTGCGCACGCTCATGGGCTGGCGGCCGCCCGGCAGGTCGATGATCGCGAGCCTGCGGTGCCCGAGCGCGACGTTGCGGCGCACCCACGTGCCACGGTCGTCTGGGCCGCGGCACGCCATCGTCTCCGTCATCGCGTCGACGATCTCCTGCCGTTGCGACAGGTCAGAGTCGTAGGAAACCCAGCCGGCGATTCCGCACATCCGCGTCCCTCCGTGACTTTGCTTAGGTAATACAACTATTGGAAACACTGGTGTAACACAGCCGGGTGGGGCATGTCTGCCCGAATTGCACGCTCCGTCGTAGATCCACTACTTATTGTGGTGTGAGTCACTCACCAACTACTTGGCGTCACCGATCAAGGTCAACCGAACGCCACGAGGTACCAGGCGAACGGCGGTGGCGGGGGTCACCCGCCGTCAAGAACGCGTAAATGGCCCAGGGGGGCGCGTCAAGGAGGCGTCAGACCGTCTCCATCACGCAGCGCTACGACCGCACAGTTGCGACGTCCAACGGTCACCCGCCCCGGGTGACCTGTCTTGAGAGGTGCCTTGTGGCCGACTTGTTGTACGCCTTGCTGCTGCTCGGCGTGTTCGTGGTCCTCGCCTTGACGCTGCGCGGGATGGAGAAGCTGTGAGCGACACGGGCACCGTGGCCAACGTCGTCGGCGGTCTGCTGGCGCTGGGCCTGATCATCTACCTGTTCATCGCACTGGTGAGGCCGGAGAAGTTCTGATGAGTGATGTCGGCGCCGGCCTCCTGCAGGTCGGTCTACTGCTGGTCGCCCTGGCGGTGGTCTACAAACCGCTCGGCGACTACATGGCCCGGGTCTTCTCGACCGAGAAACACTGGCGGGTCGAGAAGGTCTTCTACAAGGTCGTCCGCGTGAACCCGGACTCCGAGCAGCACTGGAAGACGTACGCGTCCGGGGTGCTCGGGTTCTCGTTCGTGTCGATCATCCTGCTGTACCTGCTGCAGCGCCTGCAGTCGGTGCTGCCGTGGAACTTCGGCCGCGGGGCGGTATCGCCGTCGGTCGCGTTCAACACGGCGGTGAGCTTCGTGACCAATACGAACTGGCAGTCCTACGTTCCCGAGACGACTATGGGCCACTTCGTGCAGATGACCGGCCTCACCGTCCAGAACTTCGTGTCGGCGGCCGTCGGCCTCGCTGTCGCGATCGCGGTGACGCGCGGGTTCATCCGGTCCAAGACCGACCGCCTCGGCAACTTCTGGGTGGACCTGACACGCGGCACGTTCCGCGTGCTGCTGCCGATCGCCTTCGTCTTCGCGATCGTGCTCATCGCGCTCGGTGTGGTGCAGAGCCTGCACTCCGGCGTCGCGGTGACGAACCCCGACGGCAGCCAGAGCACCATCGCGCTGGCGCCGGCGGCGAGCCAGGAGTCGATCAAGGAACTCGGCACCAACGGTGGCGGCATCCTGAACGCGAACTCCGCGCACCCGTTCGAGAACCCCAACGTGTGGACCAACCTGATCGAGCTCTTCCTGATCCTGATGATCCCGGTGAGTCTCACCCGCACCTTCGGGCAACTGGTCGGCAACAAGAAGCAGGGCTACGTCCTGCTGTCGGTGATGGGCGCGCTGTGGGGCGCCATGCTCGCGCTGATCTGGAGCTCGGAGGCGCTGACCAACAGCCCCGCAGCGCTGGCCGCCGGGGCGAATATGGAAGGCAAGGAGCAGCGCTTCGGCCTGAGTATCACCTCACTCTTCGCCGATACGACCACCGGCACCTCCACGGGTGCGGTCAACGGCGCCCACGACAGCCTCTCGGGCCTCGGCGGCGGTGGGCCGCTGCTCAACATGCTGTTCGGCGAGATTTCGCCGGGCGGTGTCGGCACCGGTCTCTACGGCATTCTCGTGATGGCCGTGATCGCGATGTTCCTGGCCGGTCTGATGGTCGGGCGCACTCCGGAGTACCTGGGCAAGAAGCTCGGCAAGCGCGAGGTCACCGCGGCGGCGATCTCGATGCTCGCGATGCCGACCGTGGTGCTCATCGGCGCCGGGATCGCACTGGCGATGCCCGACACGTCGAGCGCGTTGGGCAACCCCGGCGCCCACGGTCTGTCGGAAGTCCTCTACGGCTACGCCTCGACCGGCAACAACAACGGCAGCGCCTTCGGCGGCCTGACCGCCACGAGCAACTGGTTCCAGTCCTCGTTCGCCGTCGCGATGCTGCTCGGCCGGTTCGTCCCGATCATCGCGGTCCTCTGCCTGGCCGGTTCGCTGGCCAAGCAGAAGCAGGTCCCCGAGACCGCCGGCACCCTGCCCACCACCGGGCCGCTGTTCGCCACGATGCTCACCGGAACCATCGTCCTCGTCGCGGCCCTCACTTTCGTCCCGGCGCTCGCGCTCGGGCCCGTTGCGGAGGCGTTGGCATGACAGTCACCGAAACCCCACGAAGTCCCCTGGAAGACCAGCAGCACCACGCGGAGAACGCGGGCCGCGTCGGGGCGGGCGCGTTCAACGCGCGCCAGCTCTGGCTCTCGATGCCCGAGGCGCTGCGCAAGCTCAACCCGAAGCATCAGCTGAAGAACCCCGTGATGTTCGTGGTGTGGGCCGGTTCGGCGCTCACCACGGTGTTCGCGATCGTCGAGCCGAGCGTGTTCGCGATCCTCGTCGCGGTGTGGCTGTGGCTGACCGTGCTGTTCGCGAACCTCGCCGAGGCCGTCGCCGAAGGGCGCGGCAAGGCGCAGGCCGAGTCGCTGCGCAGGTCCAAGAAGGAGACGGTCGCGCGGCGGCTGACCGAGGACGGCTCCGAGGAGAGCGTGCCCGGTGTCGACCTGCGCGTCGGCGACCTGGTGGTCGTCGAGGCCGGGCAGATCATCCCCGGCGACGGTGACGTCGTCGAGGGCATCGCGACCGTCGACGAGTCGGCCATCACGGGCGAGTCGGCCCCGGTCATCCGCGAGTCGGGCGGCGACCGCTCGGCGGTGACCGGCGGTACCACAGTGCTGTCCGACCGGATCGTCGTGAAGATCACGACCAAGCCCGGTGAGTCCTTCGTGGACCGCATGATCGCGTTGGTGGAAGGCGCTTCCCGGCAGAAGACGCCCAACGAGATCGCGCTGACGATCCTGCTCTCGACCCTGACCATCATCTTCCTGCTCGCCGTGGTGGCGCTGCAGCCGATGGCCGGGTACTCGGGCAAGGAGCAGTCGGTGATCGTGCTGACGGCGCTGCTCGTCTGCCTGATCCCGACCACGATCGGCGCGCTGCTGAGCGCCATCGGCATCGCGGGCATGGACCGGCTGGTGCAGCGCAACGTGCTGGCCACGTCCGGGCGCGCGGTGGAAGCCGCGGGCGACGTCTCGACGCTGCTGCTCGACAAGACCGGCACGATCACCTTCGGCAACCGCAAGGCCACCGAGCTGATCCCCGTCGGCGAGTCCACCACCGACGACCTGGCCCGCGCGGCCCGGCTGTCCAGCCTCGCCGACGGCACGCCCGAGGGCCGCAGCATCGTCGAGCTGATCGCGGCGAACCACGGCCTGCCCGAGAAGGCCGGCGACGACGAGAAGCTCGCCGAGTTCGTGCCCTTCACGGCGCAGACGCGGATGAGCGGCGTAGACCTCGGCGACCGCGAGGTCCGCAAGGGCGCCACCTCGGCCGTGCGCCAGTGGGTGCGCGAGCGTGGTGGCGAGATGCCTGACGAGACCGAGCGGATCGTCGACGAGATCAGCCAGCAGGGCGGCACGCCGCTGGTGGTCGCCGAGGCGGCCGGCGGACGCGCGTTCGTGCGTGGCGTGATCCGGCTGTCCGACGTGGTCAAGCCCGGCATGAAGGAACGGTTCCAGGAACTGCGGTCGATGGGCATCAAGACGGTGATGATCACGGGTGACAACCCGCTCACCGCCAAGGCCATCGCCGAGGACGCGGGCGTCGACGACTACCTCGCCGAGGCCAAGCCCGAGGACAAGATGGCGCTCATCAAGAAGGAGCAGGAGGGCGGGCGGCTCGTCGCGATGACGGGTGACGGCACGAACGACGCTCCCGCGCTGGCGCAGTCGGACGTCGGCGTCGCGATGAACACGGGCACGTCGGCCGCGAAGGAGGCCGGCAACATGGTCGACCTCGACTCGAACCCGACCAAGCTCATCGAGATCGTGGAGATCGGCAAGCAGCTGCTCATCACGCGCGGTGCGCTCACCACGTTCAGCGTCGCCAACGACCTCGCGAAGTACTTCGCCATCCTGCCCGCGATGTTCACGTCCATCTTCGCCCAGCTGGGCGCGCTGAACATCATGCACCTGGCGACGCCCCAGTCGGCCATTCTCTCGGCCGTCATCTTCAACGCACTGATCATCGTCGCCCTGATCCCGCTGGCCCTGCGGGGCGTGCGGTACCGGCCGTCGTCGGCTTCCGCGCTGCTGCGCCGGAACCTGCTGATCTACGGCCTCGGCGGCATCGTGAGCCCGTTCCTCGGGATCTGGGTGATCGACCTGATCGTGCGCCACATCCCTGGAATCGGGTGAATCTGATGAACTCATTGGTGAAGCAGACCTGGGCGGGCCTGCGCGTCATCATCGCGCTGACCGTGCTGCTCGGGCTGATCTACCCGCTCTCCGTGTGGGCGATCGGGCGGATCCCGGGCCTGGAGTCGAACGCGGAAGGCTCGGTCGTCACGCAGAACGGGCAGGCCGTGGGGTCGTCGCTGATCGGGATCGACCCGGTCGCGGCCGACCCGGCGCACGACCCCTGGTTCCACAACCGGCCCTCGGCGTTGTCGAAGGACGCGCTGGGTCCCGCCGACCCGTCCACCTCGGGCGCGTCGAACAAGGGCCCGTTCAACGAGGACCTCGTGAAGACCATCACCGAGCGCAAGGACGCCATCGCGAAGCGGGAGAACGTCACCCCGGCCCAGGTGCCGCCCGACGCCGTGACCGCTTCCGGTTCCGGCCTCGACCCGTCGATCAGCGTCGCGTACGCCGACCTGCAGATCCCGCGCGTCGCGAAGAACACGGGGCTGAGCGAGGACAAGGTGCGTCAGCTGGTGGAGGCGAACACCTCCGGTGCCGGGATCGGTGTGCCCGGGGTGAACGTGCTGCTGCTCAACTTGGCCGTGCATTCTGCCGCGCCGGGAGCACACTGACAACGTGAGCACACCGAGTACGACCCCGAAGCCGCGCCGAGGAGAACTGCGGATCTACCTCGGCGCGGCTCCGGGCGTGGGCAAGACTTTCGCCATGCTGGGCGAGGCCCGCCGCCGCCTGGAGCGCGGGACCGACGTCGTGGTGGGCCTCGTGGAGACCCACGGCCGCCAGAAGACCGCCGACCTGCTCGACGGCCTCGAGATCGTGCCGCGGCGCACGGTCAGCCACCGCGGGCACGAGTTCGCCGAGATGGACCTCGAAGCGATCCTGAAGCGCGCGCCCGAGGTCGTCGTCATCGACGAGCTGGCGCACACGAACGTGCCCGGCGCGCGCCACGACAAGCGCTGGCAGGACGTCGAGGAACTGCTCGAGTCGGGGATCGACGTGCTGTCCACGGTCAACGTGCAGCACCTGCAGAGCCTCAACGACGTCGTCGAGCGCATCACCGGCGTCACGCAGCAGGAGACCGTGCCCGACGAGGTCGTGCGCAAGGCCGAGCAGCTGGAGCTCGTGGACATCACGCCGGAGGCGCTGCGGCGCCGGCTCGCGCACGGCAACGTCTACCCGGCCGAGCGCATCGACGCCGCGCTGGGCAACTATTTCCGTCCCGGCAACCTCACTGCGCTGCGCGAGCTGGCGCTGCTGTGGGTCGCCGACCAGGTCGACGTCGCCCTGCAGCGCTACCGGGCCGAGCAGAAGATCACCGACACGTGGGAGGCGCGCGAGCGCGTCGTCGTGTCCATCACCGGCGGACCCGAGAGCGAGACGCTCATCCGGCGCGCGAGCCGGATCGCCACGCGCGCCGGCGCGGAGCTGCAGGTGGTGCACATCCTGCGCGGCGACGGGCTGTCCGGTCTGGGACCCACGGCCATGGCCCGCAGCCGCACGCTGGCGGAGGAGGTCGGGGCCACGTTCCACGCCGTCGTCGGCGACGACGTGCCTACCGCGTTGCTGGACTTCGCGCGCGGGGTCAACGCCACGCAGCTCGTGATCGGCACGTCCCGCCGCTCGCGGGTGGCGCGGCTGTTCGACGAGGGCATCGGCGCGGCCGTGGTGCAGCAGTCCGGCTCGATCGACGTGCACATGGTCACGCACTCCTACGCCGGCGGCCGGCTGCGGGCACGGCTCGGCGCGAGCCCGCTGGCGCCGTCGCGGCTCGTGCTGGGCTGGCTGCTGAGCCTGGCGCTGCCGATCCTCGCGACCGGCTTGGGCGTGCTGCTGCGCGACACCGTCGAGTTCTCCACCGACGTGATCCTCTACGTGCTCGCGACGGTGATCGTCGCGCTCGTCGGCGGGCTCGGCCCGGCGGTGATCGCGGCCGTGTTCGGCGCGGGCCTGCTCAACTTCTTCTTCACGCCACCGCTGTACACGCTCAACGTGCACAGCCCGCAGAACGTGGTCACGCTGGTGGCGATGATCGTGGTCGCCGTGCTGGTGGCCCTCGTCGTCGCCTCGGCGGCCCGGCGCGGCAGCCAGGCCGCGCGGGCGCGGACGGAAGCGGCGCTGCTGGCGTCCTACGCGCGCACGGTGCTGACGAACCCGAACCCCATCGAGCGGCTGCTGGAGAAGGTGCGGGAGAACTTCGGCCTGACGTCGGTCACGCTGCTGGAGAAGAAGAACGGCGGGTGGCAGAAGGTCGCGATCGCCGGGCAGTTCCCGTGCGCCGACCCGGACGAGGCCGACGTGGACATCGCGGTGACCGCCGACGTCCACCTGACCCTGCGCGGCCGGGCGTTGCCGGCGGCCGACCGGCGCGTGCTGGAGGCCGTGGCCGGGCAGGCGCTGCTCGCGCTGCGCCAGCAGCGGATGGCCGCGGCCGCGGCGGAGGCCGAGCGCAAGGCCGAGGCGACGGAGCTGCGCACCACGCTGCTCTCGGCCGTCGGCCACGACCTGCGCACGCCGCTGACGTCCATCAAGGCGGCGATCGGCAGCCTGCGCGCGCCGGACCTGTCACTGTCCGAGGAGGACACCGCGGAGCTGCAGGAGACCATCGAGCTCTCGGCCGACCGGCTCGCCGGGCTCATCGACAACCTGCTCGACTCCTCCCGCCTGGCCACCGGTGCGGTCACGCCGCACCTGCGGCCGGTGGGCTACGACGAGGTGGTGGCCCACGCACTGTCCAACGTGGACAACTCGCGCGACGTGAAGGTGGGCGTGGACGTGAGCCTGCCTTCGGTGCTGGCCGATCCGGGCTTGCTCGAACGGGTGATCGCCAACGTCCTCGACAACGCCCTGCGCCACGGTGGCGGCGTGGTCTCGGCTCGGGCCAGCGCGCACTCCGAGTACGTGGAGCTGCGGATCGTGGACCACGGCCGTGGCTTGAAGAAAGGCACGGCGGACTCGGCGTTCGCGCCGTTCCAGCGGCTCGGCGGCGACCGCGACTCGACCCCCGGCGTGGGGCTCGGGCTGTCGGTCGCCAAGGGCTTCATCGAGGCGATGGGCGGCAGCATCCGGGCCGAGGACACGCCGGGCGGCGGTCTCACCGTGGTGATTTCGCTGCCCGCCTACACCGGGCAGAATCCGGAGAAGGACCTCCTCAAGATCGACGAGGCCGCCGGCTCAGTCGCTGACGAGGCCGTGGAGGGAGTAAGCACGTGAGTCCCGACAAGGCGGCCACCGTGCTGGTGGTCGACGACGAACCGCAGATCGTGCGCGCGCTGCGGATCAACCTCAACGCCCGCGGGTACAAGGTGATCACGGCGCACGACGGCACCGCGGCGCTCAAGGCCGTGGCCGAGACCAAACCCGACGTGGTGGTGCTCGACCTCGGGCTGCCCGACCTCGACGGCACGGAGGTGATCGCCGGCCTGCGCGGCTGGACCACGGTGCCGATCATCGTGCTCTCGGCGCGGGGCGACTCGGCCGACAAGGTCCAGGCGCTCGACGCGGGCGCCGACGACTACGTGACCAAACCGTTCGGCATGGACGAGCTGCTCGCCCGGCTGCGGGCCGCCGTGCGGCGGTCCACTGTGGCCGGTTCCGACGGCGCGGAAGCCGTGGTGGACACAGGTTCCTTCACGATCGACCTGGCGGCGAAGAAGGTCCGGCGCGACGGGCGCGAGGTGCACCTGACCAAGACCGAGTGGGGTGTGCTGGAGCTGCTGGTGCGCAACCGCGGCCGGCTGGTGGCGCAGAAGCAGTTGCTGCACGAGGTGTGGGGCCCGTCGTACGAGACGGAGTCGCACTACCTGCGCGTGTACCTGGCGCAGCTGCGGCGGAAGCTGGAGCCGGAGCCCTCACGCCCGCGGCACCTGCTGACGGAACCCGGGATGGGGTACCGCTTCGAGGTCTGAACCCTGCGGCCCGCACCTCCCTGTGGCGTGGGGTCTCCCTCCATGCCCCATTCCACGCACCGAACGCCACATGGGGGTGGTTTGAACACGACGATGGCCGCCCCGCGGGGCGGCCATCGTCGTGTTGTCAGCTGGTGGGACCGGTCGGGTCGGTCGTGCGGACGTCCGTGGAGGACGACACCGGCGGCGAACTCGGCGGCTCGCCACTGCTGCTCGAACCCCCGCCACCGGTGGGGTCGCCCGACGTCGGGGACGAAGGCGGAGGGCTGGACGGCGGGCTGCTGGGCGACGACGGGTCGCTGGACTTCGTCGGCGACGACGGCGGCGGGTCGCTGCGCGGCGTCGTCGTCGGGCTGACCGTGTTGCCGCCGGTGGGGTGCTGCCCCGGGTTGCCCGGCTGACCGGGCGGGTTGTTCGGCGGCGGGATGACCACGGTGGTGGTCGGCACGCCGTCGGCGCCCGTGGAGACCACGGTCGCCGGGGTCGAGGGGATCGACGTCGGGTCGCCCGGGGTCGGCTGGCCGGAAACGGTCATCGGCGCGCCCGGCACGGCGTTGCCCGGCACGACCTGCGAGCTGCCCGGCAGGGTGCCCTGGCCGCCGCCGGGGACGGTGGTGGACGTGGCGGTGGTGCTGCCCGGGCCCGCCAGTTCGGCGACCGCGGCGAAGGCCGTGGCGACCACGAGGCCGCTCACCCCGAGGATGGCGTAGCCGGCCCGGTTCATCACGCCGCTCGCGGCCTTCGGTGGTGCGACGGAGATGCGTGAGCTCGGATCCGGCCCGTCGGGACGGGACATGCAGGCTCCTTACATGCGGTTCATCGCTGTACAGGTCGGGGCAGTCAGGACGACGCCGTCCCCCGGCTTCGTCGGGTGCCCGTGCGTTCGGGCACCACTTCCCGGCGTCGGAAGTCGTGGCGTGGTTCGGTCCGGCTCCCCGGAGTGGTTCGGGGGATCGGGGCGCCGGACGCGGACCCCGGCCGGGAGGTTATCACCGCCTGTGACCCATTCGCGCAGGTACGGGGCCTGCCCCGTCACTGTCCGCAGCGGATGGCGTGGGGCAGGATGGACGCGTGAGTGAGGAAGAAACACACATCCGGCTGGCGGCGTGGGTCCACGGCCGAGTCCAGGGGGTCGGTTTCCGCTGGTGGACCCGGAGCCGCGCGCTGGAGCTCGGCCTGGTCGGCTTCGCCCGCAACTTGCCCGACGGCCGTGTCGAGGTGGTAGCGGAGGGTGGTCGAGACCACTGTGAGCGGTTGTTGTCCGCCCTGAGGTCGGGAGAATCACCCGGAAGTGTGGATCACGTCGTCGAGCGCTGGAGCCCGGCCAAGGGCGGCCTGACGGGCTTCGCCGAGCGCTGAGCGGCAGCGCCGGGGGCACTGAGCCGCCCGGGTGACCGCTGTGACGGGTGGGACACAAGGGGTTGCCGGTGCGCCGCGTTCTGTGCTAGGCGCGCCGGGAGAAGGCAGCCTCCCGCGATCACGGCGGGTGCCCAGGTAGCCTTGGCGGACTGTAGAGCCAGTATCCGCGGCCGGAAGGGTCAGCACCACGTGCACCTGAAAAGCTTGACGCTGAAGGGTTTCAAGTCCTTCGCCTCGGCCACCACGCTGCGGTTCGAACCGGGGATCACGTGCGTGGTCGGCCCCAACGGTTCGGGCAAGTCCAACGTCCTCGACGCGCTGCGCTGGGTCATGGGCACCCAGGGCGCGAAAGACCTGCGCGGCGGCAAGATGGAAGACGTCATCTTCGCCGGCACCGCGGGCCGCGCCCCGCTGGGCCGCGCCGAGGTCACGCTCACCATCGACAACTCCGACGGCGCGCTGCCGATCGAGTACACCGAGGTCTCCATCACGCGCCGCATGTTCCGCGACGGCGCGAGCGAGTACGAGATCAACGGCGACCGCTGCCGCCTGATGGACGTGCAGGAACTGCTTTCGGACTCCGGTATCGGCCGCGAGATGCACGTCATCGTCGGGCAGGGCCAGCTGTCGGCGATCCTCGAGTCGAAGCCCGAAGAGCGCCGCGCCTTCATCGAGGAGGCCGCGGGCGTCCTCAAGCACCGCAAGCGCAAGGAACAGACCCTGCGCAAGCTCGCGAACATGCAGGGCAACCTCGACCGCCTCGGCGACCTCACCACCGAGCTGCGCCGCCAGCTCAAGCCGCTGGGCAAGCAGGCCGAGATCGCGCGCAAGGCCCAGTCGGTGCAGTCCGAGCTGCGGGACTCCCGGCTGCGCCTGCTGGCCGACGACCTGGTGACCCAGCGCGACGCCATCGCCCGTGAAGAGGCCGACGAGCGCACCGCCCGCCAGCGCCGCACCGAGGTGGAGCAGGCGCTGGAGGTCGTGGCCGCCGAGGAGACGGAGCTGGAGGCCTCGCTCGCCGAGGACGCGCCGAAGCTGCAGACCGCGCAGGAGACCTGGTACAAGCTCTCCGCGCTGGCCGAGCGCCTGCGCGGCACCGTGCGCCTCGCCGTGGAGCGCCAGCGCCACCTGTCCTCCGACGTCTCGGCCCCGACGGGCGGGCGCGACCCGGAGGAGCTGCTGGCCGAGGCCGAGCAGGTCGCCGAGCGCGAGCAGGAGCTCAACGAGGCCGTGATGGAGGCCCGGGAGCTGCTGGCCGAGACCGTGCTGCGGCGCGAGGACCTCGAACAGCGCGTGCAGGCCGCCGAACGCGCCCACTGGGCCGCGGTGCGGGCGATCGCCGACCGCCGCGAGGGCATGGCGAAGCTGACCGGCCAGGTCGAGGCGCTGCGCAGCAAGAACGGCGCCACCGCCGACGAGATCGACCGCCTGTCGGTGTCGCTGCAGGAGTCCGCCGAGCGCGCGGAGATCGCGCTGGAGGAGCTCGAAGAGGCCAAGGCCGAGGGCGGGGTCGAGGAGTCCGACGACGCCGACCTGATGCAGCGTCACGACCGGGCGGTCGAGGCCAACAACGCGGCCAAGGCCCGCGTCGAAGAGCTGGTGAAGGCCGAGCGCTCCGCCGAACGCGAGATCGCGTCGGAGCGGGCGCGCGTCGAGGCGCTCTCGATGGGCCTCAAGCGCAAGGACGGGGCCGGCGCGCTGCTGGGCGCGTCGCACGAGCTGCCGGGCCTGCTGGGCTCGGTCGCCGCGCTGCTCACGGTGGAGCCGGGCCACGAGGTGGCGCTGGCGGCCGCGCTCGGGCCGGTGGCCGACGCCGTGGCCGTGGCGGGTGGCGAGCAGGCGCTGACCGCGCTGAAGTACTTGAAGGAAACCGATTCCGGCCGCGCCGGCATCGTGCTGGGCGGCTACGGATCCACTGTGGACACCTCGGGCTGGCCGATGCTGCCCTACGGCGCCCGCTGGGCCCGTGAGGTCGTGTCCGCGCCCGAGCAGCTGCGCCCGGCCGTGGAACAGGCGCTGGACAAGCTGGCGCTGGTGGACGGTCTGGACGCCGCGCGTCAGCTGGTGGCGAGCCACCCGGAAGTGCGTGCGGTGACGCGCGAGGGCGACGTCTTCGGCGCCCGCTGGGTCGCCGGTGGTTCGGCCGCGCGCGAGAGCGTGATCGAGGTCCAGGCCGCCGTCGACGAGGCGGGCGAGCGGCTGCGCACGGCCGAGCGCGCGCTGGAGCGCCACACGGCCGAGCTGGAAGGCGCCCGCGCCGAGCAGCAGGCCCGGCGCGAGGAGGTCGGCCAGGCCAAGGACGCGCTCGGCGACGCGAAGGTCCGCAAGGCGCGTTCGTCGGAGCGGCTGAACCGGCTGCAGCAGGCCGCGCGGTCGGCGCAGGCCGAGGTCGAGCGCCTCGCCGGGCAGCGCGCCAAGGTGGAACAGAGCCGCGAGCAGGCGCTGGAGCAGCTGGCGGAGCTGGAGGAGCGGCTCGCCGCCGTCGCCGAGCAGCCGGTGGAGGACGACCCCGACACGGCCGAGCGCGACGAGGCCGTGGAGCAGCTGACCGTCGTCCGCCAGGAGGAGATGGAGGCGCGGCTCGCGCAGCGCACCTCCGAGGAGCGGGCGCGCAGCATCGCCGGGCGCGCCGAGTCGCTGCGCCGCGCGGCCCGTGCCGAGCAAGAGGCCCGGGAACGCGCGGCCAAGGCCCGCGAGGCGCGAGAGCGGGGTGCCGCGGTCGCCAACGCCGTGGTCAACGCCGGTGAGCTCGCGCTGGAACGCATCGAGCACTCAGTGCAGCGCGCGGCCGCCGAGCGCGACGAAGCTCAGGCACAGCGCCAGACCCGCGAGACCGCGCTCACCGCGGTGCGTGCCAAGGTCCGCGAGCTGTCCGGCGAGCTCGAAAAGCTGACCGACGCCGTGCACCGCGACGAGGTGCTGCGTGCCGAGCAGCGGCTGCGGCTGGAGACCCTCGAAGCCAAGATCGCCGAGGACTTCGGCATCGGCCTCACCGACCTGGTCCAGGAGTACGGCCCCGACGTGCCGGTGCCGCCGAGCGCGGGTGAGATGGCCGAGTACGAGGCGGCCAAGGAGCGCGGCGAGGACGTGACCATGCCGCCGCCGATGCCGTACGACCGCGACACGCAGGCCCGCCGCGCCAAGCGCGCGGAGAAGGACCTGACGCTGCTGGGCAAGGTCAACCCGCTGGCGCTGGAGGAGTTCGCGGCGCTGGAGGAGCGCTACAAGTTCCTCTCGACCCAGCTCGAGGACCTCAAGGACACGCGCAAGGACCTCGAAGCCGTGATCCGGCAGGTCGACGAGAAGATCCTTGAGGTCTTCGCCTCGGCCTACGCCGACGTGGCACGCGAGTTCGAAACCGTGTTCAGCGTGCTGTTCCCCGGTGGTGAGGGCCGCATGGTGCTCACCGAGCCCAATGACCTGCTCGCCACCGGCGTCGACGTCGAGGCGCGCCCGCCGGGCAAGAAGGTGAAGCGGCTGTCGCTGCTCTCGGGTGGCGAGAAGTCGCTGGTGGCCGTGGGCATGCTGGTGGCCATCTTCCGCGCCCGCCCCTCACCCTTCTACGTGATGGACGAGGTCGAGGCGGCGCTCGACGACACCAACATGCGCCGGCTGATCGGGCTGCTGGAGCAGCTGCGCGACTCGTCGCAGCTGATCATCATCACCCACCAGAAGCCGACCATGGAGATCGCCGACGCGCTCTACGGCGTGAGCATGCAGGGCGACGGCATCACGAAGGTGATCTCGCAGCGCCTGCGTGCCGAAGACGAGGAGCCAGTGCCCGCGGGCTGACTCCGGACGTGCGAAAAGGGGCTTTCCCGGGTGACCGGGGGAGCCCCTTTCCCGTTGTTGCTTTCAGTTCGCGGCCCAGAACGCGTACTCGGCCGAGTACGGCGTGGCGGTCTGCTGGCCCGTGGTGCACGCGCCCTTCGGGGCGAGGCCGCCCTTGGTGGCCAGCCGCTGCACGTAGGTGACGGTGCCGAACACGCCCTTGCCGGTGTCCTGGTCGGACTTGAGCAGGAGTTCGGGGATCGCGTCGGTGTGCTGCACGGCCTTGCCGGGCACGGCGGTGGCGGCGACCGTGCTGCCGTCCACAGTGGACGTCCACACCGGTCCCTTGCTGTGCAGGGCCACGGCCTTGCCGTTGTCCGACATGATGGCCGCGGGCTGGATCAGGGTCCACGCGCCGTCGGTGCAGCTGTAGATCTGCACGCCCTCGCCGTGGAAGGTGGCCACGCGCTTGTTGCCCGGCGGCACCTGCACCTGCGCGGGGGCCGCGATCACCTCGGGGCTGCCGTCCTGCGTCCCGGCCTGGTCCTGCGTCTGCGTTCCGGCCTGGGCTCCGGCCACCGCCTTCGCCGGCGCGCCCGGGTCGGCCGCCGCTGCCCCGGAGGCCGACGAACACGCCGTCGCACCGCCCAGGAGGATCATCGAACCCGCCGCCAGTGCCAGAGAAATCCGCTTCATCGTCCCCGCCTGATCCGGGCCCGCCATCCGGTGGCGGGCGCTCGTCAGGTGCACGAGCGCCCACCCCGGGACGGTTCACCCGATCGGGGAAATTTTCCCGACGGGGTGATCAACCGCCGATCAGACGGTGACTTCCGCCTTCGGTGCGTCAACCTCGATGGCGTTCGGGTCGGCGTCGCGGTGACGCAGCGCGAGCAGCCCGCCCACGACCATCGTGATCACCACGCCGACGAACGTGTACCAGTACGTGGCCAGCGGCACGAGCGTCTTCGTGGCCGCACCGAACTGGATGTGCACGGCCGTGGTCGCCTTGTCGAACTTGACGAACAGGATCAGGAACGCCATGCCCACGACCGAGCACGCGAACGCGACCACCGCGTCGGACTGGCGTGCCTTCTTCACGATCAGGCCGAGGAAGAACGAGCCCAGCAGCGCGCCGTAGGTGTAGCCGACGATGCCGAGGCCCTGCTGGATCACCGGGTCCTTGGAGTTGGTGAACAGCGACGCGAAGATCGCGAACACGACGGCCCAGATCAGCGTCCACATGCGACCGTGGCGCAGCAGCTTCGAGTCCTCCACCGAGCGGTGGGTGAAGCGCTGGTAGAGGTCGGCGATGGTCGAAGTGGACAGGGCGTTGAGCGCCGAGGCCAGCGCGCCCATCGTGGACGCGAGGATGCCGGCGATGAGCAGGCCGGCCAGGCCCACGGGCAGGTCGTTGACGATGAAGTTGGAGAACACGTCGTCGCCGGACATCTTCCCCGCCGCGACCGCGGTGGCCGTCGCACCCGTCTTGCCGCCCGTGTAGACCCACAGCATCGCGCCGACCACCAGGAACAACGCGAACTGCACGAACACCACGAGCGACGAGCCGATCAGCGCGCGCTGGCCGTCGCGCAGGCTCTTGGTCGACAGCAGCCGCCCGACGATCAGCTGGTCCGCGCCGTGCGAGGCCATCGACAGGAACGCGCCGCCGACCACGGCGCCGATGAACGCGTACGGGCTGGTGATGATGTTGGACGTGAAGTCGGTGAGCTGGAAGCGGCCCTGGCTCGCGGCGATCGACGTCCAGCCGTCCGGCAGCTTGGTCGAGAGGAACACGACCGCGCCGATCGCGCCGAGGACGTAGAGCGACCACTGGATCACGTCGACCCAGATCACCGACTTGATGCCGCCGACGAACGCGTAGATGAGCGTGAGCGCCGTCAGCAGCACCACGATGTGCCAGTACGACGTGTGGATGCCGTAGTGGTCGAGGATCGCCTTGATCGGGATGGCACCGGCGAACAGCCGCAGGCCCTCGGCGAGCAGGCGAGTGATCACGAACGTGACCGACGCCGTGCCCTGCAGCCCGCGCCCGAAGCGGCGGCCGAGGAACTCGTACGCGCTCACGTAGTTGCCGCGGAAGTAGCGGGGCAGCAGTACGAACGCGGCGACGATGCGGCCGAGGATGTAGCCGAACGCCACCTCGAGGAAGAGGAACTCGCTGCCGAAGACCAGGCCCGGCGTCGAGATCACGGTGAGCGTGGACGTCTCGGTGGCCACGACCGACAGCGTGACGGCCCACCAGGGCATGCTGCGTTCGCCGACGAAGTAGTCGTTCGCGGACTTCTGTCTGCGGCCGACCAGCACGCCGATGATCGGCATCGCCGCCAGGTACACGATGACGATCACCAGATCGACTGGGTTCATGGGGATTCTCCTACCGTCGTGCGCCAACTTCCGTGACCCGCAAGCGGTCCACGGTGCCCCCCAGTGGGGCCGGAAGGTTCAGGGGGTGTGCTCCGGGCGTGAGCGCGCCGAGCAGGCGAGGCCCGCGCGCGCCGGTCGCCGAAGGCAGCGTGGCCGGCACGCCGCACCAGCTCAGCCAGCCGAGCAACGCGGTCAGGTACGCCTCTTTGCCCGCGCCGGGCAGGCCGAGGTCGTCGCTGGTGCGCAGGGCGACGCCGGGGAGACTGCGGGCCAGCGCCGCCATCACGGCGGGGTTGCGCATGCCGCCGCCGGACACGACGAGCGTCGCCGCGTGGTGGCGCCGGCATTCGGCGGCGACGGTCGCGGCGGTGAGCTCGGTGAGCGTCGCCAGGAGGTCTTCGGGGGTGAGCGGCGGCAGGCCGGCGAGGGCGGCGTCGAGGTAGGCGCCGTGGAAGTGCTCCTTGCCGGTGGACTTCGGCGGTGCGGCGGCGAAGTACGGGTCGGCGAGCAGCCGGTCGAGCAGGTCGCGGCGGACGGTGCCGGCCAGCGCGAGCTTCCCGTCGACGTCGGCGTGCTGCTCGCCGCCGGTCACGCGGGTGGCGGCGAGGTCGAGCAACGCGTTGGCGGGGCCGGTGTCGTAGGCCAGCACAGTGTCGCTCTCCCCGACCACCGTGATGTTGGCGATGCCGCCGAGGTTGAGCGCGGCCACGGCCTCGCCCGTCTCTTCGGCGAGGCCGCGCAGCCACAACGCGTCGAGCGTGCTGGCGAGCGGTGCGCCCTGGCCGCCCGCGGTGATGTCGCGGATGCGCAGGTCGGCGACGACGGGCGTGCCCGTGCGTTCGGCGATCCACGCGGGCTGGCCCAGCTGGAGCGTGCCGAGCGCCACGCCGTTGTCCACCCAGTGGTAGACGGTCTGGCCGAGCGAGGCGATCACGTCCACGGGCCCGTGCTCGGCGATGCCCTGCGCGGCGGCTTCGGCGAAGGCCTGCCCGACGCGGGTGTCGAGCACGGTGAGGGCTTCGGCGCTGCTCGGGTTGGGCGGCAGCGCGGCCAGCACGGCTTCGCGGGTTTCCGCGGTGAAGGACACGTCGAGCTCGCCGAGCGGGGTGAGGACCACGGTGCCGTCTTCGGCGTGCAGCTCGGCGACGGCGACGTCGATGCCGTCGACCGAAGTCCCCGAAAGGAGGCCGAGGACGCGGAAGCCGTGGGTTTTCATCCGGAGTGGTTTAGCCGGGGTGAAGCGGCGACGCAAGGCGCCTCGTGAAGTCTTGGCCGAATCGGAACTCTGCGTGTGATCCGTTGGCCTGAAGGCAGTAGCTCGGTGGGGTGTCCGGGGGAGCCGGGGAGCGGATGACAGGATGGGTGTGTGTCGAGCACCTGGTTCTGGATCGTCATCGTCGCCGTCGTCGTCCTGGTCGCCGTGCTGGTGTCCGGGCTGCTCATCGCACGTCGGCGGCGGATCAGCCTCGAGGAGACGCGCAAGGTCGAGGAGAAGCCGAAGGGCGGCGGGTACACCGCGTCCGGCGGCATCACCTTCGCGCCCGGGGGTGAGGCCGACGCTGTGGCCGCGCCGGTGGAACCGGCGGAACACCCGGTCGAGGACCGCCCGGAGGTCGACGGCCAGCCCGCCGTGGGCGACGACGCCGCGGTGCCGCGCGACTCCGACCAGCGCACGATGCGCGACGTCAAGCTGCCCGAGCCCGAGCCCGAATCGGCAGGCCCCGCGGCCGCGCCGGTCGAGGGCACGGTGGAACCGATCGAGCCGGTCCTCCCGATCGAGGAGATCGACCCCGCGACCGGCCGCCTGGAGCGCCTGCGCGGACGGCTGTCGAAGTCGCGCTCGATGTTCGGCCAGAGCCTGCTGGGCCTGCTCGGCGCCGGTGACCTCGACGAGGACTCGTGGCAGGACGTCGAGGATTCGCTGCTCGTCGCCGACCTCGGTGCGGCCACCACGACCCAGATCGTCGAACGCCTGCGTGACGAGCTTTCGCGCCGCGCGGTGCGCACGCCCGCCGAAGCGCGCGAAGTGCTGCGCGAGGTCCTGACCGCTTCGCTGTCCACGGACGGCATCCGCGCCGTGCGCGCGCTGCCGCACGAGGTCGACGGCCAGAAGCAGCCCGCCGTCGTGCTCGTCGCCGGCGTGAACGGGACCGGCAAGACCACCACCACCGGCAAGCTCGCGCGCGTGCTCGTCTCGCAGGGCTCCACCGTGGTGCTCGGCGCGGCCGACACCTTCCGCGCCGCGGCCGCCGACCAGCTCCAGACCTGGGGCGAACGCGTCGGCGCGTCGGTCGTGCGCGGCAAGGAGGGCGCCGACCCCGCGGCCGTCGCGTTCGACGCAGTGAAGCGCGGCATCGACGAAGGCGCCGACGCGGTCCTCGTCGACACCGCCGGCCGCCTCCACACCAAGACCGGCCTCATGGACGAGCTCGGCAAGGTCAAGCGCGTCGTCGAGAAGCAGGCGAAGGTCGACGAGGTCCTGCTGGTGCTCGACGCCACCACGGGCCAGAACGGCCTCGCCCAGGCCCGCGTGTTCTCCGAGGTCATCGACGTCACGGGCATCGTCCTCACCAAGCTCGACGGCACCGCCAAGGGCGGCATCGTCTTCCAGGTCCAGAAGGAGCTCGGGGTGCCGGTGAAGCTCGTCGGCCTCGGCGAGGGGCCGGACGACCTGGCGCCGTTCGAGCCCGGCGCGTTCGTGGACGCCCTCCTCGGCTGAGACACGATTCGCTCGTTGAGGTGATCAACGGGCGAAGAGCGCAGAACCCCCGCCGGTCTCTGCCACGGTGATCACGTCGTGGCAGCCGGACGAGGGGTTCGCGGGGATGACGGGCGGGTTCGACGCCGTAACGGAGGAGCTCGAACGCGCCGCCGACACCATCGGTGACGTGGTCGGCGGCGCCGCGGGCCTGCTGTGGCAGGGGCCGAGCGGCGACTACGGCCACGCCGGCGTGCAGGCCGGCTGGGGCGGCTTCATCGCGGACATCGCGTCCGTCGTCGAAGGACTCACCGGCAAGGCCCACGGCCACGGTGAGGACCTGCGCACGGCGGCGGTCCGCTACGCGGGCGCCGACGACACCGCGAGCGACGCGATCGTGAAGACCGCGGCGAAGGCGTTCGGCGAGCACGGCGGATCGTCCGGCGTCGGCATTTTCGGCCCGCTCGGCGGCGCTCTCGCCCGGGCCACCGAGGAAGAGAAGGTGGGCCCCGCGTGGACCGGCGGCGGGACCGGGCGCATCAGCGGGTCGATCGACGAGCTCCCGCCGGACGTGATGAGCCCCGAGCGCTCCCGGGAGCTGTTCCCCGGGCCGAAGTCCGAGGTGGCAGGCCCTGATCCCGTCGCAGAGGCGGACCGCGAAGGGCCGGTGTTCTGATGGCCGCCGAGCTGGGGGAGACGACCGACCCGAAGGAACTCGTCCCCGGGGAACCGCGGTTCATCTCGGGAGACCTGAAGGACCTCGTCCGCAACATCCAGAGGATGGCCGCGATCTCCGACGGCCTCTCCGGCGTCGACGCGAAGCAGTGGACCGGCGAGGCGAGTGACCGGTTCCGCGAGACGTTCGGCCAGGAACCGAAGAGGTGGTTCGACACCATCGGCGTGCTGGGTACCGGTGCCAACGCCCTGGCCGACTACGGCGACGCACTCACCCAGAGCCAGTCCGAGGCCCAGCGGGCGATCGAGCTGTACACCCAGGGCCAGGCGGCGACGCGCGCCGCATCGACGCAGTGGACCGTGCAGGCCTACCGAGCACTAACCTCCGGCGCGCAGGTTCCGCCCTTCGCTGACCCGGGCCAGTCCGCGACGCAGGAGGCCGAGCGGATCCTGCGGGCCGCCCGGGCCGCGCTCGAAGAGGCCGGCGGTGAGACGGCGAAGAAGCTCGGCTTCAAGAAGCAGGACGACGGCAGCTATTCGAAGGATCTCAAGAAATTCGGTGCCGACCGGCGCCAGAAGTGGGATCCGGACAAGAAGCAGTGGGTCGACACCGACGAAGACGAGAAGGGCTGGGCCGCGGGCAAAGGCGGCAAGGGACGCAGCTTCGAAGCCGAGTGGGGTTCACAGTCCGACGGCATGCTCACCGACAAACTCGGCGGCCTGCTGGAAAAGCTCGGCATCGACACGTCGGAAAGCACCGTGTCGGCCTCGGCGAGCGTCGATCTGGTCGACGGTTCGCTCGACGGCAAGTTCGGTGACGGGACCTTCGGCGGCAGCGGCAAGATCGAGGGCGCGGCGCTGGGGGCCCGTGCCGAGGCGCACGCGGGGGCTTCGGCGCTGGGCCTGACCGCGGGCGCGTCGGCCGAGGCGTATTTGGCCAAGGGCAGCGCACAAGGCGAAATTCACTACGGTGACCACGTTGCGGTGAAGGGCGATGCCTCGGCGGAAGTCGGGGCCAAGGCGTCCGCCCAGGGCTCCCTCGGCTGGTCCGGGATGCAGGGCAGCGTCGAGGGGTTCGCAGGCGGCCGGATCGAAGGCAACGCGAGCGCCGAGGTCGCCGGTGTCACCGCCGGTGCGCACGGCGAAGCGTGGGCCGGTATCGGGGCCGAGGCGAGCGGCCAGTTCGGCATGGGCGACGACGGGAAGTTCCACGTCGGTGCTTCGGTCGGTGTGGCCCTGGGTATCGGTGGCAAGGTCGGGTTCGACCTCAGCATCGATCCGGGTGAGGTCGTCGACACCGTGCAGGACGTGGCCGGTGACGTCGCCGACGTGGCGTCCGACGTCGGGCACGGCATCGAGAACGCGGCGGGCGCCGTCGGCGACTTCCTCGGCTTCTGACCAGAACCAGCAGATTTGGAGCAGAAACAGTGGCAGGCACCCTCCCCGTCCCGATCGTGTTCGAGCTGCCGGACGGGTGGCGATCGGTTCCGCCCGACGAGGTCGGCACGCCGGACGCGGCGTTCGTCGCGCTGAACCCCGCGTCGGCTCGCGAGGGGTTCACGGCGAACGTCACGATCACCGGCGAGCTGCGTGAGGACGATGTCGCGCTCACCGCCGTCGGCGACGAGGCCGTGGAGAAGCTGCGCGCGGCCGGCGCCCAGGGCGTGCGGCTCGGGCGGCGCAACGAGGTCGGCTCGGCGGAGAACCCGGGTCTCACGCAGGCGGTGAAGCTGACCGTCGGGCTCAAGGGCAAGCAGGTGGACCTCGTGCAGTTCCAGGTGTTCCTGGTGATGCGCGACCAGCGGGATCCGCAGCGGCGCGCGGTGCTGCACGTGGTGCTGTCGGCCTTGCTGGAGAACCAGTTCGAGCACGTGATCGACGACTTCCAGAAGTTCCTCGCCACGATCAAACCGGAGCAGGCGGCATGAACGACACCGCGCGGCAGCTGCTGGCCCGCATCGAAGCGATCGACGCGGCCGCGGCCGGCAACCGCCTCCGAGCCGAGGCGTACCAACGGGTCGCCGACGAACTCAAAGACGCCATGGGCACCGCGACCTCGCCGGACGGCGTCGTGACGGTCGTGGCCGGACCGGGTGGCGCGATCGCGTCCGTGACCTTCGGCGAACGCGCCCGCGAGACCGATCCCGCCGTGCTGTCGGCGGACGTCATGCGCGCGATCGGCGAAGCGCAGGCCGCGGCGGCGCGGCTGCAGGCCGAGGTCGTGCGCCGTGGCCTCGGCAGCACCGAGTTCCTCGACCGGGTGCTCGCCTCCGACGAGCAGCTCTTCGGTGCTCCTCGCCCGACCTCGGTCGCTCCGCCACCGCGTCCGCCGGTTCGCGAGGCACCGCCGGAGGGCGAGTTCGACGACTTCTCCGTGTACGACCAGGAATCGACCCGGTGAGTATCGCTCTCATCCTCGTGATCGTCATCGGCGGCACGCTCTTGATCGCGGCCGCGGTGAAGTGGTCTGTCGTGGACGCGCTGTTCGCTCCGGCCGATGTGTTCGCCCGGCCGCCCGAAGCGTCCGAGGCGCGCGAGATCGTGAGCGGGACGCACCCGCGGGCGCCCGTTCGAGTTCACCTTTCCCCGTTCCGTCTGGGCCCAGAGGAGGCAAACAGTGTTGCGTCGGGTGGTTGTCGCAGTGTGCGGTATCGCGTTGGTGGCCGGGTGTTCCGCGCACGTGGAGGTGCAGCGGAAGGTGGCGAAGGCCGATCTGGAGAAGGGGATCGCCGACGCGTTGCAGAGGTCGATCGGGCAGCGACCGGACTCGATCACCTGCCCCGGCCCGATCGACGCGAAGGTCGGGCAGCAGATGCGCTGTGAACTGGCTGACGGTGACACCAAGTACGGCCTCACGGCGACGGTCAACACCGTGAACGGCAGCGACGTCCGCTACTCCGTGAAGGTCGACGACCACGTCATCGGCAATTGAGGTGACACACCGGCCCGTGCGGGCGCACACTCCGGCCATGGATTGACGCCCGCGTGGACCGCCCGTTTCCCCTCGTCACCCCGAACACCCCCAGACGAGAGGAGACTCGGTCATGATCATCGAAGGCCCGCGCGTCCGCCTGCGTCCGCTCACGCGTGACGATCGGCAGCGCGCCCAGGAAATTCTGTCCACGCCCGAAGTGGCGCGGTGGTGGGGCGAAGCCGTGCACGAGGTCGAAAGCCTCCTCGAGGAGGAAGCCGGCTTCTCCAGCTACGCCATCGAGCTCGACGGTGACGTCGTCGGCCTCATCCAGAGCTCCGAGGAGCTCGACCCGCAGTACCGCCACGCCGGCATCGACATCGCCGTCGCCCCGACCCACCACGGCCGCGGCCTGGGCACGGAGGCCATCCGCGTGCTCGCCGCCCACTTGTTCGCTCAGGGCCACCACCGCCTGACGATCGACCCGGCCGCCGCCAACGCGAAGGCCGTGCACGTGTACACCAACCTCGGCT
This sequence comes from Amycolatopsis sp. NPDC049253, assembly GCF_040678995.1. Taxonomy (NCBI): domain Bacteria; kingdom Bacillati; phylum Actinomycetota; class Actinomycetes; order Pseudonocardiales; family Pseudonocardiaceae; genus Amycolatopsis; species Amycolatopsis sp. NPDC049253. Next base: position 4,973 of record NZ_JBFAQX010000039.1, on the reverse strand, counting down.
TCCGGCCCGTCGGCCTGCTGCGCCAGTACGAACGCGGCCCCGACGGCACGTTTCACGACGGTCTGCTGATGGACCTGCTGAAAGGTGAGCTCAGGTAACCGCGCTGCTGTAACCGGTCACGGTCGGTCTTCGACTCATCGCTGAGTGAACAGCCAGGTACGTCGACTCGGTTCGGAGGAGCGTGAATGGCCGACGAAGCGTTAGTTGCCGAAGGGCACCCTCGTCGCGATCGGAGTGAGGAGGCCGGGCCTCCCCGGAATCGGTGTCGCCGAACTTCCGGCGCATCAGCCTCGGCGAATGAAGCCGAACCGGCGTCTGCCGTGGCTCCGGATCGGGATTTTTGCGCTCGCGATGATGTTGCTTGTCGCAGCGTGCCTGGCGCTGCTCATGGGCAGCGGCGAGACGACGTTCCTGGTTCCGGCGGCGGTCGCAGTCCTGCTCTTCTTTCTGCTGTCCAGAACCGAGCAGTCATCTGGCTTCGACGCCCACGCCGCCGAGATCCGGAAACGGGTGGACGACGGCTCGACGACGATGCACCTCAGCCTTACGGGCGAAGGCACCACGGTGAACATCGCGCCGGCGCTCGGCCCGGATCCCGCGACGATGAGGGCATCTGCTTCGCTGGAGAAGCAAGAAGCGATTCTTCGCGAGATCTACACACGGGGGCTCGCGCAGGCGAAGATCAGCTTTCGAGTGAGCATCGTATTCGCCTCGATCGGCGCGTCGCTGCTTCTCCTCGGCATCGGTTTGGCCGTTGTCAACGCGAATTCCGGCGGTGATCAGTACGCCGGCATCGTCGCTGGCGTCGCCGGCGTGGTCACCAATCTGACCTTGGGCGTCTTTTTCGTGCAGTCGAACCGGGCAAGAACGAACATGGGAAGCCAGGGCGTGCTGATGCGTGAGGAGAGCCAGGAAGATCGGCGGCTCAACGCTGCTCGCGAGCTTGCCGGCGCGATCAGCGATGAGGCGCTGCGCAACCAGGTCCGAGCGATGCTTTCAAAGACACTCTTGACCGGGTCGGCGGAGCAAACCGCGGACGCATTCAACCGCGCATTCGACCAGCCGCCCCCACCACCCGGACCTGTTGAAAGGTGAGCTCAGGTAACCGGCAGCTGCTGCGAAAGCCGGTCGGCGATCTTCTGCACCACGGGCGCGATGCTCGCCACCGCGTCCGCGGTCAGCCGGCCGGACGGGCCGGACACGGACACTGCCGCGGGCACCGGCATGCCGGGCACCGCGACGGCGATGCAGCGGACCCCGAGCTCCTGCTCGGCCTCGTCCAATGCGTAGCCCTGGGAGGCGATGCGCGTGAGCTCCGCGGCGAGCGCGGAAGGGTCCGTGAAGGTGTGTTCGGTGTACGCGGGCATGCCCGTGCGCGCCAGGAGTGCCGCGACGTCGTCGGCGGGCAGCTGCGCGAGCATCGCCTTGCCGACCCCGGTGCCGTGGGGCAGCAGGCGCCGGCCGACTTCCGTGAACATGCGCATGGAGTGCTTCGAGGGCACCTGGGCCACGTACACGACCTCGTCGCGCTCCAGCACGGCGAGGTTGGCCGTCTCGCCGACCTCCTCCACGAGCTCGACCAGCAGCGGCCGCGCCCACGAGCCGAACTGCATGCTGGCGTTCTCGCCGAGGCGGATGAGCCGCGCGCCGAGGGCGTAGCGGCGGTTGGTGTTCTGCCGGACGTACCCGAGGTCCACGAGGGTGCGGATCAGCCGGTGAATGGTCGGCATCGGCAGCCCCGACAGGGTCGCGAGCTCCGACAGGCTGGCCTCCCCACCCGTGTCCGCGAGGTGCTCCAGCAGCTCGAACGCACGCTGCAGGGACTGGACGCCGCCGTCCCGTCCGCCTTTCTCAGCTGCCACCGGTGGTCCTCCTCACAGGTCCTGTTCACCCGAGCGTTTGAGCTTCCGCTATGCAGAAACTATAGTCCGTCAGGTAAAAACCGTAGGGACGTTATCCAAGAACGACTCGGGGTGTTTCGCATGTCTGAAGTCCAGGTCCTCGGCGGCTCGGTGGAGCGCGGCGACGAGATCCTGACGCCGGAAGCCCTCGCCTTCCTGGCGGGGCTCCACGACGCCTTCGCGGCGCGCCGGGACGAGCTGCTCGTGGCCCGCGGCAAGCGCCGCGAAGAGGCCCGCAAGACCGGCCGGCTCGACTTCCTGCCGGAGACGAAGGAGATCCGCGAAGGCGACTGGAAGGTCGCCGAGGCGCCGCCGGCGCTGCGCGACCGCCGCGTGGAGATCACCGGCCCCACCGACCGCAAGATGACCATCAACGCCCTCAACTCCGGCGCCAAGGTGTGGCTCGCCGACTTCGAGGACGCCAACACGCCGCACTGGGCCAACGTCGTGTCCGGCCAGGTCAACCTGTCCGACGCCATCCGCGAGACCATCACGCTGGAGAGCGGCGGCAAGAGCTACGCGCTGAAGGCCGACGTCGAGCACGCCACCATCGTGGTCCGCCCGCGCGGCTGGCACCTCGACGAGCGCAACCTCACCTTCGGCGGCCGCCAGGGCGTCGGCGCGCTGGTCGACTTCGGCCTCTACTTCTTCCACAACGCGGCCGAGTTGCTCAAGCGCGGCAAGGGCCCGTACTTCTACCTGCCGAAGATGGAGAGCCACCTCGAGGCGCGGCTGTGGAACGACGTGTTCACCCACGCCGAGAAGACCCTCGGCATCGAGCACGGCACCGTCCGCGCCACCGTGCTGATCGAGACGATCCCGGCCGCGTTCGAGATGGAGGAGATCCTCTACGAGCTGCGTGAGCACGCCTCGGGCCTCAACGCCGGCCGCTGGGACTACCTGTTCAGCGTGATCAAGTACTTCCGCGACGCCGGTGAGAAGTTCGTGCTGCCGGACCGCAACTCGGTGACCATGACCGCGCCGTTCATGCGCGCCTACACCGAACTGCTCGTGCACACCTGCCACAGCCGCGGCGCGTTCGCGATCGGCGGCATGGCGGCGTTCATCCCGAGCAAGGACCCGAAGGTCAACGAGGGCGCGTTCGAGAAGGTCCACGCCGACAAGGCGCGTGAGGCCGCAGACGGCTTCGACGGTTCCTGGGTCGCGCACCCCGGCATGGTCGCCCTCTGCAAGGAGGAGTTCGACAAGGTCCTCGGCGACAGGCCGAACCAGCTCGAGCGCACCCGCGACGAGGTCAGCGTCACGGCCGACCAGCTCCTGGACGTCGCCTCGACGCCGGGCAGCGCCACCGCGGCCGGCCTGCGCGCCGCCGTCGAGGTCGGCATCCGCTACATCGCCTCCTGGCTGAGCGGCAACGGCGCGGCGGCCATCCACAACCTCATGGAGGACGCGGCCACGGCCGAGATCTCCCGTTCGCAGGTGTGGCAGTGGGTCAAGAACGGCACGCAGCTCGACACCGGCGACAAGGTCACCGCGGAGCTGGTGCGCGGCGTGCTGGCCGAGGTCCGCGGCGAGCTGTCGGCCGAGGTCAAGGAAGAAGTGCTCACCCCGGCCGTCGAGCTGTTCGAGCAGGTCGCGCTGGCCGACGAGTTCCCGGACTTCCTCACGCTCCCGGCCTACGAGCACATCAAGTAATGCGGGACGGCAGGCTCACCGAGGACGTCTACGCCGCCGCCGACGCGCGCCTGGCCGAGGCCGACGCGCGCGTCGCGGCGCTGTACCCCGGTGAGCCGCCGGGTCGCCGGCCCGTGCACACCGTGTACGTGCCGGCGTCCCAGTACCGCACCCGCCTGGTCGCCGACTGGGGCAAGCAGGCCATGCGGGTGTTCGTCGAGCGCGGTGACGTGCTCGGCCTCGACGCGGACGTCGCCGAGCGCGTGCGCGCGAAGCTGCTCACCGAGCCGATCGAGGACCTGCGAATCGACTTCGAGGACGGCTACGGCAACCCGGGCGACGAAGCCGAGGACGCCGCCGCCCTGGCCGCCGGCCAGACGCTCGCGACCACAGGCGGCACCCCGTTCGTCGGCATCCGGTTCAAGAGCTTCGAGCCCGCCACCCGCCGGCGCGGCATCCGTACCCTGGACCTGTTCCTGAACGGCTTGCTCGGCAACGGCGACCTGCCCGACGGTTTCGTGGTCACCCTGCCGAAGGTCACCGCCGTCGAGCAGGTCGAGGTCGCCGCCGACGTGCTCGGGCAGCTGGAGGTCGCCTACGGCCTGGCCGAAGGCACCCTGCGTTTCGAGGTCCAGATCGAGACCGCGCAGTCCATCCTCGCCCACGACGGCACCGTGTCGGTCGCGCGGATCATCCAAGCCGCCGCCGGCCGCTGCTCGGGCCTGCACTACGGCACCTACGACTACAGCGCGGGCCTCGGCATCGGCGCCGCCTACCAGAGCATGGCCCACCCGGCCGCCGACTTCGCCAAGCACCTCATGCAGGTCGCCGCCTCCGGCACCGGCGTCCGCCTCTCCGACGGCTCCACCAACCGCCTGCCCATCGGCGACGACCTCCCCGGCGCCTGGGCCGAACATCTGCGCCTGGTCCGCCGCTCCCTGGAAAACGGCTTCTACCAGGGCTGGGACCTGCACCCGAACCAGCTGCCGACCCGCTTCGCCGCCACCTACGCCTTCTACCGCGAAGGCTTCCCCACCGCCGCCAAGCGCCTCAGCGACTACGCCTCCCAAACCTCGAACGGCGTCCTCGACGAACCCGCCACCGCCGCCGCCCTCGCCCACTACCTCCTGGGCGGCCTCCACTGCGGCGCCCTGGAAGCAACCGAACTCCCCTTCGACGCCGCAACCCTCGACCGCTACGCCCGCCGCCTGGCCTGACCCACCCAACGCGACCGCACCCCCAACGCGGCCTTCGTTGCGCCCACCGCACCGAACGCCACACCGGGGCGCTCAGCCACCACCCCACCGCCGCCCGCCCACCCAACTCACGACGCACCCAGGCCGCGCTCAGCCACCACCCCACCGCCGCCCGCCCACCCAACTCACGACGCACCCAGGCCGCGCTCAGCCACCACCCCACCGCCGCCCGCCCACCCAA
>NZ_JBFAQX010000038.1:23024-78595 GCF_040678995.1 Amycolatopsis sp. NPDC049253 | reverse complement strand
CGCCTCGGCGAGGTCCTGCTCGCAGCGAGCCGGGGCCGCGCTCACCCTGCCGAAGGTGAAGTTGAGCAGCCACACGTCGCCGGCGGTGTCGACGATGAAGTTCTCGGGCCTCAGGTCGTGGTGGGCGATCCGGGCCGCGGCGAGGATCGCGACCTGCCTCCAGATGCCGTCCAGCACCGACTCGCCGATGTCGGCGGAACCCATTTCCGTCAAGCGGCGGCCCTCGACCTGCCGGCGCACCAGCAGCGGCGAGCCGTGCTCCGTTTCGCAGACCGAAACGACCGGCGGCGTCCGTACTCCGGCGCGGTCGGCGAACAGCGTTACGAACGCTTCGTGCTCGGCCTCGTGGTAGGTGGTCGAGAGCGGAGGATCGTCTTCGACGTCGAGGGAGACCAGCAGCCGCCTGAGCCGGTACCACGTTCCCGCACGGCGGTGCAGTCGCCGCACGATCTCCACTCGCAGCCGATCGCCCGGCGAGGTGTCCACCGTGAACTGCAGCGGCCCCCACGTGTTCTTCTTGACCGGGAGCACCCGGATCGGGTTCAACCCGGCCACGTCCAGTGCGTGGTGCACCGCTTCCGCCGACGTTCGGCGACCAGGCGCCCCCAGCACCAGGTGGACGATCGTGCCGACGCCCCAGCCGAGGAACACCCCGGCGAAGGCCCCGAGCGGGAGATGACCGCCGAGGTACACGTCGGCCGCGGCGACCAGGATCGCCACCGCCCAGGCCAGGTCGCGGAACTTGACGGTGAGGTACGGGGCGGCGACCGTGGCCATCGCCGCCGCGACCGCCGCGGGTGAGGACGGGAAGGCGAACCCGGCGGCACCGGGAAGGCGGATCGCCGGGTCGGCGAACAACTCCGCGGGAACGGGCCGGTACCCGATGAACCAGTGCAGGATCCGCGCCGACCCCCAGGCCAGGGTTCCGGCCGTCGCGAGGTACACCCCGAGCCGTATTCGCTTGAAGTACAACGCCAATGCGGACGCGGCGGCGATGCCGAGCCAGCTCCCGATCGCCGCCAGCACCCGCCACACCCAGAGGGATGCGGCCGGGATCTTCCCGAACTGCTGGTAGATCACGACCTCGACCGGATTGACGGCCGGGTTCCTCGCCACGAGCGAACACAAGGTGACCACGGCGGCCGCGATCGCCAGCGAGATCACGTCACCGGGTCTCCGTCCGATCGAGAGCGAAATCCGGCGACGGCCGCTCGCGGCTGCGGGAATCTCGTTGTTGCCCTTCACTGCTGCCTCGGACTCATCGGGGTCGCACGGTCGACCACCCCAGCGTCCGCCCGACCCGCGACCAGGACAACCCGGGAGGAGAAGCGCCCGCGAGGTCGGCGAGTTTACGATCATGCGGCCGGGGTACCCGAGGGGCGCGCCCCCGGACTTCGGGCTCCGGTATCCCGTTGTGCGAAGGGGGCGCGCCCATGTCCGACGAGGCAACGACACCACACGAACCGTCTGTCGTCGAAAGGGCCGCGCCGGTCTTCGTCGAGGCAGCCGACGCGGGCCTCCTCAGCGCCGCCCGACCCCGGTCGAGGGGCGAGGACGACCTCGCCGTGCGAATGGTGAACCTGGCCTACCGGGTCACCGTGAGCACGGGGTGCTCCCGCCGTACGCGCGCACGGGTCTGGCGGAGCGTGTCGACGGTGGTGGCCTCCCGCTCAGCGGCGGGGGCACCGAACGAGGACGAGCGGATCCGCGGGCTGGTCCTGGCCGCGGTGCACGGGGAACTCGCGGCGGGGACCGCGCGGGACCGGCTGCTCGCGGCGTTGGAGGAGGCGCTCCTCCTGGACGAGGTGGCGTTGCTGCCGCCACGGCAATGCTTCACGCTGTGGTCCGCCGCGGTCGAGCGCCGGTCCGTCGCGGAAGTCGCCGCGCTGGCGGGCTGGACGCCGGCGCAGGTCGCCCTGTTGCTGCGGGCGGCGTTGCGGACCGTCGCGCGATCCGGGTACGGGCAGGCCCTCGCCGAGGGCACGATCTGATGGCGATCCCGTTCCCGGGCACCGCCGCGCCGGGCGGGCAGCTCGACCACCACCTCGCCGAGGGCTACGACGTCGAGCGCGCCGCTGAGGGATGGGTGCTGCTGCGCCGCGGATCCGCACGCGTGGCGGTCACCGTCCGAACCGAGGAACGGGGAAGCTGCTCGGCCTGGGCCGGAACTTCTCGCCCGATCGCCCACGACGGCCGGTGAGCGGTGCTTCACGACCGGCCAGCCACGCAGGGGCGGCGGGCCTCAGCAGCCGGCCGCGACCTGGTTGAGCTGGTCGCCGACCGTCTTTCCCAGCTCGTCCCAGCTGTCGGTGAACTTGCGCACCCCTTCTCGCTCCAGCGTGGCGACGACGTCGTGGTAGTCGATGCCGAGCCGGGCGAGCTCGTCGAACACGTCCGTGGCCGCGGCGTAGGTGTCCTGCACCCGGGTGGCGGGCACGGCGCCGTGGTCGGCGAACGCTGCGAGCGTGCTGCCGGGCATGGTGTTCACAGTGCCCGGGATGACGAGTTCGGACACGTACACGGTGTCGGGGTAGTCCGGGTTCTTCACCCCGGTGGAGGCCCACAACGGCCGCTGTAGCCACGCCCCGGTGCCGGAGAGCCGGTCCCAGCGGGCGCTCGCGGAGACCTCTTCGTGAATCCGGTTGGCCAGCCGCGCGTTGGCGAGAGCCGCCTTGCCTTTCACGGCCTGGGCGCGAGCGGTGCCGATGGTGTCGAGGAGGGCGTCGACCCGGGTGTCGACGCGAGAGACGAAGAACGACGCGACGGAGTGGATCGCGGTGAGGTCGCGTCCCTCCAGGTCGGCCTTCTCGAGGCCGGTGAGGTACGCGTCGAGCACTTCGCGGTAGCGGTCGAGGGAAAAGACGAGGGTCACGTTGACGCTGATGCCGTCGCCGATAACCGCGGTGATCGCGGCGAGGCCCTCGGCGGTGGCGGGGATCTTGATGAGCAAGTTCGGTTCGGCGACCGCGGCCCACAGCTCACGCGCGCGGTCCACCGTGGCGGAGGCGTCGTGGGCGAGGCCGGGATCGACTTCGAGCGACACTCGGCCGTCGACGCCGTCCGTGCGGTCGTAGACGGGTCGCAGGACCTGGCACGCGGCGCGGACGTCGTCGGTCGTGAGGGCGAAGACGATGTCCTCGACGCTGCTGCCGGCCTCGGCCAGCTTGCGCAGCTGCGGCTCGTAGCGGTCGCCGTGTGCCAGAGCGGAGGCGAAGATCGTCGGGTTCGTGGTGATCCCGACGACGTGCTTGTCCGCGATCAACGCCGCCAGGTCGCCGCTCTCGAGCAGCTCACGGGAAAGGTCGTCGAGCCAGATGGACACGCCGGCTGCGGACAGCTCGGCGAGTGGGTCGTTGTGGTGCGTGGTCATGAAAACCTCCGTAAGCGGGGATGGCGGGGCGGTTCGTCAGGCGGGGCGGTCGCCGGTGCCGCCGGTGGTGGGAGCCGACGCTTGCTGCACGCCGCCGGGGCGAGGCTCGGCGGCCGCGTCGCGCAGGCTGTCGTGCGCGGCGGCCGCGACGGCGGCCGGGGTGATCCCGAACTCGTCGTAGAGCCGCCGGTAGTCGGCGGACGCGCCGAAGTGCTCCAGCGACACGATCCGCCCCGCGTCGCCCACCACGTCGCGCCAGCCCTGGGCGACCGCGGCCTCGACACTCACCCGCGCCCGCACCGAAGGCGGCAGCACTTCGTCCTGATAGGACAGATCCTGCGCGCTGAACCACTCGCGGCAAGGCATCGACACCACCCGGGCCGAAACGCCGTCGTGGACGAGCAGGTCGCGGGCGTCGAGGGCGATCTGGACCTCCGAACCGGTGGCGACCAGGAGCACATCCGGGGTGGGGCCGCCGGCGAGGACGTACCCGCCGCGGGCGGCGCCTTCGGCCGCGGCCAGTTCGCCGATGCGGTCGAGCACCGGAACGTTCTGGCGTGTCAGCGCCAGCCCGGCGGGCCGGTCCCGGTTCTCCAGGATCCGCCGCCAGCACACCACCGTCTCGTTCGCGTCGCCCGGGCGCACCACGTCCAGGCCCGGGATCGCGCGCAGCGCGGCGAGGTGCTCCACGGGCTGGTGCGTCGGGCCGTCTTCGCCCAGGCCGATCGAGTCGTGGGTCCACACGTGGGTGACGGGCAGCTGCATCAGCGCCGCCAGGCGGATCGCAGGCCGCTGGTAGTCGCTGAAGACCAGGAACGTGCCGCCGTAGGGCCGGGTCAGGCTCTGCAGCGCGATGCCGTTGAGGATCGCGGCCATGGCGTGCTCGCGGATCCCGAAGTGCAGCGTGCGGCCGAAGGGACCGCCCTGCCACTGCGCGGTCTGCTTGCCCTCCGGGACGAACGACGGCTCGTCCTCCATCGTGGTGTTGTTGCTGCCGGCCAGGTCCGCCGAGCCGCCCCACAGTTCGGGCAGCACCGGGGCGAGGGCGGTGAGGATCTGCCCCGACGCCTTCCGCGTGGCCATTCCCTTGCTGTCCGCCGGGAACGTGGGCAGCGCGTCGGTCCAGCGGCCGGGCAGCTCCTGGTTCCGCAGCCGGTCCAGCAACGCGGCGCGGTCCGGGTTGCCGGTGCGCCAGCGTGTGTAGCCGTGGTTCCAGCGTTCGTGGGCGGCGCGGCCGCGAACGCCGACTTCGCGGGCGTGCGCGAGCACCTCGTCCTCCACCGCGAAGCTCCGCTCCGGGTCGAAGCCCAGCAGCGTCTTGGTGGCGGCGACCTCGTCGGTACCGAGGGCCGAACCGTGTGCGGCGCCGGTGTTCTGCTTGGTGGGCGCGGGCCAGCCGATGACAGTGCGCAGCACGATGAGTGACGGCCTGCCCGTGTCCGCCTTGGCCGCCTCGACGGCGGCGAGAACCGCGTCCACGTCCTCGACGGACCGGCCTGAGCGGGTCCAGTCGACGGATTGGACGTGCCAGCCGTAGGCGGCGTAGCGGGCCGCGACGTCCTCGCTGAAGGAGATGTCGGTGTCGTCCTCGATCGAGATGTGGTTCGTCGTAGAAGGCCACCAGGTTCCCGAGTTCCTGGTGCCCGGCCAGCGAGCCGGCCTCGGCGGTGATGCCCTCCATCAGGTCGCCGTCGGAGGCGATGACGTAGACGTGGTGGTCGAACGGGCTCTCGCCGTCGGCGGCGTCCGGGTCGAGCAGCCCGCTCCCGCCGGGCGGCCATCGCCATGCCCACGGCACTCGCGAAGCCCTGCCCGAGCGGGCCGGTGGTGATCTCCACGCCGCGGGTGTGGCGGTGCTCCAGGTGCCCGCAGGTAGAGCTGCAGGTACAGCGTCAGGCTCGAGTGGCCGCAGGACAGCACGAACCGGTCCCGGCCGAGCCCCTGGTCATCGGCCGGGTCGTGCCGCATCACGTGCTGGAACAGCAAGTACGCCAGTGGTGCCAGGCTCATCGCGGTGCCAGGGTGGCCGCTGCCGGCTCGCTGGACCGCGTCGGCGGCCAGCACTCGGATCGTGTCCACCGCGCGGACGTCGGTGCCGGTCCAACCGGCTTCCGCCGCGACGGGCGGGGCCAGCGACGGATCGCGGACGGGGGTGATGGCCGAACGTGTCATGGGGTGCGGTTCTTCCTGGGTCGGGGGACCGGGCGCCGTGCGGTCCGGATGTCTGCGGTGATCCCGTCGGTCGGCCGGGGGCCGGAGCCCGCCGGCTTCCGTTCCAGGCGCACGCCGGTGTCCGGCGCGCGCTCTTGCGATGTCATGACGAGACCTCTCGTGCGGCCGGGCGGGGTGACCGCAACGGTGTGCTCACCTCGTGCAGGTGGGCGAGGACGTAGCGGTACGACCGCAACAACCCGCATTCGGCGTAGTCGATGCCGCGGGACGCGCAGAACGTCCGCACGAGCGGCTGGGCCCGGGGGAGGTTGGGCCGCGGCATCGTCGGGAACAGGTGGTGCTCGATCTGGTAGTTCAGACCGCCGAGCAGCCCGTCGACCCAGCGGCTGCCGCGCACGTTGCGGCTGGTGAGCACCTGCCGGGCCACGAACCCGGGTGTGGCCGAGCCGGAGTAGGTCGGCATTCCCTTGTGCCCCGGCGCGAACGAGCATCCCATGTAGACACCCCACAGACCCTGGTGCACGGCGATGAACGCGATCGCGACCGGCGGCGACAGCACGAGGAACACCGCGGTCAGGTAGCACGCGAGGGACACCAGCTGGATGGACGCTTCACTGCGCCGGCGCGGCATGGCCGGGTCCCGGACGGCCTTGACGGCGGCCCAGTGCAGGCTCAGGCCTTCCAGCAGCAGGAGCGGGAAGAAGAGCACCGCCTGGTTGCGCGCGGTCCAGCGGACCAGGCCGTGGCGGTCGCGCGACTGGTCGCGGGTGAAGGCCAGCAAAGGGATGTCGAGGTCGGGGTCGGATTCCTCGTGGTTGGGGTGGGCGTGGTGTCTCGTGTGCTTGCCGGTCCACCACTGGTAGCTGATACCGATGACCCCGCCGAGCACCCGGCCCAGCCGGTCGTTGGCCGCACGGCTGCGGAAGATCTGCTGGTGCCCGGCGTCGTGGCCGAGGAAGGCGAGCTGCGTGGACATCACGGCGAAGAACACCGCGGTAGCGAGCTGCCACCAGCTGTCCCCGATGAGCGCGAAGGCGGCGCAGCCGGCCGCGAAGGCCAGAAAAGTGAGGCCGATCTTGACGGCGTAGTAGCCCCTGCGGCGCTTCAGCAGTCCGGCGGCGCGGATCTCGCGGGAGAGCTCGACGTAGTCGCGGTCTCCCGTGTCGCGGGAGGTGAGCGGTGAAAGGGCAGCGGCGGAGGCCGTGTCGGTGCGCGGCGGCATAGGTGTCCTTCCCGGACGGACGAGGTCGCCAGGTCCGGGGCGGCCGTGGTGGCTCTCGCACCGGATAACCGCGATCCGAGTCGGCCAAACACGCGTCCCGACGTGGTGCATCGGCGACCGCGACGGCCGCGCGTCCACCGCGAACACGGCTAGGCTCAGGGGGTCGGTGGGAGAGCCGAGACGGGAGTGGCCGTGATGGACGATCGGCGGCAGCAGCTGTACCGGCTGCTCGCCGAGGACGGCCGGGAGCAGTCGGGCCCGCGCATCGAGCGGGTCTGCGACGTGTGCGTGGGAACGCTCGACGTGTCCGGCGCCGGTGCGACGGTGCTCGGCAACGGCAACGGCAACGGCAACGGCAACGGCAACGGAGCGGGTGCCGGGCGACACCGAGGCCTGGTGCACGCCAGCGACACCGTGAGCGCCGGGCTGGACGACTTGCAGTTCACCGTCGGCGAGGGGCCGTGCCTGGACGCCTACGCCACCGGCGGCCCGATCCTGGTCCCCGATCTGCTCGCCGAGAGCGCGCGATGGCCCGCGTTCGGCCCGGCCGCGGCCAGGCTCGGTGTCGCGGCGGTTTTCTCCTTCCCGCTGCAGGTGGGGGTTGTCCGCCTCGGTTCGCTCGACCTCTACCGCGACCAAGCGGGTCCGTTGTCGCCGAGCCGGCTGGCCGACGCCCTCCTGCTGGCCGACGTGGCCACCGAGGTGGTCGTCGGCCATCTCGACGGGCACGCCGTCAGCGATCTGTCCTGGCTGGCCGACTCCCACGTCGAGATCCACCAGGCGGTGGGGATGGTGAAGGTCCAGCTCGGCGTCACCGCCGACGCGGCCCTGCTGCGGTTGCGCGGGCACGCGTTCGCCGAGGGGGCGACACTGAGCCACGTTGCCCGCCAGGTCGTGGCCCGCACGCTGCGGTTCACCGACGAGGAAAAGCCCGCATGATGACCGGCGCAGAAAGGCGTGTTGCATGAGCGCGACCCCAGACCAGCGGCTGGCCCGCACCTTCGTTGCCCTGGCCGACACCCTCGTCGTCGGCTTCGACGTGCTGGATTTCCTCGCCGCGCTTGCCGAACGCAGTGTCGAGCTGCTCGAGGTGGACGCGGCGGGTGTGATCCTTTCCGATCAACGTGGAGGCTGGCGGCCCGCCGCCGGCTCGTCCGAGCGGGCGGACCTGGTCGAGCTGTTCGCCGTGCAGGCCCGGCAAGGCCCGTGCTTCGACTGTGTCGCCGAGGGGCGGCCGGTCCGCAGCGGCGACCTCGCCACCGAAGCCGCGCTGCGGCGCTGGCCGCAGTTCGCCCCGGCGGCTCTCGACGCCGGCTTCCGCGCGGCCTCCGCCGTGCCGATGCGGCTTCGGGAGCAGACCGTCGGCGCGTTGACCCTGCTGAAGCAAGCACCGGTCGACCCCGACGACAACACCATCGCGATCGGCCAGGCGCTGGCCGACGTGGCCACGATCGGGATCCTGCACAACCGGGCCGCCTCACGCGCGGAGCTGCTGGCCGAAGAGCTCGAAGCCACGCTGCGGCGGCGCGCCGTGATCGAGCAGGCCAAGGGGGTGCTGGCCGAACACGGCGGCATCGACATGCAAGAGGCCTTCACCGCGCTGCGCCGCTACGCCCACGCTCAGGGACGCGGGCTGTCCGAAGTCGCACATGACCTCGCCGAGGGCACCGTCAGTCCCGCCGACGTGTTCGCCCGCGGCTAGGCGGGACCGTCAGACAGGGCGCTGGCGCAGGACGAGGTCGAGATCGGCGCTGCCGTCGACGACCTCGGCCGCGAGCTCGGTGAGCCGGCGGTGATGGCCCCGCGCGTAGCCGCGCAGGTGGCCGAACGCCTCGTCCATCGACACCCCGCCGTGTTCGGCCAGCACGCCCTTGGCCTGCTCGATCAGCACCCGGCTGTTCAACGCGGTCTGCAGCTGGGCGGAGAGCTGGTCACCATGTTCGATGGTGCGCTGCTGCAGGATCCCGATCGTCGCCACATCGGCCAGGGCCTGCGCCAGAGCGAGGTCGTCGGCTCCCACGCCGCGCGGTTCGGTACCCAGCAGTGTCAGGCCCCCGAGGACCTGTTCCCGCAGCCGCATCGGCAGTGCGTGGGCGGACCGGAACCCGCATTCGCGCGCCGCGGCGGCGAACCGGGGCCAGCGGCGGGCCGAGTCCTGCAGGTCCGGACTCGAAACCGGTGCGCCCGAGCGGACGCAGTCCACGCATGGGCCGTCGTCGGCCTGCACCGCGAACAGCTCGAGCAGCTCCGCCCGGTGCGAGGACGTCGCCGCCACCTCCAGCCGATCGTGCGCGCCGCGGAGGATCACCCCCGCCGCGGCGACGTCGACCAGGTCGACGACCTGCCCGGTGAGCATCCCGAGGAAGTCGCCGACGTCGAAATCGGCGACGAGCGTGTCGGCGAGGGCGACGAACGCGCGGGCCAGGTGCCGTTCCCGGCCGCTCACGAGTTGGGCCGCCGTGGTGGAGTTGTCGTCCATGGGTCTGCTCCGTCTCCGGCGAGGTCCAAGTACCGGGGAGTCTCCAGCGTACGCGGGGGGCTGCCGGGCGGAACGCGAACAGCGCGCCGGGCCCGAACCGCGAAACGCTGGAGCTTCGCGCCGGGAGAGCCCAGGCCACGCGCTCACGACGACCGTCGCCGACAGCCGACCAGGTGCTGCGCTCCGCGCAGGTCAGCGCGCACAGGAGCCCAGCGCGCAGAGCCCATCGTGGACCACTCCGGAGATGGCGACCGGACCGCTGTTCCCGCGCCCCACGGCGGTGTCGGTCCCGGTGACCGGCAGACCCTGCGACTGACTGTGGATCACCGGGTTGTCCCTCCTGCTCGCCGCGGACCGGCTGGCGGAGCGTCGACCCGCGTGATCGTGGTCGCCTCCTCGCGAAGCACCCGCCGCCCGTTGCAGGTGACCCGGGCCGACCGCCTGCTCACCGTCCGCGGCTGGCTGGCCGACGCGCTCGTCGAAGTCGATCCCGCGCCGCCGGTGCGGGTGTCCACTGTCGTGATCGACGGGGTGAGCCTGATCGTGCGCCGCCGGGGACACCCGGGATCTGACGGACTCAGCCGACGGTGAGGGCGTTGAAAACAGTGTCCACAAGAGAACGAGTGTCCACAAGAGAACGGACGTGCGGCCCGTCGATCGTCTCCGGTCTCATCGGCAGACGACCGGGGCATCAGCAGAGCCGAGAACGTAATAGGCAAACGTGTTATGATTATGTCCCCGGCTCCGGTGGCCGGGCCACCACAGCCGGGGTCGGCAGCCGATGGCCGTGGTGGACAGCGACTTCCTGTCCGAATGAGGTGCCCATGCGTGCCATGCAGTTCGACCGCTTCGGTGACTACGACGTGTTGAAACCGGTCGACGTCCCCACTCCCGAGCCCGGCCCCGGGCAGGCGCTCGTCCGGATCACGTACGCGGGGGTGAACCCGCTCGACGACACGGTGCGGCGAGGGAAACTGCCGGCGGCTGCGGTGAAAGCGTTGCCGCTGCGGCCCGGCTGTTTCGGGGTCGGTGTGCTGGAGGAGCCCGGCGGTGCGGCATGGCCGGCGGGGACCCGGGTGGTGCTCAGCGGTGGCCGCTACGGCGTCGGCGCGGACGGGTCTTGGGCCGAGTACGTCGCCGTGGCCCCGGAGCACCTCGTGCCGGTGCCGGATCAGGTCGACGATGTCGCCGCGGCCGCTCTGACCGCCGGCGCCGGTCACCTCACCGCGTACCTCGCGTTGACCGAACTCGCGAACTTCCGGCCCGGGCAGACCGTGCTCGCTCCTGGTGTAGGTGGTGCGGTCGGGCAGGGTGGCGTCGACGTCGCCCGCGTGCTCGGCGCGGGAAAGGCGATCACCACCGCCACCAGCTCCGCCAAGGCGGCGCGCGGGCGGGAAGCCGGGTTCGAGGTGATCGACCTGTCGACGGAGTCGCTGCGAGACGGCGTCCAGCGCATCACCGAAGGCCAAGGCGTGGACGTGGTGCTCGACGGCGTGGCCGGGCCGGTGACCGGTGAGGCCCTCTCCGCGCTCGCGGTGGATGGCACCTTGATCAGCATCGGCTACGCCGCCGGAACCCGCGCCACGATCGACGTCACCGACCTCATCTGGAAGAACGCGCACGTGCACGGCTTCCGGTTCGCCCTGTTCAGCCCGGCACAGGTCAACACCGCGAACTCGCGCTTGCTCGACCTGGTCGCCGCCAAGGAGATCGCACCCGTCGTCGACGAGATCTTCCCCTTGGCGCAGGCGGCGCAGGCGCAGCGTCACCTGATGGAAGGGAATCCTTTCGGCCGGGTGCTGATCTCGATCTGACGCGACTACTCGCGGGCACGCGGCGCCCCGACGACCGTCGGGGCGCCGCCTTGGTGCAAGGGCCCGCGTGGTGATCAGGAGAAGTAGGCGTCGAATTGCTTGACGTCACCGAGGTTCGCGTCGACGGCGGACACTTTGCCGTCGCCGCTGATCGTCAGCACATTGACGATGTCCTGGTCGAGGGTTTTGCCGTTGTGGTTTCCGGTGTCGTGGAGTTCGACCGCGACGGTGTCGGTGCCGAAGGCGAGTTCGTGCACCGAGATGGTCAGGCTGTACCTGGCGAAGGTGTCCGCCAGTTTCAGCACGGCGCGCCGGCCGACGGACCGCCCGGCAACGACGCTGTCTCCGGGGATCGTCCAGGTCATGTCAGCAGTGGTGATGCCGATGATGCCCTGGTGGTCGTCGTGGGTGATCGCCGTCGCGAACCTGCCGACGATCTGCTGCCGCTGCTGGTCGGTAAGTGGAGGAACGCTTGCCTGACCGGCGGAGGGGAGGAGGGTCGCGGCGAGTGCGCAGATGCCGATCGGTGCGGTCGCGAAGCTGAATTTCATCGAAGTCCTCAGGTCGTCGCTCAAGGGTTCGACATGATCGTAATAGTTTTGATTATTTCTTATGCACTGTCGGCTCTTACGAAATCGTGACGGCAAACCGCCTGCCACCTCACGCCGGCGCGGGCAACTTCCCGAGGATGGCCTCCACCCGGCGCGCCAGGTCGAGAAGCCGGCTGTCCTGGCCGTGTGCGCCGTCGATCTCGAGTCCGGTGGGCAGGCCGTTGCCGGCCAGGCCCATGGGGATGCTGATGCCCGGTAGACCTGCGCCGCTGGTGGGAACGGTGTTCTTCGCGAGGATCAGTTCGCCGACCTCCGCACCCGCGATCGTGAACGACCGGTGGTCGATCAACGGTGCGGTGCAGGGCGTTGTCGGAAAGAGCAGGGCATCGAACCCGCGATGGGTGAACACCTCGCCGAGGCGGCGCTGAAGTTCCGGACGGTCGACGGACAGCGTCGTCTCATAGGCCTCCCGGGAAAGGTGGCCTGGCCCGCTCGGCAGCACGAGCTGGCTCCACGTTTCCTTGAGCTGAGGCTTGAGCTCGCGGTGAATTTCATCGAACGACACCGGGAAGTCGTTCTGGTGGAGGAATTCCGAAACCGCTTGCCGCGTCTCGCGGAAGAAGAGGTTCCACGTCAGCCGATCCGCCAACGCGGAAAAGTCCTCGCCGAGGTCGATTTCGGCAACCTCGGCGCCGGCGTCTCGCAGGCGCTGGAGTGTGAGGGTGAACTGTGCTTCGACCGCAGGGTCGATCAAACTCAGGTACTGCCGGGGCGCGTAGGCGAATCTCGCCCCTTTCAGATCGGTACGATCAGCCGGGGGAGCGGCCGCGTTCCCCGTGACGATTCGGTCGATCAGTGCGCAGTCTTCGACGTTGCGCGCAAGGACACCTGGCGTGTCGAGAGTGGGCGAAATCGGCGCGATACCGCGACCCGGCCATCGGCCCGTGGTCGGCTTGAAGCCCACCACGCCGGACAGCGCGGCGGGCACCCTGATGGAGCCGACCGTGTCGCCGCCCAGTGCCGCGGGGACGATCCGAGCGGCGACCGACGCACCGGCGCCACTCGAAGAGCCTCCTGGCACGTGGTCGCGCCCGTAGGGGTTCTTCACCTGCCCGAACCGCTTGTTGTCTCCGGTCAGGCCGAAGGACATTTCGACGAGGTTGTTCTTGCCGAAGACGATGCCGCCGGCGTTCTTGAGAGCGGCGACGACATCCGCGTCTTCGGCCGGGGTGTGGGTCTCCAGCGTCTTCACGCCGAGTGTGGTGCGAAGACCACGGGTCGTGTAGCTGTCCTTCACCCCGAGCGGGACGCCGAGGAGGGGAGCGCTCGCACCCGCGGCGCGCGCCTTGTCCGCGTCTTCGGCCGCGGCCAGCACGGCGGATTCATCGACCGTGATGAAGGAATGGAGATCGGCGTATCGTCGAGCGTTCCGCAGCAATGCGGTCGCGTATGACTCGGCGGTGAGGTCGCCGTCGCGGATCGCCGCGGCCGCTGCCGCCACCCCGAGTTCGGCCGGTACTTGATCGTCTCGCATGAGTTCGTTCTCCTGCACTCGAAATTCGTCAGTCGGATGTGGGGAGGGCGGCCGGAACATCCAGAACTCGCAGGAGATCGGCGACCTTGCGGTCCAGTTCCCGTCCGACGGAAGCGATTTCCGGGACGTCGAAGCTGGCGAACCGGGTGCTGGGCTGGTCGACCGAGAACCGCGTGACGCCGTGCCGATCTCGGTGGATCGTCGTTCGCAAGGGGGCGTAGAGCATCACCGCCGGGTCGTGCCGGTACATGCGCTCGGCGATCGTGTGGTTGCCCATCAGGTAGGTGACACAGGCCCCGGGATTGCCGGCGAGCTGCATGAGCTCACCGACATCGGTGCCCCAGAACCGCATGAACCCGTGCGGTGCGTTCTCCGCGGCAGCGGCGAGCACGGTGTCCCAGCTCGCGTGCCCGGCGCGCAGCTGCGCCATCCGATCCAGGTCCAGCGCGGGCACAGCGGCTTCGTACCGATCCCGGAAGTCCTCAAAGGATGTTCCGGTGTCGATCGACCACCGGACGACCTCGTGGCGAACCGAACTGAAGTTCTGACTGGACATGGGATTTTCGTTCCTCTCTTGGCTGCGGGCGAAGAAGCGCGGACGCAGGTCGCGACCGTGCGCGGCCCGACGGTGCGGGACGCCAACCCGAAGTAAAGCGATCGCTGTACTTGAAGCTAGCAGGCGGCCGACGAGATGTAAAACGATCGCTATACTTTCGGCATGGGAACGAGTGAGGTGACGGTCGCCGCCCCCGCGGGCGGGCGTGGGGCGCGTCAGCGCATCCTGCGTGCCGCGGCCGAGCTGTTCGCGAGCGATGGCATACACGCCACCGGCATCGCGAAGCTGACCGACGTGGCGCACGTGTCCACGCGGACGCTCTATCAGCACTTTCCGAGCAAGGAAGCGCTGGTGAGCGCGTATGTGCAGTGGATCGAGTCAGACGAGGAGCTCCTCGCCGAGTCCGCGCTGGACCGCAGCGACCTCAGCGCGCGCGAGCGGCTCCTGGCGCTGTTCGCCGAACGTCCGGCCGGCCCGGCTTCGGCAACGGTGGTGCGCGGTTGTCCGCTGCACAACACCGCCGTCGAAGCCGCCGGGACGATGCCCGAAGCCGCGGCGGTGGTCGAGCGTCACAAGAGGGACCTCGCCGCACGTCTGATCAAGACCGCCGCCGAGGCGGGCGCGCGCGAGCCCGAAGTGCTGGGCCGGCGGCTCGCCGTGCTGTTCGAGGGCGCTCGCGCGCTCTCGACCTCGCTCAACGACGCCCGCCCGTTCGAAGACGCCCAGGAACTCGCCCAGGCGCTCATCGACGCGGCGGCCGGACCGGCCTGAGCTCGGTTCGACTGAGCCGGCCGGCTTCTCACCGCAGGACGGCGTCGGCCGATTTCCGGCGTTTACCGGACGGGCCGGGGCGTGTCCGTGTCGAGCCGGCCGTCGGGCCGCAGCAGCCAGCCCGCACGTTTGCGCGTGCGCAGGGTCACCGAGCTGTCGATGAGCGCCCCGGGCGGCAACAGGTCCTCGAGCACACCCTGCAGCTGCATCAGGTCGGTGAGCCCCGCCGTCCAGGCGAAGACGGCGAAGTTCGCGGGCCCGGTCATCGACATGCACATCCGCACACGCGGCTCGGCTCGCATCCTGGCGACCACGGACAGCAGCAGCGGCTTCGGCACGCGGCACCACCAGATGACGCTCACCGGCCACCGGGTGTGCAGCTGGGACAGTTCGCACCGCATCGCCAGCGCCCCCGCCTTGAGCAGGCGCCCCAGCTGCCGCCGCACCGTCGACGCCGGGCGGCCGACCTGGTCGGCGATGTCGATCGCCGTCGCCCTGCCGTCTTTGCTCAGCGCCGACATCAGCGGGGCGTAGGTGGGCGCGGTGATGTCGACGGGCACTCCTCGTTGGCTGGGGGTGGCGGCCTTGGCGGCCTTCTCGATGGCCGCCTGCTCGCCGGCGTCGAGCGCGTCGAGCCGCCACTGCCTGCCTTCGATGTGCATCTCGGTGCCGAGGTGCGTCCTCGTCGACATCACGCCCGGGATCCGCGACAGCTCGTCCAGGATCAACGAGGACAGTTTCTCGAATGTGGGCGCCGCGACGATCGTCATCAGGTCGCGGCCGCGGGCCGCGTACTCGATGGCGCGCACGTGGACCAGCCCCTCGAGCGTTCTGACCACGTCGTCGAGCCGGCCGGGGGCGCAGTCGAACTCGACGATGGCCAGCTGCCGGTTGCGCGCGGCCACCCCGCCGAGCGGATAGGCGTAAACCCACGCGAGCTCGTTGTCGCGCAGCCGGATCCACCGGCTCGCGAGCGCCGGTGCCGACGCGCCGAGGACGGGCGAGAGGGAACTCCAGCTGGCTCGTGGCCACAGTTGCAACGCGTGGATGAGTGCGAGGTCGTCTTCGGACAATTGCTCGTGCATGGCGGCGCTCCAGGAGCACAGGGTGCGCGGGAAACACCCACAGTGGGCGAATGCTACCTGTTTCTGCGGCAGGAAGCGCACTTCAGTGATCGCACTCTGCCATGAATCAGGCCTACGTGCGCGGCAGCCGAATCGACGTTCTCGGCGTGGTGTTTGCGCAGCTGGGCGGGTTTCAGCCGCGCTGGATGGCCGAGCGGAAGCCGCCCTGAAGTGATCACCAAACGTTCGATCGAAGATCAAAATGAGTGTTTCTGTGCCAAAAGGTGGAACAAGTGAGCACTTCGTCGGCTTCGTCCCCTCGCCCGGATGTCGTCGATACGCTCCGGACATGTCCGAACCGTTGTCACCAGCCGATCTGTCCGCGAACTTCGCGGGACTCGACCTCTCGAAGCCCGTGTTTCCCTCGACCTCGTCGACGGACCCGTTCTTCACGTATGCGAGACCGGAGACGCACGGCGTTCACGTGAGCAAGGTCCAGGTGGAGATGCGGGACGGCGTGCTCCTGGCCGGCGAGCTCCACCGCCCCGCGAACGCGGACGGTACCCCGGCGCCCGGGCGGTTTCCGGGCATCGTCTACGAGTTCAACGGGTACAACGCGGTGTCGTTCATGGCCGCCGGTGCCCGCGGGTTCGTGACCCGTGGGTACGTGGCGCTGGTGTGCAGCGTGCGAGGCAGCGGTGACTCACCGGGTGAGATCGACCCGTTCGGCCCCCAAGAACAGCGTGACAACGTCGACCTGATCGAGTGGCTCGGGACGCAGCCGTTCTCGACGGGCAAGGTCGGCCAGATGGGCGTCAGCTACGGCGGCCACACCACCATGCTGGCCGCCGTGCACCAGCCGGAGCACCTCACCGCGGTGATCGCGGCCCAGGCGCTGAGCGACTGGTACGAGGACACGATCTACCTCGGCGGCGGGATCTACAACAACCGGATCCGCGGCTGGCAGCGGGACACGGCCCCGGCGACCCTCAAGACTTACCCCCAGCACCCGCTCTACGACGGCTACTGGCGCGACCGCAGCGTGCGGGTGCGCTGGGACCGCCTGGATGTACCGGTTCTCGACGTCGGCGGCTGGCTCGACCAGTACCGCAACGCCATGGTGAAGAACTTCCGTGCCCGCCCCGAGAACGTCTGGATGGTCGCGGGCCCGTGGAGCCACGGCATGCTCCCCGGCCAGTTCGAGGACATCGCGACCGCGGGCTACCTGGCGTGGTGGGACCACTGGCTGTCCGACGAGGTCCCCGGCCTCCTGCCCGAAACCAAGGTCACCTCCTACGAGATGCCCGACGCGGGATGGAAGCAGTACTCGGCCTGGCCGCCGGCCGAGTCGCGGGAGGACCAGCTGGCCTTCGCGTCCGGCGGCAAGCTCGTGGCCGGTCCGGCCGAGAAAGCCACCGAGGCGTTCGACGTGGAGACCGGTGCGGTGCTCGCCGAGACGGACGCTCTGCCGGCGGATCTGGTGGTGGCCGGTACCCCGTTCGTCGATCTGCGAGTCTCCTTCACCGCGGACGACGGGTACGTCGCCGTGATCCTGGAGGACCTCGGCGCCGACGACGAGGTCTCCAGGGTCACCCACGGGTTCCTGCGCGCCAGCCACCGTGAGGGCAATGAGGCGCGGGTGCCGGTGGAACCGGGAACGCCCTACGACCTGCGCGTACCCCTGTGGGCGGCGCACCACCGCTTCAAGGCGGGGCACCGGCTGCGGATCCGCGTCGCCAGCCGTGACGAGGGCGTGATCGACTCGGACGCGCCCGCCGGAACCGTGACCGTCCACTATGGCCCATCCACTTTCACCTATCAGGTGATCGGATGACCGGATCGATCCTCGCCGGAAAGGCGGCGATCGTCACCGGCGCGGGCCAGGGCATCGGTGCCGGCATCGCCCGCGCCTTGGCCCGCGAGGGCGCTTCCGTGGCGGTGGTCGACCGCGACGGAGCCCGGGCGGCAGCGACCGCGAAGGAGATCGACGGCCTGGCGATCACCTGCGACGTCCGCGATGTCGACCAGGTGGACTCGGCCGTCGCCGCGGTGGTGCGGCGGTTCGGGTCCGTCGACGTGCTCGTCAACAACGCGATGGCCCAGAAGCCCGGAATTCCCCTCCACGAGCTGGACCCCGCGGATTTCGAGCTGCCGTTCCGCGTCGGTCCCTACGGCAGCTTCCTGTTCATGCGCGCGTGTTTTCCCCACCTGTGCATCAACGGCGGGCGCGTCGTCAACATGAGGTCCGGATCCGAAGTGGACGGACTGGCCGGGTACGGCGCGTATGTCAGTGCCAAGGGCGGCATCGCGGGGCTGACCCGGGTCGCCGCCCGCGAATGGGGCCGCTACGGCATCACCGTCAACGCCTTGGCCCCGTTCGTCCTCAGCGAGCAGGCCGAGCAGTACTTCGCCGCCAAACCGGACGAACTCGCGGGCCTGCTGGCCAAGACGTCCATTCCCCGAACCGGGGACGCCGAGGCCGACGTCGGGCGTGTCGTGGTGTTCCTCGCCGGACCCGACGCCGGCTACCTCACCGGATGCACGATTCCCGTCGACGGTGGCGGCAACTTCTTCAGCTGACCGACTCCGACCCAAGGGAAGGCTTTTCACACAGGACAAGGTCGCGCTCATCACGGAGCCGGCGGCGGGATCGGCGCGGCGTGCGCCGCGGAGTTCGCTCGTCGCGGCGCGGCCGTGGTACTCGCCGACATCAACGGCGAAGCCGCCGAGACCCAGGCCGCCGAAATCGTCCGCGGTGGCGGGCGTGCGGTCGGCATCGAAACCGACGTCGCCGACGAGAAGGCGGTGCAGGCGATGATCGCCGAAGCGGTCGACCGCTTCGGCCGTCTCGACATCCTGCACAACAACGCGGCAGCGACCTTCGCCTCGCAGCAGGACGACGATCTGACCACCATGGACGCCGACCTGTGGCACCGGCCGCTGGCGGTCAACCTGCGGTGACCCATGCTGGGATGCAAGTACGCGGTCCCCGTCATGATCGAGGCCGGCGGCGGGGTGATCGTCAACACCTCCTCCGGATCCGGCGTGATCGGTGAACCGACGCGATTCGCCTACGGCGCCTCGAAAGCGGGGCTCAACTCCTTGACGCGCTCGGTCGCGGCCCGCTACGGCAAGCAGAACATCCGGTGCGTGGCAGTCATGCCCGGAATCACGTTGAGCGAGCAGGGGCCGGCAGCGCTGAGCGGTACGCACTGGCTCACCATGATGGCCCGCCACCACACCACCCCGAGGCTCGGGCACTTCGACGACATCGCCAAGTTCGTCGCCTTCGTCGCTTCCGACGACGCCGGGTTCATCAGTGGCAGCGTGCACGCCGTCGACGGCGGCGTCCTCAGCGTCGCACCGTATGCCGCCGACATGCGCGAGTTCGGTACCCAACCCTTCTGAGGATCCTGTGCCGGGCGGCCGAGTGCCGGCTCGTCCGCCCGGCACCGCTCGGTTCGGCTGTCCGGCACAACTGACGGGTGTTTCGCATGGCGATGAAGGCGTGCTACGGTAGGTAGAGTTACTAGTTAGTCTACTTGAGGAGACCTGAGATGCCCTCGTCAAAGCCGGTGGTCTTCGTCCACGGACTGTGGATCCACGCCGACGCCTGGGAGAGCTGGGCGGAGCTCTACCGTGCGGCCGGCTACGAGCCGATCGCCCCCGGATGGCCGGGCGACTCCCGCACTGTGGCGATGACGAGGCAGAACCCGGCCGCACTCGCCAATCGCGGGATCGGGGAAATCACCGAGAGCCATCTCAAGGTGATCGCTGGCCTCGACGCCAAGCCGATCGTCGTCGGCCACTCCTTCGGCGGCCTGATCGCCCAGAAGATCCTTGCGAGCGGGCACGCGGCAGCCGCTGTCGCGGTGGATCCCGGCCAGATCAAGGGCGTCAAGCCACTGCCGTTCGCGCAGATCCGCTCCGCTTTCCCGGTCCTGTCGAAGCCCGGCAACAAGAAGCGGGCCGTCGCCCTCACCGAGAAGCAGTTCCGGTACGCCTTCGGCAACGCCATCCCGAAGGAGGAGTCCGACGCGCTGTTCGCGCGCTGGGCGATCCCGGGGCCGGGCAGGCCGCTGTTCGAGGCGAGCGCCGCGAACTTCAGCAAGAACTCCCCGGCGGCGGTGGACACCGGGAAGAGCGACCGCGGACCGCTGCTGGTGATCGGCGGCGGCAAGGACCACACCGTTCCCGAGGTCGTCGCGAAGGCCGCCTACAAGCTCTACGCCCACTCGAGTGCGATCACGGACTACCAGTCGTTTCCCGACCGGGGCCACTCACTGGTCTTCGACCACGGCTGGCGTGAAGTCGCCGACTTCACCCTCGCGTGGCTGCGGCGTCAAGGCCTCTGACCGACTCGCGTACCGCTCCGCACCGCGCCACCCGCCAAGGAAGGAAACACCATGAAGTCCACCATCACGTCCCGCAGAATCGGCCGCCGGCTGACCCTGTTGGGCGCCGCCGTCGCGCTCGCCGCCACCGTCGCCCCCGCCGCGACGGCCGCTGAGAGCCCGGCCGCGGCTCCGGCGAGCGCAAGCCACAGCAAACCCGCGGTCAAGCCCACCGTCGTGCTCGTGCACGGCGCCTGGGCGGACGGGTCGAGCTGGGGCGACGTCGTCACCCGGCTGCAGCACGACGGGTACACCGTCGCCGTCCCGCCCAACCCGCTGCGCGGAGTCGTCCTCGATTCCTCCTACCTCGCCGACTACCTCAAGACGATCTCCGGACCGATCGTGCTGGTCGGGCACTCGTACGGCGGGTTCGTCATCACCAACGCCGCCACCGGCAACCCCAACGTCAAGGCACTCGTCTACGTCGACGCCTACCTCCCGGCCGAGGGTGACACCCTCAATTCCCTGACTGCCAAGTTCCCCGGCAGCAAGGTCTCGCCGGACGCGCTGAACTTCGTGCCCCTGAGCGATGGCGCCGTCGACGTCTACATCAAGCCGGCGCAGTTCCGCGACATCCTGGCCAACGATCTGCCCGCCCGGCAGGCCGCCGAGCTCGCTGCCACCCAGCGACCGCTCGTCGCGTCCGCGCTCGACGAACGCTCCGGCGCTCCGGCCTGGACCACGATCCCCAGCTGGGACGTCATCGGTCTCGCCGACCACGCTCTGCCCGCCGCCACCCAGCAGTTCATGGCCAAACGCGCCGGATCGACGGTGACCACGATCAACGCGTCCCACCTGTCGATGCTGTCCCACCCGGGCACCGTGGAACACGTCATCGAAGACGCGGCCCGCCACGCGTCCTGAGTCCGCCCTCGGCCGTGCGGGAACCGCTCCTGCACGGCCGAGTCGTCGTCTCCTACCCGTCGGTTCCCGCGCCGGGCGGTTCCGGCACGACCATTTCCAGCAGGGACGAGGACAGGCTCTTGCCGTGGGCGTCGAGATCGGGTGCCCTGGTGACCCCGCTCAACGCGTCTCGCAGGACGAACTTCAGCGCGAAGAGCTGGGGCACCTCGTATCGCTCCACCGTGCCCTGGACGATGTCCGCGAAGTGCTCGCGGACGCGCTCGCCGGTCACGTACCGGCGCAGGTGCTCGTAGTGCTGCGGGCGGTAGGGGATGAGCGTGATGTCCGAGGTCGTCCCCTTGTCACCGGCGCGAGCGTGAGCCAGCTGGTGCAACAGCATTCATACCTCCACAAGGGACACTTCGGGATGGACGACGTGCCTCGGCACGAGCACGGAGGCGATCGCCACGACCGATTCGGTTCTGCGGGTCGCGCCGCCTCCGCCGGCCGGGCCGTTGAGCCACAACGCGCTCACCTCGCGGCCGAGGTACTTGGCCGCGTCCAGTGAGCTGGTCCGGCCGGCGACCCGAATGCGCACCTCGCGCGGATCGCCGGCGTCCGCCCGTTGCCCACGCAGCACGGCGTCGACCCCGATCAGCTCGAATCGCAGGTCCGCGCCGGAAAGACCGGCGATCGCGAGCCGCTCCCGGACGATGTCGAGAGCCAGCCGGCCGCGGGCGACCGCATTCGGCCCGGCATAGGAGATCTGGCCCTCACCGAGGAAACCATCGGAATAGCCGACCGAGACCTTCAACCGGTCCGGGCGCGCACGACCGGTGGCACCGGTGACCTGGACACGGTCCGCGCCGAGCTCGCGGAAGCGGACGCCGGAGAAATCGGCGACGGCATCGGCGGAGACGTAGGCGGCCGGGTCGTGCACCTCGTACAGGAGCTGCTCGGTACAGGTGCGCAGATCGACGAGGCCACCCGAGCCGTCGACCTTGGTGACGACGAACGTGCCGTCGGCATCGGCGACCGCGATGGGGAAACCCAGCCGCGCGACGGCCGGGACATCCTTGAACCCGGGGTCGGCGAAGTAGCCACCGGTGACCTGCGCGGCGCACTCGAGCAGGTGGCCGAGGCAGATCCCCTTGCCGATCCGGTCCCAGTCGTCCAGGTCCCAGCCGAACTCGTGGACCAGCGGCGCGAGGTACAGCGACGGGTCCGCCGTGCGGCCGGTGATGACCACGTCGGCGCCCTCGGCGAGCGCGCGGACGATGCCCTCGCAGCCCAGGTAGGCGTTGGCGGAGACCACCTTTCCCAGCGAGGAGACCGAGCCGGGGCGGTCCAGCAGCGGAAGGTCCTCGGCGGTGACGAGAGACAGGACGTCGTCACCGGTGACCGCGGCGACCCGCAGGCCCGCCAAGCCCTCGTGCCGCGCGATCTCGACCACGACGCGAGCGGCCTCGACGGGATTGGCCGCCCCCATGTTGGTGATGATCTTGGTGCCGTTCGCGACACAGGTCGCGAGAACCGCCCGCATCCGGTCGGGGAGCCATTCGTTGTAGCCGGCGAGCGGGTCGCGCGACCGCTCCAGCTGGGCCAGGGCGATCGTGCGTTCCGCGAGGCACTCGAAGACCAGGTAGTCCAGCTCTCCCCGCTCGGCGAGCTCGACGGCCGGCTCGATCCGGTCGTCGGCGAACCCGGCACCCGAGCCGATCCTGACCGTGCGCCTGGGCTCCATCCTGGATACCTCCTGTACGGGATTCCAACGAGGGATGATCGGCAACACGATACGGCTCGGGCAGGCCGCGGTCCGGTGGATCGTCTGGTGGGCCGTCCGCAGGTCTTCGTTCGTGTCGGTGCCGAGGGGGTTTCCCGTGTTGGGGTTGGGTTCCCATTCGGGGTAGCTGCTGGAAGAGACGTAGACGCCGATGCGGTGGCCCGGCGGGATCACGATGCTGGTCGCGGCGAGGTCGAGGGAGAACCGGTAGACCGCGCCGGGCTCCAGCGGCGTCGCCGGGAGGTGGTGGCGCGCCCGCACCGCGCCCTCGCACAGGTTGATGGCGCGACCGTCGGGATGCACGTCGACGAGGACGGCGGTGAAATCGGTGTCCGGGGCGTCCGTGGAGGCCCACAGGTCCATCGTCACCGGGCCGGTGAGCTCGAGTTCCTCCGGCAGCTCGGCCGACAGGTAGGTCAGCACATCGCCGCGGGCGAGGTTGGGCCGTTGATCGGCCGGGCCGGCGACCTCGCCGCCGCTGCCGAGCAACCGCCCTCCGATGGTCGGGACGGGATCCCGGGGGTCGTAAGTGAAGCTGTCCGCGCCGGTGTCGGTGGTCGGGCGCCGCGGGTCGAGCAGCGCGCCCTCGTGGAGGTAGAACGGCGTGAACTCGGTGCGGGCCAAGGGCCATTCGGACTCGTCGCGCCACTGGTTGCGCCCCATGACGAACAACCGGACCGGTGCCGTCGGGTCGGGTTCGCCGTCGAAGTGGCGGCGGAACCACTCGGCGCGATGAGCGGTGATGTCGATGGCGGCTTCGGCGCCGAAGTCGACTTCACCGACGACCGTCGCGGTCGGGTGCCAGTGGTCCCACGGGCCGATGACCAGCCGCTGAGCGTCACGCGCGGCGGCGGTGGGCGCCTGCCGGCGCATGCCGGTGTAGTGCCGGAGAGCGGCGCCGAGGTGGATGTCGTACCAGCTGCCCGTGTGGAGCGCGGGCAGGTCGATTTCGCTGTAGTGCGTGGTCGGGTTGTGCCGAAGCCACGTGGAATCGCCGCGTGACTCGTGGTCGAAGGCTTCCTCGAGCCAGCCCGCCCGGTCGTGCCAGAGCGCGTTGTCCCGAAACGGCCGGGTCCGGAAGACCTCGTCCAATGCGGCGGCGGCCGCCGCGCGGGCCCGGCGCTGCTGCTCGGGATCGCCACTGGCGATCGCGCTGTGCAGGCCGAGGGTGACGCCGCGAAGATGCTTCAGCCGCGCGTCGTCGATTCCCCATTCCTCGGCCATTTCCGAGATGACGTGCGCAGTCCACCCGACCCGCAGGGCGAGCCGGAAGGTGCCGCCCGAGTCGAACGTGCCTTCCCAGTAGTCGGCGGCGCACGCTTCGGGCGCGATGACTTCGAGGTGCGGCGGCTTCGTCTGGGCGGCCAGCCACTGGGTCGACCCGCCGTAGGACTGGCCGAACATGCCGACCCGTCCGTCGGACCACGGCTGGGCGGCGGCCCATTCCACGGTGTCGTAGCCGTCTTCGACGTCGGAATGGACGTAGGACCAGGTGCCACCGGAGCCGAAGCGGCCGCGGCAATGCTGGACGAGCACCGCGAAACCCGCCGCGGCCAGCCGTTGCGGATTCAGTGACACCATCACCATCGACGGGCTGTACGGCGTCCGGGAAATCAGCACCGGATGACGTTCCGGTCCCGCCGGGCGCCACAAGTCGGCACGGAGCAGCACGCCGTCTCGCATGGGTGTCCGGATGTCGCGTTCGGAGATCACCGTCGGCGGTGCGGTCGCGGTCACGAGCTGGTTGCTCCTTCGGGTTTGACGTCGATGTGCGGGATGGCCGAGCGCGTCGGCCGTCGCTGCTCCTCGACGTCGTCGCGTGCGAAAAGCGTAGAACCGGAGCCCGTGGGACTCGGCTGATTCCGCCGAAGTGCTCATCGATCCCCGGGCTCGCCGAGCAAACGACCAGAACGGTGCGCCGACAGCGATGAACGATCACCGTCCCGTCGTCCGCAACCTCGCGCAGTCGTTTCGAATCCGTCCTGGGTGGACGGACGAGGAAAGGAACACCGGCGCGCCGCGACCAAGCGCGATGTGAGCCGCGTGGCCGCCGAGCGATCGTCGACCCGGTTCTGCGACCGCTTCGGCGAGCGTTTCCGAAGAACGATCAGCGAACCAGGTCCCTCGACCTACCTTCGGTGGACGCCGCGGCACGCGTCGGTCCCGTTCCCCGAACGACGCCGCAGCCGCTGCGCTCTCCCCTCCACGCGGACCACGATCGGAGCTCCCGTGAACGAAATCACGACGGCAGCGTCGCCGTCGACGACCGCTTCCCCGCCACGCGGCTCAGTCCGGCGCGCGGTGGGAATGCTGGTGGTCGTCGAGATGGTGAGCGGCCTCATCCAGGGCATGACCCCGTCACTGATCCCGCAGATCGGCAAGCAGTTCGGCATCGTGGCGGCCGACCTCAGCTGGATCGCGTCGATCCAGCTGCTCGCCGCGTCGATCTCGGTGCCGATCGTGAGCCGGCTCGGCGACCTCTACGGACATCGCCGGCTGATGAGGTTCTCGCTGATCTCCGTGCTGACCGGGGCGGTGCTGTTCGCCTACGGTCCCTCGTTCCCGGTGATGCTGCTGGGGCAGGTGTTCCTCGGCCCCGTCGCCGCCCTGCTGCCACTGCAGCTCGGGATCGTGCGCAGCCGGTTGGACAGCACCAGGGCCCGCAGTGCCATCGGCTTCCTCGCCGCCGCGGCCATGATCGGCGGCACCGCCGGCTTCGAGGTGGGCGGGATCGTGCAGGCGACGACCAACGACGTGCGCGCCACACTCACCGTCCCGGTTCTGCTCGCTGTTCTCGGCCTCGTGATCGTGTTCTTCTTCGTGCCGGAGAGCGCCGTCCGGGCGCGTGGCAACGTGGACTGGGCCGGTGTGCTGGCCATCAGCGTCGGACTGGGCTCACTGCTGTGGGTTCTCGGCGGAGCGAGTGGCCGTCCGCTCGCGATGACCCTCGGGCTGCTCGCCGGATCCCTCGCGGTCCTGGCCCTGTGGGTGGTGATCGAGCTGAAAAGTGATCACCCGCTCGTCGACGTGCGCGCGTTGGTCCGCCCGCAGCTCCTCCGCTGGTACCTCGCGGCGATCACCCTCGGCCTCGCTCTGATCGGCTCGCAGACGGTCGGCTTGACGTTCCTGTCCGCGGATCCCGCGAAGGTCGGCTACGGGCTGAAACTTCCGCCCCTCGTCCTCGCCCAGGTGCTGTTGGTCGCCGGTCTGGCCGGGGGGATCGGCGCGTTGCTGATGTCCCGGTTGAGCCGCGCCATCGGTGGCACCCGCACGGCGATCGCCGGCATCGTCATCGACGTCGTGGTGCAGGTCGTCTTCATCGCGCAGCACGAGTCGGCGGTGCTTTTCGTGATCATGACTCCGCTCTCGACGCTGGGCACGTCGCTGGCGTTCGCCGCGCTCCCGGCGATGATCGCCGAGCACAGCCCCGCCGACGAGATCGCGGTGGCCACCGGCATGTACAACACGACGCGAGCCATCGGCGGCAGCCTGGGGGGCGCCGTCTTCGCCCTCGTCCTGTCCAGCATGACCCTGCCCGGCACGAGGATCGCCAGCGAAGGCGCCTACGTTGTCGCCTGGACGATCTGCGCGGCCGCGGGCGTCGTCACGATCGGTTTCCTCGCCCTCGTCGGCCGCAGGCGCCGCCGGGAATAACCGGCCGCCGGCTTCGGCGAGGGCGCGGCCGGATCCGGCCGAGTAGACTGACTGGTGGCTCTACCAGGGTCTGGCGCGTCTTCGCCGGCCGGCGCGCCGGAGCCGGAGACGATCGGAGGGTGGCATGACGGAACAGCGGTCCGAGGCGGCGGGCAAGCTGTCGATGCGGGAGCGGATCCTCGAGGCCGCGACGGAGCTGTTCTACGGGCAGGGGATCCGAGCGGTGAGCGCGGAGAAGATCATCGCCAAGGTCGGCATCACCAAGGTCACCTTCTACCGGCACTTCCGCACCAAGGACGACCTGATCGTCGCTTATCTCGAACGCCGCGCGAAGTGGGAGCGCGACGCGGTCGAGGGCGCGCGACGGGCCGCCGAGGGCAACGTTCCCGAGGTTTTCCGGATGGTCGCCGAGGCGATCGGCGCGGAGAGCTGCTCACCGGGCTTTCGCGGGTGCCCGTTCATCAACGCCGCGGCCGAATACGCCGACGCCGACCACCCGGTGCGGCAGACGGTGGACGCCCATCGGAAGTGGTTCAAGCACACCATCGAGGAGATGCTCGGCGAGATCGGTGTCGCCGACGTGTCCACCGCCGCCGATCAGCTGGTGATCCTTCGGGACGGCGCGATGGTCGGTGGTTATCTCGGTGACCCGCAGACCATCGCGCGGTCCCTCTACGACGCCGGCCGGGCGGTGATCAAGCACCAGCTGTCCGGTCGTGGACAAGGCTGATCCGCGTCGAGAGGCCGTTTTGCCGTTTGGGGAAGGGCTGCTGCCGGGTACCAGGGCCCGAGTACCGAGGAACGGGGCAGCCATCGTGGATCCACTGCGTGACGACCGCTCGACGAAGCCGCGGTTCAGACTGGATGACCGGCCGGAGGGGAGCGGACCGGTCTTCGGTGATCGCTACGAGGTCGGCGGCCTCCTCGGCGTCGGCGCGACGGCCCGGGTCTACCGGGGCTACGACCGGCGCCTCGGCCGCGAGGTCGCCATCAAGGTCTTCAACCGCGACGCGGTCGCCGAGGAGCAGCGCCGGCGGCTGCGGGAGGTCGGGATCCACGCCGGCGTGGACCACCCGGGGGTCGTCGCGCTGCTCGACAGCGGGTCCGAAGAGGGCCGGATGTACCTGGTCACGGAGTTCGTGGCGGGGGAGAACCTCGCGCAGCGGCTGCTCGGCGGGCCCTTGGGCGCCGAGGAGGTGGCCGCGATGGCGATCCGGCTGGCCGACGCGCTGGTGCACCTCCATGGCGCGGGGGTGACCCATCGCGACCTCAAACCGGCGAACATCCTGCTCGGCGAACGCGGGCCGCTCATCGCCGACTTCGGCATCGCCCACGCGCTCGACGTGACCCGCGTCACCGCGACCGGCACCGTGGTCGGCACCGCCGCCTACATGGCACCCGAGCAGGTGGTGGGCGACCCGGTCGGGCCGGCCGCGGACGTGTACGCGCTGGGCCTGATCCTCCTCGAATGCCTCACCGGCAAGCTCGAGTACCCCGGCACCATGGTCGAGGCCGCCGTGGCGCGGCTGACCCGCCGGCCCCGCATTCCGGCCGGGCTGCCGGCCGGCTTGTCGGACCTGCTCGACCGCATGACCGCCCGCGAACCGGGCGCCCGCCCCACCGCGGCGGCCGTCCACGCGGCCCTGACGCGCCCGGCGAATCCGGCGGCCGGGACGGGCGGTACTGGCGCGCCGCCGATCCGGCCGGTCTTCGCCGTAGCGACCGCCGGGCAGACCCTGCCGGGCGGGCCGGTTCACCCCGCGCCCGCTCCACCTCGCCACCGGCAGCGACGACGCGTGGCCGCGGTGGCGGCTCTCGTCGCCGGCGCCGCCGCCATCGCGGTGCCCCTCCACTTCAGCGCCCCCCAGCAAACGGCGACGCCGCCGCCCGCCTCCGGCGCCCAGGCACCGTCTCCCACCCCGGTCAGCGTGCCCCACTCGGCCGCGGCCACCTTGCGGGCGGCCGCCCAGCCCGTCACACCGGTCGCTCACAACGCACCGGCCGCCCCGCCGCCGATCCGGCAGCCGGACCTGGGGCCGAAGAAGGAAAAGCACCACCCGAACGAGCCGGGTGGACCGCCCAAATCACCCGGACACCGGTAACGCGCGAGGGAAGATTCCTTCCACAGATACCAATCCCCAGGCCGGAATTCGTCCGAACCTGGGGAGTGAGGGTGCGCCACCGGGGACTGTTCGCGGCCTGACGTCTCGCTTCGTCACGGACGTGGGCTCGCGCAGCCGGCACGCCCGCGGGCAGCGTCTCAGAAATCCGTGAAAGTCACCGCTGGCCGGCCACACGGTCCGCGATGATGTCCGCGACACGAGCCGGCGCCGACAGAAAGGCCGAATGTGCCGTGGGCAGCTCGACGACCGTCGTGGGGTTCGCGGGGAACGCCGTGTCCGCCTGGGCGATGAAGAGCCGCTGGAGGCCGGCCGGAATGGTGCGGTCCTCCGTGCACACCACGTAAGTACGGGGAATCGATCCCCAGCCCTGTTCGGTCAGCGTGGTGCTCTCGGCCACCATCGCCAGCGGTGCGTCGCAGCTGAGCAGGGCGGTCGCGGCCGCCGCGCGCGCAGGGTCGACGTCGCCGTAGAAGGCTTCCCGGATGGCCGCCTGAGTGTCGGGATCCGGGCTGCGGTGGTCGATCCGCAGCGCGCCGATGGCCGCCGGGTCGCCGACCAGCAACTGCATGAACCGGTTGTCACGGCCCTCGGGCAGTGACGGGTAGTCGAGGCAGGGCGTGTTCGACGCCGGCATGTACGCGGCCATGTACACCATGTGCGCGACGAGCCCGGGCTGCCGTTCCGCCGCCCTGCTCAGCACGGCACCCCCCATGCTGTGCGCCACCACGCTGACCGGTTTTCCCTTGCCGACGCTCTCCAGTTGCGCCGCCAGAAGGTCGGCGGCGGCGTCCAGCCCGACTCCCGCGACCGGCGACGGCTCCGTGGCGTAGGCGGCCGAGTCGAACGGACGTCGGCCGGCGGACGCCGGAGACGCAGCGTGGAGACCGTGCGCCGCCATGTCGACCGCGACCGCGGTGCGGCCCCGCGCCGCCAGTTCGGCGATCACCTCCGTCCAAGCCCACGCTCCGTGGTAGAAGCCGTGCAGCAGAACGACCGGCTCGTTCGACATGAATCCTCACTCTCGACGCGGGGGTGACGCGGACATTCCGCCGGACGGTACCGAATCCGCGACCTTCGGGGTCACCGTCATCCGACTGCCGCCCCCGCCCGCGGCTCCTGTCCAAGGTCCACTGTCCACTCGCGACCCCTGCTGACTCCTGCCGGAGGCGGCGGCCGGACTGCCCTTCACCACTCCCGACCGCCGCAGGCGGGCTTGCCCCGCAGGTCGAACGGACCGGGCAGCTGCGGCGCGGTGGTGGGCCGGCGTTCCGCCTTGCCCGGTTTAAGTCAACTGACTGTGCGGATGGCCGCGGCTCCGGTCGACTGCGGCCGGCCGCGAAGACCGGCGGATGCGGAACGGGCACGGCGCGGGAGTGAGTCGGGCACGCGCCGCCACGCGCGGCCGAGCTGCGCAAACACCGGAACCCGTCGAACGACTGTCCGACGCGACGCGGCAGCGCCGAATCCCGGTGGCCATCCGACGGAAGCGGACGGGCAGAGCCGCGCGGGATCCTGGGAGCCCGCCGCGGGGCGCGCGCTCGACCCGCACCGAGGCGGCTTTCGGGGAGCGCCGGTCAGGCCTGCTCCAGCCAACAGAGCGTCCTATTCCCAAGGAAGGTCCGCATGAATGATTTCTCCGCCGACGAGGCCGACACGATCGTGCTCGTTCACGGCCTCTGGGTGAATCCGCGTAGCTGGGAGGGGTGGAAACACCACTACGAGGGTCGGGGATACCGGGTGCTCACCCCGGCCTGGCCGGGCCTCGACCGCGAGGTGGAGGAACTTCGGCGTGACCCCGCGGGGATCGCGGGAGTCGGCCTTCGCGAGGTGGTCGACCACTACGCGAACATCATCCGCGCGCTGGATCGACCGCCGATCATCATGGGCCACTCGTTCGGCGGCACCATCGTCCAGATGCTGCTCGACCGCGGGCTGGGCAGCGTCGGCGTCGCCATCGACTCGGCGGCCGTCAAGGGGGTCCTTCCGCTGCCGCTGTCGACCCTCAAGTCGACCTTCCCGGTCCTCGGGAACCCGGCCAACAAGAACAAAGCGGTCTCGCTGACGCCGGAGCAGTTCCACTACGCCGTCACCAACACGCTCACCGAGAGCGAGTCCGCCGCGCGCTACGAGCGGTATGCCGTCCCCGGCTCGGCCCGCGTGCTCTTCCAGGGGGCGTTCGGCAACTTCAACCCGCGAGCCGCGACCCGGGTCGATTTCCGCAAGCGCCAGGCCCCGCTCCTGTTCATCGCGGGCGGGTCCGACCACCTTGTGCCGCCCAAGGTCAACAAGGCCAACTGGCGGCTCGCCAGCAAGTCCGCGGCCGTCACCGAGTACCAGGAATTCCCGGGGCGCTCGCACTTCATCATCGGCCAGGACGGCTGGCAGGAAGTCGCCGAGTACGCGCTGAACTGGGCCGAGGAACACGCCGCCGCTCGTGTCTGAGCGTCGACGCCTCCGGACCCACCACCACGAACCCCCGCGAGCAGACATGTCCGCGGACAGCAATGACAACCTTTTCGAACAAGGAGAAACCGTGCGTAAACGTCGTGTTTTCCGCTCCGCCGTCCTCGGCGCGACCGGGATCGCTCTCGTCGCCGGCGTGACCACGCTGGCCTCGGCCGCACCGGCCCCCCAGGCCGCGCCTGTCGCGCTCTCGCACCCGGTCACGGCTCCGAAGCCGACGATCGTCCTCGTCAACGGAGCCTGGTCGAGCTCGGAGAGCTGGGACGAGGTGACCAGGTCGCTGCAGGCGGCCGGCTACCCGGTTGTCGCCCCGCCGACGGCCCTGCGCAGCCTCTCCGGCGATTCCGCCTTGCTGGCTTCCTACCTCCAGACCATCCAGGGCCCGATCGTCCTGGTCGGACAGTCCTACGGCGGAGCCGTCATCACCAGCGCCGCCACGGACAACCCCAACGTCAAGGCCCTGGTCTACGTCTCGGCCTTCGAGCCGGACACGGGTGAAAACATCACCGCCCTGGCCGGGCAATTCCCGGGCAGCCACCTCAGCACCGATCCCACCGCGGTGCCTCCCACCGCGCTCAGCGCCGTCCCCGTCCCCTACACCAACCCCAACGGCGATCCCGAGATCGAGCTGTTCGCCAAGGCGGCCCAGTACCGGGACCTGTTCTTCAGCAACCAAGTCTCCGCGGCCACCGCCGCGGTAAGCGCCGCCACGCAGAACCCCGTCGCCGGGACCGCCCTGGGCGAGAACCTCGAAGGCCAGCCGGGCTGGAAGACGATCCCCTCGTGGACCCTCGTCTCCAACGCCGACCACCTGATTCCCCCGGCCGCCGAGCGCTTCATGGCCACCCGCGCGCACTCCCACATCGTCGAGGCCAACACCCCCCACGCCGCACAGGTGACCAACCCGGGGATCGTCGTCAACCTCATCGAGCGGGCCGTCGCAGGCACCCGCTGACGTGAACCTGGACGACACCGCCGGCCAACCCGGCGGTGTCGTCCGGTATCGGCGAGTTATTCCGGCGTTCGTTCGGAAGAATCGGAACCGGTCCCGCCGCGCCACGCCCGCGGTGAACTGCCGTAGGCGCGGGAGAAGGCCCGGCTGAAGGCGGCTTCGGAGGTGTAGCCCACGCGAGCCGCGATCCGGCCGACCGGGACGGCCGTGCCGCGCAGCAGGTGCGCCGCGTGGCCCAGCCGGCACCGCAACACGTACGAACCGGGCGTTTCCCCGACCGACTCGGCGAACCGTGTCGCGAACGCCGAACGCGACAGCGACGTGAGCCGCGCCAGCTCCTCGACGGGCCAGTCGCGACCGGGGTCTCGGTGGATCGCGGTGAGGACCGGTGCGAGCACCGGGTCCAGCGCTGCCGTCAGCCAGCCGGCGTGGCGCGCGTCGCCGGATGAAGCCCACGACCGCAGCGACCAGATGAAGAGCAGATCGAGCGCTCGGGACACCATCACACGGGCGCCGGGTGCCGGGTGCGTCACCTCGGACATGAGCAGCTCCTTGATCGGCGGGAGCCACGCCGCGGATCCCGGGCCGCCGCGGATCACGATCGCCGGCGGCAGCACGCCGAGCAGCGGCGCGGCGACCACCGTCTCGACGAGGAACTCCCCGG
Organism: Amycolatopsis sp. NPDC049253; assembly: GCF_040678995.1. Classification (NCBI taxonomy): domain Bacteria; kingdom Bacillati; phylum Actinomycetota; class Actinomycetes; order Pseudonocardiales; family Pseudonocardiaceae; genus Amycolatopsis; species Amycolatopsis sp. NPDC049253. Next base: position 46,186 of record NZ_JBFAQX010000038.1, on the reverse strand, counting down.
TCACCCAGCTCGCGTGCGGCGTCGCCCTGACGAGGTGGGCATCACCCCGCACGAGCAGCACCAGGTCCCCTGCGCCCAGTTCCACGCTGTTTTCGCCCGCGACCTCGACGCTGAGCCCGCCCTCCTCGACGATGTGCAACAACCTGGCCCCGGCCGGGTGCCGCTCACGCGGGCTCGACCGGCGGCGCACATAGCCGCCCTGCAGGTGAATCGCCTGCAGCACGTCCGAGAGCGCATCGTGCTCGCCGTAAGCCGGCGGCTGTGGAGAATCGGCAAAGTCTTCCGGATCTTGAGCCATGTTTTTGTTCGAACCTCCATCTAGGCTGCGACGCTGAATGGGCGAGTGGTTCCGCACGAGCGGCCCCAGCGCTGCCGACAGAGGAGCCAGGATCATATGACATCGGATCATTTCACGCGATCCAATCCATCCTTGGACGGTCCGGCTGCGGATGATACGGTCGCGCAGTGTCCCCGAAGAGCGACCGCCGTGGCGCGTTGCCGCCACCCGACGCCGCTTCGGCGAGCGGTGACCTGACCTGGCTGGCTCATCGGGCCGCGGCAGCGCTCGGCGACGCGTTCAACGAGGTCTCGCGAGATGCGGGGTTGAACGATCTGCGCGACTGGCTCGTTCTCGAACTGATCAGCAGGGGCCCGGAGCGGACGCAGTTGGAGATCGCCACGGAGCTCGGTGTCGACAAGACCACGCTGGTGTCGATTCTCGACCGGATGGAGCGCGACGGGCTCGCCGTCCGCGAACTCTCCGCCCGTGACCGGCGCGTGCGCATTCCCCGGGCAACCGCGAAAGGCATCGAGGTGAAGGAACAGGTCGCCATCGCTCGCGATACGGCGATCATGCATCGTCTGTCCTCGATTCCCACCCGTGACCACGCGAAATTTCACGCGATGCTGTGGAGCATCGTCCAAAATTATTGAACGCGCGAACGTGGAACGAGTGCTTCAGCGCCAGGTCTGCACGATAGCCGACGTCAGCGCTTCGCGTGGCCAGGGTGAAGGATTCGTACGTTGACAGGCAGAAGTGAACACCGGCGAATCGCTTGTGGACAGTCCGGTCCGCGAGGTCGCGCACCAGGCCGGGAAGTCTCGGCGGCCCGCGTGGCCGGGGGAGCGTGATCCAGTGGGCGGCAACGGTCTTTTCGACCACAGCGGTGTCGATGTCCTCGTGGGACGCGGCGTGGCGCTCGAACGCATCCGCGGCTTCCTCGACGCCACAGATCGCGGTGGAGCGCTCCTGTTGTCGGGGGCGGCAGGGGTGGGCAAGACCGTACTGCTCAACGCCGTGGCGGAAGCGGCGGTCGCGAGTGGCTCTCGGGTCCTTCGGGCCGCCGGTGTCGAGTTCGAGGCCGACGTGAGCTATTCGGGGCTCAACCAGGTCCTGTTCCCCCTCTACGAGGCGTTCGGGGAACTCGAGAAGCCGCATGCCGATGCGCTGCAAGTCGCCCTGGGCTTCGGGAGCGGAGCACCGCCGGAACGGCTCGTCGTGTCGAACGCGACCCTCATGCTCCTGCGGCACGTGGCCAAGGCCGGCCCGCTGCTCCTGATCGTCGACGACCTGCCGTGGCTCGACCGGGCCAGCGCCGCCGTACTGGGCTTCGTCGCCCGCAGGCTCAACGGCACCCGCGTCACCTTCCTCGGCGCCATGCGCTCGGGAAGTGAGACCTTCTTCAACCGCGGTGGCCTGCCCGAGTACGAGGTGCCGCCGTTGGACGGAGAGTCCTCACAGCTGCTGCTCAACACCCGATTCCCGACGCTGGCCGCTCGCGTGCGTCAGCGACTGCTGTCGGTGGCCGAGGGGAACCCGCTGGCCCTGCTCGAGTTGCCCACGGCGCTGAGCGGGCAGCAGCGGGTGGCCCTGGAGAACCTTCCCGCAGTGCTCCCGCTCAGCGAGCGGCTCCAGGCGCTGTTCGTCTCCCGGGTGTCCGTCCTCTCCCTCGCCGCACGGCGGCTGTTGCTGCTCGCGACGCTGGAGGGAACGGGCAATCTCGCGGTCCTGCAGGCGTCGGCGCGGCACGCCGGCTACGAATCCGACCTCGAAGACCTCGCCTCGGCCGAGCAGGATCGGCTGGTGGCGTTCGACGAGGGCACGCGCCGGCTGGTTTTCCGGCACCCCTTGATCCGCTCGGCGGTCGTGGACGCCTGCACGAGTGCCGAGCGCCGAGCGGCTCATCGCGCGTTGGCCCAGGTGCTGGTGAGCCACCCCGAGCGGCGGGCCTGGCACCTCGGCGAAGCGTCCGTCGAGCCGGACGAGCAGGTGGCCGTCCTGCTGGAACAAGCGGCGCGTCGCATCGCGGCCCGCGGAGACGCCGTCGGTGCGGTGGCGGCGCTGGTGAGGGCCGCCGATCTGAGTCCCCACGGCTCGGATCGCGCTCGCCGGCTCGCCGAGGCCGCCTACATCGGCGCCGACGCGACCGGGCAGCTCCGCAACGCCTCGGAACTGCTCGAAGGCGCCCGCCTGGCCGACCCGGAGCTGATGGGTTCCCTCCACTTCGCGGCGGCCGCGGTCTTCCTGATCATCAACGGCGACGGGGACATCGACACCGCCCACCGGCTGCTGGTCGGCGCGGTCGAGTCCGGCATGCACCGCTACGACGCCCAGGACTTCGCGCTCATCGAAGCGCTCCACCTGCTGCTGCTCCTCTGCTTCTTCAGCGGCCGCGCGGAGCTGTGGGATCCGTTGTACGCGACGCTCCGACGCCTGCGACCGGAGCCGCCCGCCCTGCTGTCGGTGGCCGCCAAGACCTTCTCCGACCCGGTCCGTTCCGGTGCCGGTGCGCTGGACCAGCTGGAATCCGTGCTCAGCGACCTGCAGAAGGAAACCGACCCCGGCCGGATCGTTCGCGCCGGCACCGGCGCGCTCTACGCCGATCGCCTGGCAGATGTCCGCGAGCCGTCGTGGCGAGTCGTGCTCCAAGGGCGCGACGGCGGCCCACCGCGCCGGCACGTCGGCGCGCTGATGCACCTGTGCCTGGACGACTACCTCACCGGCCGGTGGGACGAATGCCTGGAACTGGCCGAGGAGGGAATCCAGGTGTGCCAGGACTCCGGCTACCACTTCTTCACCTGGTACTTCTGGTACTGCCAAGCCGTCGTCGCCGCGGCCCGCGGCGACGACGAAGCGGTCGACCGCCTGAGCGACCAGATCATTCGCTGGGCCACACCCCGGGGAGTGGGGGCGGCGCTGCACTACGCCCGGCACGTCCGCACCGTCGCCGAATCCGGCCGTGGTGACTTCGAAAGCGCTTATCGGAACGCGACGGCCCTGGGCCCGGCGGGTACGTTCGTCTCCCACGTGCCGCATGCGATGTGGGTGGCCTTGGACGTCGTCGAAGCCGCGGTACGGACCGACCGGCACAGTGAGGCCACCGCTCACGTACGGGCCATGCGGGAGGCCGACATCGGTGCGCTGTCCCCGCGGCTCAGCCTGCTTGCCGCCGGCTCGGCGGCGTTGTGCGCCACCGACGACGACGAGGCGGTGCGCCTGTTCGAGGAGGCGCTGGAGAGACCGGGCGTCGAAAGATGGCCGTTCGATCTGGCCCGTGTGCAACTGGCGTATGGGGAACGGCTGCGACGCGCCCGGGCCAACGCCGACTCCCGAGAGCCGCTGCGTCTGGCGTACGACGCCTTCACGCTGCTCGGTGCCGGGCCCTGGGCGGACCGTGCCGCCAAGGAGCTCCGGGCCACCGGATGGGGCGCACCGAGAACCACGGCGAGCGGGGAAGTGCTCACACCCCAGGAGCGGGAAATTGCGGATCTCGCGGCTTCGGGCTTGAGCAACAAACAGATCGCCGAGCGCTTGTACCTCTCGCACCGGACCATCGGTGCACACCTGTACCAGATCTTTCCGAAGCTCGGGATCACCTCCAGGGCCGCACTTCGCGACGCGCTCGCGGCGCTGGAGGAATGACCCCCCCGTGATGAACGACGAATCGGCGAACCTCTCGTCGACGCGGCCCGCTCGACCGCCTATCACATGACGTCCTGCCCGGACGCGATGCTGGGCCGGCCGGGAGCGATCCTCAGCGGACGGGTGCCCTTGGGGCTGCCGACGACGGCCGCGATGGCCTGGGCGGCGAGGGCGACCTCCGCGCCCGTGACCGCGTGCTCGGCCAGCTTCGAGTCCACCCGGTGGGCCAGTCCGGGGTATCGGTCTTCGTAGGCTTGAACCGTCTCGGCGTCGTCCGGATGGACGGTGCGCACGCGCGGGCCGGTCTCGGGGACCAGGAATCCGGGGACGACGATCGTGGTCTCGACCCCGAATTCGGTCAGTTCCCGGGCGTAGCTCGCTGCGAGATGGTCGATCATCGTGACCGCTTCCGAGTGCAGCGCGAGGTAGGGCGCGCCCTTGGCTTCGTGGTTCGCCGGCACCACCCACACCAGCAGGCCTTCCTGCCGCTCGCGCATCCGCGGCAGCACGCAACGGTTGACGCGCTGAGTGGACAGCACATGCGCGTCGTAGATCTGCGCCAACTGGTAAGGGGTGAAGGATTCGATCGGCCCCCGGGGCACCGGACCGACGGCGTGGACTACCGCGTCGATTCGTCCGGCCTCCGCCAAGATGTCGCCGACCGCGGTCGAGACCGAGCGCTGGTCGGCCACGTCCAGCGTAATAGGGCGCGGCCCGTGGCCGCTCGGCTCGGGGAGCCGGCCGGCCGGCCGGGCGACAGCCGGGCTGATCCCCGCGTACGCGGTGTGGCCTGAATCGGCCAGCGCGTTCGCGGTGGCAGCTCCGAGGTCACTGGAAGCCCCGGTAACAAGGACGATCTGTGACATGGTACTCCTCGTTACTCGTCGGCAGATCATGGAAGCGCAGCGGCGACCGAGAACGGTCCGCGCAGGCCGGCTCGCCGTCACCAACTCACTCCCGGCTGTCCCATCAGTGTCGGCATGACGGAATCCGTTCGCATAAGTCGAATGACTGTCAGCGAGACTGTGGCTCATCGATGCGGCCCTGAGCACGTGAAATGCTCAGGCGTGCCGATTGCACGGTATCGGGCGAGGGGTTTTCCGTCGAGGGCCGGCCCAAATCGGTTCAGTGTGCGCGAAGATCATCGCGAAGGCTGCTTTCGTCAGCTCGTCCTGACTGCGCCGACCTGCGCACACCGCGGTGGCACGGAGGAATGACTGCCTGGCGCGCAGTTTCGCGCTGCCCGGCGGTGGTTTTCCGACGGAAGCGGCTCCCCGCCGATCCCGGCGAGGCTGTCGAAGAGCGCCAAGAGGCGAATTCCCCTCGACGAGCGCGGAATCACCGCGCAGGAAAGGCAAGACATGGCAGCGAGTTTTGTGCAAGCACCGGGCGAGACGGTGGACGTCGGCGGCACGCCGTTCGCGTACCGCGAGCTGGGTCCGGCCGCCGGTGTGCCGCTGGTGCTGCTGAACCACATCACCGCGGTGCTGGACGACTGGGACCCCGCCGTGGTCGACGGCTTCGCGGCCGAGCGACGCGTCATCGCGGTGGATCTCCGGGGCGTCGGAGCCTCCGGCGGCACCACCCCCGACAGCATCGAGGCGATGGCCGCCGACGCGGTGGCCTTCCTGGAGGCTCTCGGGCTGGACACGGTCGATCTGTTGGGCTTTTCCCTGGGTGGCATGGTGGCCCAGGCGGTCGCCCAGCAGCGACCCGATCTGGTCCGGCGGATCGTCCTGGCCGGCACCTCGCCCGCCGGTGACGAAGGGCCTGCCGGCTGGGGCGCCGGGCTGCAGAGCGCGTTCGGTAAGTCGGCCACCGAAGGCAAGCACCCCAAGCACTATCTCTTCTTCTCGCCGACGCCCCGCGGCCAGGCGGCCGCGGATGCGTTCATCGCTCGCCTGGACGAGCGGACCGAGGACCGCGACACGTCCGTGACGGACGAGACGGTCGGTGCCCAGCTGACCGCGGCCGCCAAATGGGAGCAGGGCACCTCACCCGCCGGTCTGGCCGATGTGGACAAGCCCGTCCTGGTCGTCAACGGCGACAACGACATCCTGGTGCCGACGATCAGCTCGTTCAACCTCGCGCGGCTGCTGCCCGACGCCACGTTGAGCATCTACCCGGAAGCGGGCCACGGCGCGATCTTCCAGTACCACGAGCTGTTCGTTCAGCAGGTGCTGGAGTTCCTCGGCGATTGACGGGTCGCCACGGTGCCGTCGCCGATCGGCACCGTGGCCGCTCTCACCGGTTCCCCCGACTTCACTCGAGCAACAGCCATGACGATCGAAGGACGGCACGCCATGTCCGCCAGCGATTCCCACTCCATCCAGACTTTCCCGCACGAGGTGATCCGCCTGACCATCCCCGTCACGGCAACCTTTTCGGAGTTCCGAGACAGCTACGAACGCGCGGTACCGGCCCTTGAGGCAGACCGATACGAGCAGTTCAAGAAGGAACAGGCCAGTTGGGACGTCGTCCGGCAGGCCACCGAGGAAAACGCCCCGCACAGCTTCATCCGGTACTGGGGCACCGATGTCTACTCTCTGATGAAACTGGCCGCCGAATCGCGCCCGTGCGTGGAATACCTTATGGGCAATCACGTCTTCGCCCAGCGCATGTTCCAGCACGACCCGTCGGTGATGCTCTACGCACCACTGCGCACCGCGATCTACGTGGACCACGACGATCGCACCTGGTTCACGATCGACCAGCCCAGCACCCGATTCGACAGCTTTGACGACCCGCGCATCGCGCAGGTCGGGCGAGAGCTCGACGCCGAACTGGCCGACCTTCTCGACCACCTCGGCCTGCCGGTGCCGGCCGAACTGACCGCCGGCGCGCCCCGCCACTGACGATCAGCGAGCAATCCGCAACGACCTCGCGCCCCGGGCTTCGGCGATTTCGCCGCCCTCGCGGACCGACGCCGCACCGTGCGCGCACGGCCTCGCGCCGTGCGCGCACAGGCGAGGGCTCTGCGAAGGCTCCCCAAACGACCTCGCCGGAAGGTCTCGCCGCGTCGGCCGCCGGCACCGCCCGGCGGCGAGCTCGGCGCTCGCGACGGCTGACGCCCCCGCCAAGATCGTCCCGCGGACGACAACGCGAGAGCTCAGGCACACCACAGACCACTGTGGACGGTGACCCAGCAGAAGAATCTCTTCCACAAAGCACAAATCCCCAGGCCGGAAGTGATCCGAACTTGGGAGAGTGAGGGTGTGCCATCAGGGATTCGAACCTCGAACCTGCTGATTGAGAGTTCGCGGCTTGGTCTGCCGGATGGTGTCGAGTGACGTCGTACAAGGCCTTTTCGGCTGGTCCCCGGGTGCCGGTGGTGTCGTCGTCTGCTGGATGGTGTCGTCGTGTTTCCGACTTCTCGGGCTCGCCTGTGCCGGACTGTGTTGCGTGGTCCGGCGTCGTGGGCGTCGCGGGCAACACCGTGAGGGACGGCGCGCACGTGGTGGCACTGCCGTCGCACTCGGGCCTGCGGACGCGATACCTCACAGGAAGATCATCGCTACGACGATCGGCCCCGCGTCCCGTCCGTGCGCGCCGGTGACCGGCCGTCGTCATGGTTCGGACGGCGGAGCTTCGCCAGGTTCGCGATCAGGTGGGGCCGTGGTGGGCGGGGCCGCCTCGTCGCGGTTTGCGCGGACCCGCTTCCACGACAGGTCCATGATCACGCTGAGGATGATGATCACGAGCATCGCGACGACTGAGGCGGGGTCGTTGACGACGGTCGAGATCAGGAACGCGAGGAGGGCGATGCCGCAGGTGAGGACGGCGAGAATGAGGAGGGTCAGGCTCGCGCCCGTGTTGGCGCGGACGCGGAAGTGGGCGACTGTGGCCATCATGAAGACCAGCAGAGCCACGGCACTGCCGATCGAGGCGATGGCGGTGAGGTCGAAGCCGATCGCCAGGATCAGGCTGAGCCCCGCTGCGATGAGCAGGCCGACCGAGGCCTTGCCACCGACGCGGTGGCTCATCAGCGGCGGCATCTGGCCGGTCGCAGCGAGCTGGTCGCACAGGCCGACTGCGGGATAGAGGCCGGCGTTGGTGGCGCCGGCCGTCGCGAACAGCGCGGTGATGATCATGAGGACGTAGCCGAACTGGCCGAGTGCGGGCTCTGCCGCAACCGCGAGCGCGGTGCCGCCGGAGGAGATCACGACGTCCACGGGCAGGGTGCCGAACACGCCGAGCGCGATCGCGACGTAGATGACGGTGGCGATGCCGAGTGCGAGGTACATCGCGCGGGGGAGCTGCCGGGCCGGCTCACGGAGGTCCTTCGCCGTGAACGTGATGATGCCGAACCCGAGGAAGGCGAAGAACGTCAGCGCCACACTGGCGATGATGTCGCCCAGCGGCGGGTAGCCGGACGGGGCCAGCAGCGACGGGTCGATGGTGATCAGTGTGACGAAGGAGAACAGGACGAGGATTCCGAGCACGACGTAGACGATGACGGTCTGCGCTTTGGCCACGAGCTGCGAGCCGACGATGTTGACTCCGGTCATCACGATCAGGACGAGCGCGGCGAAGATCTTCGTCCAGGTGGGGTCCATGTCGGTGAATGCGGCGCTCGCGTAGCTGCCGAAGGACACCGCGACCATCGCCGTGACGATGGCGTTGGCCACATAGGTCAGCCACGCGGTGACGCCGGTGAGGTGCCCGTTGCCGAATCCGCGCGCGAGGTACTCGAACAGTCCCGCGCCCGAGGGGTAGCGGGCCCCGAGCTTCGCGAACGAGTAGCCCTGTAACCCGGCGATCGCGCCCGCGATGAGGAACGAGATCCACACCGCGGCGCCGGCCACCTCTCCGGCCGCGCCGAGCAATGCGAAGATCCCGGCGCCGACCATCGCACCGACGCCGATGAACGACGCTTGCCGGACAGTCAGGTACTTCCGATTCGGTGAGGTATCGGTCATGTCAGCCACCTCCCACAGTGGGCGTGGCGGGATCGGTGGCTGCCACGCGGATGCCGGTGCGCGTGGCGATGTTCGTGCCAGCGACGCCGGCCACGATGTCTGCGATTTCGGCCAGCGAGCCGATTGCCGCCCGGCCACCGGTGTTGGTCGCGAAGCGGTTCGCCGCCTCGACCTTGGGCCCCATGGACCCGGCCGGGAACTGGTGGCGTGCCAGTTCCTCGGGCGTGACGTCGGCGAGCTTCCGCTGCTGTGGCGTACCGAAGTCGAGGTAGACTCCCTCCACGTCGGTCGCCATGATGAACAGCTCCGCGCCGATGTCCTGGGCGAGCAGTCCGCTCGCGAAATCCTTGTCGATGACGGCCTCGACGCCGGACAGCGGGCCGGCCAGGGCGCGCGTCATGGGAATCCCGCCGCCGCCGGCGCAGACGACCACGCTCCCCCGGTCGATGAGCCAGCGGATCGGCTCGATCTCGACGATCTGCCGCGGCTCGGGGGAGGGCACGACACGCCGCCAGCCGGCGCCGTCCTGACGGAACGTCCAGCCCTTCTCCGCCGCCAGCTCACCCACCGCATCCTTCGAATAGACCGGCCCGACGAACTTGGTCGGGCCGGCGAACGCCGGGTCGTCCTCGTCGACCGTGATCATCGTGAGGACGGTGACCACGGGCTGCTCGGCCGGCAGGACGTTGCGCAGCTCCTGCTGGATCAGATAGCCGATGATGCCCTGGGTTCCCGCGTCCAGGACGTCGAGGGGATACGGCTCGGCGCCTTCGTACGCGTCGGCCTGCAGCGCCAGCAGTCCGACCTGTGGCCCGTTGCCGTGGACGACGACGACGCTGTGCTCGGCGGTCAGCGGGGCGATTGCCTCCGCGGCGATCCGAACGTTGCGCCGCTGCACCTCGATGGTCATCGGGTCCGACCGCTGAAGCAACGCATTCCCGCCGAGTGCGACCACTATTCGCATGCCAGCCTCCACTTCGGACTCATCGGTAAGCGGGAACCTGTGCCGGTTCGTTCATGCGGTGCCGCTGTGACCGGTACACCGGGTCGCCGGGCAGCAGCGCGGCAGCCGCGAGGATGAATGGCGCCCAGTAGAGCCAGAACGGCTGCCCGGTATTGCGCGAGTACCAGATGCGCAGGGTCGAGAACACGAGCGAGACCACCGCGACGGTCACGTCCCTGACGAACCGGCGACCTTCGAGCGCGCGCCGGTCCGCCGGCCGCCATTTCAGCTGGGCAAGGGAGGAGAAGGCGTGAGGGATCGCGGCGGTGATGCCGGATTCGGTTGAAGCGCTCGGGGAATAGGCAGTCCTTCGCGGCGGCGAGCGGATCTCGGCGCAGATCATGGTCCATCCGTTGAGCGCCCCGAATCCGGAGATGATGACGGCGACGGCCATGACGCTGCCGGCCCAGGTGCCGCCGAACACGGTGTTGGCAGCGTCGGAGAACGGTGCGGTCGCCTCTGCCGACGCCGTGGTGGGCAGGATGCCGAACACAGCGATGGGCGAAAGCAGGTAGACGACCGCGGTCGCCCGCGGTCCCAGGATCGTGGCGCGCGGGATGTTCTTGTCGGGGTCGCGCACTTTCGCCGCGGCGACGGCGGCGGTCTCGACGCCGAGGTAGCCGAACAGCGCGATGGCCATCCCGCCGCCGATCGCCCCCCCCAGGTGCTCTCCCCGCTGACGTTCCAGGGCGTGTAGTTCGCGGTGCTGATGAAGACCAGCCCGACCGTGGACATGAAGGCCGGCGCGACGAACTTCACCACCGTGGTCGCAACCTGGACAGTGCCCATGTTCTTCACCCCGGACAGGTTGATTGCCACCGGGATCCACAGTCCTATGAGGACCAGTAGCACCGCGAAGAACGCGTTGTGGCCGGTGTTGACGAAGTGCTCGACGTAGAGCACCCAGCCGACTGCGATGGCTGCGTTGCCGGCCCATGAGGTGATCCAGTAGGACCGAGCGTTGGTGGAACCGAGCGGGTTGCCGAACACGACCCGCGCGTACGCGTACGGCCCGCCGTCGGCCGGGAGCTGTCGCGACAGCGCGGCGAACAACAAGGCGAGAGCGAGCGCGCCGAGTGTCGTGAGGGCCATGGACACGAGGCTGATCGAGCCGTCGGTCGCCAGTGACGTCGGCAGGTTGAAGACACCGACGCCGATGATGGTGCCGACGATGAGCGCGGTCGCCGATGTGAGGCCGAAACGGTGCGCTTGCCCTCTGTCGGTTTTCTCACCGTCGGGTTGCTCGGCGTCCGTGCGATTGCCGACCGAACCTGACATGACTCACCTCCGGAGTCCGAGACGAGACTCGTCGGGGTGCGCCGAGCACTCGCCGGCGGTTGGAGTCGTCGCGACCGCCCCAGCCTTGCCGTAGAGCCTCAGTGTTGTCGCTCGCCTTGGCAGGAGGTCACCCGAAGAGGGTGACCTGGACACCGGCCGACGTCGCGCACCCCTGGCCGGGAGACCTGGGCCGGCGGGTTCGAGACGGCCGCGGCCGTCCGACTTTGCTGTAGTTCGCTCATCGTTCACCGGTCGTTTCGACGGGGTGACGTAGCGTCAGTGTCCGTCAACCGACAGTTGCCTTCCCGAAAGGTGTTCACCCCCAGCGGGTGACGGCGCGCCCCGTGCTTGCGTGTCGACTGCTCGCAGACAGCCCACTCGTCCAGTGGAGGCGGCCATGGCGCTCGGCGTGCATTCGGAGGTCGGAAAACTTCGCAAGGTCATGGTCCACCGCCCGGGTCTGGAACATCGGCGGCTCACGCCGTCGAACGCGGAGGAACTGCTCTTCGACGACGTGATCTGGGTCAGCAAGGCCAAGTCCGAGCACGACACCTTCTGCGAGGTGATGCGCGATCGCGGCGTCGAGGTCTTCCACGTCGAGCATTTGCTCGCGGAGACCTTGGTCAAGCCCGAAGTCAAGGACTGGGCGACCGAGCACATTCTCAACGAGCGTGAGATCGGCATCACCGCGGCACAGCGTGCCCACGCCTGGGTGCAGACCGCCGACCCGGCCCTCGTAACCGAGTTCCTGATCGGCGGGATCACCAGGGCCGACGTCGAGCGGGACGTCGGGCTCGAGTGGGAGTCCGCGAACCCCGCCACCATGCTCCTGCCGCCGCTGCCGAACTTCCTGTTTCAGCGGGACCCGTCGTGCTGGATCTACGACGGCGTCACGATCAACCCGATGACCAAACCCGCGCGCAAACCGGAAACGATGATCATGGAGATGATCTACCGGTTCCATCCGCTGTTCGCCGCGGAACGCTTCCCGGTCTGGCTCGGGGGCGTCGACGAGAACTGGGGCCGCGCGCACGTCGAGGGCGGCGACGTGCAGCCGATCGGCAACGGGTCCGTGATGATCGGCATGGGAGAGCGCACCACGCCGCAGGCGGTGCTCTGGATCGCCCGGTCGCTGTTCCGCAACGGGTCGGCGAAACAGGTGCTCGCGGTACACCTGCCGAAGTCGCGCAGCTACATGCATCTCGACACCGTCATCACGATGTGCAACCGCGACGTGGTCACAATGTTCCCGCAGGTGGTCAGCGGCGCGCGCACGTGGTCGATCCGGCCGGGCGAGTCGGCCGACGATCTGGTCGTCGAGGAACAACAGGGCACGCTGCCCGACCTGATGGCCCGCGCGCTCGGCGTGCCGAGGATGCACGTGATCGAGACCGGCGGGGACGAGTTCGGCGCCGAGCGTGAGCAATGGGACGACGGCAACAACGTCGTCGCCCTCGAACCCGGTGTCGTCGTCGCCTACGAGCGCAACACGGGCACGAACACCGCTTTGCGCAAGGCCGGCATCGAGGTGATCACGATCGAGGGCTTCGAGCTCGGCCGCGGTCGCGGCGGCTCGCACTGCATGACCTGCCCGATCGAACGTGACGCCGCGTTCTGACTTTCAGGAGTACCTGATGGCCTTCAACCTGCACGGTCGCAGCTTCCTCAAGGAGATCGACTTCAACCCGATCGAGCTACGTTTCCTGTTGCGGCTCGCCGATGCGCTGAAGTCGGCGAAATACGCCGGCACCGAGGTCAAAAGACTGGACGGAAAGGAGATCGCGCTCATCTTCGAGAAGACGTCGACGCGTACCCGCTCGTCGTTCGAGGTCGCGGCTTTCGACCAGGGCGCTCACGTGACCTACCTTGATCCGTCCGGGTCGCAGCTGGGCCACAAGGAGTCCATTGCGGACACCGCGGCAGTGCTCGGGCGCATGTATGACGCGATCGAGTTCCGGGGCAGTGCGCAAGTCGAGGTGGAGGAGCTGGCCGCACACGCCGGTGTGCCGGTCTACAACGGATTGACCGCCGAGTGGCATCCCACCCAGATGCTGGCCGACTTCCTCACCATGCACGAGTCCAGCAGCAAACCTTACGACTCGCTCGCCTATGCCTACGTGGGTGACTGCCGCTTCAACATGGGCCGGTCGCTGCTCGTCATGGGCGCGCTGATGGGAAGCGACGTGCGGCTCGCAGGTCCCGAGGAGCTGCACCCACCGCAGGATGTTGTCGACGTCGCGCGCGAGATCGCCCGGCGCACCGGCGCGCGAATCACCGTGACCGATGACGCCGCGAACGCGGTGTCCGGAGTGGACTTCATCCACACCGACGTCTGGGTGTCGATGGGGGAAGCGAAGGACGTCTGGGCGGACCGGGTCCGGATGCTCACCCCGTACCAGGTGAACACGACGCTGCTGGACAAGTCGGGAAATCCCTCGGTCAAATTCATGCACTGCCTGCCCGCATTCCACGACACGAACACGATCGTCGGACAGGAGATCATGGAGCACACCGGCATGACGTCCGGACTCGAGGTGACGGGGGAGGTGTTCGACTCGGCTGCGAGCATCGTCTTCGACCAGGCCGAGAACCGGTTGCACACCATCAAGGCCATCCTTGTCGCCACCCTGGGCTGAGAAGCGGGGACGATGGTCAGCGGGACAGGCACTCCCACCGAGCACGACCCCGGCCCGGTGGGAAAGTGGTTCGCACCGGACGCGGGCAGTGTGGTCGCCGCGATGGACAGCGACGCCACACGTGGCCTGGCCCCTGCCGAGGTGGCGGCACGGCTCGAGCGGTACGGACCGAATCAGATTGTCCGCGAGAAGCCGGCGTCGGTGTGGATGGTGGCGCTGGCACAGCTTCGCGACCCGATGAATCTCATGCTCGTCGCCGTCGTGGTGGTGACCATTCTCATCGGCGAGGTCTCGACGTCGATCATCGTGGCGTTCCTCGTTGTCCTCAACGTCGTGCTCGGCGCCCGCCAGGAGCTCAAGGCCCGGGCCAGCGTCGACGCGTTGAGAAACATGCAGGTGCCGCAGGCGAAGGTGACCAGCGACGGCGAGGTCGCCGCGATCCCGGCCGCAGACCTGGTGCCGGGAGACCTCGTCCAGCTCGAAGCCGGCGACGTCGTCCCGGTCGACGGGCGGATCGTCCGGTCGGCGACGCTCGTAGGTGCAGGAGGCCGCGCTGACGGGCGAGAGCGCACCCGTGCCCAAGGGCGTCGGCTTGCTCGCAGGCGATGACGTGGCGATCGGAGACCGGTCGAACATGCTGTTCCAGAACACGTCCGTGACGAGAGGCACGGCGGCACTGGTCGCCACCGAGACCGGCATGCGGACCGAGATGGGCCGGATCGCGGAGATGTTGACCTCCGTCACCCGCACCCGCTCACCGCTGCAGAAGGAACTCGGGTCGCTGACCAAGGTCCTCAGCATCATCGCGTGGACCGCGGTGGCGTTCATCGTCGTCGTCGGCGCCGTCCGCGGCCTGGGCCTGAGTGATGTGCTGTTGCTGGGAACCGCGATGGCCATCTCCGCGATCCCGACGGGGATGCCGGCCTTCGTGTCCGCGTTGCTGTCGCACGGAGCCAAGCAGCTCGCCCAGGCGAAGGCGATCGTCAAGAACCTCACCGACGTCGAAACCCTCGGGTCGACGAGCGCCATCAGCACGGATAAGACCGGCACCCTCACCATGAACGAGATGATGGTGTCGAGCCTCTACGCCGGAGGTACGTGGTTCGCGGTGGAGGGCGAGGGATACCGCAAGTCCGGGGCGATCACGTCGATTGCCGGCGCGAGCGTGCCTGACTTCAGCCGGGTCGGGCTCGGCCTCGTGCTGGACAGCGACGCCACGGTCGGCGACGACGGTAGCGTGGTCGGCGACCCGACCGAGGCAGCGCTGGTCGTGCTCGCCGCCAAGCTCGGGGTGAACGCGGAGGAAGCCGCCGGGCCTACCCGCGGCTGGCCGAGGTGCCGTTCGACTCCGACTACAAGTTCATGGCCACCTTCCATCGCTTCGACCTGGACGGGCAGGAACGGGTCATCGAGCTCGTCAAGGGAGCGCCGGACATCGTGCTGGCCCGCTGCAGTGAGGCGGGCGGCCCGCTGAGCGGGTCACAGGTGCCCATCGCGCAGGCGCAAGCCGGCATCGAAGCCGCGAACGAGCGCATGGGAGAGAAAGGATTGCGGGTACTGGCGTTCGCCGCTCGAAGCGTCGACGCCGAGGAGCTGGCCGCGATGACCACCGAACCGATGTCGTTGACCACCGAGCTCTCGTTCGTCGGCATGGCCGGCATCATCGACCCGCTGCGCGCGGAGGCCAAGGACGCGGTCGGCAC
Organism: Amycolatopsis sp. NPDC049253; assembly: GCF_040678995.1. Lineage (NCBI taxonomy): Bacteria > Bacillati > Actinomycetota > Actinomycetes > Pseudonocardiales > Pseudonocardiaceae > Amycolatopsis > Amycolatopsis sp. NPDC049253. Next base: position 30,725 of record NZ_JBFAQX010000038.1, on the reverse strand, counting down.
GGCGCTCGCCGGCCGGCATCGACGTCCGCATGATCACCGGCGACCACGCCGTCACCGCCGGGGCCATCGGTGAACAACTACACCTCGGCCCGGGCGCGATCAGCGGCCGCGAGCTGCAGGCGCTCTCCGATGAGGACCTGATCGCGCGGCTGCCGCAGCTGCACGTGTTCGGCCGCGTCTCACCGCAGGACAAGCTACGGCTCGCCCGCGTGATGCAGCGCCAAGGCCTTGTCGTCGCGATGACCGGCGACGCGGTCAACGACGCCGCAGCGTTGAAGCAGGCCGACATCGGCGTCGCGATAAGCAGCGGCAGCGAGGTCTCGAAACAGGCCGCGCGCATGATCCTGACCGACGACAACTTCGGCACGCTTGTCCACGCGGTCGAGATCGGCCGCCGGGTCTACGAGAAGGTGGTCGCTTACGTCCGGTACCAGATGGCACAGCTGCTCTCGCTGGTGCTGCTGTTCGTCGCCGCCACCGCGTTCAACGTCAACAGCGGCGTCGCGCTCACCCCGCCGATGATCCTCTACTTGCTGTTCTTCGTCACCGTGGCCGGCGTCGTGATGATCGCCGTCGACCTCGGCGACCCCGATGCCATGCACCGTCCTCCGCGCGACTCGAAGGTCCCGATGACCAACCGGTCCGCGGTCACCTACTGGGTGCTCTACGCCGCGGTCATGTTCGCCGCGGCGTTCATCCCGCTCGTCGCCGGCCCGGACGAGCCAAGCCCGGACCGCCCGAGCGCGTCGATGACGATGACCTTCGTCGTGATGGGCCTCGGCACCGTGTTCAACGCGCTGACCAACCGCCGCGACCCCGCGAGCGGCCTCACGCCACCGATCCTCGACGTCCTGGCGATCGCAGCCATCCCCGTCATTCTCATCATCACCGCCACAGAGGTCGGGTTCCTGCAGAGCAGCCTGCTGACTCAACATCTGACCGGCCGGGAGTGGCTGGCCTGCATCGCCCTGGCCCTGGCACTCCCCCTCGTCATCGAGAGTGCGAAGTGGATTCGCCGAAGGCACGCAACGATTCCAGCCACGATCGACACCCAGCACGCGGTAGCCCCGGTTCGCGCGATCCCGGGGTCTCGATGACCGGCCGTCAGGTCGAGGCTTCCGACGTGGTGCTGACGGTAAGCGCGTGGCTGCGTGAGGTGTTCTGGTGGCGACGGTGGGTGGTCACGAGGAGAGCAGGTCCATGGCGAAGCCGACGACGAAGGTGCGTCTTCGTTCTACTTGACTCCGCCGAACGGCTCCAAGTACACCTTGGATTCCACGAACGCCGCGAGCCGTCCGAGTGTGTCGAAGATTTCACAGGCGATCTCGTCGATGTTTATCTCGATCCCGAATCGTTTCCGCATGGCTACGATGAGCTTGACGACGGTGAGCGAATCGAGCTCGGGAAGATTGCCGTACAGTCCCGTCTCCGGTCCGAGGCCGGCGGCTTGGTCCTCGATGTCGAGCGTTACCACCACGACGGACTTGACGTCCTCGAAAAGTGCTTGCGAGGTATCTGGCGGGCGATTCATCTGGACTCTCCTCATCGGTCGTACGGGCCTGTCGGCGTGCGATCTACACCTACGGCTCCCTCGGTGTCGGATGGCCGAGAAACGCCGGAGGCGTCGTCCGGAGGCGCCGGCCGGAAAGGCCGCCACTCGGCTTGCGGATGACCTGCCCGAAGTTCCGGAAGGCAGCCCACTGGCGGTGGCCGCCGTCGATGAGGAAGGTGTGGCCACGCGACTCCTTGCGGTGGGTGGCGCCGGTGCGCTCAGGGAGCGGCCCGACGGGGTGGCCGAGGATGCGGAGGATGCCGTTGGCGATTTCGAACGGGCTGGTCGTGCGCGCGTGGGCAATGGTGGTCATGCGGGCTCCTGACGGTGCGCGGCGGCGAGCTGGTGGCGAAGTACCGCCCGGTCGAACTTGCCGTTCGGCGATTGGGGCAGGGCGCTGCGGACCATCACCTCGGCGGGCACCATGTAGCCGGGCAGTTGCTGCCGCAAGCGCGCGGTCACCGCGGCCGGATCGAAGCCGGCGGGATCGCGGGGGGTCACGACGAGGACGACCCGGTGGCCGAGCGCCTCGTCCTCGAGGCCGAGTGCGACGGCATCGTGGACCAGCCCGGTCTCGTAGGCCACTTCCTCGATCTCTTGGGGGCTGACCCGATACCCCGATGTCTTGATCATGTCGTCACGCCGTCCGACGAAGTACAGGAAGCCCTCCTCGTCGCGGACGACGACGTCGCCGGACCAGACTGCCAGCTCGGGCGTACACAGCTCGGCTGGACGGTTCGGCGGCGGCCGGAACCGCTCGGCCGTCCGCCGCGCGTCATTCCAATAGCCCAAACTGACGAGCGGACCTCGGTGTACGAGCTCACCCGGCTCACCCGGACCGCACAGGCCGCCGTCCTCCCGGACTACGAGGATCTCCGCATTCGGGATGGCCTGGCCGATCGAATCCGGTCGCCGGTCGACTTCCCGCGGATCCAGGTAGGTGGAGCGGAACGCCTCTGTGAGGCCGTACATCAGGTACGGCGCGGCAGCCGGGAAGATCGCTCGCAGTCGCTGCAGAGTGACGCGCGGGAGGCGTCCGCCAGTGTTCGCGAAGTAGCGCATCCTGGCAGCGGCCTCGGGTGGCCACGTCTGGGCCGCGAGCTGGATCCACAGCGGCGGTACACCGACCAGCCCGCTGATGTGGTGCTCCGCGCACAGCCGGACGACCTCTCCCGGCAGCAGGTAGTCGGCAAGCACCACGTTGGCACCCACGCAAAAGCCGGTCGTCAGTTGGCTCAGTCCGGCGTCGAAGCTCAGCGGGAGAACTGCCAGGATGCGGTCCTCTGCCGTGTTGTTCAGGTAAGTGCTGACACTCTCCGCGCCGACGACCAGGTTGCGGTGCGACAGCACGACGCCCTTCGGGGCTCCGGTGCTGCCCGACGTGTAGAGGATCGCGGCCACATCCGTGTCCACGCCACCCGTTGGAGGACATCCCGCCTGGGGCGCGCGCTCGGCGACCTCTGACCAGGAATGCACGCGGTAAGGGGCTTCTTTGTCCTCGCCAGGCGAGTCGCCCAACGCGAGGACGTGGGAGAGAGACTTGCACGCGGCGAGCTCGGCGCGCAGGGCCCGCAGCCGATCAGTCGACGTCACCAGTATCCGCGCGGCGCAGTCGTCGAGAATGTGCCTCACTTGCCTGGGCCGCAGCACGGGATTCACCGGGATGAACACGCCACCGGCCCGCGAGCAGGCGAACAGCGCCACGACGGTCTCGATCCTCTTGTCCAGGAAGACCGCGACGCGCTCACCACCATCGAGGCCCAGGTCGCGCAGGCCGGCGGCGGCTCGCTCCGTCCGCTCGTCCAGCTCCGCGTAGGAGATCGTGGTCGTTCGCGCCGTCAGGGCGGGCGCGCCGGGGGCACGTTGGGCGGGTCTGGCAACGAGGTCCGGCAACCGCATGATCATCTCGGAGGTTCCTTTCCGTTCCAGGACAGGGACCCGGATCGCCCGGACGCCGGCAGCAACTCGTTGCGCATCAGACCCCTCGATTCGGGAGGCCACGAAAGCCGCCGGGCCGATGCTCGCGCCACGCCTGCGCGCGCTGCACCTGGGCACCGGAGATGACCGCGAACAGCCGCACGGGTGACGTGGTCATCCGACGTCGACCTCGACGGTCGGCGAGCAGTCGGCCAGGCGAACCGGGTCCGCCATGCCGACCAGGACTTCGCGCGGTCCGGTGAAGGGCTCCCTGCTGTGTGCGCTGCGGATGTTGTCGACGAGCATCAGATCGCCTGCCTGCCAGGGCTCCCGCATGGTTTTGGCCTCGTACACCTCGTTGAGCAGCTGCACGACGTCCTCGCCTATCGGGTCGCCGCCGCCGAAGCGGGTGGTGAACGGCAGCCCGTCGATGCCGTAGGTGTCGACCAGGAACTCGCGCACCTCGGGGTCGAGGGTCCACTCGTTGAGGAAGGCGATCTGGTTGAACCAGCATCGCCGGCCGGTGACCGGGTGCCGCACCACCGCGCTACGGCGCTGCCACGTGCGCAGCCCGCCATCGGGCTGCCACTCGAACTCGATGGCATTGGCGCGGCAGTAGCTCTCGACCGCGCCACGGTCCTCGGTGCCGAACGCCTTGGCGAGCGTCGCGCCGATCTCGTCGTTGTAGTTGCGGACGAGCGTCCAGCCCTCGCTCTCGAGCCGTTCGACGAGGTCACCGGGCAGTGCGTCGAGCACGGCCGTCGAGTCCGCCACACCGGTCGCCCCGCCCTTGGCGGGCGCGGAGAGGCACGCGAACAGCATCCGGCCGGGAAACTCGAGCCGGTAGCTCAGTTCGTGGTGCATGCACATCGGCTGGTTCGGTGGCCACTTCGACGACGAGTACACGCCCTCTGCGTAGGTCTGCCGCTCCGCGAACGCCTCCCGCTCGGTCATCAGGGCCGCGGTGGCCAGCCCATGGAACACCGCGGTGACCTCGACCGCGTCGCGCAGCCCGAGACCGCGGACCAGGACCGCACCGTGCTCGGCGACGACGGCGCGCAAGGCGTCGCGGTGCCCGGCCGCCCAATTCGGTCCGTCGCCGGTGGCCTCGGCTCGCAGCATCGGCACCCTGCCGGGCTGCAGATCCACGTCCAGCAGCAATGATGATGACGACATCTCGATCTCCCTTCGGTTCCGACCAGAGGACGACTTCAGCAGTTCGCGCGTGGTGGCTCGGCGATGTCCTTTAAAGACGCCCTGCGACTGCACCTTCGTGTGTTCGGCCAGACCCGGTGCAGCGGCGGAGCCGGCCGGCGCGGCGCTGCCGAGAGGTCGTCATCGAGGGGTCGCGGTGTGCTCGGCGACGTCCGGTGTCGAGTCGGCCGCCCACCCCGGGATCGCGGTCGGCCGCCCGCAGCAGGACAGCACGCAAGAACGCCCGGCCGGTCTCACCCCGCTTGTCTGTCCACCGAATCATCTCCACATTCCACGTTTGCCTGGTCAGCCGCCGCGGACGAGTGCGGCGGTGCCGTTGTCATCGCTGGTCTCTCGGACCTGCGGATCGCCGGGTCGCTCGCGCATCTCCGTGGCGGGGTTTCCGCCCCACAGCGCGTTCGGTGGCATTTCCTCGCCCTTCATGAGGAAGGAACTGGTGGCGAGCACCGCGCCGGCGCCCGTCGTCACGCCATAGTGGACGAACGCGCCGACACCGAGGGTGCAGCCGGCGCCGATCGCGATGCGGTCCGACTTGAACCCGCCGTCCTCCTGTGAGTGGCACTGGACGATGGTGTCCGCATTGAGGGTGCAGTTCTCGCCGATCGTGGTGAAACTCCGCTCAGGCACGCGGAGGCCGTCGTCGAAGACCCGGCGGCCGACTCGCATACCCAGCAGCCGCCAGATCACGTTCTTGAGCGGCGTGCCGTTGAACGCGAGGACAAAGGTCAGGGAAGTCACTTTCCAAAAGCGTTCGTGCCGCCAGAAGGCGCGCTCGTAGATCGAGCAACCCTGCGGCACCAAGGCCTGCAGCGGCCTGAACAGCCGGTCGACCACGACGTTGTAGGCGACCGTGAAAACGATGACCAGTGCGGTGGCCAGTGCGACCGCGAGTGCGAGCGAACCGAGGAAGTGCAAGAGGTTGATAGCAGCCAGGTAGACCACGGTGACGGACACGAAGAAGGTCCAGCGCACCAGCAGGAACAGTGCCATGCTGATGGTGTTGTAGACGGTCTTGGCCCGGAGGCCGCGGCGCAGCTCGTCTTCGCTGCTCACGTCGAGCTCCCTGTCGCGCTTGACCGATCGTGGGATCTCGAAGCTGGGCGCGCCGAGCAAGCCGACGCCTTCCCGCACCTGTCCGTCGAGGGGAACCATGACCTTCGTCGCGAGGAGGCAGTTGTCGCCCGCTTTGCTCTGCGGAGGGTAGGCGATCATGTTTCCCAGGAAGTTGTCCGGCCCGATCGACGCCTGGGACAGGCGGAAGGAGGTGCTCGAGAAATCGGCGTTGATGATGGACAGCCCGTCCGCGACCATCGTTCCGCTGCCGGCCGCGCTGAGGAATGGGGTGTCTTGCTTGACCATCTCGCCGAAGTTGGAGCCGGTTTGCCGCACCCCGCGAAGGCTGTAGCCCAACCAACGCAGGTAGTAGATGATGTAGGAAGTTCCGCCGAAGAGGGTCGTGAAGAACCTGATGTTGGTCGTGCGGGCGATCGCGCGATGGACCCAGTAGCGGAATCCGTACAGCGGATAGACCTTGTCCGGCTTGATGAAAAGGTTCAGCACGCGCGGAACGGCTCCCACAAGCACGAGGCCGACGAGCACGGCGCCGAAGAAGACCACGGCGGAGATGACCAGCGCGTCAGCGTAGAACGTCCAGCTCGTGAGGGACACCGGTGCCGAATCCAGCAGGGGGCCGAACTCCGGGAGCTGAGGGATCGCGAGGTCCGCGATGCCGAACGTCAGCGGCAGACCCAGTAGGAGCAGGTTCCCCAGCTGCACGGCCGAGAAGACCACCCGTCGTCCTGTGCCCACGTCGCGCGCTGAGACCGCCATCTGGTTGCTCTTTTCGGCCCGCTGGGCAGGCGCGCCGGCCCAGCGTTCCCCACTGGGTATTGCCTGACCCACGTGCAGAGCAGACGAGTGTCCGAGCTGGGCCCCGTCACCCAGCGAGGTCGAGATGTCGAGCACCGTCGCCTCGCCGACGAGCGCGCCCTTGCCGATGCTCACCGCACCCGTCCGGATGACACCATCGTGGGCTCGGTAGCCGTTGAAGAACGAGTCCTTCCGGATCACCGCGCCGTCGCCGATGCTGAGCAGGTCGGTGCACACGGGCAGGTTCCTGGAGAAGATGACGGCGCCGCGCCCGATCTTCGCGCCCAGTGCCCTCAGGTAGAGCGAGTAGAGCGGTGACCCGACGAACAGCACCATCGGGTTCCGCTGGATCAGCGTTTTGACGAGCCAGAAGCGGACGTACGCCATGCTCCAGACGCGGATCTCCTGAGGCTTCCATCGGCCGACGAGCACCCACTTGGCGAGGATCGGAAGAGCGCACAGGCCGAGGAACATCGCGGCGCCGAACGCGACCGATCGAAGGTAGACCTCGACCAGGTTCGGGCTCGTCGAGATCCAGTGGAAGCCCGTCACCCAGACGGCCGCGGTGAGGGCGGGGTAGCCGAGGAGGACCAGGAGCTGCAACGCCCCGCAGAGGACACGATCACCGTGGCGTGCCTGCTTCGGCGGCTCGGTGGGAGCCGCCGGAGTTGCGGGCCGCGGGGCAGGAGTGGGGACGGTATCGGTGTTGTCCGGATTCGCCGCGAGACTCCGGATGGTCGGGTGTTTGTAGATGTCCTGAATCGACACCGCCGGGAGGTCGGGTCGTTTGCGTACGCGTGCGCAGAAGCGGGCCATGACCATGGAGTCGGCGCCGAGGTCGTCGAAGAAGTGGCTGTCGATCGGTACATCGGTGCCGAGGATTTCGGCGAGCACCTCGGCGAAATTTCGCTCGCGTTCGGCGAGCGTGGTTGTCGGCTGCGAGCCAGGTGCGGCTGTGGTGTTGCCGAGGGCCGCCGCGAGAGTCCGAATGGTTGGGTGTTTGTAGATGTCGGGCATCGACACCGAGGGTAGGTCGGGTCGTTTGCGTACTCGTGCGCAGAAGCGGGCCATGACCATGGAGTCGGCGCCGAGGTCGTCGAAGAAGTGGCTGTCGATCGGTACATCGGTGCCGAGGATTTCGGCGAGGT
>NZ_JBFAQX010000038.1:0-22926 GCF_040678995.1 Amycolatopsis sp. NPDC049253 | reverse complement strand
CACCTCGGCGAAATTTCGCTCGCATTCGCCGAGTGTGGCCGGATTGTCAGCCGGCTCAGTGGCCAGAGCGCCGGGGAAGTTTCCCATTTGGTGAACCTCGTGAATCAGACATCGGAGCGGTCGGCGCGACAAGCGGGCCTGGCTCATGAACGACATCCGCGCTTGCCTGGACTGCCATCGGAGCTGGGGCCGGAACACGGCCAGCCGCAAACCTGCGCGGTCCGGAGCAGGGAGAATGGGTACGGCCTCCGACTGCGGATCACGCGTCGCGAGCACAGCGCGGTGATCGCCGCATGCACGTACGCATCGACCGACATCGGCGGCAGGCTCGTCTTCTTCGGCAAGACGCGGAACCGGGCCCGCGGTGGGAATCTGGCACCGAGATCGTGGACGGAATGGCGGCAAGTCGAGACGCGGGCGCCACCGGGTGTCGGCCGGCCCGCTCGGACTCTATGACGGGCGCATTGTGCTGGGGTGCGCTGCGAAAGGTGCCTCGCACCATCGCGCAGCACTGACGTCGCCCGAGCTTTCGCGGTGCCGACCCGTTTCTCATACGACTGAACCCCACCAACCCCGAAAATCCCCGTGAAGACGTTCTTGACACGCCTCAGCGCGATACCGAATGATCGAACGTTGCTTCACAAGAACGCCTATTTTGATCCGCTCATTCAGGGTAGTGGTCGGCGACGCCCGGCTGTCAACCCTTCTGGGGCGATAATTGCGGGGCGGATTTTGTGCGCCAGTCACTCGCATTGGATCTTGGATTTTTCAACCTACGCTTGGAAAACGTCACCGCGCGCGCCGTGATCTGGCTGTCGCGACGACGCCCACGGTGATCCGGCCGGTGAGTGCCGAGCGTCCTCCCTCCGTGCGACACGGCCCGAACGGAGTGGGCTTTTCGAACGTCTTGCCCTGGCACCGCTCCGCGCTGCGGTGCGGGCAGCGAGGACCCGCCGGAGAACAGCACGTCGGACAGCTTTCCGCCGGTGGCGGTGTACGCGATCGCGAGCCCCGGCGAGGGCGATCCCCGCGACCGGTGTCAGCAGCGTGAAACGCCGGTCGACGTGCGGCTTCAACAGCAGCGCCAGCCGGCGGACACCCGCGCCCAGCAGCGCGGCGGCGGCGCCGATGACGAGCGCCCACCCGAACTGCTGCGTCGCGTGCGGCCGGACCAACCGGGTCGCGCCCACCCCGAGCCCAGCTCCCAGCCCGATCGGCGGCGCCTCCGGCCCGAGGACTGCGCCCAGCCCAGCGTGGCCAGCGCGGCGAGGAGCACCCCGGGCAAATCCACCGGTGTGGGCTGCTGCCCCGATTCGATCCCCGATCGGGTCGCGCCCGCCCGCGCCCGGCAGTTAGCGGATGGCCGGCGCGACGACCACCCCGCAGCGCACGAGCCACGGCACCGGCCACCTCAGCGGCGGCCCCGCGAACCCCAACGCGCGCGACAAGATCGCGGACAGCACTCGTGCACGGCACCGGCGAACTGCAGGAAGAAGTACGCCGCCGCCGAAATCGGGACACCGATCACCGCCGCGAGCACGAGGAGGCGCACGTACGCCCGCGAGCGCAGCCCCGCCGCGGGATCGGTTTCGGTCGGCCCGGCCGCCGAGCCGCCGGCCGGCGGGGCACTGCCGTACCCGCCACGCCGTGCCCCTCATCGTTGCCTTCGCCGGGTCGGCGCCGCCACCGGACCAACACGCGGGCACGGCACCCCCGTCTCACGGTGCTCACTGCCGGTTCGCGCGGCATCGCCTGCCCCGGGTGAGCCCGAAACGACCGTGGACGGAATGTTCTCCCGTCGGGGGCCGGACGGAAGGCGCGCGGTCGCACCTGTTCATCGGCAGGCTTCGGAGCCGGGTGGGGACGGCGAGGTGGCGCTGAGTCCCGCCCAGCACGGACGACGTGCGACAGCTTCGACGGGAGCGCGGCATGTGGCGGCAAGCTCTCTCACCGGCAGGAGCGGACGCCGCCGTCGATCCGAATGCCCGACCTGCGCACGGAACGCGGCAGCGCACCTTCCCTGCCGACAACCACGCGCGTGATCATCTTGACAAGTGCAGAGACGTTTCCAGCTGCGCAAGCTGGAGCGGGGCGAATGCGGCACGCCCTGCGTCCACGAACACGCCTGCTTCTCTGAACGAAAGCCTGCGCACCTCAACCGAGGTCGACTGCGTGTTGGCCTCGACGATTGGAGGAAGGTGCTGTCGGCGGCCTGTGCGCATGTTGTGGGTCACGCGTCACTGGCCGCCGAGAGGGTCGGCTTGTGCAACGTCGTTGCCGGCGTTGGCGCGGTCGATCTCGGCCATGTGCTCCTCGGCCCAGGCCCGCAACGCCGCCAGCGGGGCCTCCAACGACAGGCCCAGGTCCGTGAGCCGGTAGTGCACCCGCGGCGGCACAGTCGGCTCGACCCGGCGGGCGACCAACCCGTCCCGGCCCATGCTGTGCAGGGTGACCGACAGCATTTTCTGCGAGACGCCGGGCATCCGCCGCCTCAACTCGGCGAACCGCACCTCACCCGGAGCGGCTTCCGCGAGCACCTTGACCGCCATCGACGTCCATTTCGTGCCGATCCGATCCAGGAGTTGACGCGTCGGGCATTGGACATCGAACAGATCACCGTGGACTGCGCGCCGCGCACCCACGGGCCGAGTGGTCACCTTGACCTCACCACCTGTCGACAAAGTGCCGCCTTGGCAACCGCAACCGCAGTTACCTACGGTTTTGAGGTAACCAATGGTAACCGACAGGGAGTTATTGTGCCCGACACCGTGCCATCCCTCGCCCCGCAGGTCCAGCTGCGCCGGATCGCCGTCAACGGCATCCACCTCAACGTGGCCACAGCCGGCACCGGCCCCGCGATCGTGCTGTTGCACGGCTTCCCGCATACCTGGCGGCTCTGGAGCGAGATCATCGGTCCGCTGTCCATCGGCCACCGGGTCATCGCCCCGGACCTCCGTGGATTCGGCGCCAGCACGCGTCCAGCGGAGGGTTACGACGCCGGCACCCTGGCCGATGACATCAACGCGGCCCTCGATGCCCTCGCCGAACCCACCGCCGCCGTGATCGCCATCGACGCCGGCACCCCGGTCGCCGTGCTGCTCGCCTTACGGCACCCCGAACGGATACGACGGCTGATCGTCATGGAGGCACTGCTCGGCTCGCTGCCCGGCGCCGAGGACTTTCTCGCTGCCGGGCCACCGTGGTGGTTCGGCTTCCACGCCGTCCCCGGCCTCGCCGAAAAGGTTCTGATCGGACACGAGGAACAGTACATAGGCTGGTTCCTCACGGCCGGCACTCGCGGCCAGGGCGTGCGACCGGACATCCGCGCGGCGTTCATCGATGCCTACGCTGGGTCGGAGGCGCTGCGCTGCGCCTTCTCCTACTACCGCGCACTGCCCACCACGGCCCGCCAGCTCAACGACGCCGTGGCCGACGGCCGGATCAGCATGCCCACCCTGGCGATCGGCGCCCACCCGGTCGGCGCCACGCTCGAACGGCAACTACGCCCCATCACCGACGACCTCACCGGCCACGTCATTGCCGACTGCGGCCACATCATCCCGCTGCACCGGCCCTGGGAATTGCTCCGTCTCGTGACGCCCTTCCTCGACGCCGACCAACCCACCGGATCACGCGATCACCTACCCGCACCATGATCACTCCCTCATCGGCATGACAGGGCGCAGTGAGTCGTCATCCCGGTTGAGATGTGGATGTTGTTCGACCGGCGAATGAGGCGAACGTCGGCATGCCCAGCGTCACCACACCGGTTCGACGCTGGAACGCCGCGTCGATCCGGGCAAGCGCCACGAGCCGAGGACGCTGCGCGGGGTCCGGCCTTGAAAGTCCATATTGGACGCAAGCACGTTCAGGGATGCAGGCAGCGCCTAACCCGCGTGCGCATGCGCCGACTGAGAATTTCCGTTTCGCGAAGTGCGCAAGTTGTCGTGTCGATGGATTTGTGGCCACATATCTCGGCATAGGTCTTGGAGGGTGCGATCTGCAGCAGGGGCACGAGCTCGCCGATGGTGGCCAGTCGGTATCGGATGATGCCGTGGTGGCTGAGCTCCAGCAGTTCCTCGGCGCGGATTCGTCTGTGCCGCAAGAACTCGATGACGGCGAAAGCCCAGAACGCGTCGTCTTCCTAGTAGGTGAGGTTGCGCCGTTTCCCGGTGACGATGTTCTCGGCCCAGACGTGGCGGCCGTTGGCGTTGGGGACGACCGCACGGCGCAGCGCGCCGCCGGTGTCGGGAATCAGGGTCCCCGGCGCGGTTTGGGTGGCAGCATCCAGGAGACCTCGGGCCGCGGTGCGGCGGTCGGTGACGTTGCTCGTGCCTTCGAGGTCGCTGCAGGCACGAGCAAGGTCATGCCTTCACCCGCCGTTTCACGTACCTGGCTGGCCCGGTCGTCGGAAGTATCGATGATGCCGCGTTCCCGGTCGTCGGCGTGATCGCTGAGCACGTCGTCCGTTGCCCCCCGGCGGACGTGACTGCCCGGTTCCAGGAGCTCACCCGTCGGGCTGGGGTTGCCGCCGATCCGGCTGCACGACCCGCGCCACACGGCGGCGAGCTTGGCGCTGGCGGCGGGAGCGGACATGAAGGCGGTGCAGATCATGCTTCGGCATTCGTCGATCACGGTGACCACAGCTTCGCCATCCGTGACAGCTCTTTTGGTGCTCGTCGTGGCGTGGCGGAGCAGTAGGCTCCGTCCATGGACGAGACTCCGGACATCAAGCCGCGCAGTCGCGACGTCACGGACGGCCTGGAGCGCACCGCCGCGCGCGGGATGCTGCGGGCTGTGGGCATGGGTGACGACGACTGGGTGAAGCCCCAGATCGGTGTGGCTTCGTCGTGGAACGAGATCACGCCGTGCAACCTGTCCTTGGACCGGCTGGCGAAGGCAAGCAAGGACGGCGTGCACGCCGCGGGTGGTTACCCGCTGGAGTTCGGCACGATCTCGGTGTCCGACGGTATCTCGATGGGCCACGAGGGCATGCACTTCTCCCTGGTGTCGCGTGAGGTGATCGCGGACAGTGTGGAGACCGTGATGCAGGCCGAGCGGCTGGACGGCTCGGTGCTGCTGGCCGGCTGTGACAAGTCGCTGCCGGGAATGCTGATGGCAGCTGCCCGGCTTGACCTGGCCAGCGTGTTCCTCTACGCCGGTTCGATCCTGCCCGGCCGGGTCACGCTGTCGGACGGCGGCGAGCGCGAAGTCACGATCATCGACGCGTTCGAGGCAGTCGGTGCCTGCGCCAGGGGCCTGATGAGCCGCGCGGACGTCGGACTGATCGAGCGCGCTATCTGCCCCGGCGAGGGCGCGTGCGGCGGGATGTACACGGCGAACACGATGGCCAGTGCGGCCGAGGCGCTGGGTATGTCGTTGCCCGGCAGCGCAGCTCCGCCGGCGACGGACCGGCGGCGTGACGGGTTCGCGCGGCGGTCCGGTCAGGCGGTGGTCGAGATGCTGCGCAAGGGGATCACCGCTCGGCGGATCATGACCCGGGAGGCGTTCGAGAACGCGATCGCCGTGGTGATGGCGTTCGGCGGCTCCACCAACGCGGTGCTGCACCTGCTCGCCATCGCGCACGAGGCGGAAGTACCGCTCAGCCTGGACGACTTCACGCGGATCGGTGCGCGGGTGCCGCACCTGGCCGACGTCAAACCGTTCGGACGGCATGTGATGACCGATGTCGATCGCATCGGCGGTGTGCCCGTGGTGATGAAAGCGTTGCTGGAAGCGGGTCTTCTGCACGGCGATTGCCTGACCGTGACCGGGCGTACGGTCGCCGAGAACCTGGCCGAGATCGCGCCGCCGGACCCGGACGGCACGGTGCTGCGCGCGATGGCCTCGCCGATCCACCCGACCGGCGGCATCACGATCCTGCGTGGTTCCCTGGCGCCGGACGGCGCGGTCGTGAAGTCCGCCGGTTTCGACTCGGACGTGTTCACCGGCACCGCCAGGGTGTTCGACCGCGAACGCGCCGCGATGGACGCGCTGGAGGACGGCACGATCATCGCGGGCGACGTCGTGGTGATCCGCTACGAGGGCCCCAAGGGCGGGCCGGGGATGCGGGAGATGCTCGCCATCACCGCGGCGATCAAGGGCGCGGGGCTCGGCAAGGACGTCCTGCTGCTCACCGACGGCCGTTTCTCCGGCGGCACGACCGGCCTGTGCGTCGGCCATGTCGCCCCGGAGGCAGCCGACGGCGGTCCGATCGCCTTCGTCCGCGATGGCGATCCCGTCAGCCTCAACGTCGCGACCGGCACGCTGGACCTCGGCGTGGATGCCGCCGAGCTGGCGGCCCGCCGCACGGGCTGGACGCCACTGCCCGCCCGCTACACCCGAGGCGTGCTGGCCAAGTACTCCAGGCTCGTCGGCTCGGCCTCCCAGGGCGCTGTCTGCGGGTAACGCAGGCAGGACTGCGCCCGGCGATCCGGCTGGGCGCAGCGTCATGCAGGGACTTCCTTCAGCACCCGCAGGATGTTGCCGCCCAGCGGTGTGGCGTGCTCGCGCGCACGCATACCAAGAATTATGCCCAGCCTGTGGCGAAAATTCCGCCAATATCTCGACATGTCAGCGACTGTCCAACAGTCGTACACGAGAGTTCGAGCTGGATCGCATGACCGTACCCCGATCAGCAGTCAGTCGCCTGGGAAACACGCAGGCCAGTGACCCTGTGGCGACGCGGCGCTCATGCCAGCCCGGCGATCCGAGCAGTACGGTCTGCGCCGGGTTCCGGGAACGACGCTGAGGACGGCCGCGAATAGCCCAAGCCGCCGAGCGCGGTACCCCGGGTACTGCAGGCGCCACGCGTTACCACCAGCGGAAGCGGAAGGACGGTGGATGTGATGCAGACCGTGGCGACCGGCGGGTGAGGGAGCGGCAGATGGCGTCAACACTGGTCAAAGTCCTTGTCGTGGAGGCGGATCTGCAGCGCTGCTGAAGTCGCTGCGGATCACGCTCGCCGTCCACGACTACGACGTCGTGACCGCACCGGACGGCGCAACAGCGCTGTTGGCGGTGGCCGAGACGAAGCCGGACGTCGTGCTCGATCTCGGGCTGCCCGATGTGGACGGAGTCGAGGTGATCGACCGCCTGCGCCGGTGGACGAACGTCCCCGTGGTGGCGTTGTCCGGAAGCGTCGAGCCGAACGATCTGGTCCGCGCCCTGGACGCCGGCACCGACGACTACGTCAGGAAGCCGTTCTGGCTGGACGAGTTCTTGGCGCGACTTCTGCAGTCCGGCGCCGTGCCGTCGCTGTGGCCGAGCCGCGGGAGGCCGTGGTCCTCGACACCGGCAGCTTCAGCGTCGACCTCGCGGCCAAGAAGGTCACCCGTGAGGGCGAGCAGATCCACCTCACCCGCACGGAGTGGGGGATCCTGGAACTCCTCACCCGCCACCACGGGCGGCTGGTCACCCACCACGAACTGCTCGAGCACGTGTGGGGGCCGCACGCCCATGCCAAAGGGCACTACCTGCGGGTGTACCTCAACCGCTTGCGGCAGAAACTCGAACCCGATCCGGGTCATCCTCGCCACCTGATCACCCAGACCGGGATCGGCTACCGGCTCGAAACACCCGAGGAGCCGTATCGACCCCCAGTGGGGCGCGTTCCGGGTAGCCGAGTGAGTGCGGTCGCGGGGCCGTCGCGCACGTGTTTTCCCTACGGCGGGCGGGCGATCGTCCGCTGAGGCGAAACGATCGGACCGTTCGGATGACCGGATACGGCCGCGACCGGGAACACCGGCGCCGTGCCCGCGCGCTGCTCGGCGTCGGGTACCTGGCCGGGTTGTCGGCGCTGCTTGGGCTCAAGGCGGGCTGGGTGTGCGCGGTGAGTGCGCTGCTCGGGTTGCTCGTGCTGGGGTACGTCTTGTTGACGGCCGTCGTGCTGCGAGAACGGCGGAGGGAACGGCGACGGCGCGCCGCCGGCACCGCGCCGTCGTGGCCGGCGCAGCTGCCCGTGTGGGCGGCCCCAGGTCTGGGAGCCAAGGCACCAGGACGGCATGCCCGGAGGGCCGACGAGGTCGGCGAACTGCTCGGGCGGTTGTCCTTGTCGAGGGAAGGTCTGAGGTGGGACCCGAGGACTGGCGACCGTCGGCATGGCGTCGGTCCGCTGGTGTTCGACCGGTCATGGGCCGCGGAGGTGGTGCCGCTCTGGGGCCCCGGCCGCCAGGGTTGCCTGACCCTCACGCACGCCGAAGGAACTGCGATCGACATCTGGATCCGGCATCCCGCCGACCTCGGGCAGGCGTTGGCAGCCGGCTCGAAGTGAGCGCGCACGTGCCCCGAGGGCGGGTCAACGTGTTCGGCCTCGTACAGGATTTTGACGTCGGTTTGTGGGCCGGCCCGCCTATACCTGGATACCATTCGGCGGGTGAATCGGCGATGACGACTTTCCGCCTCGTGGGCTCGAGGCTCGTGGCCTTGGGGATGTGCCTCGGTCCGAGCGCGCTCGTGGTGAAACTGGTTGCCATGGCAACACATCTCGGCCCGTCACCCGGTGTCTCGAACTTCGCCGCCGGTGCGCTGGGCGTGGTGCTCGCGCTTGCCGGCGTGGCACTCTCGTCGCGGGTCCGGATCACCGTCGACGACAGCGGTGTCCGATTCCGCAATCTGTTTCGCAGCCTCAGCTACGCCTGGAACGATCTCAATGCCGTGACGATCAAACGCTGGGGCGCCCCCATCACCGCCGCGGACGAGGTCGCCGCCACGCTCCCGATCGGGCTGGGAACGTATGGCCGCAAACACGGCATCGCGTTCGAGCTCGCCGACGGATCGCTCTCCCCGACCTCCGCGGCAACCGCGTGGGTTGGCGCGAACGCGCGTCACATCCTGCTCGATGTTCTCGACTTCCACGCCACAGCGAACGGTGTCACCGTCCGGATCGTCAACCCGAACAACGGCGGCCTGTTCGGGTTCGGCTGGGACATCCGTATCGGAGAGGGAGTCCCACGACCCCGGAAAGCCGGTCCATGAACGAGATCCGGACCGACCGTGGGGGCCGGCCGTGCGCTTGATCGTGCTGTGGTGCGCGCTGGCGTTGGCCGCTTCGATGGCTGTGTTCGTCGATTCGTTCCTCTCCGCTGCGCCGCATATGCCAGGTCTGGTGTTGTTCACCGCTGTCGTCGGATTCTTTCCGGTGGTCGCGATCATCGTTGCGACAGTTGCCCTGCGTCGTTCCGAGTTGCCTGTCGCGACGATCGTGCCTCGCCTCTTGCGGCTGCTTCCTGCGGCGTTGCGGTGGGGTGCTCCGGCCGTCACCGTGGGCGCCGCCGTCATCGCTGTGCTCGCCGGCCCGCAGGTGCCCGACGGTGTGCCCGAGACCACACCAGGCGGCTACCCCATGGACACCCGCACCGGTGATTTCCCGATCAGCGCAGGCGAGTACCTCCACGCCCAGGCCGAGAACCGACGGTTGTTCGCCGCGGTCGCCATCGCTCTGAACACCGCGGCCGGCACCGGCGCGTTCGCCCTACGGCCACAATCCCGGAGTCGACGGCTGCTTCAGTCATAGCCATTTGTTCCGCCGGAACGCCCGGTACAACAGCAAACAAGCGAGCAGGACCGCCGCCATGACGAGCGGGTAGCCGAATGTCCAATGCAACTCGGGCATGTAGTCGAAGTTCATCCCGTAGATCCCGACCACCATCGTCGGCACGGCGATGATCGCGGCCCACGCGGTGATCTTGCGTACGTCGCTGTTCTGCTGCAGAGATACCTTCGCCAACGTTGCATTCACCAGCGTGGTGAGCAGATCGTCGAAGCCGGCCACTCGCTCGGCCACCACCGTCAGGTGGTCTTCGACGTTGCGGAAGTACGACCGGACCTGTGCCGGGATCATCGGGTCCGAGTTTTGGGCCAGGCGCCGCAGAGGCGACTGCAACGGCGCCGCCGCGCGGCGCAGCTCGACGATCTCCCGCTTCATCAAGTACATCTGCTCAGCGCCGACCGGGCTGCGCGGGGCGAAAACCAGCGTCTCGATCTGATCGATGTCGTTCTCGAACGCCTCGCTCACTGCGAGGTAGTTGTCCACGGCGTGGTCGGCGATGCCGTACAGCACGGCCGCAGGCCCTGCGCGCAACCATTCCGGGGCCGCTTCCAGCTCAGCGCGCAGGACCCCCAGATGAGAATGCTCGCCGTGGGGACGGTGACGATGAAATCGCGCCCGACGAACGCCATGATCTCGCCGCTCTCCACGATCTCGTTCGCCGTCGTCGGTGACTCGTGCTCCACGTACCGGACGGTCTTGAACACCACGAACAGCATCTCGCCATAGTGATCCAGCTTCGGCCGCTGGTGCGCGTGCACCGCGTCCTCCACGGCCAGCTCGTGCAGCCCGAACGTCGCGGCCACGCCTTCGATCTGGTCGGCGTCCGGCTCGAACAACCCGATCCACACGAACCCTTCGCCGCGGCGACGCACCTCCGCGGCGGCGTCGTCATTGCTCCACCGCCCCGGCAACCGCACGCCGTCCACGTAGATCGCGCAGTCGACCACCGACATCAGGCCATCCTCGGTCTGCCCCGTCTGCCGGAGAGCTCATTCCGTGTGAACGGCTGATCTCCGAGGGTACTATTTCATGGCTGTGCCGGATTGTCCCTTGATGGATTCCTGATAGATGTCCGCGTAGGTGCGCGGGTCCTTGATCAGGTCGTCGCAGAAGGCGGCGATGTCGTCACCGATGAGTTCCAGGACTCCCTTGCCCGCCGCGACACCCTCCTCGAAGAAGTCGACGATCCCTGAGAGCAGGCCCCCGTCGTCAAGGTCGGCTTCGACGCTGAGGCGCCCCCGGGTGCGGGCGTCCGGCGAGGAACCCGCACCCGGGGCCGCGCTCACGCGTTGTCACCCCGTGATTCATCGGGGAAGACGCCCGCTGCCTCCATCGCCGGGAACGCGCCGAACCGGATGAAGTCGATCGTGCTCTTGGTGATGAACGAGTACCCGCCGTGGGTCGAATCGGTGACGGTCTTGATGTAATCTTCGACCTTTTCCACTATTTCGGGCGGCACGCCCATTTTTCGAAGGGCTGGCGGACCCCCGTCCATCACGCCGATGATCTTGTCCATCTTGGACCCGAAGTCTTCCAGATCGGTAGGCGAGATGTTCTTTTCTGGATGTTCGCGAGCGTATTTAGTCGCGCCGTCCATGAACAGGTCGCGAGTCTTGTCCGTATTTGTGTCACGCCACCAGGACGCGTCCTCACTGTCGCTGCTGTGCTCGCTGCTGCTGTCGCCGCTGCGCTCGTTGGTGCTGCTGCCGTTGCTGTCGCCGCTGTGTTCGTTTCCGAACGGTCGTGAGAAGTTTGGGGTCGTGCCGTCGCCGGGAGGGCGGGTGCTGGGTGTGGCGCCGCCGGTGGTGGGTGGGGTGTCGTGGGTGATCGCGGTGCCCGGTTGTGGCAGTGGTCGTGAGAAGTTTGGGGTCGTGCCGTCGCCGGGAGGGCGGGTGCTGGGTGTGGCGCCGCCGGTGGCGGGCGGGCCGTCGTGGGTCACCGCAGTGCCCGGGCCTGTGCCGCCGCCGGTGTTGGCCGGTGGCGGTGTGGGGGTGTCGTCGCCGGCGTGGGTGGAGCTGTCGGTGCCGTTGGTCGAGCCGGGCGAGGGGGCGTCGTCCGCAGCCCTGGAAGCGTCGTCTCCCAAGCCCCGGGTGCCCTTTCCGAGGTCTTTGATCGCCTTCGCCGCGTCAGAGAGCGCCTTGGTCAGTTTCGCGATCTGAGTAGCGATCTGGCCCAGCGCGACCGCGACGGTCCCGACTACCACGCCCAGGAAGATGCCTACCGAGGCTCCGAACGTGAACGGCATGGCCGCAACCGCGGCGATCGCGCCCGTGAGAATGCCGCTGAGGAGGCTGGAGATGAAGTCGCGGATGATCCCTCGGACCGCGCCGATGACGGCGCCGCAAATCGCCATGGTCTTTTTCGCGGATTCGAGGGACTCACCCAGCGCCGTGAGTCCCTCGGCGAGGCTGTCCGTGTTCTCCTTGAACTTGTCCGCCGCCTCACCCGACCAGGAGTCCATCAGTGCGTCGAGATCGTTCTTGAAGTCCTGGGCCCACTCGTCGACCTTGTCCTTCTCGCTGCCGATGGCCTCCGTCGCGACCGTGATGCCTTCGGGGTCACCCATCAACAGGTCGAGAGGCACGCGGAACGGCGTGACGTGCTCGATGAGCCAGCCGATCCCGGCGGCGAACACGACGCCAAGTGGATCGATCAACAGCCCGAGAACGTCGAGCGCGAGACCCGCACCCGCGATGCCCTCGGTCACCTTGTCGTTGGCTTTGACGGCTCCCTGCAGGACATCGATTGTGTTGACGATTCCCGCACCGTTGGTCCGGGTGTCGTCGGCGGTGATCGTATCCTTGGGATTGTGCCAGAAGTCACCGGGCTTGTAGGTTTCCTTGTCCGCGATGGTGCTCACGGCTGGAACCTCGGAATCGAGTTGGCTGCGTTGTTCTCCTGGGCTTCGTACGCTTTCTTGGCCTGGTCCAGCTTCTCCTTGTGCTTCTCCAGAGCCTCGCCGTACTTGGCGAAGGCCTGTTCGGCCTCGCTGCAGTAGATACTCGCGGCCATGCCGATGATCTGGCCACCGAGGATGCCGTAGAGGCCCGGATCGGCGACCATGTGGCCGACAAGATCGCCAGCGCCTCGCACGTTGTCCGAAAGCTCGTTCAGCTTGCCGCCGAACGTGTCGAACGCCGCGGGATCTTTGATTTCGTATCCAGCGCTCACCAGGGATCCACCTCATCGTCATCTCGGTCGTCACGAGCAGGGCGGCGCCGGGGCGCCGGCCTCGACGCCGGCGGCGTCACGGGCGGCCTTGGCGGCGGGGGAGCTTCGTTCGGCTCGGAGTACTCGACGAACTTGTTCTGGTTCACCTCGTCGGCAGCCGCGGGTTCCGGCGGGAGGAAGCTCTTCATCATCTCGACCGCTTCGCCACCACCGAGGATGGACTCCACCGAACTCGTCACGACGCGCGCAGTCTGGCTCTGTGCCTGGCGAACGGTTTCCATGATCGTCGTCGTCAACCGGGCTTCCCCCAACTCACACGCGCGCCTGGTGAGTCGCAGGTTGCGCAGGGCGCCGTTCGGCGCCAGTGTCACCGTGACGGCCCCGTCCCGTGAAGTCACGGTCGCGCCCGCCACAGCGAAGGCTTCCTGCAGCGCAGATGCCCGTTGGCGCAGTTGGCCGGCTTGTCGTTCGAGATAATGCTGGAGATCCTCGCCGGACCTCAGATTCGGCTCCACCTTACTCCTTCGAATACACCGGGCCACTGGCGGCACGCAATCTCCACGCTGCCACAAAAGCGGACCAGTTCCGCGCTCGCGTGCACAACGCCGTCCGCGTTGCCACCGTAGAGATGAGATGCCCGCGCCAGCACCGAGTCAAGCCCGACGAGGAGTCAGCTGAGGTCCTTAACGCCCTTTTTTCGCCGCGCGGAGGCCCAGGCAACCCCGCTGCCTGAAAATCCCCCAAGGGCTGCTCGAACGAGCAAATCTGCTTTATTCCAGCCGCTCAAGTCTCGGTTGTCCTGGTTCGAGGATCTGGATGATGCGGAGCTGGACGGTGTAGCCGAAGAATTGGGCAAGCATCAGGCCATTGTCAGGGTGGGGTCGGCTGTGGTGGGGTTGTTTCCGGGCGCCACCGGGCGACCGCGTGGACGCCGAAAGCCTGGGCGAACGGTTGCGAGCGAGTCCGGCTTGGTGCCGGAGCTAAGGGGCCGTCTCGTAACTGGTGTTGTGGCTGGTGGTGCGATCAGGTGTCGAGAAGGACGTTGTGCAGGTTCGCGATTCCGGACACTGTGTCGGCGAGCGTGCTCGCGGCGCGGCGGTAGTCGCCCAGGATCTTGAAGTTCTTCATCCGGGACAGAACGTGCTCGATGCGGGCTCGGACCCTGCGGTGGGTGGCGTTGAGGTCTTCCTTCCAGCCCGGGCAACGGTATGACGACCTCGGGATTGCCTTGGTAACCGCCGTCGGCCATGACCGGCCGGTCGGCGAGTTGTTCGGCGACGCCGGAGTCGCGGCGAGCGGTGCAGTCGTTGCGACTGCCCGGGTTGCGGGTCGCCGGTGGCGATCACCGGCCGGGCCTCGGCGTCGATGGCGACCTGCACGTTGGTGGAGTAGCGGTAGTTCTTCGACGGGGTGGCCAACCGGTGGTCCCGAGTCGGCACCAGAGTGCCGTCCACGATCGCGACCGCATCGATCCGGCGTGTGCGGACCGGCGCCAGCGCCAGCAGCGGACCGATCGTGTGGATTACCCGGTGCGCCGCGGAATGCGATACCCCGAGCAGCGGCCCGATCTGGCGCAATGGGCAGCTGTGCGGTGCGCAGCCATGACGGAGCTCCTCGGGGGAGGTTCTTCTCGAACCACCTTTCGCCCTCGACGCCGTCGGGGTAGCCGATGAAGGTGACCGGACGTCCGGCGAGCTGTGGGAGCAGGAGTGGTGCGATCCGGGCGTAGTAGTTGATCACTTCGCCTTTGGTGAAGCCGTCGCGCGGGTAGAGCACCTTGTCCCAGTTGGACAGCTTCAGCCGCCGGGTACCCACTTGCACCGGCTGCTCGGTGGCGGAAGGAGTCGGCTCGGACGGCGCCGGCTGCGGCTCGTGGACGTGAAGAGGTCTCGGCGCGAGGCCTGGCAACTGGTCACTACTCATCTGTGCAGTGTTCCCGCGTCCGGCGACGCACTGAGGCCTTCGGCACGTCGGCGTGTGCAGGTCAGGGGCCGCTGGCCTTCCGGAGTTCGCCGGTGTTGGTGAGGTCGTAGCCGCCGAGGTTGGTGATGGCGGTGTGGACGGTGGGGGTTCGCAGGGCGGTGCGCAGGGGCTGGGCGACGCCGAGCGCGGATTCGGGGAGGGCGATGTCGTAGGACTCCCAGGTGACGGGGATGAAGTCCAGTTCGAGTTCGGTGGTGTGGGCGCGGATGCCGAGGCCGGTGTCCGCGGTGCCGGTGGCGACGGCGAGCGCGATTTCCAAGTGGGAGTTGAGTTCCGGGCCGCTCACGGCGTGGGGCGGGATGTCGTGGGCGACGAGGAGTTGGTCGAGCAGGACTCGGGTGCCGGCGCCTTGCTCGCGGCGGGCGACGAGCAGGCCGGGCAGGTTGGCGGGAGTGGTGAGGTTGCGGGGGTTCCGCGGGGGACGAGGAGGCCTTGTTCGCGGCGCCAGAGGTGGAGCAGGTGTGGGTTGTCGTCGTGGAGCAGGGCTCGGGCGAAGGGGCGTTGTAGTCGCCGTTGCGGTGGCGCAGGTGGATCGCGGCGCCGTCGGCTTCGCCGCGGGCGAGGGCCCGCAGCGCGTGGAAGCTGCCACGGGCGCCGACGGGTGTGACGGCGGGGCCGGTGTGGGCGAGCAGGAGTTGAAGGGCGGGGTCGTCGCTGCCGGCGAGGCGGAACACGCGGTCGGCTTCGAGCAGGCGGGCTGCCGCGACTGCCGCGCCGGTGGCGACGCGGGCTCGGCGGCGGTCGGCGACGGCGATGACGCTGGCGTCGGCGAGGTGGCGGTAGGCGCGCACGATGGTCGACGAGGTCGCGCCGAGCTCGGCAGCGAGAGTGTGGCCATCACGCCGGCTTCGCTCACTGTGACCACAGGCCGAAATTGTCCAATGTGGAAGGGTGTGTTCGACGTGGTTCATCGCTTCCCGGCCTTCGGGGATGTTCTGCATGATCCAGTTGTGGAACATGCCGGGGTACTCGGCGCGGTCCACGTCGATCCCTGCGTCGCAGGCGCGGGTGGTGAAACGTCAGGCGTCGGGCAGGAGGACATCGCGGGTGCCGATGAAGAGGCTGAACGGCCCGAGGCCGCGCCCGGCTCGGCTCCGCGTGGGTGGAGAGCGGGCTGTCGTTCACTCAGCCTGATGGCAGTCCATTGCACCCGGCGGACGTGACTGCCCGGTTCCAGGAGTTGACGCGTCGGGCGGGGTTGCCGCCGATCCGGCTGCACGATCTGCGTCACAGGGCGGCGAGCTTGGCGCTGGCGGCGGAGACGGACATGAAGGTCGTGCAGATCATGCTTCGGCATTCGTCGATCACGGTGACCATGGACACCTACACCCCGGTGCTGCCCGAAGTCGCGCTCGCGGCGGCCGAGGCCACCGCCAAGATCATCCCGCGGACAGCAACGCGACAGATCGGGCACCGCACCGGCCGCTGTGGACGGTGACAAACTGGAAGAGATGCTTCCACATAACACAAATCCCCAGGCCGGAAGTGATCCGAACCTGGGGAGTGAGGGTGCGCCATCAGGGACTAGAACCCCGAACCCGCTGGTTAAGAGTTCGCGGCCTGGTCCGCCGGATGGTGCCGAGTGAGGTCGGGCAAGGTCTTTCAGCTGGTCGTCGGGTGCCTGTGGTGTGCGGTGTGTCAGCTGGTGTCGTCGAATTTCCGACCGCCCACTCCTACTACAGCGGTGAAGTATTGATTCACCGGGATCGACGCACCAGCACGACCGGACCCTCGACGAGGTCCGCTGCGCCATGCTCGCCAACCAGTACCGGTCCACCCTCATCCTCGTGCTACGACTCGTTCAAGGCCTTTCCGCCGGTGGTGAGTGGACCGGCGCCGTCACCTACGTCATCGAGACCGCTCTCGCCGAGCGGCGGGCTTACGACGGGCAGAGCCGCGTCTTCCGAAGGGCCGGCCGGTACCGCCATTCGCCGATCACGGTGACCGTGGACGCCGACACGACACGAACGCCCTGCCGTCTGAATCCCCCAACGCTGAACGCAACCGCCCTCAGCCGAAACCGATCTTCGCGGACTTGCCAGGTGTGCGGCTTGGGATTGGCTCAACCCGGGCGCGCCAACTCGTGAAGATTCGCGGGATGAGCACCAAGCTGAGGTTGAGCGAGGTCATGTCGACGCGAACGCGGGCGGTGTCGAGAAGGGTGCGCCGCGAACGTTGATGGTCTGTCGTTGGCCGATGTCGGTTCCTCGGCGCGCGACGTCCTCCTCGCGCTTTCCCTTGTAACGAAGCATTCCTGAAGTTGGTCAATTCTGGCACTTGACTCCACCGAGCGGCTACAAGTCCACTTTGGACTCCACGAACGCCGCGAACCGTCCGAGTGAGTCGAAGATTTCACAGGCGATCTCGTCGATGTTTATCTCGATCGCGAATCGTTTCCGTTAGGCGACGATGAGCTTGACGACGGTGAGCGAACACCGATGCTCGGGAAGAAGCTCGTGTCGACGACGTAGAGGTTGTCGACCTCGTGTGCCTTGCAGTCCGTGTCGAGGACGGACGTCGCCGGATCGCGCCCGAACCGCACAGTGCCGGCCTGGTGCGCGCAGCCCGCCACCGGAATGTCGTTTTGCATGTAGACGTCCCGCGGGATCAGATGGTGCGGATGCATCCCGAGCCGGCTCAGGTGCTTCTTCACGCGGTTGTCGGGATCCGGGAGATCTTCGGCCGAAAGCCAGAAGTCGACCGCGTGCTCGGCCACATCGCCGAGGGCGAACGTCGGTGCCAACGCTGTCTCGATGGGCTTCTCGCCACGGTACATCGGCGCCGCAGACTTGCCCACCATCTGCAGGTTGCCCATCGGGTAGCCGAAATCGGAATCGCCGAAGCAGTAGTCGTTGAGGCCCAGCGTCTTCTGGAACCGGGTGTCGCTCTTTTGGGTGGAGATCGCGAGGAAGGCGCGGCTGTTGTGGAACAGGTAGTTGCGGCCGGCTTGGTCCGACCCGTTGGCGAGGCCGCCCGGATGACGGTCGTTGGCGCTCGCGAGCAGGATCCGGGCCGAGTTGACCGACGGCCGCCGCCGTCGCGAGTCATGCTGCGTGCCCGGTCGCCGTGGTCCGCGGGCGGCGCGGTGACGGGGCCGTCCCCGAGGACGGTTCGGTGTGGACGGCACGCCCAAGCCATCGCGGTGGCGTTGGAAGAGGCTGCGTTCCGGGGTGTCCCGTTGGGGGCGGTCCACGCCTGAACGAGGTCACCTACGACTCGGCCGACAGCACGGCGCGGCTGATGCCGCAGCCGGAGGTCCTGGAACCGACGGAAAAGCGGCTGCTGGCGCAACGTTGGCCGCTGGCAGTAGAAGTATCCCGACGTCGAGGTCCGCGACTGGGCTTGTCCTGGCAGCTCGGGTGGGCAGGACGCCGACAATCGCCAGGCCGTTGAGGTGAGTGGCCAAGGTGCAGGCTGCCACCGGTGTGGCTGTGATCGCTGTCTGTCAGCGCTCGTCGTGTTTGCCAGGTCAACTCAGCAGCTGCCCGCCCGGCAAGTTCTCGGTTGAGTCAAACCGGGTGGCGTTCCACGCCAACACACGCCGAAGCTGTTCATGAGTCAGCCCAGCCCAGCGCGCGATAGTCGGCAACGTTGCCCGCCTCATTCCCGGCGCGGTGCTGGCCCGCCCGAGCCGACCGAGCCACAACTGTTCGTCGACCCAGATGGCACGGCCGTGGGCGATCAGCGCGTGCAGCTCATCGTCGGAGCAGACCGTGACCAGCCGGTATCCGTCTGCTCCCAGGTCCAACTCGTCGATCGCCGAGGAATCCGGGACAAGCGCTCGCACCAGCTTGCGCGGATCGGTTTGCCCGCACACTTGGCAGACGCAGAAACGATGGCGTGCGGGCACGCCGATCGTGTGGTCACTGTTCGGTTTTCCCGCCACGACGGCCAACTCCTTCGAGCTCAGCTCAAGTTCAGCCGACCGGGATCCGGGGCTGGCAGAGCTCTCGAGCAACTGGGGGCCTTAATGCCTCAGTGTTACACACAAAGACTCTGGTGGATCTGCTCGAGAAGTTGAGTCTCACCGAGGATCTTCCCATCGTTGTGATCATCGCCGATGCCGATGCCGATGCCGATGCCGATGCCGATGCCGAAGACGAGGTTCGTACGTTAGGGAGTTGGCCGGCACCACCCGGCGTGACGGGCGGGTGGGCCAGCTGGCGGCGCGGGTCTTGCGGCAAGCGCGGTGCCTTGGGCTCACGGTCAGGCCGCGCCGGCCGGCGGCTGGCCCGGAGTGAACCACGAGATACTTCATCACGGGCTGGTTATCGTCTACGCGAACGCGCTGGGCCGTGCCGTCCCCGCCGGCTGGCCTGGCTCCGGTCTGGAGATGACCGCCCACGATCTGTTGGACCGGCTGGTTGACGGTGGCGGCGAGTGCCTGCCCACTGACGACCAGGCCGGCGCACTCCGGACGGAGCGACGCCGGCGATGTCGCCTGTACTGGAGGCGAAGCTGACGTGCCGCTGTCACCCGACTGGCGCCCGGCCACGACGACGGCCATCACATCGGACAGCACCGCGACCGTCACACACCGTCCGCTGAAACCATCGCGCCCGCGCCGCCGCTGGGTCAAGTCACGCTACCCGGCACGACATCCGGGCGTCTCGTACGTTCTTGGTGCCTGCGCGTGGGACTGAGCCGGAGACCGCGGGCGTGAGTAGCGTCAGGTCCGCAGAACGCCGTGCCGAGCACCTGTCGACAATCGCGTCACTGCCCGTGGCACAGCTTCTCATCCTGTCCAGGTGGTGAAACCCGCGTCCGGAGGCCGCCATCGTGGGAACGTTCCGGCGGCCGAGCTGGTGGCCTCGGAAAGGCGTCGTCGCGATCGGCCGGTGCCGGCGTCGGCCGATCGAGGAGGTAGTGCGTTGACCAAAGCTAAGGCCAGGCGACAGTCTCGAGCCGGCAGGTCTGTTCTGCTCACTTTGGCCGCAGGGCAGTTCGTCATGGCCCTGGACACCACGGTGATGAATACCGCGATCGCGACCGTCGCGAAGGACCTCGGCACGACCGTCACGGGCATCCAGACGGCGATCACTCTGTACACGCTGGTGATGGCCTCGCTCATGATCACCGGCGGGAAGCTGGGCGAGATCCTCGGCCGCAAGCGCTCGTTCTCGATCGGATGCGTCGTGTACGCGTGCGGGTCACTGACTACGGCCCTGGCGCCGAACCTCGTCGTGCTCATCATCGGCTGGTCGTTCCTGGAAGGCCTGGGAGCGGTGCTCATCATGCCGGCGATCGTGGCGCTCGTGGCGTCGAACTTCGGCAAATCCGAGCGTCCCAGGGCCTACGGCCTGGTCGCGGCAGCGGGCGCTATCGCCGCCGCACTGGGCCCGGTGATCGGTGGCGCGTTCACGACCTACGCGTCGTGGCGCTGGGTCTTCGCCGGTGAGGTGCTGATCGTGCTGGTGATCCTGGTCCTGGTCAGGCGCGTGAACGACACGCCGGCCGAAGAAAGGACCAAACTCGACCTCGGCGGCACCGCGATGTCCGCGTCGGGGCTCGGGATGATCGTGCTCGGTATCCTGGTCTCCGGCAGTTGGGGTTTCATCCAGCCGAAGCCCGGCGCCCCGACGTGGCTCGGACTTTCACCGGGGATCTGGCTTGTGCTCGCCGGCGGCGTGATGTCCGCGGTCTTTCTCGCGTGGGAGAAGCGGCGTGTCACTCGGCTCGAGGGCGCGCTCGTCGACCCGGCGCTGCTGGGTGTCCGCCAGTTGCGCAGCGGTGTCGGCTCGTTCCTGTTCATGTTCCTCGTGCAGGCCGGCCTCTTCTTCACCATCCCGCTGTACCTGTCCGTCGCGCTCGGGCTGTCGGCGGTGGAGACCGGCATTCGGCTGCTGCCGCTGTCGCTGACGCTGCTGCTGTTCGCGGTGGGCATCCCGAAGCTGCGGCCCGACGCCTCGCCGCGACGGGTAGTCAGGCTCGGGTTCTTGGCGGTCTTCGCGGGCATCGTGCTCCTCGTTGTGCTGCTGGACGTCAGTGCCGAGCCCAAGATCATCACCTGGCCGCTGTTGCTTGCCGGTGCGGGCCTGGGCGCGCTTGCGTCACAGCTGGGCAGCGTCACGGTGTCGTCCGTGCGCGACGAGGTGAGCGGCGAGGTGGGCGGCCTGCAGAACACCGGAACCCAGCTCGGCGCGTCGATCGGCACCGCGCTGGCAGGCGCTGTCGTGATTTCCGCTCTGACCGCGTCCTTCTTCGCCGGTATTCAGGGCAACCCGGACGTGCCAGCCGATCTCGCCGCGCAGGCGCAGACGCAGCTGTCCAGTGGGGTGCCGTTCCTGTCCGACGACCAGTTGAGGGTCGCCCTGGACAAGGCGGACGTCCCTCCGGCGACGGCCGACGCGGTGGTGGCGACCAACGCCGAGAGCCGCATCGCGGGGCTGCG
Source organism: Amycolatopsis sp. NPDC049253 (assembly GCF_040678995.1). Taxonomy (NCBI): domain Bacteria; kingdom Bacillati; phylum Actinomycetota; class Actinomycetes; order Pseudonocardiales; family Pseudonocardiaceae; genus Amycolatopsis; species Amycolatopsis sp. NPDC049253. The sequence goes on along the minus strand of NZ_JBFAQX010000038.1, from coordinate 1,831 downwards.
GTCGGCACTAGCGGTGCTGGCGATGCTCACGCTGCTGGCACTCGCCGTCACCGGCGGCATACCCAGGGAACAGCCCGGTGCTCGCCCGAAACCGAACCCTCCGCCCGGGTAGCGCAATCTCCTCCGACACAGGGCCGTCACCCGCCGCGGGCACGCCGAGTTCGTCCTCCTGGCCGCTGTCGAGGCCGACGCGATGCCCGCCCATGACGCCCGCGCCGATGCGTGTCATGGTGGCACGAACCATCCGGGGGCCTCGACCCGCGAGCCGACCGAGGCTGCCGGCGTTCATCGCCGATCTCCGCGACGGCATCGGGGGAGCCAAGAGCACGGGCTGGTGGCGAGCGGTCGCCGGTTTGCAGACCAGCCTGAACGAAGCAGCCGCGGGAGGCGATCAAGAATGAGCCTGGCCAAGGTTATCTCGGTGGCGTTCGTGATAATCGCCGGACCGCAGATCCTGAGCGCGATCTTCCTCGCGAGCAGGTGTGATGACGACTGAACCGTCTGCGAGCCCGGTCACGGAGGCGGTCGGCCGTGTTGAGGTGCGGTGGATCTTCTCCGGCCGACTGGAGGCTGCCGTAGCGCGATGGTTCGGGCGCTCCCGGCTGAAGCGGAGGCACGCGAAGACCTCTATCTGCTGGCCCCGCCGTTACCCGGGCTGTCGGTCAAGGTCCGTGGACGCGCAGCGCTGGAGGTGAAGGCCTACCGAGGCAGCGCGGGAATTCTCGAGGTGACGGGCCGCGCCCGCGGCCACCTCGAGTTCTGGCAGAAGTGGTCGTTTCCTCTCAGCTCGCTCAGCCCTGACGGTGGCGATACAGGCAGCTGGCGGCCAGTGCGCAAACGGCGGCGAATCAGCCGATTCTCATCTTCCGGCGGGCCGGTCGTGGCGACCGCCGCCGGGCCGGACAGGCAAGCGCGGTGCGAAGTAGAACTCTTCGAGGTTCAGACGAGCGGCCAGGACTGGTGGCCCCTGGGCTTCGAGGCGACCGATCCGGCCGACATGCTTCGCAGCGAACTCGAGGCCACCGCCGCACTCATGTTCGCCCAGGCCCTCCCCAGCGGCGTGAACCCGGGCCAGATGAATCCACGTCCTGCGCGGCCTGGCTGGGCTAGCAGCCCAGCGCCGACAGTGACATATGAAGACAGCACTCTTCCGAATCGGCAGCCTGCGATCCGCTCCCTATCCCGCGCCACAACGCCGCAACCTCTGCATCCTGTCCGGGGACAACACACCGGCCTGCTCGGCCACGGTCCGCTTGACTCAGCGCTTGGTGGCGTCCGAGCAGCACGGCACCGTGCGGCTCAGCCGGACCGGCCGACGATCGACGAGGCGCTCGAGCTGCCGGCGTTCTCACCTCTGTGGGTTGCGGTGAACGTCAAGGCGAACAACCGACGATGGTGGAGTTGCGGCGCCTGCGGGACTGGCTCACGAGGTTCCCAGGCGGTGGCCGGCAAGGGTCGGTGGCCGATTACGGTCTGGACTGGCTCGACTCGCTGCCTGATCACCGACCCTTCACGAGCCATCCGCAACGCGCCGGTGCGACGGCGATTCTGAAGACGGTCTAAGAGCGTGTCTCATGTGGCTAGTTTTCGGGGTTTCTTGTAGCAGGTGAGGCTGGCTCCGAGGATGAGGAAGGCGAGGAAGTGTTCGGCTTTGCGTTCCTAGCGCAGGGTGAGGTGCCGGTATCCGGTGAACCAGGCCATGGTTCGTTCGATCACCCAGTGGTGTTTGCCGAGCGTGTCCTTGGATTCGATGCCCTTGCGGGCGATGCGGACCTTGATGCCGTGGTCTCGGACCCAGCGGCGGAGGTCGGGCTGGTCGTAGGCCTTGTCG
>NZ_JBFAQX010000037.1:0-79584 GCF_040678995.1 Amycolatopsis sp. NPDC049253 | reverse complement strand
GGCAGATCCCTCCAGGCACACCCGCTGGTCAGCACGTACACGATCGCCGTGAACACCGCACGAGCGTCCAACGGGGCCGTGCCACCACCCTGCGGCGCGACTCGAACGCCGGGATCAACGGCTCCACCAGCAACCACAGCTCATCCGGCACCAACCGCAACGACAACCGATCAACCACAGCCAAGATCATCGCTCACGAGCGACCCGATCACCACGTAAGACACGCTCTTAGGGAGGGCGGGGGCTGTCTGTCGCCGGGGGTGGCGCACATCTGTTGCGGGGCAAGGAGATCGGCCCGGCGGGCAGCGGCTTGGCTGTCATGCGGCCCACCGCGCGGAAACATCAACCCCGGCCACAGCGCCGCGCGCTGACAAGCCGATGACCTCCGGGCCACAGAGGCAACCGCGAAGATCAGCCAGGCATCCCCGGCAAGCCCCACCCGACCCGCCGCCGATCAGGCCTTCACCGTGGGCGCAACCTGCTGCGCCCACTGCCAAGGTGCGGTCGTGCCGCCCGGGAGGGAGTTGAAGTACTCCCAGCCGTCGATGCCGCCGAAGTCCGGGTACTTCGTGGTGAGCGAGTGGATCGTCGATTGCAGGCGGGGCAGGTCGACGTAGCCGCCGCAGTTGGCCGGGTTGGTGACGGTGCCGGCGACGACCTTGGCGGCCGGCACGACGCCGTGGCGGATGATGGCGTCGTAGCCGCCGGTGTCGGACAGGGAGCCCCAGCCGCAGTAGAACTGGGTGTTGAACCAGGAGATCTGGGAGCCGCGGTCGCGGTAGAGCTGGTCGTAGTCCAGGCCCGAGAGGCCGCGGCCGCCACTCAGTTCCGGGGCGACGGGGGCGAAGGTGATGAGGAACGACGAGCCGAAGTCCGCGCGCAGGGCGTCGATGAGGCGGACGACCGAGGCGTTGTCCACCGTCTCTTCGATGTCCAGGTCGATGCCGGACAGCGAGTGGTCGCGAAGCAGAGCGCGAAGCGGCGGGTAGTAGGTCCCGAAGTCGGAGGCCAGCCGCTGGAAGCTGCCCTGCGCCGCGCCGCCGAGGAAGGCCAGGGTGTGGACGCCCTGGGAGCGCAAGGTGCCGAGGTCCTGCCACATCGGGTCGAACTTGGCGGCCGACGGCGGGTCGTCGTTCACGTGGACCACGCCGCCGGGGTCGAGGTGGATCGCGCCGACGATGACGTCGGTGACGCCCGCGTTGTGCTGCGTGAGGCCGAGCGGCGAGACGTACGCGCTGCCGTTGTAGATCGTCTGGTAGTACACGATCACGCGCCGCCCGGTCGCGGCCGAGGCCGGCACCGCACCGCACAGCACCAGGAGCACGGCCAGCGCGGCCGCCGCGAGCTTCCTCATGGTCCAGACCTTACGTGGCAGACCGTGCTCGCACTACCACCGTCCGTAGGGTTCCGCGCGGGCGGGACCGGGGTGATCGGCCGTCGAACCCCAGACCCCAGAACCGATCCCGGCCCGCGCGGATCACGTCAGCAGCGGCCGAGCATGTCCGTCAGCGCGGACTTCTCGGCGGAGTTCACCGTGAGCTTGAACTTCGACTTCACCGCGACCCACATGCGGGCGTAGGTGCACCAGTAGCCCGTGGACGGCGGCTTCCACTGATCCGGCGACTTGTCGCCCTTCGCCTGGTTGACGTTGTCCGTCACGGCGATCAGCTGCGGGTCGGACAGGTCGTTGGCGTAGGCCTGGCGCTGCGCCGTGGTCCACGACGAAGCACCGGTGCGCCAAGCGTCGGCCAGCGGCACGACGTGGTCGATGTCCACATCGGACGCCGCGGTCCAGGTCGCGCCGTCGTAGGGCGAAACCCACTTGCCCGAGGTGGCGGTGCAGCTGGAATTGGTGACGACGTTCGTGCCGTCGCGCTTGAGCACGACCTCACGGGTGTCGCAGTTGTCCCCCTGCTGGATCCAGTGCGGGAACTTGTCGCGGCTGTAACCGGTCAGCGATCCGTCGGCCTTCACGGTGAGGCCGGCGAGCTCGCTCTCGGCCGTCGCGGCCGACGGGATGCCGGGCGGGGTCGCGTCGGCGATGCCGACCATCGTGCCGCCGAGCAGCGTCACGCCGACCAGGACGGTCAAGGAGTTTCGGACACTACGCGCTGTGGGCATGTTGCTGCCTCCGTGTCGAGTGTGGGACTGATTCACCTTCGACCACGGAAGTGGCGCAAGCAACACTTACGGGTGACATGTAACAGACCTTCAGTGAACAGAACGTGCTGTTAGGCCACCTGGCGCAGAACTATCGGATGAAAACGGTCACGGTCGGATCAGGCGGAGGTCCTCGGTGTGCCGGTACCAGGTCCGCTTGGTGACCTCGCGCGGGTGCGCGACGCCGTCACTCACGAGCGAAGTGGTCGGCCGGCAGCCGAGCTGGAACGCCCGGCCGTGGAACACCGCGGTGCGCTTCACGAGCTTCCCCCGCGTCACCCGCGCGACCAGGCCGTTTTCGTCGGAGGACACGTCCACGGTGGCCGCGGCGCCGTCGAAGGCCAGGTGCTCGTCGCAGTACGCCTGACCCTGGACGTCACGCAGCGTGGCGCGCCCGGCCAGGATTCCGCCGGTGTCGTCGCGCACGAGGGGCACTTCCGAGGCCGAAGCGTCGAGGGCGATTTCAAGCGCCTTGACGGGGTCCGTGGGCAGTCCCCAGAGCGCCGCGACGGCCGAACCGGACTCGGCAGGCACGAACCCGACCGACACGCCCGACACCCGATCGGTCCGCAGCAATCGCACGAGCACCGCCGCGAGGTCCGCGTCGGTCCCCGCGACGATCAAGCGCTCGTGTTTCCCCAGCAAGGGATCGATTTCCGCCTTGCCCGGAAGCGCCGAAACGCGGACGATGGACACGTCACGGAGGGCCGTGAACGAGTGCGGATCATCACCGCAGGCCACCACGATTCCGCGCACGCCCACGTCCTCCGTTACAGTCATGCACCGGCATTTCCCAGCGCCACCCCGTGTCCCATCGGGACACTTTCCCTGTTGCCGAACACCTGGAGTGTCACATGCCGGCGATCGTGCTGATCGGTGCCCAGTGGGGGGACGAAGGCAAGGGCAAGGCGACCGACCTGCTCGGTGACCGCGTGCAGTGGGTCGTCCGGTACCAGGGCGGCAACAACGCCGGCCACACCGTCGTCCTGCCCAACGGCGAGAACTTCGCCCTCCACCTCATCCCGTCCGGGATCCTCACGCCGGGCGTGACCAACGTCATCGGCAACGGTGTGGTGGTCGACCCGGGCGTGCTGCTCGAAGAGCTCGCGGGCCTGGAGGAACGCGGCGTCGACACGAGCGGGCTGCGGATCTCGGCCGACGCGCACTTGATCATGCCGTACCACGTGGCGATCGACAAAGTCACCGAGCGCTACCTGGGCAGCCGCAAGATCGGCACCACCGGCCGCGGCATCGGGCCGTGCTACCAGGACAAGATCGCCCGCGTCGGCGTCCGCGTGCAGGACCTGCTCGACGAGAAGATCTTCCGCCAGAAGGTGGAAGCGGCGTGTGAGTTCAAGAACCAGGTTCTGGTGAAGGTCTACAACCGCAAGGCGCTCGACGCCAACCAGGTCGCCGACGAGGTGCTCGCCGCCGGCGAGAAGTTCGCGCACCGCATCGCCGACACGCGCCTGCAGCTCAACCAGGCCCTCGAACGCGGCGAAACGGTGTTGCTGGAGGGTTCGCAGGGCACGCTGCTCGACGTGGACCACGGCACGTACCCGTTCGTCACGTCGTCCAACCCGACGTCGGGCGGCGCGAGCGCGGGTTCGGGCATCGGCCCGGGCCGCATCACCACCGTGCTGGGCATCCTGAAGGCCTACACCACGCGCGTCGGCTCGGGCCCGTTCCCGACGGAGCTCGACGACGAGGCCGGCGAGTACCTGCGCAAGCAGGGCGGCGAGTTCGGCGTGACCACGGGCCGTTCGCGGCGCACCGGCTGGTTCGACGCTGTGATCGCCCGCTACGCCGTGCGGGTCAACGGCATCACCGACTACTTCCTCACCAAGCTCGACGTGCTGTCGGGGCTGGAGAAGGTGCCGGTGTGCGTCGGCTACGACGTGGACGGCCGCCGCACCCACGACATGCCGATGACGCAGACCGACGTGCACCACGCCGTGCCGGTGTACGAAGAGCTGCCGGGCTGGTTCGAGGACATCTCGAGCTGCCGGACGTTCGACGAGCTGCCGGCCAACGCTCGGTCCTATGTGGAGCGTCTTGAGGAGCTCTCGGGCGCGCGTATCTCGGCGATCGGCGTGGGCCCGGGTCGCGAGCAGACGATCGTGCGCCACGAGTTCGTCTGACGTCTTCGCCGAGCTGACGGGCGTTCCCGACCGAACGCCCGTCAGCCCATGCCCGTCCGGTTGGTGAGGGTGTTGGTGGCGGAGAGCTCTTCGAGGTCCAGCTCGACGAGGACCTTGCGCAGTACCTCGTCGTCGAGCCGCCCGGCGCGGTTCTCCGCGATCATCGCCGCGCGCTGCGTGATCAGCAGCTCCCGCCGGGCCTGCGCGAACTTGGCCTGCGGGCTGGCGCTGCGTTCCTCACCGGACAGCGTGATCGCGGCCCGCGCGAAGCGGTAGCGGGTGTCGACGAGCCGCTCCAGACGTTCTTCCAGCCGCTTCATGCGGTCCGGTGGCAGGTCCGCCTTGGACATCGCCGCCTGCGTGATCTCCTTCAGCCGCGCGTGCGCCGCCTTCTGCGCGACTTCCCGCGCGGCCAGCTCCTCGGCCTGATCGCGCGCGGCCTCGGCCGGGTCCCGCACCTTGAGCCAGCGGATCAGCGGCGGCAACGTGAGGCCCTGGACCAGCACTGTGCCGACGGCGACCGTGAACGCGAACAGCTGGATCTCCGGGCGCCCGGGCGTTCCGAACGGCACGGCCGACGCCGCGGCGAGCGTGACCACGCCGCGCATTCCCGTCCACGACACCACGGCCAGCGCCTGCCACGAAGCCGAGTCTCGCGTGCGGCCGAACAGCCGCAGCGTTCTCGGCAGGTAGCTCGACAGGAACACGGCGGGGATCCGCACGGCCATCGTCACCAGCAGCACGACGACGGCGACGATCGCCAGCGTGCCGTTGTCGCGGGCCGCGCGGTCGGCGCCGTCGAGCACGAAGGGCAGCTGCAGGCCCATCAACGCGAACACCAGCGCTTCGAGCAGCACGTCGATCGACGTCCACACGGACCGGTCCTGCATGCGCGTGGCCGGCGACGCGCGCAGCGACCGTTGGCCGAGGTAGAGGCCGGCGGTGACCACGGCGAGCACGCCGGAGCCGCTGAACTCCGAGCCGAACGGGTGCAGGTGTTCGGCGGTGACGTAGGCCGCGAAAGGCACGATGATCCCGAACGCCGACTCCAGCAGCGGGTCTTCGAGCCGCGAGCGGATGAACACCACCACGAACCCGGCCACGAGGCCCACGGCGATGCCGAGCACCGTCGCCACCGCGAACACGCCGAGGCCGTGGCCGATCGACCCGGCCGTGCCCGCGACGGCGGCCAGCGCGACCTTGTACAGCGTGAGCGCGGCGGCGTCGTTGACCAGGCTTTCGCCGGTCAGCACGGTCATGATCCCGCGCGGCAGGCCGAGCTTGCGCCCGATCGCCACGGCCGTCACGGCGTCCGGCGGCGCCACCACGGCCCCGAGCACCAGCGCCGACGCCCACGGCAGGTCGGGCAGCAGCAGGTGCACCACGAACGCGACGACCACGGCCGTCACGACCACCAGCACCACCCCCAGCCCGATGATCGGGCGCAGGTTGGCGCGGAAGTGTGTGAGCGAGCTGTCGAGCGACGTCGAGTAGAGCAGCGGCGGCAGCACCACGGTGAGGATCAGCTCGGGCTCCAGCTCGATGCGTGGCACGCCGGGGATCAGCGCGACCCCCAGCGCGACCACGACGATCAGCAGCGGCGCCGACACGTTGTAGCGCCGGGCGAGCGCGGTCAGGCCGAGCGAGCCGGCGAGGACTCCGACCAGCGTGAGGGTCTCCATGCCCGCATCTTCACCCAGGTTGATCTCGGATGACGGGTCACGGGCAGGCCGTGTCGCGCCCGGGCAGGTGATCTTCGAGCAGGAAATCGGTGAGCCGGCCGGCGGTGCACGCGTTGGTGAGGTCCACGCCGTGGCCGACGTCGTCGATCGTGGTCAGCTCCGCGCGGCGGCCGAGGGCGGTGCGCATCCGCAGCGCGCCGGAGTAGGCGGTGGAGGGGTCGGCGCGGTTCTGGAGCATCAGGACGTTGCGCGGGCCGTTCGCGGTGATGGGCACGGGCTGGTGCACGGCGTCGCGCGGCCAGAAGGCGCACGGCCAGATGTCGGCGGGCATGCCGTTGGTGAGGGGGTGGGCCTGGCGTTCCTGCTGCACGGCGACGGCGTACGTCGCGGGGTTGCGCGAGACGGGCGCGTCGCCGCAGAGGACGGCGTACTGGTCGCTGGCGAAGTTGTCGGGGATCGGCTGGGTGAAGGTGGTGCCGAAGGGTAGGTCCTGGCCGTCGCCGAGGGCCAGCAGGGTGGCGATGACGGGGTAGGTCGCCGGCTTCTCGAGGAACGGCGGCAGGGCGATGCGGACGTCGTTGCCGGTGAGGACGCCGCCGCTGTCGAAGGTGCGGGGGTGCTGGTCGAGGGCCGCGGTGATGCGGAAGTAGGCGGCTCGCACGGCGTCTGGGGTGGTGCCGAGGTGGAAGGTGCTGTCGTGGTCCGCGGCCCAACCGGCGAACGCGGGAAACGCCGTTTCCACGCCCTCGCCCTTCAGCCGGATCGCGGCCGTGACGCCTTCGGGCGGGGTGCTGCTGTCGAGCACGATCTTGCCGGTGTTCTGCGGGAACATCGACGCGTAGACGGCGCCGCGGTAGGTGCCGTAGGACGTGCCGTAGTAGTTCAGCTGCCGCGCGCCCAGGGCTTCGCGGATGCGGTCCATGTCCTGGGCGACGCTCCGGGTGTTGAGGTACGGCAGGTAGGCGCCGGCGTTCTTCGCGCAGGTGTCGGCGACGCGGCGGGCGTAGGCGACGTTGGCGGTGATGTCGCCGTCGGGCGCCGGGTACGGGTCGGCGAGGGTGGGGGCGCGATCGGCGTCGGACAGTCCACAGAGGACTGGTGTGGAGCTGCCGATGCCGCGGTCGTCGAAGCCGATGAGGTCGTACTGGCTCAGCAGCTGCTTCCCGACGGCCGTGGTCGACCACACGCTCGGCTGGTCCAGGCCGGATCCGCCGGGCCCGCCGGGGCCGATGGCCAGCGGTTGGTGTTTGGTGCCGGGGATGCGCGAGATCGTGAGGGTGATGGTCTTTCCGTGCGGGTGGGCGTAGTCGAGCGGGACGGTCAGCGTGGCGCACTGCTGGCGCGGGTCGCGCTGGACGGTGGTGTTCGACGCGTCGGGCGTCGGCGCGGGGCAGGTGCCCCAGGACAGGGCCGGGGTGGCCGCGGCAGCGGGTGCGACGGTGAGCGCGCCGAGGCTCACGGCGGCGAGCGCGAGTGTGGCTGTTCGGTTCGGTTTCACCGTCCCGATCTTCACCAGGCCCGCCGCGCGCCGCCTCCACCTCCGGGTTGATCCCGGGTCTATCCCAGTTCTTTGAGCTCCCGTTCGACGGCTTCGAGTTCCGCCGCGGATCCCTGCACCTTCGGGCCCGTGAACCACTTGCGCGCCGATACGACCCACCACAGCGCCGCGCCGCCGAGCACGATCAGGAACGCGATCGGCGTGTAGTTGAACGAGTCGACCGTGACGGGCGAGCCCTGCGGCAGCATGAACAGCACGAAGATCACCACGACCCACGCCGTCGCGACGATGCCGATCGGCTTGCCCCAGCGCCCGAGGTTCCACGGGCCCTTCTCGAAGCTGTCGCCGCGCCGGACCCGCAGGAAGACCGGGATCACGTATGCCACGTACAGCCCGACGGTCGCGATCGACGTGACCGCCGCGTACGCCGTGGCGCTCCACAGGTAGGGCAGCGCCAAGATCAGCGCGCCGCCCGCGGCCAGCCACACGGCGTTGGTGGGTGTCTGCGTGCGCTTGTTGATGCGGTGCCAGATCTTCGAGCCGGGAATGGCGCCGTCGCGGGCGAACGCGTAGATCATCCGCGAGTTGGCCGTCACCGAGGCCATGCCGCAGAACAGCTGCGCGCCGATGCAGATCAGCAGCAGGAACTTGCCCGTGACCGCGCCGGTGGCGTCGATGAAGATCTGCGCCGGCGGCACACCCGTGGCCGAATTGACCGCGCCGTCGTAGTCCTGGATGGCGAACGTGAGCCCGATCAGCAGCACCCACCCGGCGACGAGCGACACGAGGATCGAGTTGATGATCCCGCGCGGCCCGGCCTTCGCGGCGTTCTTGGTTTCCTCCGTCATGTGCGCCGAGGCGTCGTAGCCGGTCAGCGTGTACTGCGCCAGCAGCAACCCGAGCGCGAATACGTACACCGACGAGCTCCAGCCCGTCTCGTTGGCGAAGTGCCCGAACACGAACGACGCGTCCTGGTGCTTCGCCGGCACGAACACGAGCACGCCGACGATCACCAGCACCCCGATCAGGTGCCACCACACGCTCACGCTGTTGAGGATCGCCACCACGCGCACGCCGAACGTGTTCAGCGCCCCGTGCACGACGAGGATGATCGCCAGCAGCAGGATCGTGTGCCCCGGCGTCGCGGCGTAGCCCCACTGCAGGTCGAGGAACGCGTTCAGGAACAGCGCCGCCCCGAAGTCGATGCCCGCCGTCACGGCGATCTGGCCGATCAGGTTGAACCACCCGGTGAACCACGACCACGCCGGCCCGTTGCGCGTGGCGAGCTTCGCGGCCCAGTAGTACAGACCACCCGCCGTGGGGTAGCTGGAGCACACCTCCGCCATGCCGAGCCCCACGAGGATCACGAAGAGGCCGACGAGCGGCCACCCCCAGATCATCGCCACGGGCCCGCCGGTCTTCATGCCGAAGCCGTACAGCGTCAGACATCCGGACAGGATCGAGATGATCGTGAACGACACCGCGAAGTTCGAGAACGACGACATCGTGCGCTTGAGCTCCTGCGCATACCCCAGTGCGTGCAGCCGGGCGCTGTCCTCGTCGTGTCGGTCGGGTTCGGCGGTCTGCTGGTCGGAGACATCCATCGGGCACCCCACCTGAAAGGTATGTGGACAGACCTTTGAAGTTCCGGAGAAGCTAGCCCGGCGCGTCTGCGGGTGTCAAGGTTCCGTCAGGAACCCCAGCCCTGCGCCGCCGACGTTGGTTCATCGGCACGACAAATCCGGCGATTGCCGGCTGCTCGGCGCGGCCTGCGACGAACGACCCGCGGGCGCACGGCACCGCCCGTAGACGAGTGTCGAGGTGGGCCGGCAATCTCGGCCCTGCGCCGCCGACGTTGGTCATGGGTGCCCTTGCCTTGCCGTTCTCCGCACGATCGCGCGAGCGCGCCCCTCCGCTGGCCACGCCGCGCCATGGCGGCGGTGGCGCGCGATGCGTTGCGCCACCGCCGATCGCGGCGTCGTCGCGGCTCAGTCGGCCATGGTGTCAACCTTTCGCCACCAGCTCCCCTCCCAGCCACCTGGTCAGCGGCCACGCGCCCTCGGACGTGTTGGAAACAACCGTGAACACCAGCCCGTCGGATGGGCGCGAGACGCTGCGGAACGAGACGCCGTAGTCGTAGCCCTCCAGCATCACCGTCGTGCCGTCGGGTGGGAGCCAGAAGCCGAGACCGTAGCGGAGCCGTTCGCGTGTGGAGGTTTCCGCACTCACCACGGCCGTCATCCGCGAAACCCACTCCGGCGGCACGATTCGCCCGGCGTGCAACGCGGCCCAGAACGCGGCGAAATCATCGGCGCACGAGTAGATCCCGCCATCACCGCTGCCCACCACGGGAAGGCTGAACACGTTGGTGCGCCCGTCTTCCAGGTACCCCGTCGCCGCGTCGCCGGGCAATTCGTCCGACCGGTGGAACGCGGTGTGCGCCATGCCGGCGGACGCGACAACACGCGAAGCAACCAGATCCGCGAATGGTTCACCCGTGGCCCGTTCCGCCAACAGGGCCAGCACCGCGAACCCGCCGTTGTTGTAGGAGAACTGCGACCCCGGCGGAAACCGTTGCGGGAACCCGTCCAGCGCAGGCAAATACGCTGCCGCCGACGTGAAAGACTGCGGATGCGCCGGTGGCGGAGCGTCCTCGTCGCAGTAGTCGCCGATGCCAGAGCGGTGGGACAGCAGGTGTTCCACCGTCACGTCATCGTGGATCAACGGCAGATCCGCGCCCAGCAGGGAACGCGCCCGTGTGCCCAAGGTCAGTAACCCCTCGGCGATCAGCCGAACCACCACCAGGGCGGTCAAACCCTTGGTACCACTGGCGATCGCGAACCGTGTGTCCACTGTGTTCGGTACGCCGTACCCGCGGTGCGCAAATCCGTACGCCCGCGCGAGCACCGATTCATCACCACGGCTGACCGACACGACCCCGGAAAATCCGGTGTCGCACGCCAGCCGATCGATCTCCTCCCCGAGAACCATGCCGACAACAGTAGGAACCCGCGCCGACAAAAAACAGCAGGCCCGTCCACCATTGGGTGAACGGGCCTGCGAAAAGCCTTACGGCACAAGAAAATCAGTGACCCAGGAAATCGTGCAGCGACTCCAGTGCTGTGTCCGCCTGGTCGGCGAAGAAGCCGTCGACACCGGCCTTCAAAAACGCCGCCTCCTCCGCGAAGACGTTGCCGAACTCCGTCAGGCTGGCGGACGAACGCAGGTTCGCCGGCAGGAACGGGTTCTCGTTGCGGAAGGTGTACGGCTGCACCTTCAGGCCAACGCGGTGCGCGTCGGCGACCAGCGAGGTCGGCTTGCCCAGGTTGTCCGAAGCGTCGCGCGGGATGATCTGCGCCTTGTCCGGGCCGAGGTACTTCGCGTACTTCGCGACCTCGCGCAGCCCCGCCGGCGACACGATGTCGGCGTACGTGCGCTTGTCACCGGCGGCCACGAAGTCGGCCGGCGCGCCGGTGGCCTCGGTCAGCTGCAGCAGCGGCACCCGCACCTGCTTGTGCAGCTCCTTGAGGTTCGTGACCTCGAACGACTGGATGATCACCGGCGCGTCGGGGCGGTTGAGGCCGTTGCGGTTGAGGAACGCGACGAGCTTCGGCTCGGTCGGGTTGCCGATCGAGGAGAAGTACGTCGAGTGCTTGACCTCGGGGTACGTGCCCAGCGTGCGGTGCAGCTCCTTGCCGAGGCGCCGCGTGAGGTCGATGACCTCCTGGTAGGTCGCGATCTGGAAGCGGCCGTTGTAGAGCTGGTTGTTCGGGCGGTTCTCCGGGATCCGCTCCTTCGCGCGCAGCGTCTTGAGCTCCGCGAGCGTGAAGTCCTCGGTGAACCAGCCGGTCATCGACACACCGTCGATGGTCTTGGTGGTCTTGCGCGCGGCGAACTCCTTGTGGTCCGCCACGTCGGTGGTGCCGCCGATCTCCGGCTCGTGCCGAGCGACGAGCCGGCCGTCCTTGGTCGGCACGAGGTCGACGTCGACGAAGTCCACGCCCATGCGGAACGCGAGCTCGTAGGAGGCGAGCGTGTGCTCCGGGCGGTAGCCGGGCGCGCCCCGGTGTCCGACGATCACGGGGTCATCGTGCCGGTGCGCCGCCGCGCCCGCCACCTGCTGCGGGGCCGCCGTGGCGGGACCGATCGCCAGGCTCGCGACGCCGAGCAGGGCGAGACCGGACAGGGCGAGCACACCCACGCGTTTGCGCTTCATGGGAAAGGGACCTCTCTCTACCGGGCATCCGTCCTTTTCGACGGGTTTGCCACACTGTGCCGTTTATTGCCAATCCGACCACAGTCACGGCGGAAACTGGCGGCAGGAAGGCGGCCGCCAGTCCGGTACCGCCTACTTTCGGCCGGTTTGGCAACGCCCGCCGCCACCCTCACGGCCGCAAGCGTCCGCTGAGCGGCACAGGGCGGACAGACGGCTGACAAGCCGGTAAACGGTGCATGGAATCCGCTTTCGGACAGCAACGCGGAGACCGCTCGCGGACGGCGAAATGCCCACGCCGACCCGAGCCCGTTACGCTGTTCGGCGTGCGCGTACTGGTAATCGGGTCCGGCGCCCGGGAGCATGCACTCGTCCTCGCGGTGTCCGGCGATCCCGCCGTCACCGCGCTCGCCTGCGCGCCCGGCAACGCCGGGACGGCCGCGGTCGCCGAGCAGATGGGTGTCGAGCCGGCTGATCCCGAAGCGGTCGCTGCCCTGGCGAGCGAATGGAAGGCCGATCTCGTGGTGGTCGGCCCCGAGGTTCCGCTGGTCGCGGGCGTCGCCGACGCGGTGCGGAAGGCGGGCATCGCCTGCTTCGGACCGTCGGCCACGGCCGCGCGCATCGAGGGCTCGAAGGCGTTCGCCAAGGACGTGATGGCCGCCGCGAACGTCCCCACCGCGCGCAGCGAGGTCGTGGACACGCCGGCGCGCCTCGACGCCGCGCTGCAGCGCTTCGGCCCCACCTGGGTCGTGAAGGACGACGGCCTCGCGGCCGGCAAGGGTGTGGTCGTCACGCAGGACGTCGAGGTCGCGCGCAAGCACGCCCTGATGCTCCTCGACGGTGGCCACCCCGTCCTCCTGGAATCCTTTTTGGACGGACCCGAGGCCTCGCTGTTCTGCTTCGTCGACGGCCGCACCGTGGTCCCGCTGCTGCCCGCGCAGGACTTCAAGCGCGTCGGCGACGACGACGCGGGCCCGAACACCGGCGGTATGGGCGCGTACGCCCCGCTGCCCTGGGCGCCGGAAGACCTGGTGGACGACGTGGTCGCCCGCATCGTGCAGCCCGTGGTCGACGAGCTCGACGCGCGCGGCGCCACCTTCTCCGGCCTGCTCTACGCCGGCCTCGCGCTGACGTCCGAGGGCCCGCAGGTGATCGAGTTCAACTGCCGCTTCGGCGACCCGGAGACCCAGGTCGTGCTGGCGCTGCTGCGCACGCCGCTGGCCGGCCTCATGCACGCGACGGCCACCGGCAAGCTCGCGAAGCAGCCGCCGCTGGAGTGGTCGGGCGGCGCGGCCGTGACGGTCGTGATCGCGGCCGACGGCTACCCCGGCAAGCCGCGCACCGGCGACGTGATCACCGGTGGCGAGCTCGAGGGCGTGCTCCACGCGGGCACGCGGCGGCGCGAGGACGGCGCCGTGGTGTCGGCGGGCGGGCGCGTGTTGTCCGTGGTCGGCACGGGCAAGTCGCTCAAGTCGGCGCGCAAGCACGCGTACGAGACGGTGGAGCGCGTGCACCTCGCGGGCTCGCACCACCGCACCGACATCGCGCTCAAGGCGGCCAACGGCGACATCACCATGCCGGTGAACGCCTGAGTTTCCGCCTCCCGATCACCCGGCGGTTGGTAGCCTCGTAGCGGGACCGAACGGTCACTGTCCGTATCACCGAGGGGGAGCCGTTATGGCGGGAAGCAGTCCGCTGTCCGACCTGGCGTCGTCCGTCCCGGCCGCGCCCGGCGTCGCGGACCTCATCGTGGCGCCGGAGAAGCTGCTGGACGTGGCGAAGGCCGTCGACGAGCAGGCCAACGCGCTCGAGGACAAGCTGCTCACGCGCCTGGGCGAGCTGCGCATCGACACGCCCTCGGCCGACACGGTGAGCGTGAACTCCGTGGCGGCGTGGAACATGATCGTCGCGGACGGTGATCACTCCTACGCCGCTGAAGCGCGGGCGTACGTCGCCAACCTGCGCCGCCTCGGCGAGCAGCTGCGGGGCGCGGCGCAGACGTACCAGGCGAGTGAAGACGACAAGGCCGCGGCGTTCGGGGACCGTGGTGCGCACGGCATTCACTAGGGCTCTGTCCGCGGGCGCTCTGCTCGCGCTCGGTGCGGCCGGGTGCTCGTCCGGCGATGCCGGCACGGCCGTGCCGGTGCCGACCGCGGTGAGCTCGGCTTCGCAGGCCGCGAAGGCTTCGCAGCTGCCGCCGCGCCCGGCCGACCTCTCGCTCACCGGCGTCGACCCGTGCGACCTGCTGGGCCAGGCGCAGCTCGACGAGCTGCAGGTCAACGCCGTGCCGCGCAAGGCCGCCGATCCGCAGGACGGGCCCACGTGCGTGTTCGACGCGGACAAGACCGAGCCGTTTCACGCGTACCACCTGCGCACCGTCACCGCCGACCTGCAGGAGTGGCTCACCGGCGCGCGGCGGAAGAACAGCATGACCACGGCGCCGTTCGCGGTCGAGGGCTACCCGGCGCTCACGAACTACCGCGCGGCCGGCACGCCTTCGGACTGCGAGGTGCTCGTCGGCGTCGCGAAGGGCCAGACGTTGGCGGCGCAAGCGTTTGCGGTCACCGCCGGCGCGTTCACCCAGCAGCAGCTGTGCGACCAGGCGACGCAGGCGGCCGACCTGGCGCTGCAATACCTCAAGACACGGACTTAGGGAGGGCGCGTGGAGATCGCCGACCTCGCGGGCAAGATCCGCGACCAGCGCTTCGACGGCTGGACGGACACGTCCCTCGCCGACGAGATCCGGAAGTTCTCCGACGGCGACGGCATCGGCAGCATCGGCACGGCCGTCGACGCGCTGAAGGCCGTCGCGACCGCGCTCGCCGAGACCGACCAGGCGCTGCGCACGCAGCTGACGCAGCTCGGCGTCGAGTGGCAGAGCCAGGCGGGCGGCGCGGCCGGGCAGGTGTTCACCGACCAGGCCGGGTTCTCCCAGGACGCCATGCGGAAGGTGTCGAACACCGCCGAGCTGCTCTTCGCGCAGGGCGAGGCCTTCAACCGCACCAAGTTCAAGCTGCCCGACCCCGCCACGCTCATGAAGGGCGCCGGCGGCTACACGCTCGGCGACTCCGTGCTGAGCCTCATCGGCTTCGAGACCGACCACGCGACGGCGGTCGACGCCGCGCAGAACGCGCGAAGCCAGGCGCTCGAGGCGTTGAACGCGTACGCGCAACAGAGCGGCGAGAACCTGCTGTCGTCGGAGCCGCTGAGCCAGCCGCAGTCGCTGTCGATGACACAGCCGGACGGGCGCAAGAGCGTGCTCGACCTGGCGGGTTCGGCGGTCGACGTGACGCCGGACGGTGGTGTGCGGCCGGCTTCGGCGTCGGTGCAGTCGCGGCACGTGGATCCGCCGGTGGTGCAGCCGGTGGCGAACCGGGTGGCGGTGGATCCGCCGACGCCGGCGTATGGGATCGCGGTGCCGCCGCGGGCTGGTGGGTCGGCTGCTTCAGGCGGCTCGGGCGGGTCGGTTGGGTACACGGCGCCGGCTTCGGCTCCCGGGCGGCCGGTGCCGCCTGTTGCGCCGCCCGTTTCCGGCCGGCCTTCGACGCCGCCGCCTCCGCCTGGCTGGGAACTGCCTCGGGGCGGCGGTCAGCCGGAGGTGCCTGGCCGGCCCGGCTTCGGTGGGCCGGTCCGGGGTGGTGGTCCTGGTTTCGAGGGTCAGCCCGGCGTCGGTCGTGGGTTTGCCGGTGGTCCCGGGCCTGGTTCCGGTGGTGCTGCCCCGGGTGGCTCGTCGACCGGGCCCGACGCCGTCCTCGGCCGCGGTCCGGTCGGTGGGACTGCCGGTGGGACCGGTGGTGGCGACCCGGCGTTGAGCCGGGGCCGGATGGTCGGCAGCGGTCCGCAGTCACCCGTCGTGCCGGAGGAGAGCGTGGGCGGTCCCGCCGTGCCGCCGCCGGCGGGTGCGTCGGCCGGTGAGCTCGGCGCGGGTGCCGCGGCGCTGGGCGCGGGCGTGGCCGGTGGCGCGCTGGCCGGTGATCGCGAACGTCCACGCCAGGGTTTCGGTGGTGCGCCGTCGAAGGGGCCTGTGCGTCCGCTGCCGGTGGGTGAGCTGCCGGAGGAAGAGGCGATCGCGCTGCGCAAGACCGAGCAGATCGAGCCCAAGCAGCCCTCGGGCGACGCGAAGTTCCTCGCCCCCGCGGCCACGCAGCACGAGGACGACGCGGAGCACGTGCGCCACTTCGGCGTCGACGACAGGGACCTCTTCACCGACCCCCGCCTGGTCTCCGACGACGTGATCGGCGACGACGCGTGAACCTCGTGCTCTCGACGCTCGAGTTCGACGTCCTGTGGGAGTCGCTCGAGCTGGGCCGCCGCCCGGCCGCGCTCGGCGTGCCTTCGCCGGGCCGCACCCGTTCCGAACGCGCCGAGTTGATCGAACAGGTGTGGGAGGGACTTTCGCGCCGCCGCCTTGCGCGCGGGCGCCGCGCGTCGGGTGAGCTGTTCGACCAGCTGCACCTGCTGTCGCGCCCGCAGTACGCCCTCGACGTCTGGGTCTGGGCCGACCGCGAGATCCACGGGCGCGCCGTCAGCCGCGGCAGCCAGGCCGTGCTCGCCGTCGTCGATCGCGACGAGGTCTGGCTCATCCCCGCCGACGAGGGCGCGCTGGCCGAAGCCGCCGTCCCCGTCGCCGGCGACCTCTCCGCGGGCCTCGGCCAGAGCGTCTCGGTGCCCCACGCCACCCTCGTCGCCGCCGACGCCGAAGCCGGCGGCGAACCCAAATCCCTGGTCACGGCGCTGGAAGACCGCGGCCTCGCCCTGTGGGAAGCCCAGGAGCTCGCCGGCATGCTGCTCGGCCAGGAAGCCCGCGGCCAGTTCACCGCCGAACGCACCCTCCGCGACGGCACCGTCCGTCGCTCGCCCCACCCCACGGCCTTCTTCGACACCGACGCGGGCCGCTACCTCTTCCAGCTCACCGACGACTCCGACGGCCGCACGTGGGCCACCATCACCCCGGCGGACAACGCGGTGCTGGTGGAGCGGGTGCGGGAGCTGCAGGCCGCTTTGTGAACCATTCCTGGCACGCCGGGGTGGATTCGTCGAAGATCCGTACCGGGCGCGCCGCCGAGGTCTTAAAGTGGGTCGGGAACCGACCTGGTCATGCCCACGTCTGATCGGTCGGATGATGGTTTTCGTGAAGGGGAGAGCGGACCGTGGCTGTCTACGACGTCGACTCGATGGCCATTGCGGCGCGGCAGGTCGAGAAGCTGAAGGACGAATACCAGAAGTCCAAGGAAAAGCTCACCGGCATGGACCACGAAAAGGACAGCCCGTTCGGCGGGATGCCCGGCTCACAGGACGCCCACAGCGCGGTCGGCGAGTTCAAGAACGGTGTGCACAGTCAG
Organism: Amycolatopsis sp. NPDC049253; assembly: GCF_040678995.1. NCBI lineage: Bacteria > Bacillati > Actinomycetota > Actinomycetes > Pseudonocardiales > Pseudonocardiaceae > Amycolatopsis > Amycolatopsis sp. NPDC049253. The sequence continues at coordinate 62,548 of NZ_JBFAQX010000037.1, read as the reverse complement.
TTCGACGCCGCGGGCCAGCACATGGACGCGCTCGCCTCGGCGATGCGCAAGGCCGCCGGTCTGATGACCGAAATGGACGAGGTCGGCAAGAGCGACCTGACGGTCCACGTCGACAACTGAGGCACTGCCGCAAATAGGACAAAGCAGGCTCGCGGGAAAGAAAAAGCAGGGGGAGCGACAAGTGGCTTTGGATGGGGTCGGTGCCGGGACTCCGGACAACTGGAAAGCGTTCACGGACAAGGTCGACCAGGTCGCCAAGCTCAACGTGGACGCCATCAACAAGGCGGCCGACCAGTTCCGCGGCGCCGCCACCGACGCGGCCGACCACTCGCAGGCGCTGGACAACACCACGAAGGCGCTCGACAGCAGCGTCTGGTCCGGCGACGCGGCCGACAAGTTCTTCGACTACGTGCGCACGGTTCGCAGCGCGGGTGCCAAGGTCGAGGCGCACCTCGGCGATGTGGCGAACGACCTGACGACGCTCGCGAAGAACCTCGCCGACATCAAGTCCAAGGTCACGCACGACAAGCTCCAGGGCGCCGAAGACGCGGTCAACGCGGTCAACCAGCAGGCGCAGAAGGACATGAACGCCGCGGCAGCCGCCGCGAAGACGGCCGCGGACGAGAAGAAGCCCGCGCCCAGCCCCAGTGCCGACGAGATCAAGGCCAAGGCGAAAACCGCGATCAACGGCATCACCACGCAGTGGGACGGCGAGGTCCAGGGTCTGCTCACCCAGGCCAACACCATGATCGGCCAGTCGCAGACGCTCATGAAGACCCAGATCGACGGCGGCTACGACAAGGTCCCCCTGCCCGGCAAGGACGGCACCGTCCCCCAGAGCACCGGCGGCCTCCACACCTCGTCCCACCACGGTGGCGGGGGCGGGGGCGGCGGCGGTGGTGGCGGGGGTGGCGGCCTCGGCCCCAGCGGCGGCCCGCCCGCGTCCCCGCCACCGGGCAATGTGCAGGAATGGATCGACGAGGCCATCAAGATCCTTCAGGCCAACGGCGTGAACGTCACGGAAGCCGACGTGAAGAACATCTGGGCGATCATCCAGCACGAATCGGGCGGTAACCCGAACGCGATCAACAACTGGGACTGCGTGCCGCTGGACACGGCCATCCTGACGCGGCGTGGGCTGCTGAAGCACCACGACGTCGAGGTCGGCGACGAGACCATCGGCTACAACCCGCAGACCCGGCGCAGCGAGTGGACCCGCGTCACGCGCGTCGTCCACCACGAGAACGCGCCGCTGGTCACCTTGGCCACCTCGCGCTGGGCGGCGACCGCCACGCCGAACCACCGCTGGCTGAACCTGCCGCGGGTCGCGGTCGCCAAGGACGGTCCGATCATCTGTCCGGAGTGTGGCTGGGCGCCGCGCACGCGTACCGCGCCGGCGAACGGCGTGGCTGTGCACCGCGGCAAGATCCACGGCGTGGTCGCGGAAGCGCAGCGCAACGTCCACACCGACGAAGTTCGCTTCGTGACGACAGCCGAAGTCGGCAGTCGTGACCGGATCCTGCTCGCCGCGCCCGCCGACACCGATTCGGCGCTCGACGTGACGGTGCGCGAGGCGGCGATTCTCGGCTGGATCGCGGGCGAGGGCCACGTCGAGACCCGTCGCCATCGGCCGGCTGTCTCCATCGCGCAGTCCAAACCGGACATGATCGGGAAGCTGTGCGAGTTGCTGGACGGCGTGCCGCACGCCGTCTACGTCGACGACCGCGGTGGCTGCGGGCCTCGGCACCAGTTCCGGATCGACCACGACTACGCGCAGGATCTGTTGCGCCGCGCGGGAAATCCCAAGTCTGAGGCTGTGCGCCAGGTCCTGGCGATGTCGACCGCACAGCGCGAAGCGTGGCTCGAAGCCGTGACCGATGCGGAGGGCACGCGGCACCTGCGGCCCGGGTACACCAAGCCGAAGGTGACGATCTACCAGGCGCCGGGTGAGGTGCTCGAGGCGATCACGCTGGCCGTCTACCTCTCCGGTGCCCGGCCGCGCGTGTCGGTCACCGACCGCACGGATGAGCACGAGACGTGGCGCCTCGAGGCCGCCGTGCGAGCGAACAACCCGGTGGTCACCGGGGCGTTCCTGCATCGTGAGCCGGCCGGGCGCGCCGACGTCTGGTGCGTGACGACCGAGCTCGGCACCTGGACCGCGCGTGACGGCGACCACGTCTTCCTCACCGGCAACTCCAATGCTGCCGCCGGGCACCCGTCCAAGGGGTTGATGCAGTGCATCGACTCGACGTTCCAAGCGCACAAGCTCCCGGGGCACGACAACATCTACAACCCGGTCGACAACATCATCGCGGGCGTGCGGTATTCGCTCGATCGGTACGGCTCGATGAGTAACGTGCCGGGCATCGCGGCGATGGCGCACGGCGGCGCGTACCGCGGGTACTGAGCGGAACCCCGAAGCACGGCACGACAGCAGAGCCCGAAAGCAGCGCCGGGAAGCGCGGCTCGTGAGCGGCGACCGTCGCTCACGAGCGGTGCCGGGTTAGCCTGGCCGCATGGTCGACATCGGTGCTTTCGGTGGGCCCGCGTTGCGGGCCGGCGTTCCCCCGTTCCACGTGATGGACGTGCTGTCCGCGGCGCAGGCGAGGCAGCGCAGTCACGGGGACCTGGTGTCGCTGGCGGCGGGGCAGCCGTCGGCGGCCGCGCCGGAAGCGGTGCGGCGGGCGGCCAAAGCGGCGCTGGACGAGCACACGCTGGGCTACACCGAGCAGCTCGGCATCCCCGAGCTGCGGGAGGCCGTCGCCGGGCATTACCGCAAGACGTACGACGTCGATGTCAGCGCGCAGGACGTGGTGATGACCACCGGGTCGTCCGGGGGCTTCCTGCTGAGCTTCCTCAGCGCGTTCGACCCGGGCGCGCGCGTGGCGATGGCGCGGCCCGGTTACCCGGCGTACCGGAACCTGCTGAAGGTCCTGGGCTGCGAGGTCGTGGAGTTCGCGACGACCGCGGAGACCAACTTCCAGCCCACCGTCGACCTCCTCGACGAGCTGGGGCCGCTGGACGGCCTCATCGTGGCGAGCCCGAGCAACCCGACGGGCACGGTCCTGCCGCCCGGGGAGCTGGCGGCCATCTCCGGCTGGTGCGCGTCGCACGGCGTGCAGCTGGTCAGTGACGAGATCTACCACGGCATCTCCTACGAGAAGCAGCTCGACTGCGCGTGGCAGTACGGCCGCGAAGCGCTCGTGCTGGGCTCGTTCTCGAAGTACTTCGCCATGACGGGCTGGCGGCTGGGCTGGATGCTCGTGCCGCAGCGGCTGCACCGGGCGGTCGACGTGCTCACGGGCAACTTCACGATCTGCCCGCCCGCGATCGCGCAGCACGCGGCCGTCGCGGCGTTCACGCCGGAGTCGTACGCGGAGGCCGACGCCCACGTGGAGCACTACCGCCGCAACCGGGATCGGCTGTTCACCGGGCTCAGGAAAATCGGTCTCGACAAGCTCGCCCCCGCCGAAGGGGCCTTCTACGCGTACGCCGACGTCTCCGCGTACACCAACGACAGCCTCAGCTGGTGCCAGCGCCTGCTCGCCGACACGGGGGTGGCCATCGCGCCGGGGGTGGACTTCGACCCGGTGGACGGCGGGAAGTTCGTGCGGTTCTCGTTCGCGGGGGCCACCGAGGACGTCGACGAAGGCGTCCGTCGCCTGGGGGAATGGCTCAGGTGAACCGGTCAGGGGGAACCCCGATATCCCCCTGAACGTTGGCTGGACGGAGAGAGTTTTCGCGCCGCGGGTGGCACGCTGGACAGCACCGGGCCGGCGTGGCGCGGAAACGTCATGGAGGAGCCATGTTCTGGAAGATCGTCGGAGGGCTCATCGTCGCCTGGATCGCCTTCATGGTCCTCGGCGCGGTGATCGGCTTCGTCTTCAAGGCCGTGCTGTGGATCGCGATCATCGGCGGCGCGGTGTTCCTGGGTACCGCGGCCTACGGCGCGATCAGCGGCAAGAAGGACGCGAGGCGCATCGGGCGCTGACCGCTCGGGCTTCAGGGGGACGCGACCTCCGGTGCGGCGACCGGCCACGACGGCTGGGCGCCGCATCGGCCTATCCGCACTCTGACCTGATGCTCATCGCTTCCTCACCTCGGTCCGCCACCGTGGAGCGCGAACCGCTCCGCCGAGGAAGGACCGAGGACCACCACCGACCGGCTCGACCAGCAGGTATTCGGCCTCACCACGTCGGACGGGTTCCACCTGCCGGCGATCGAGCCAAGGTCCGGTGACCGCGGGCACGGCGCCGCGCAGCAGAGCACGGGACCGCTCGACACGTTCGACACCGACACCAGCGCCGCGCTCGCCGAGCCGCACCGCCGTGGCGCGAAGTCGATGCTGCTGGGTGATGCTTCCTGCGGCGCCCAGCTCGCGGCCAAGGTGGTTCCGGTGGAACTGACCACAGTGGACCAAGGGGACCCGCGCCACTCCGGCCGGCGTCGTGACGTTCGTCGAGGGTGCGGGTTCAGTCGAGTGCGGCGCGGGCGGCCTCGGCGCCGTCCCACAGCTGCGCGCGGATGCCGACGGCGCGCGCTCCCTCCACATTGGACTCCCGGTCGTCGAAGAACAGGCACTCCTCCGGCTTCGCCTCGAGTTTTTCCAGCAGCAGCCGGAAGATCTCGGCATCGGGCTTCGCGAGTTTCACGTCGCCCGAGAACAGTGTGACGCGGAACAGCTTCGCCCATTCCTGCTCGCGCACCCACTTGCCGAACGACGAGGGCGCGTTCGACAGCAGCGCCAGCGCGGCCCCGGCTTCCGACAGCGCTTCGAGCAGCTCCAGCGACGACGGCGCCAGGTTCGACCAGCCCGCGACGTCGATGGCCGTGAGCTCCTCCGACATCGTGTCGTCCACGCGCGCACCCAAGCGGTCGCCGATCGACGTCCAGTACTCGAGGTCGCTCGACCCGCGGTCGTAGGGCTCGCGCACCGCCCAGTACACGGGCTCGAAGTCCTCGGCGGGCACGCCCATCGTGGCGGCGAGCTTCGGCAGCGCGGTGGTGCGCGTGCAGAGGACCTCGCCGTAGTCGAAGACGGTCCAATTCATCGCGAGCCCGCCTTGATGCGCTGCAGCGCGTCTTCGACGGCGGTGGGTTCGAGGTCGCGGTGCAGCACGAAGCGCACCTTGCCGGCCATCGGCAGCGCCTGGATGCCGAGCGAACCGAGCCACTCCAGCGCCACACCCAGGTCGGGGACCTCGGCGAGCACGATGTTGGTGTCCGGCGTCGCGACGCCCCAGCCGTGCTCGGCCAGGCCCGCGGCCAGGCGCCGGGCGTGCTCGTGGGTCTCGGCCAGCTCGCCGACGTTCTCCAGCGCGACCAGGCAGGCCGCGGCGAGGATGCCACCCTGGCGCACGCCGCCGCCGAGCATCTGGCGCATCCGGCGCGCCTGCTCCACGAACTCGACGCTGCCGGCGACGACCGAGCCGACCGGCGCGCCGAGGCCCTTGCTGAAGCACGCGCTCACGCTGTCGACGCCGACGGTCAGCGCCGCCGGCGGCACCCCCAGCGCGACGGACGCGTGCCAGATGCGCGCGCCGTCGAGGTGGACGTTGAGCCCGGCTTCCTTCGCGACGGCGACCAGCTGCGCGTGCTCCTCGGGCGGGGTGACGGCGCCGCCGGCCGCGTTGTGCGTGTTCTCCAGGCACAGCAGCGTGGTGCGCAGGGTGAAGTACGGGCCGGGGTTGCCGATCGACGCGCGCAGCAGGTCGGGCGTCGGGCGGCCGGGGCCGGCGTCGTGCTCCAGGATGTCGGGCATGCCGCCGGCGAGCCACGCGGCGGAGCCGAGCTCGTTGGTGAGCACGTGGGCACCGCGCGTCGCGAGGAACCGGTCACCGCGCTTGAGGTGCACGGACAGGGCGATGAGGTTCGCCATGGTGCCGCTCGGGGTCCACAGCGCGGCGGGCATGCCGAGCGTCGCGGCGGCGCGCTCTTCGAGCTGGGCGATGGTCGGGTCGGTGCCGATCACGTTGTCGTCGACCTCGGCCTCGGCCATGGCGGCCCGCATGCGCCGATCCGGGCGGGTGACGGTGTCGGAGCGGAAATCGAGCGGAGTCGAGGTCACGCCGCGATCACATCACACCGCCACCCGCGCGATCAATGCGGCAGGGGGTGGAGGGAATCGGCGGTCTCGTGCAACCGTGGACGCCCCCGGTTCCGTCCTTGAGGACGGATGAGCAGAAGAGCGGAGCAGCAGACCGCGTGGACCAGCGCGACGAAGACGAGTTCGCGGAGTACTTCTCCGCGAAGCGGGACGCCGTGCGCCGGACCGCGTACTTGCTCTGTGGCGATTGGCACAAGGCCGACGACCTCGCCCAGACGGCGTTCGTCGCCCTGCACCGGAGGTGGAAGAAGATCAGGGACCGCGCCGCGACCGACGCGTATGTGCGCAAAACGCTCGTGCGCGCCGTCATCGACGAGTCGCGCCGGCCGTGGCGCCGGGAGTGGCAGGCCGAGGTCATGCCGGAACCGATGTCGGACGCGCCTGGCCTGGCCGAACGCGTCGCGACCAGGGAAGACTTGCTGGCGGCGCTGAAGGAAGTGCCGCCGAAGCAGCGCGCGGTGCTCGTGCTGCGGTTCTTCGAGGGCCTGGACGTGACCGCCGCGGCGAAGGCGCTGGGCTGCAGCGAAGGCAACGTGAAGAGTCAGACCGCACGGGGGCTGGCGAACCTGCGAGAGGTGCTGGAACGGGAGGTGGAGGCCAATGGATGAGCGTGAGTTGTTCTCCACCCTGCCCGGCGAGGTGCCGCCCGCCACGTTCACGAAGGACGACGTCGTCCGCGAGTCGCGCCGGCTGACGCTGCGTCGCCGCAACCGCATCGCCGCTGGTGGCAGCGCTGTCGTGCTGGCTTTGGTGGGCTTCGGCGCTTACGGGCTCGTGGCCGGTACGGGCGATAAGCCCGATTCCGCCGCTGTCATGAATTCGGCTGAAGCTCCCACGCAACCCGGTGTGTCGGCTGCGCGTCCTTGGGGTACTGGGGAGGGGAACTTCCCGGGTCTGCCGCCTCAGCAGGGAGGCAGTGGAGACGGGAGGACCGGCCCTCGGGTCGAAGGCGCCTCCGGGTGCGAAAAGGTGGACTGGGAGCTCGCCACAGCCCTCGCTGGCGAGCTCCCAGGCCACTTCACCGCCACGCAAGCCTCCCAGGGCAGCATCTGTACGACGGGCTCCCGCGGCGCCGGGTTCCCTCTGCCGGACGGCTCGATCTCCGCGGCCGTGTTCCCGCGCGGGGCGCCGGTGACGTACCCGGCACAATCGGCCGGTGCGGTGACCGCGCGTGCTGCCACCGGTACGGGTGGGACCCTCGTGCTGGTGAGTGTGCCGGGGACGTTCGGGCACCCCGCGCCGTACGCCGGTGACCTGGCGCGCTTCGCCGCCTCGCTCGCCCCCCGGTTCTGACGGCCGGTTGATGGCGCGGCTGGCAGAATGACCGGCCATGACGGCAGCAGCAACCACCCCGAAGGGCGAGCGCCGGCGAGCCACCCTCGTCGAAGCCGCGGCGGAGCTGCTGGCCGAAGGCGGGTTCGACGCGGTGCGCCACCGGGCCGTCGCCGAGCGGGCCGGCCTGCCGCTCGCGTCCACGACGTACTACTTCGACTCCCTCGAGGACCTGGTGACCGCGGCGGTCGAGCACCACTCGCAGGTGGAGCTGGCCAACGGACGGCAGCAGCTGGAGGAGCTGGCCACCCGCAACCGCGGCGTTTCGGCGACCGTGGAGCTGGTGCTGGACCTCCTGCTGGGCCCGCCCTCCGGCGACCCGGAGGCCGACGCCGAAGCGGTGCTGCTGCGCTACGAACGCCTGGTGGCCACCGGCCGGCGGCCGTACTTGAGGCCGTTGATGCGGACGTTGTCGGATCAGCTGAACGAGCTGCTGCTGGAGATCTTCACCCGCTCGGGCACCCCGGTGTCCGCGGCGGAGCTGGAGAAGCTGGTCGCGCTGGTGGACGGCGCGGTGGTGAACGCCCTGATCGCGATCGACCCGGCACCCCGAGCCGCGGCGGCGCGGATGTTGCAGGCCGCGCTGGCGCAAAGCTGAGCCCACGAGTGACATTCCCTTGGGCGGCCCTGACGAACTCGCTGTTTCGCCGAGCTGGGAGCCCTCCGGCACCGGCCTGCGCGGCACGGTCGTCGTGGAGAACGTCGGCTCGCGGACGTGCCGGATCGGGGTAAAGCCAGGCGTCCGCCCCCTCGGCCGCGACGGCTCGCCGCTGCCGCTGGACATGATCGTGACCTTGGAGCTACGGCACCCCTCGCACGTCGTGCTGCAGCCCGGCGCACGCGCTTCCGCCCCCGTCTCGTGGCGCAGCTGGTGCGGCGCCCCGGCCGGCGATCGCGCGATCGTGCACTGGGACGGCGGCGAAACCGTGGTCACGGTCGAAGGCCCGCGGCAGCCGGAGTGCACGAGCCCTGCGCCGGCGAACCTCAGCTCGAGCTGGTTCACCTCGCTCGGCTGAGCCCTACCGCCGCGACTTCTTCGCCTTGTCCAAGTCGTCCCGGGACTTCGTGACCAACGCGAACATCGCGCTCTCCGCCGCGCCCGGGTCGCGCGCCAGGATCGCGTCCAGGACCTTCCGGTGGGAGGGCACGGGGTTGTCCGAGGGGCCCGAGCCGTGCACCAGCTTGTCGCGCTCTGCCAGGCCGATGGCGATGACGCGCTCGACCTGCAGGAGGAAGTTGTTGTGCGTCGCGGTCATCAGGGCGCGGTGGAAGGTCAGGTCGGCGCGGACGCTGGCTTCGGGGTCGTCGCCGGCGGTGGTCATGTCGTCGAGGGCGGCCTGCAAAGCCGCGAGATCCACAGGGTCGGCGCGTTCCGCGGCGATGCGCGCGGCGGCGGGTTCGACGACGGTGCGGACCTCGGTCAGCTCGTCGAGCAGGCCCGGGTTGTCGCTGGCCGCGGTCTGCCAGCGCATGACGTCGGTGTCGAGCATGTTCCACTGGTCGCGCGGCTGGACGAAGGTGCCGCGCTTCTGCCGGGCGTCGATCATTCCCTTGGCTGCCAGCACTTTCAGCGCCTCACGCAAGGCCGTGAGGCTGATGTCGAGCTCTTCGCGCAGCGCGGGCAGGTCGAGCACGGTGCCCTCGCCCCACTCGTCGGACAGGATCCGGGCGGCGAGCGTCTCCACGGTCTGTCCGTGCAGACCGCGGGGCCGGTGTTCGGACAATGGAGGTCCCCTCAGTCGGCAGTGCGGAGTCATCCTACCTCGGACGCGATTACGTCATAAATTATGAATACATCTTGACAGCCGCCAGCCCGGTTGCAAGTCTGTGCCAGCAGTCACTCCCCCGCAGGGGAGCGACGCTCCATTCAGACAAAGGGGTCACAGCGATGACGACTGCAGCAGGCCTGTCCCGCCGTCATTTCCTGCGCAACGCCGGCCTCGTCGGCCTGGGCGCGCTCGGTTCGAGCAGCTTCCTCGCCGCGTGCGCCACCTCGGCCTCCAACGGTCCGGTGAAACAGGCCGCCGGTGCGGTCACCGTCCAGTCGAACCTCTCCTCGCCGCAGGCGAAGGTCGCCATCGAGGCGCTCGCGAAGGCGTTCGGGGACAAGGGCGGCGCGACCGCGACGGTCAACACCGTCGCGTCGGAGACGTTCCGCACCCAGCTGCCGAGCTACCTGACCTCGGCGAACCCGCCCGACACGTTCACGTGGTACCCGGGTTCGCTGCTGTCGGGCTACGCGAAGAAGGGTTTGCTGCTCGACGTCGGCGACGTGTGGCAGACGATGGGCAACTACTCCCCGGCCATGCGCAGCCTCTCGGGCGACGGCGCGGGCCACCAGGTGTTCGTGCCGATGACCTACTACTGGTGCGGCTTCTTCTACCGCAAGTCCAACTTCGCCAAGTGGGGCGTGACGCCGCCGAGCAACTGGAGCGAGTTCCTCGCGCTGTGCGAAACGTTGAAGGGCAAGGGCATCGCGCCCATCGGCCTCGGCGCGGGCGGCGGCACGCAGTGGACCGCCTCGGCGTGGTTCGACTACCTCAACATCCGCATCAACGGCGCGCAGTTCCACCGCGACCTGCTGGCCGGCCGCGGCCGCTTCGACGACCCGAAGGTCAAGAAGATCTTCGACCCGTGGCGCCAGGTGCTGCCCTACACCGACCCGAACGGCACGGCGCTCGCGTTCCAGGACGCCACCACCGTGCTGCTGCAGGGTAAGACCGGCATGGTGCTGACCGGCACCTACTTCGCCGACGCCGCTCCGAAGGACGCGCTCGACGACCTCGACTTCTTCCAGTTCCCGATCCTCGACCCGAGCGTGCCCGTCGCCGAGGAAGGCCCGACCGACGGCTTCTTCGCCAGCGCTCGCACGCCGCACCAGGCCGAGGTCAAGGACTGGTTCAAGTACGTGGCCACCGCCGAGGCGCAGGAGCTCTACATCAAGTACTCCTCCGGCACGGTCCTGCCCGCGAACCCGTCCGCGAAGAACTCCGGCACGCCGCTGGTTCTGAAGGGCAAGAAGATGCTGGACGAGGCCAAGGAGCTCACGCAGTTCTTCAACCGCGACTCCTCCGACGCGCTGCAGCCGACGGCCGACGCCGCCCTGATCCGCTTCATCCAGAAGCCCAACGAGCTCGACTCGATCCTGAGCGACTGGCAGACGGCCGCGGCGAAGGTCTGGCAGGGGCAGTCCTGACATGGCAGTGCTCGCAGCTCCGGCTGCCCCGGTGAAGCGTCGGAGGCGCGCGGTCCGCCGCGTGCCCCCGACGCTGCTCCTGTTCGTGCTCGTGCCCCTGGCCGTAGAGGGCTTCTTTGTCTTCTGGCCGGCGCTGCAGGGGTTCTACCTGTCGCTGACCAACTGGGACGGGGTCTCCGCGCCGACGTTCGTGGGGCTGGACAACTACGCCGAGATGTTGTCCGACGACATCTTCGGCACGGCCGCGCTCGACACGGTGATCTGGATCGTGCTGTTCGGCGGGCTGTCGGCCGCGGGCGGGCTCGGGCTCGCCATGCTGCTCAACCGCGAGCGCAAGGGCGTCGGGTTCTACCGGGCCGCGCTGTTCACGCCCGTGGTGTTCTCGCTCGTCGCCACGGCGCTGATCTGGCAGGCGATCTACCAGCCCGACGGCGTGGTCAACAACGTCCTCGGCGCGATCGGCCTGGACAGCTGGAAGCACTCGTGGCTCGCCGATCCGGACACCGCGCTCTACGCGGTGCTCGTGCCGGCGTTGTGGCGCCAGCTCGGTTACGTGATGGTGCTGTACCTGGCCGGTCTCAAGGGCATCGACCCGGCGCTGTACGAAGCGGCCAAATTGGACGGTGCCACGGCGTGGCAGCAGTTCCGGCACGTGACGTGGCCGCAGCTGCGCAGCGTCAACTCCGTGGTTCTGTCGGTGATCATCATCGACTCGCTGCGGTCGTTCGACGTGGTGTGGTCGATGACGAAGGGCGGGCCGTACCACTCTTCGGAGCTGCTGAGCACCTACATGTACTCCACCGCGTTCCAGTCCCTGCGGCTCGGTTACGCGTCCGCGCTGGCCGTGGTGATCTTCATCCTCGCGTTCGGCGTGATCGTGACCTACCTCGTGCGAGCGTTCCGGGAGGACCAGTGAGCGTGACCACGACCCGGCCGGCACCCCCGGTCGCGCCGGAGGAACGAGTTCCGGCCAAGCGCAACCACAAGCGCCAGGGCCGCACGTTCGGCTTCCACCTGGTGGCGGGCGGGCTGTCCGTCCTGTGGCTGCTGCCGATCGTGCTCGTCATCACGACCAGCGTGCGGTCCTTTTCGGACATCGCGAGCAACGGCCTCGGCGCGCTGCCGCACTCGTTCGACCTCAGCTCGTTCGGTGAAGCGTGGGGCGTCGGCGGCGGTGGCCACGCGATGCTCAACAGCTTCATCGTCACGATCCCGACCGTGCTGCTGTCGCTGCTGCTCGCGTCGGCCGCGGCGTTTGCGCTGAGCCGCTACCGGATCCCGTTCCGCCGCACGATCATCCTCCTGATGCTGTCGGGCAACCTCCTGCCGCCGCAGATCCTGCTGGTGCCGGTGTCGAAGCTGTCCGAGCTGCTCGGCATCTACGACACGCTCACGGCACTCATCATCGTGCAGGTCGCCTTCGGGCTCGGCTTCTACACGTTCGTGCTGCAGGGATTCATGCGGTCCATTCCGGACGAGATCCAGCAGGCGGCGCTCATCGACGGCGCCGGGCCGATCGCCATCTTCTGGCGCATCATCCTGCCGATGACGCGCCCGGCGCTGGCGGCGCTCGGCGCACTGGCGTTCACCTGGACGTTCAACGACCTGCTGTGGTCGATCACCGTGCTGCGCACCGAAACCGTGATGCCGGTGACGCCGGCGTTGCTCGGCCTGCAGGGCCAGTACGTGTCCAACTGGAACGTGATCGCGGCGGGTTCGGTGATCGCCGCCGTGCCGACCGTGGCCGTGTTCCTGCGGTTCCAGAAGCACTTCATCTCCGGGCTCGCGATCGGGGCGATCAAGTGAACCAGCAGTGGACGCTCGAACTCGAGTCCACTTCGTACACCGTCACGCTGGAGCCGGGGAACCGGTGGCTGGAGCTCGTCGCGTGGGGACCGCGCGGCGTCGAGCGTGGTCCGTCGCCGCTGGCCAACCGCGGTGACGTGCACTTCATCACCGACGCGGACGCGGCGCCCGTCGAGTACGCGCCGCGCGGGCTGCGGCCGTTCTCGGGCGCGGACCTGGTGGTGGCCGGGGATTCGTGGTGGCGGTTCGACGCCGACGAGTCCACCGAAACCGTGCTGCGGCTGGCTTTCCTCGACGAGGCGACCGGGCTGCGGGCAGTGCAGTGTTACCGCGCGGAACCGGGCACCGACGTGCTGTGCCGGTGGGTCGAGTTCACGAACACCGGCAGCGCGACCGTCGAGATCGACCGGCTCGGTTCGGCGGGCGTGTGCGTGCCGACCGGGCTCGACGGTGCGCGGCTGACCTACCTCACCGGCCAGTGGTCGCAGGAGTTCACGCGCCGCTCGACCGTGCTCGAAGCCGGCGGGTTCCGGATGGAGAGCCGCTTCGGCGTCCCGGGCCACCAGTACGTGCCGTGGCTCGCGGTGCAGGACGCGGGCTCGCCGGACGGTCCAGCGTACGGCGTTTCCCTGGCCTGGTCGGGTTCGTGGGAGCTCGACGCCGAGGTCGAGCCGAGTGGCCTCACTCGCGTGCGCGCGGGCCCGCTGGCCAATCCCGGCCCGATCCGGCTCGAACCCGGCGCCGCGCTGTCCACTCCGGAGCTGGCGCTGGCGTCCAGTGTGGACGGACTCGTCGGGCTGGCTGACGTGTGGCACGCGTACTCGCGCAAGCTCGCCGGGCCACGCCTCGGCAAGCGCCGCCCGGTGCTCTACAACAGCTGGGAAGCCACTGGTTTCGAGGTCAACGGCGCACGTCAGCTCGACCTCGCCAAGCAGGCCGCGGACCTGGGCGTGGAGCTGTTCGTGGTGGACGACGGCTGGTTCGTCGGCCGCGATGACGACACCGGCGGCCTGGGTGACTGGACACCCGAGGAATCGTCGTTCGAGGGCGGCTTCGGTGCGTTCGTCGACTCCGTGCGCGCGCTGGGCCTTGACTTCGGCCTGTGGGTGGAGCCCGAGGCGATCAGCCCGAAGTCGAAGCTCTACGCCGAGCACCCCGACTGGGTCTACCGCCTCGACGGCCGCCCCGCGACGCTGATCCGCAACCAGCTGCTGCTCGACCTCGGCAAGCCCGAGGTGTTCGAGTACGTGCGCGGAGTGCTCGACGAGCTGCTCACCGCGTACCCGATCTCCTACCTCAAGTGGGACATGAACCGCCCGCCGACCGAACGCGGCCGCCCCGGCGCGCCGACGGCGGACCTGGACGCCGAGCACGTCGCGAACTACCACCGGCTGCTCGACCACCTGCGCACGACCTACCCCGACCTCATCGTCGAGTCGTGCGCCGGCGGTGGTGGCCGCACGGACCTGGCGACGGTCTCGCGCAGCGACGTCGTGTGGCCCAGCGACAACACCGCGCCGCTCGATCGCCTGCGCATCCAGGACGGCTTCCTGCTGATGCACGCGCCGCACCTGATGAGCTCGTGGGTCACCGACGCGCCCGGCGTGTTCGACCCGCGGCCGCGTTCGCTGCGGTTCCGGTTCGTGCTCGCGATGGCCGGCGTGCTCGGCATCGGGGCGGACCTGTCGCACTGGACCGCCGACCAGCGGACGGAAGCGGCGGAGCTGATCGCGCGGTACAAGGAACTGCGGCCGATCCTCCACACGGGACGGTGCCGGGTCCTTTCCGGACCGGCGCATCCCACGGCGGCCAGCCAGTACACGCTCGGCAACCAGACCGTGGTGCTCGCCTGGAGCACCGGCCGGCTGGTGGGGACGTCGCTCGTGCCGGGCCGATCGTCACGCATCAAGCTGCACGGTGTCGACGCGGCGGCCACCTACCGCGACGAGGCCGGCGTGGAGTACTCCGGTGCGCACCTCGTGCACGTGGGCCTGCCCGTCGAGTGGACCGCTCAGCACGACGCGGACGTGTTCGTCCTCATCCGGGTCTGAACACAGCGAAACGCCCTGCCGGCTTCACTGGGCCGGCAGGGCGTTTTCGCGTCCTGATCAGAAACTCAGCGGCAGCACGAAGCTCGGCGAACCCGTCGGGTACGCGACGATCTCGGCCTTGCCCAGCTCGTCCAACGGGAAGGCCGTGATCTCGTCGTCGGACTGCGCCGCGACGTAACAAACCCCGTCCACCACGGCGAAGTGCCGCGGGTGCGCACCGCACGCCTGGTCCGCGACGGCGGCCAGCGGGGAGCCGGAGAACGACGTGACGCAGTCCGCACCACGGTTCGACAGGTAGACACCCGAGTCCAGGATCTCCAGGTGCGCCACGATGTTCTCGCCCCCAAGCGAACCGTGCGTGGCCGGCGTCGAAGCGACCACCTCGAACGCCCCCGGCGACGTCTCCCGGACCGTCAGCACCTCACTGGACAGCTCACAGGCCACGTAGGCCAGGTCCGAGCCGGGAATCCGCACGAGCTGGCGCGGCCCGCTCCCCGCCGGCAGCTTCGACACCGCCAGCGGCGTCAGCTCCCCGGCGTCGGACAGCGTGTAGCTGTGGATCTCGTCCGTCCCCAGGTCCACGGCGCTCACCACGGACCCGTCGGCGCTCGGCACCGCCATGTGGACGTGCGCGGCCTCCTGGCGCACCTCGTTCGGCCCGGTGCCGCTGTGCTGCACCAGAGCCGTCCGGCCGGTGATCCGGCCTTCGGCCGAGAGCCCGAACACCGCGAGACTGCCCCCGGTGTAGTTGGCGCACAGCAGGAACCGGCCATTCGGCGTCACGGCGAGGTGGCACGGGTGCGCACCGCCACTCGGCACCTCCGAGTCCAGCACGGACAACGCACCGTCCACAAACGACACCGAGGACACGGCACCGGAGTCGGTCTCGTTGGTCGCGTAAAGCACCGGCAACGTCGGGTGCTTGACCAGCCACGACGGCGACCGCAGCTCCAGCGTGGAGTCGAAGACCAGACCGGCGGGGTCCCGGCGGAACGTGGAGATCCCGCCGCCCTTCCCGCCCATCTCGGCGGTGTAGCAGCCGACCAGCACGACGTCCGTCACGAGCCCTCCCTCACCATCGCGGCCACGCGGGCCCGGATGTCCTCGGCGGTCCCGCGCGTGAGCGCCGAACCCATGCCGACCGCCACCGCGCCCGCCGCGAGCCACTCTGGCACGTCCTCGGGGGCGATTCCACCCGTCGGCACGAGCGGCGCCTGCGGCAGCGCCGCGCGCACGTCCTTGACCCACCGCGGGCCCAGCGCCGTGGCCGGGAAGACCTTCACCGCGTCGGCGCCCTCTTCCAGCGCCCGCACGATCTCCGTGACGGAACCGGCGCCCGGGAACGCGGCCGCGCCGTACCGGTGAGCGGTGCGGATCACGGCGGCCTCGACGTTCGGCGACACCAGGAACCGCGCGCCGGCGCGGATCGCGAGCACGGCGGAGGCCTCGTCGAGCACGGTGCCGGCGCCGATCGTGGCGTCGGGGTACGCGGCCGTGAGCTCCTCGATCGCCGCCAGGGCACCGGAATTGGTGAGCGGGACCTCGATCGACCGCAGGCCCGCGTCCACGGCGGCACGAGCGGCGACCACGGCGGACGCGGCATCCGCGGTCCGCACGATGCCCACGACCCCTTGCCGCAGGGCCGCGTGCGTGATCTCCCAGCGGTAGCTCATCGGTGTACCTCCTCGCCGCCACCGAGGGCGGCGCTCGTACGGGCCAGTTCGGCCCGGTCGGGCAGTCCTTCCAGATCCGTCCGCGTGCCGACGACCAGCGCAGCCGACACCGCGCCGGCCAGCAGCGCCTCGGCCGGCGAGCCGCCGTGCAGCCAGGACGACAGGTAGCCGGACGTGAGCGCGTCGCCCGCGCCCACCGGGTCGACGACGTGCGTGACCAGGGTTTCCTGGCTCCACTCGTACTCGGCCGTGACCGCGCGCGCCACCTTGTCGCGCTGCTTCACCACGACCGTGCCGACCCCCTTGGCGATCAGCTCAGCGGACGAGGCGTCGAGCAGTTCCAGCTCGTCCTCGCCCGCGAACACCAGATCCGCCTGGTGCAGCAGCGGTCCCACGGTCTCTCGCCACTGCGCCGGCGACGCGAGCTTGAGCCGCACGTTGGGGTCGAACGCGATCGTCGCCCCCTCCGCGCGCGCCAGCTCGAACAACGCCAGCACGGCGTCGCGCGCGGACAGCGACAGCATCGCCGTGATCCCCGAGACCAGTACGAGCCGCGCGCCACCGAGGCCGGCGGCCCGGACGTAGTCGGCCGACAGCGAGCTCGCCGCCGAACCCGCGCGGTGGTACTGCACGTCGATGCCGCGACCCGGGGTGTCGTCACGCAGCAGCAGCCCCGTGAACCCGGCCGGGTCCACCTCGACGCCCGAGACGTCCACGCCCTCGGCGCGCAGCGCGCTCAGCACGGCCGCGCCGGACGAGTCGTCGCCGACGCGGCTGAGCCAGCGCACGCGGTGGCCGAGCCGCGCGAGGCCGACCGACACGTTCGCTTCGGCCCCGGCCACGGATGCGGTGAAGGTGTGCGCGCGCCGCAGCGCGACGCCGGGTTCCGCGAGCAGCAGCCGCATCGCTTCGCCCAGGGTGAGGACTTCGATGTCGTTCATCGCAGGCAGCATACCGCGTCAAATCTTAATTTAGGATTTATTCTTGACGCGACCTCCGCGACCCCGGCATGCTGCTCGCGGGCCGGACGATCACGGCCCCCTTCGGCGCTGTTTCGACGACGAAAGGTGTCGCCACATGCTCCCGCGCTCCCCACGCAGATCCCGCAGAGCACTCACGATCACGGCGGCGGCCGCGGCCGCCGCCACCGTGCTCGGGCTCGCGACCCCCGCTTCCGCGGCCCCGGCCGCGCTCTTCCCGCAGCAGACCACCGCGGCCGACCAGGGCGCACCGGACTACTACAACTCCGGCCTGGCGCAGACGCCCTACATGGGCTGGAACAACTACTTCGGCATGCCGACCGTGACCGAGGCCGGCGTGAAGGGTGTCGCCGACTACCTCGTCTCCAGCGGACTGGCCAAGGCCGGCTACAAGTACGTCTGGATCGACGGCGGCTGGAACGCCAAGGTCCCGCGTGACGCTCAGGGCAACCTCGTGCCCGACCCCGAGCGTTTCCCGTCCGGCATGTCCGCGCTGGTCAAGTACATCCACGACCGCGGCCTGCTCGCCGGTATCTACACCGACGCGGGCCCGTCCGACGGCAAGAACTGCGCCGCGGGCAGCCAGGGCTACTACGAGCAGGACACGAAGCGCTTCGCCACCTGGAAGTTCGACGCGATCAAGGTCGACTTCCTCTGCGGCATCGCGAACAACCTCGACCCGGCGAAGGCGTACACCGAGTTCAGCGCGGCCCTGCAGAAGGCGGGCCGCAAGATGATCCTGAACATCTGCAACCCGGTGACCGACGACTGGGGCGTGCCGCACACGCCCAGCCAGACCGCCGGCGTCTCCTACACCTTCGGCCCGCTCGTGGCCGATTCCTGGCGCACCAACACCGACGTGGCCTTCGGAACCCCGTACGAGGGGATCTACAAGGACATGCTGCGCAACGCCGACGTCAACGCGGCGCACCCCGAGGCCAACGGTCCCGGCCACTGGAACGACCCCGACTTCCTGATCCCGATGCGCAAGACCGAGCAGGGCACCCTCGAGATGAACGAGGAGGAGTCGACCACCCAGCTCGTGCTGTGGGCGGAAATGGCTTCCCCGCTCATCATCGGCTCGGACCCGCGCACGCTGCCGCAGTCGATGATCGACACGCTGAAGAACCCCGAGATCATCGCCGTCGACCAGGACAAGCTCGGGATCCAGGGCGTCCGGGTGGCGTCGAACGGTTCGACCGACACCTACAGCAAGCGCCTGTCGAAGGACGGCGACCGTGCGGTCGTGCTGCTCAACCGCGGTGACGCGGACACGCAGATGACGCTGAACTTCGCCGACGCCGGCCTCACCGGCAACGTCTCGATCCGCGACCTGCGCGCCCGCGCCGACCGCGGTACGGCGACCGGCACGTACACCGTCACGGTTCCCGCGCACGGCACCGCGTTCCTCAAGCTGCACGGCACGGACCTGGTGCCCGGCACCAGTGTCGCCGGCGGCGCTTCGGCCAGCCCGGCCGTGGTCCGCACTGGCGACAAGACCGTGACGTTCACCCGCGGCCCGCTCGGCGTGCTGGAGACGCAGGGTCTCGGCAAGGGCACCTCGGTCATCGGCGGCCCGTTCCTCGGCCAGCCGGCGGCGAACGCGCACGGCTCGGCCATCGACGTCTACGTCCGTGGTCTGGACAACGCCGTGTGGCAGCTGACCTACGACGGAAAGCGCTGGGGCGCCTGGCACCGGCTCGGCGGGAACCTCACCGACTCGCCGTCCGTGACCGCCGACGGCACGCTCTACACCCGCGGCACCGACGGCAAGGTCTGGACCCGCACGACCGACGGCCGCTGGTCCTCGCTCGGCTCGCCCAACGACGCGCAGATCTACGGCCGCCCCGGCGCCGCGACCTCCACGGCCGGCACCACGGTCGCCGTCCGCACGCCGGACGACGGCGTGTGGGTCCGCACCCGCGGCACCGACGGCACGTGGTCGGACTGGACGTCGATCGGCGGCACCGTCTCCAGCAGCCCGACGCTCGTCGCGCAGGGCGACAAGGTGTCCGTGTTCGCGCTGGCCAGCGACTACACGCTGTGGCAGAACGACCGCAACGGCACCACGTGGGCCGGCTGGTTCAAGCAGCCGAAGTACCCGTCCGGCAGCGTCGTGGGCACCCTCGGCGGTGCGGCTGACGCGAATGGCGTCTGGCTCGGAGTGCGTGGTCCGGACGACCATGTCCGCGTAGACAAGCTCTGAGTACCAGGCTCTGAGCACGAGGAGGATTTGGCGATGTCCACACCAGACAACCCGACGGCCGTGGTGACCGGTGCCGCGTCAGGCATCGGCGCGGCGACGGCCCGGCGCCTGCAGGCCGACGGCTACCGCGTCGTGGGTGTGGACCTCGCCCTCCTCCCCGACGACCTCGCCGGCGTGCGCGGCGACGTGACCGCCGAGTCGACCTGGGCGCAGGTCGTCGCGATGGCGGGCGAGGTCGACGCGCTGGTCAGCAACGCGTATGTACCGACCACCGGTCCGCTGCACGAGATGCCGCGGGAGCAGTGGCAGCACCAGCTCGACGTGAACCTCACCGGTTCCTACCTCGCGGTGAAGGCGTGCCTGCCCTCGCTGCGGGCCCGGCGGGGGTCCGTCGTGCTGGTGTCTTCGGTGCACGCGCGGTTCGGCCTGCCGGGCCACCCGGCGTACGCGGCGAGCAAGGGCGCGCTGGTTTCGCTGGCGCGCCAGCTCGCCGTGGAGTACGCGCCGGACGTGCGCGTGAACTCGGTGCTGCCCGGCCCCGTGCGCACGCAGGCGTGGGACCGGCTCAGTGAGGAAGACATCGAACGCAGTGCGCGGGCCACGCCCGCCGGGCGGCTGGGCGACCCGGGCGAGGTCGCAGCCGTGATCGCGTTCCTGCTTTCACCGGGGGCGTCGTATGTCACGGGTGCCGACCTGACCGTCGACGGCGGCTGGTCGGCCGCCAAGGATTCCGCTTAGACCGCGTCTCTTAGGAAATGGGGGCCAGGTGAAGATCACCGGTATCGAGACGTTCCTCGTCGCACCACGTTGGTTGTTCCTGAAGGTGAACACCGACGACGGCATCTCCGGCTGGGGCGAGCCCGTGGTCGAGGGCCGCGCCGAGACGGTGCGCGCGGCGGTGCACGAGATGGCCGAGCTCGTCGTCGGCCAGGACCCGCTGCGCATCGAGGACCACTGGCAGACGTTGCGCCGCGGCGGGTTCTACCGCGGCGGGCCCGTGCTCTCCAGCGCGCTCGCGGGCTTCGACCACGCGCTGTGGGACATCGCGGGCAAGGTGCACGGGGTGCCGGTGCACGAGCTGCTCGGCGGGCCCGTGCGCGATCGCGTGCGGGTGTATTCGTGGGTGGGCGGTGACCGGCCGGCGGGCATCTTCGACGCCGTCTCCGCGCAGGTCGAGGCCGGTTTCACGGCGGTGAAGATGAACGTGGCGGGACCGCTCGCGCCCATCGCGTCACCCGCCGAAGCCAACGCGGCGCTGGCCCGGGCGCGTGAGGCGCGGGAGGCACTGGGCCCGGAGCGCGATCTCGCCATCGACTTCCACGGCCGCGTCTCGCCCGCGATGGCGAGGCGGCTGGTGAAGATGCTCGAAGAAGTGCAGCCCATGTTCGTCGAGGAGCCGGTGCTGCCGGAGACGCAGGGCGGCGCGCTGGCGTCGGTCGTCTCCGCGTCGACGGTGCCGGTCGCGGTCGGCGAACGGCTGTACTCGCGCTGGGAGTTCAAGCCGGTGCTCGACGCGGGCGTCGCCGTGGTGCAGCCGGACCCGTCGCACGCCGGAGGCATCTCGGAGCTGCGGCGCATCGCCGCGCTGGCCGAGGTCTACGGCGCGAGCATGGCCCCGCACTGCCCGCTCGGCCCGATCTCGCTGGCGGCGTCGATGCAGGTGGCCTTCGCGACGCCGAACTTCCTGATCCAGGAACAAAGTCTCGGCATGCACTACCACCAGGGCACCGAGGCACTGAGCTACCTGACGGACTCCGCGCTGTTCCGCTTCACCGACGGCTACGCGGCGCGGCCGACCGGCCCGGGCCTCGGCATCGAGGTCGACGAGGCAGCCGTGCGCCGCGCCGACGAGGTCGGCCACCACTGGCGTTCACCGGTGTGGCGCCTGGACGACGGAGGGCTCGCCGAATGGTGACCGACGTCGTGTGGCTGGACAACGGCGTGCTGCGCCTCGGCGTCGTCCCGGCGCTGGGCGGGCGGTTGTTGTCGCTGGCGCACGGAGACGCCCAACTGCTGTGGCGCAACCCGGCGTTGCTGGGTCCGGACCTGCGGCCGCTCGGTGGCCACGTCCTGGCGCCGAACTCCGGCCGGATGGGCGACTGGGTCAACTACGGCGGCGACAAGACCTGGCCCGCGCCGCAGGGCTGGGACGGGCCCGGCCAGTGGGCGGGGCCGCCGGACCCCGTGTTGGACTCGGGCCCGTACTCCGTCTCGGGTCTCACCGAGCGGTCGGTCACGCTGACCAGCGGCGTCGAACCCCGCACGGGCCTGCGGTTCACGCGCGAGCTGACGCTGGGCTCCGCCGCTTCGTACACGCTGCGGCTGACCGCCGAAAACGCGTCGCCGGCGCCGGTGCGCTGGGCGCTGTGGAACGTCACCCAGCTCCCCGGCGGCGGAACCGTCACGGCCGGCCTCGCGGGCACGCGCACGCCCGCCGTGGTCGAGCTCGTGGCGGGCACCGGCAACCCGAAGTACACAGTGGACGGTGGCACGCTGGTGGTGCCGCCGCAGGACGTCGTCGGCAAGCTCGGCGTGCCGGACACCGCGGGCTGGGTTTCGTGCACCGTCGGCGAGACGACGCTCACCCTGTCCTTCGACGTCGACCCGGCCGCCGAGTACCCCGACGCGGGTTCGCCGCTGGAGATCTGGCTGGAGCACCCGCTGCCGGAACCCCTCGCCGACCTGGGCGACCTCGACCCGCCTGGCCGCATCGTGGAGCTGGAGGCCCTCGGCCCGCTGACCACGCTCGCTCCCGGTGAGACGACGTCGCTGACCGTGACCGGAACCGTTTCGGACTGACGGCTCAGGCGTTCCAGCCGCCGTCGACGCGCAGGTCGCTGCCGGTGATGTAAGAGGCGGCGGGCCCGGCGAGGAACGTGATCAAGGCGGCGACCTCGTCCGCGGTGGCGTAGCGGCCGAAGGGCAGGTCGCCGAGGACGCGCTGACCGAGCGGGGAGTCGTGCGGGATGCCCATGTCCGTCTCGGCGAAGCCCGACACGACGGTGTTGACGGTGATCCGGCGCGGCGCGAACTCGTGCGCCCACGAGCGCGTGTAGCCGCTCACGGCCGCCTTGGTCGCGCTGTAGTCGGCGAGCCCGGCGGTGTAGGCGCGTTCCCCCGCGATGGAGCCGAGGCTGATGACGCGGCCGCCGTCGGGCATGTGGGCGAGCACGCGTTCGGTCGTGGCGACCAGGCCGAGGACGTTCACCGCCCAGATCCGCTCGCGGTCGGCCTGCGCGATGGTGCCGGCGGTGCCGCCGATGAACATGCCCGCGCTGTTGACCAGGACGTCGATGTGCCCGAACCGCTCGGCCACCGCGTCGACCATGGCGCCGACCTGCGCGACGTCGCCTTGGTCGGCCTGGAAGATCTCGGCCTCGACGCCCAGCGCCCGCACTTCCTCGGCAACGGCTTTCGCCTTGTCGGCCGACTGCGCATAGGCGAGCGCGAGGTCGGCGCCGGCCGCCGCGAGATGCCGGGCCGCCGCGGCACCCAGCCCGCGGCTGGCCCCGGTGACGAGCACGACCTTGCCGCGCAGCTGCTGCTCTGTCATGGCGACTCCTCGTTCGTTAGGGATGATCACGACCGTAGTCGATACCAAGTCCGATGATAGTCGGACTGAGTCTCATATTTTCTGCCCGTTCGTCCTCGGGCGGTCCACGCTTAAGCTGGCGTCGTGACAGCGCCCCACCCGACGCCCAACTCAGCCGCCGGCTCGGTTCGCGAGGCGAAGCGAACGGAGACCCGGGAAACCATCCGCCAAGCCGCTGTGGCGTTGTTCGCTGAACACGGCTTCGATCACGTCACCGTCACCGACATCACCCGAGCCTCCGGCGTCGCCCGGAGCACGTTCTTCCGGTACTTCCCGGACAAGGCCGAAGTCCTGTTCGAGGACGATTCGGCCTCGCACCTGCTCCTGGCGAAGGCCGTGGCGGGCGCGGCACGAGCGTCGGAAGAAGCACTCGGCGACTCCTTCGGCGCGGTGATGCGGGTGGCGCGTGCGGCCATCCTCGTGCTCGCCGATTCCAAGGCGATTCAGGCCGTGCGCTACCCGGTGCGCGAACAGCTGATCGCCGAGACACCTCAGCTGCAGGCGTGCAGCTTGGTCAAGGAGCGCGGGTACACCGATGCGCTGGACGCGGCGCTCGTCGAACAAGGCGCGGCGCCGCTGGTGGCGAGGCAGGCCGCCCACGTCGCGACAGCGTGTTACGACGCCGGCTACACACAGGCCTTCAGCTCGCCCGAAACGCTGCCGGTCGCGGTCGCCGCGGCTTTCGAGCGGCTCTTCGCGTTGTAATTCCCTCGACTCTCGTGCGTGGCGTGTGCCAGGCTCTCCGCCGGCTCGGTGCACGGGGTGCCGAGGCCTTCGCGAGGCCGAACCGGTGGGAGCCGTCTGGATCCCACCGGCCCCGCCCACCTCTGACCTGCACGGGTATCGTGGCCGCGTGACGGACAAGCCCCGGATTCCCAACGTGCTCGCCGCCCGCTACGCGTCGCCCGAGCTGGTGCGGCTGTGGTCGCCCGAGCAGAAGGTGGTGCTGGAGCGGCAGCTGTGGCTCGCCGTGCTCCGCGCGCAGAACGAGCTGGGCGTCGAGGTGCCCGAAGGCGTGCTCGCGGACTACGAGCGCGTGATCGAGGACGTGAACCTCGAATCGATCGCCGAGCGCGAGCGCGTGACGCGCCACGACGTGAAGGCCCGCATCGAGGAGTTCAACGCCCTCGCCGGTCACGAGCACGTGCACAAGGGCATGACTTCACGCGACCTCACGGAGAACGTGGAGCAGCTGCAGCAGCTGCGGTCGCTGGAGCTCATGCGCAGCCGCGTCGCCGCAGTGCTCGCGCGCCTGGCCGCGCTGGCCGTGGAGCACTCCGACCTGGTGATGGCCGGGCGCTCGCACAACGTCGCCGCGCAGGCCACCACGCTGGGCAAGCGGTTCGCGACCGCGGCCGACGAGCTGCTGGTCGCGTTCTCCCGCCTGGACAACCTCATCGAGCGCTACCCGCTGCGGGGCATCAAGGGCCCGGTCGGCACCGCGCAGGACATGCTCGACCTCCTCGGCGACGAGTCCACTTTGGACCTGCTCGAATCCAAGATCGCCGAGCACCTCGGGTTCCGCAACCACTTCGTGAGCGTCGGGCAGGTCTACCCGCGGTCGCTCGACTTCGACGTGCTGTCCACGCTGGTGCAGCTCGCCGCGGCGCCGTCGAGCCTCGCCAAGACGATCCGCCTGATGGCCGGCCACGAGCTCGTCACCGAGGGCTTCAAGCCGGGCCAGGTCGGCTCGTCGGCGATGCCGCACAAGATGAACACGCGCTCGTGCGAGCGGGTAAACGGCCTTGCCGTCGTGCTGCGCGGGCACCTGTCGATGATCGGCGAGCTCGCGGGCGACCAGTGGAACGAGGGTGACGTGTCCGACTCGGTCGTGCGCCGCGTCGCGCTGCCCGACGCGTTCTTCGCGCTCGACGGCCTGCTGGAGACCTTCCTCACGGTGCTGGCCGAGTTCGGCGCCTTCCCGGCCGTGATCGAGCGTGAGCTCGATCGCTACCTGCCGTTCCTCGCCACCACGAAGGTGCTGATGGCGGCCGTGCGCGGCGGCGTCGGGCGGGAGACGGCCCACGAGGCGATCAAGGAAAACGCCGTCGGCATGGCACTGGCCATGCGCGAGCGCGGCGCCGAGAACGACCTGCTCGACCGGCTCGCGGCCGACGACCGGTTGCCGTTGGACCGCGGTGACCTGGACAAGCTCCTCGCCGACCGGATCTCGTTCACGGGCGTGGCACCGGCACAGGTCGAGGAGGTGGCGCAGCGCGTGGAGACCGTGCTGGAGCGCTTCCCGGAAGCGGCGCAGTACGCGCCGGGGCCGATCCTGTAAGCGGAACTGACGGGACCCGTCGGAAAATCCGGCTACTGCGGAGCGAGGCGGCTTCATAGCCTCTGGGCACTGGCGACAGAAGAGAGTCGACGATGCCCCTCGCCCGCCGTGGCCTGGTTCTCCTGCTCACCGCCGTGCTGGCGGCCGCGTGTTCGAGCGGCCCGCCGGCCGCTCCCGTCAAAGCCGTCCCGGCGCCGGCGTGCCGGGTGGTGAAGACCCCGGTCTCGATCCCCGGCGTGGCCGCGCCGGGACAGCTCACCGGCGATCTGTGCACGCCCCCGAACGGCAACGGCACGGTGCTGCTGCTCGTCGCCGGGGGCGGGGAGAACGCCGACTACTGGGACCTGCCCGAGCTGCGCTCGAACAGCCTCGTCCGCGCGGCCCTGGCCAAGGGCTACGCCACCTACGCGCTCGACCGGCTCGGCACCGGCCGCTCGACCGTGCCGGCGTCGAGCAAATCGGTGACCTACGACGCACAAGTGTCCACTGCGGACCAGGTGGCGACGGCGTTGCACAGCGACGCTCAAGTGTTCGGCACGACCTGGCACACCGTCGTGGGCATCGGGCACTCGCTGGGTTCCGGCACGCTGGCCGGCGTCGCGGCCAAGCACGCCGGAGTGCTCGACGCGCTGATCCTCACCGGGTACGGCGCCGCCGTGACCCCGGAAACCCTGCAGCTCGACAAGCTCTACCAGGTTCCGGCGCGGACCGTCGGGACCCGGTGGCAAGGGCTGGACGACGGGTACGTGACGGTGCTGCCGGACAAGGTCGAGCAGATCGGCCTCGTCCACGGCCCGGGCACCGACCCGAAGGCGCTGCCGGTGATCGGGGCCCACCAGGGAATCCTGTCCGACACCGAGCTGGCGTCCCGGCCGCAGGGCGCCGCCGCGGCCGCGCAGGCGGCCCGGATCACGGTGCCGGCCCTGGTCGCCGTCGGCCAGTTCGACCGCCACTACTGCGAGGGCAATCCCGTCGGCGCGCCGCCGGCACCGACTCCGCAGTGCGGTGGCGCGCCCGCGTTCCAGAGCTACGAGAAGAAGCTGCTGCCGAACGCGTGCCTCGCCACACACCTGGTCGCCGGCAGCGGGCACGCGATCCAGGAGGAGCTCGCCGCACCGGAGGCGAACGCGTTGTACCTGTCGTGGCTGCAAACCACCTTCGGCGGCGGCAAAGCGCACTGCGCGGAGACGGGCCCGGTGTCGTGACCTCATTCACGTGCGCACCCGAAGCCGCCGAATCCCGTTCAACGGGAAATCGGGTCGGGCTCGACCCGCGCCCGCGCGACGTTCTGTGACCGCGCGCACGAAGTCCACGGACTGAGACAAAGTTACCCGATCGGGCGAAATCCCTAATCTCGGACGCTGAACCCGGAAGCGCCAGGCCGCACCCCGCGGCCTGGCGCTTTTCACGTCCGTGAGCCAGGAAGAAGTCATGCGCAAGCTCCTCAGCACCCTCGCCGTCGTAGTCGCCTCCCTCATCGGGCTCAGCGCGCTCACTGCCTGCGGCTCGTCGGACGCGTCGGGTCAGCCGCTGCGCGTCGGCACCCTCACGGACGCGCCGCCGAGCATCTACCTCGAAAACGGCCAGTTCACCGGCTACGACAACGAGCTGTTGCGCGACATCGCCAAGCGCGAAGGTTTCCAGGTCGAGTTCGTCGGCACCGAGTTCTCCGGCCTGCTCGCCAAGGTCGCGGGTGGCCAGCTCGACATCGGCAGCTCCACGATCTCCGCCACCACCGCGCGCAAGAAGACTGTCGCGTTCTCCAACGGTTACGACACCAGCTACACCACCGTTGTCAGCAAGAAGGGCGCGAACCTGGCCGACGCCGGCGCGTTCGCGGGCACGCGCCTCGGCGTGGTGCAGGGGTCGGTGCAGGACGAGTTCGCGGGCAAGCTCGCGGGCGCCGAGGTCGTGCGATTCCCCGACTACAACGCGGGTTTCGCGCAGCTGCGCGACGGCGGCCTCGACGGCTGGGTGGTGCCCAAGGACATCGGCCAGAAGTACCTCGACCAGAACCCGGCCGTGCCGCTGGAGTTCGGCTACACCGTGCTGGACAAGGACACCCCCTCGGCCTACGCGGTGGCGAAGTCCAATCCGGACTTGCTGAACAAGCTCAACGACGGCCTCGCGAAGGCCATCGCGGACGGCACCGTCGCCCGCCTGCACGCCCAGTTCTTCAAGCAGGCGCCCGTGGCCCCGGAGCTCGCCGAAGGCGGTCCCGGCCTGCCGGTGAAGAACGCGTGACTGTCCTATCCTGCATCGACGGTTCCGGCCGGGAAGCTGAGGAGTGACATGAAGAAGACATTGGTCACAGCCGTCACGGCGGCGGCCCTGCTCGCCACGCTCACCGCGTGCGGTGGCGGCAGCGGCAGCGATGGCGACACCCTGCGCGTCGGCACGCTGAGCGACTCGCGGCCCAACGCCTACCAGGAGAACGGCCAGTTCACCGGGTTCGACAACGAGCTGCTGAAGGACATCGCGGCCAAGGAGAACCTGAAGGTCGAATTCGTCGCGGTCGACTTCTCCGCGCTGCTGGGTCAGGTCGCCAACGGGACGTTCGACATCGGCAGCGCGGCCATCGCGCAGACCGACGCACGCAAGCAGACCGTGGCGTTCTCCGACCCGTACAACTACCAGTCGCTCGGCATCGAGGCGAAGGAGACGGCCGGGATCACCGACGAGAACTCCTTGGCGGGCAAGCGGATCGGCGTGGTGCAGGGCACCGTCTCCGACACCTGGCTCGCGGCCAACGCGCCCAAGGCCCAGGCCGTGCGCTTCCCCAACGACGCGGCGGCGCTGAGCGCGCTGAAGTCGTCGGCGATCGACGGCGCGGTGTTCGACGCGGCCTCGGCCGAGGACTACTCGGCGAAGAACCCGGGCCTGAAGGTCACCAAGACGATCACCACGACGATCCCGCACGGGTACGCCGTGAAGAAGGGCAACACCGACCTGCTGAACAAGCTCGACGACGGCATCAAGAAGGTCGTCGCCGACGGCACCTGGAAGAAGGTGCACCAGCAGTTCGAGCCGAACGAGCCGGTGCCCACCGACTTCGCCACGGGGCAGTAGTACACAATGGATCAATTTCTCGACACGTTCCTCAACTGGGACTACATCTGGCAGGTCTTCCCCGACCTGCTGAAGACGGGTCTGGTCAACACGCTGATCCTCGCCGGGGTGTCGGCGATCATCGGCACCGTGCTCGGCATGGTGCTGGCCGTGATGGGGCTGTCCAAGAAGGTCTGGCTGCGCTGGCCGGCCCGGGTGTACACCGACATCTTCCGCGGCCTGCCGGCGATCCTGACGATCCTCGTGATCGGCCAGGGGCTCGGCACGCTCGCACGGCCGATCGTCGGCCACAACCCATACCCGCTGGGCATCACCGCGCTGAGCCTGATCGCCGCGGCCTACATCGGTGAGATCTTCCGCGCGGGCATCCAGAGCGTCGAAAAAGGACAGCTGGAGGCCAGCCGCGCGCTGGGCATGACCTACACCAAGGCGATGCTGCTGGTGGTGATCCCGCAGGGTGTGCGCCGCGTGCTGCCCGCACTGGTGAACCAGTTCATCGCGCTCGTGAAGGACTCGACGCTGGTGTACTTCCTCGGGTTCCTCACCTCGCAGCGCGAGCTCTTCCGCATCGGCCAGGACCTGGCGGCCAACACCGGCAACCTCTCGCCGCTGGTGGCGGCCGGGGCGGTGTACCTCGTGATCACCGTGCCGCTCACGCACCTGGTGAACTACATCGACAAGCGCCTGCAGACCGGCCGCAAGGTCCGCACCGACCCCGGCGACGACGGCGGCAGCAGCCTGTCGCTCGTGAACACCGAGAGGGTGAGCCCGTGACCACCACCGCCGTCCGTTCGTCCAGTGTGGAGCTTCGCGACATCCACGTCAGCTTCGGCACGCTCGAAGTCCTGCGGGGCGTGGACCTGAGTGTGGCCAGTGGCCGCACCACGTGCGTCATCGGCCCCTCGGGCTCGGGCAAGTCCACGCTGCTGCGCTGCGTCAACCGCTTGCAGGAACCCGACAGCGGCGACCTGCTGCTCGACGGCACCAGTGTGATCCACTCGAACCCCGACGCGCTGCGCCAGCGCGTCGGCATGGTGTTCCAGCACTTCAACCTGTTCGGCCACCGCAGCGTGCTGGACAACATCGTGCTGCCGCTGCGGAGTGTGAAGCGGCTGTCCAAAGAGGAGGCCACGGCGATCGCGCACGCGCGGCTGGCCGAGGTCGGCCTGGCGGACAAGGCGCCGTACCGGCCGTCGGCGTTGTCGGGTGGGCAGCAGCAGCGCGTGGCCATCGCGCGGGCGCTGGCGATGGACCCCGAGGTGATGCTGTTCGACGAGGCCACCTCCGCGCTGGACCCGGAGCTGGTCAAGGGTGTGCTGAACCTCATGGCTGGCCTGGCTTCGCGGGGCCTCACGTTGATCGTGGTGACACACGAAATGGGCTTCGCGCGCAGCGTCGCCGACGAAGTGGCGTTCATGGACGCGGGCCGGATCGTGGAACAGGGCAGCCCGGACCAGATCTTCGACAACCCGCGTAGCCCACGGTTACAGCAGTTCCTTTCGCAGGTGCTCTGAGTGCTCTCGGCAATTTCCCCGAATTGTTCGCGCGTATCACGAAATTCGGTGACTTGACCGGGGAATTCGGGAGCGTAGTGTCAGGCCCGCACTTCATCGCATTCACGCTCGAGGCGAGAGCGAGGAAGCCGAGATGGGTGGAGCCGGGGAGCTCACCGCGCAGGTCAAGGGCAGGGTCTATTTTCCGGGTGACGTGGGGTACGACCGGGAACGGGGCGGGTTCAACCTCGCGCTCGACCACCGGCCCGAGGTGGTGGTGGCGGCCGGGGCCGAATCCGACGTGGTCGCGGGCGTGCGCTTCGCCGCGGAGCACGGGCTGGCCGTCGACGTGCAGTCGACCGGCCACGGTGCGCACCGCTCGATGGGCGGCGGCCTGCTCGTCACCACGCGGATCCTGAACCGGGTCGAGGTCGACCCGCGGCGGCAGGTCGCGCGGGTTTCCGCCGGCGCGACGGCGGGCGACGTGCTCGTCGCCACCGCCGCACACGGCCTGACCGCGCCGGTCGGGTCCGCGCCGGGCGTCGGCTACGTCTCCTACAGCCTCGGCGGCGGCCTCGGCATGCTCGGCCGACGTCACGGGTACGCCGCCGACCACGTCCGCCGCTTCGAGATCGTCACGGCGGACGGCCGCGAGCTCACCGTGACGGCCGAGCAGCACCCCGAGCTGTTCTGGGCCCTACGCGGTGGCGGTGGCAACTTCGCCGCCGTGACGGCACTGGAGACCAGCCTGGTGCCCTTGCGCGAGTTCTCCGGCGGCAGCCTGTTCTTCACCGCCGAGCGCGCGCCGGTGGTCATCGAGCGGTTCCGGTCGAGCCTGGCGACGGCGCCGCGGGAGCTGAGCCTGTCACTCGCGTTCCTCGCCTTCCCGGACGTGCCGGGCGTGCCCGATCCGCTGCGGGGCCGGTTCTGCTGCCACCTGCGCGTGGCCTACCTCGGCGACGCGGACGCCGGCCGGCGGCTCGTCGAGCCTCTGGTCACGGCGGGTCCGTTCCTCGACACCGTGAAGCCGATGCCGCTGACCGACCTCGGCTCGATCCACGCCGACCCGGTGGGCCCGCTGCCGGTCGACAGCGAGAGCGTCGCGCTGACCAGCGAGGACGCGCTGGAGGTCGTGTCGTCGCTCGTGGACCCGCGCGCGCCGTTCATGCTGGAACTGCGGCACCTCGGCGGCGCGCTGGCCGACGAGCCCGAGGTCGCGGACGCCGTCGGGCACCGCGCGGCGCGGCTGAACCTGTTCACCTCGGCTCACCCCGGCGCCGCACCCGGGTCGCAGGTGCACGTCTACGAAGCCGTCTCGCAGTGGAGCTCGGGCGGTCCATTGAGGACGTTCCTGCCGACCAGTCACACCGATGCGTCGTCCTGCTACGAACCGGCCACGGCTGCGGAGCTCGCGCGCCTCAAGGACGTCTGGGACCCGGGTGACGTGTTCAGCTTCGCCCCGGCCGTGGTGGCACCAGCTCTTCGAGCCAGTCGAACATCCGGTTCTCGGTGAGCAGCCGGCCCATCGGCTGCACGTGCTCGTTGGCGCCCTCTTCGACGGTGAACCGCAGCAGGTCCGCACGGCCCCCGCGCCCGCGCACGAGCTCGGCGAGCCGGCTGGACTGGCCGGGCCAGAACTGCTCGTCGTCGGGGTCAGTGACGAGCAGGGGCGTGGTGATGGCGGCGACGGTTTCCTCGTCCAGCTGGTACTTCTCGACGGCTTTGAAGAGGTCGTACCAGTCTTCGTGCGCGTAGGGCCGCGCACGGAACGTCAGGGTGCGGCGCAGGCTCGGCAGGCGGACGGCGAGGCCCATGTCGCGGTTGAACGTGACGCGCTCGCCGTGCTCCAGCGCGGTCCGCATGCCTTTGGACAGCGGGCGCATCCAGGAAGTCGCCACGTCGACCACACCCGGGTCGAGCACCGCGGCGGCCAGGCGGTGCTCGAACGCGAGCGCGCGGGGCAGCCAGTACCCGGCCTGGCTGATGCCGTAGCCGGCCAGCTCGGCGACGTCCGGACGCTCGACGAGCGTGTCGACGACCGGGGTGAGCACGGCTTCCCAGTCGTGGCGGAAGCAGGTTTCGCGCTCGAACAGCATCGCCTGCTGGCCGGGGCCGTCGTAGAGGAACGCGTTCCAGCCGCGGGCCAGCGCGCCGGCCGCGGCGGAGGTCCACAGGTCGCTGAGGGCGCCGTCGCTGCCGTTGGTGACGACGAGCGTCGGGCGCGAGGTGCCCGACGAGTCGGGGCGCAGGAGGTAACCGGGCAGCTCGGTGCCTTCGTAGGGAACCGGGACGCGGAGGAAGGCGCCGTCGGAGCAATCGACCACGGCTTCCCAGCATTCCCGGTGGGACCTGAACGCCTCTTTCAACGCGGCTGTGTCGTCCCCTGTGGACAGTCCGTCGACGACGCAGGCCCAGTACGTCGCCGCTCGCAGGTAGTGGGAGCCGGCGCTGACCAGGTGCCCGGCTTCGTGCGCCTTCGCGGCTTCTTCCTGCACCCGGGCCGCCGTTCGCTCCCATTCGCGCGCCCAGTCGGCCGGCCGGCCGACGCGGGCGATCGTCGCCAGCACCTCCCCGACCTCACTCGCCCCGCGAACGGCGCGGCCGAGCACTCCGCGCGTGGCGAAATCGAGCTCGTCGTCGCGGAAGAACCCCGCGGAAATGACCTTGTTGCCGTGGGAAACCAACGCCACCATTTGTGCCTCCCCATGTCGCAACCACACTCGCCTCTCCGTGCGGGCGTTGACAAGGCGGGCGTTTGCTCAGCCGGCGGGGGAAGCCGTGATCGTGCATTCCTCTGCGGCGCCCAAATTCAGCACCGCAGCAGCGGATCCCCCGTTCACGGCGATCGCCAGGTGGCCGGCGGAGTCGGTGAAAACCAGGTTCGCGCCCGGGGGCACGTCGCCGAACGTCCGCCCGATCGTCGCCGGCACCGCGACGCGTTCGCTGTGGACCGTGACCCCGCCCGCCAGGCCGGTCAGCTCGAGGTCGGCGGGGGTGGCGGCGAGTTGGACGTTGCCGAAGTGGTCGACCGTCAGCACGTCCGACACGAGCTTCCCGGGGAACGCGGCGATCAACGGTTCCGGCAGCCGGACCAGGTCGTCGACCGCGGGCCCGAAGCTCGCGGGCTCGGCGCCGAGCGCGAGGCGCGCGGCGGCGGGGGCGAAGACGTCACGGCCGTGGAAGGTCGCCGACGCCGGGTCGGGCAGGTCGATCTCGTAGGCCGCGGTCACGCCGCCGAGCGCGGCCGCGGCGGGCAGGAGCAGGCCGTTGTCGGGTCCGACCAGCAGACCTCGGGGCGTGCCGAGGACCAGGCCGCGGCGGGCGGTCCCGACTCCCGGGTCCACCACGGCCAGGTGCACGGCGTCCGGCAGCGAGGGCACGGTCTGCGCCAGCACCGCCGCGCCGGGGCGCACCTGCTGCGGCGGCACGAGGTGCGTCACGTCGAGCACGCGCACGTCGGGCGCCAGGCGCGCGATCACCCCGTGGCAGGCGGCGACGAAGCCGTCACGCAGGCCGTAGTCGGTGGTGAACGAGATCCAGCGGTAGCGCATGACCTGCATCATCCTCGGTTCCCGGGGCCTCGGGTTAGGGTGCAGCCGTGACGACGCTCGCCGAATACCCGAAGATCGCCGCCGGCAAGGTCCGGGAGCTCTACGCCGTGGGGGACGACCACCTGTTGCTGGTCACGTCCGACCGCATCTCGGCCTACGACTTCGTGCTGGACACGCCCATCCCCGACAAGGGCCGCGTCCTCACGGCGATGAGCGTGTTCTGGTTCACCCAGCTCGCCGACCTCATCCCCAACCACCTCGTGGCCTGGGACGATCCGCGCATCCCCGCCGAGGTGCTCGGCCGGGCGCTGCTCGTGCGGCGCCTGGACATGCTGCCGGTGGAGGCCGTCGCGCGCGGGTACCTCACCGGGTCCGGCTTCTCGGACTACCAGCGCAGCGGCTCGGTCTGCGGCGTCGAGCTGCCGGGCGGCCTGGTCGAGTCGGCCCGCCTGCCGGAGCCGATCTTCACGCCGGCGACGAAGGCCGAGCTGGGGGAGCACGACGAGAACGTGTCGTTCGAGACGGTCGCCGCGCAGATCGGCGCTTCGCGCGCGGCCGAGGTCCGCGAAGCGACGCTCGCGATCTACCGCCGCGGCGCCGAGTTCGCGGCCGAACGCGGCATCCTGCTGGCGGACACGAAGTTCGAGTTCGGCCTCGACGCCGACGGCCGGCTCGTCCTCGCCGACGAGGTCCTCACCCCCGACTCGTCCCGCTACTGGCCGGCCGAGGGCTACGAGCCCGGCCACGCCCAGCCGTCGTTCGACAAGCAGTACGTGCGCGACTGGCTCACCGGCCCGTCCGGCTGGGACCGCGCGTCGAACACCCAGCCGCCGCCGTTGCCGGACGACGTCGTGGCTGCCACACGCGCGCGGTACGTTGAGGCCTACGAGCGCATCAGCGGGCTTTCGCTGGCCGACTGGCCGGGCGCCTGAAACTGTCGGTGGTCGCCGGCAGACTGGCTCACATGAGCGAGGCTTTGGTACTGGGCGGCGGCGGGGTCGCGGGGATCGCATGGATGACGGGCCTGCTGGCGGGTCTCGCCGACGTGGGCCGTGACGTCAGCGGGGCGGACCTGATCGTCGGCACGTCGGCGGGCTCCACCGTCGCCGCGCAGATCGGCAGCGGGCTGAGCCTTGGCGAGCTGTACGTCCGGCAGACGGACCCGGCCCGCCAGTCCCCGGAGATCCCGGTCGAGGTGGACCTGGCGAAGTTCGGCGAGCAGTTCGGCGCCGCGGTGTCGGCCGGCTCGGTGCTCCAGGTCCGGCGCGCGGTCGGCGAGTTCGCGCTGGCGGCCTCGACGGTGCCGGAGGCCCGTCGCCGCTCGGTGATCGAGGCGCGGCTCCCGTCGCACGAGTGGCCCACGCGCGCGTTGGCGATCGTGGCGGTCGACGCCTCCTCCGGCGAGCCTCGCGTCTTCCGCAACGACTCGGGCGTGCCGCTGGTCGACGCCGTCGCGGCCAGCTGTGCGGTCCCGGGCATCTGGCCGCCGGTGTCGATCGAGGGCCACCGCTACGTCGACGGCGGGGTGCGGTCCGCCGACAACGCCGACTTCGCGGCGGGCTACGACCGGGTGCTCGTGGTCGTGCCCCTGGGCTCGGCCGACGTCTTCCCCACCGAGAAGCCCTTCGCCGACGTCGTGGCTTCCTTGCGCACCGGAGGTGCTTCGGTGGCCGTGGTGGAGCCGGACGAGGCCTCCCTCGCGGCGATCGGCCAGAACCCCCTGGACCCGGAGTCCCGGCGCCCGGCCGCCGAGGCGGGGCGGGTGCAGGGGAAGGGCTTGGAGATCGTCTGGGCGTGATCGTTCATGAGTTACCAATCCGACCGGAAGCAGGCGGGTACGCGACCGGGCGGTAGCGCATTACGCAACAGTTCCCGCCGTGGCTGTGGTTGGATGGGTAACGAGCGGCACAGCAGCGAGAAAACAGGCAGCCGGCTCGACTTTCTTTGGCAGACTGGCGCCCGTGATCCTGCTCATCTGCGGCAGTCTGCGGGGCGGTTCGGTGAACGCGGCGGTGATCGGGACCGCCGCGGGGTTCACCGAGTCCAAGGTCTACGCGGGCCTCGGCGACCTCCCCCACTTCAACCCCGACGACGACCAAGACCCCCTGCACCCGGCCGTGGTGGCATTGCGCGCGGAGGTCGGTGCGGCCGACGGTGTGCTGATCTGCACGCCGGAGTACGCCGGCGGCCTGCCGGGGTCGTTCAAGAACCTGCTGGACTGGACCGTCGGCGGCGGCGAGATCTACGGCAAGCCCGTGTCGTGGATCAACGCGTCTTCCGTCGCGGCGCCGACCGGCGGCGCGGACGCCCACGAATCCCTGCGCAAAGTCCTCACCTACGCCGGCGCGCGCATCGTCGAGGACGCCTGCGCGCGCATCCCCATCCCGCGCCACACCGCGTCCGACGGCGTCATCACCGACCCCGACCTGCGGGGCCGCATCGCCATGGCCGTGAACCGGCTGGTGGAGGCCACGAAAGCCTGACACTGCGCAACTCTCACGTGTCCTTTCTGTGCAGTTCACAGCGTTGTCAGGCAGGCGCCACCGGGCTGAGGCGCAATGGGACACGTGGATGCTCGCCTGCTGGTATCGCTGTCCGGGGCCACCTCGCGCACGCTGCACCGCTGCGCCGACCTCGCGTCGGAGCTGGAGCGGCGGCGGGTGCCGCTGTCGATCCTGCACGTCGCGCGGACCGAGGACGGCCCCGTGACCGCCTGGGTGCGCACGCGCGCCGCCGCGGGCGACTCGGTGCTGCTGCACGGCTACGACCACCGCATCACGCCGACGCACCGCACCGTCCAGCTCGGCCGCCGCGCGGAGTTCGCCGCGCTGCCCGCGCACGAGGCGCGCCTGCGCCTGATCGCGGCGAAGGCCGCGCTCGACACCACCGGCGTCGTCGTCGACGGCTTCGCGCCGCCGCGCTGGCTCGCCTCGCAGGGCACGCTGCAAGCGTTGCGGGAACACGGTTTCACGCTCTGCGCCGACGCGGGTTCCATCCGTGACCTCGTGACGGGCGAGGTACTCCGGGCCCGCGTGCAGGAGTTCACGAGCCAGTCGCACCGCACCGAGACGGTCCGCTGCTTCGCCCTCGTGCTGGCGTCGGCCCGTGCCGCCCGCCGCGGCGGCCTGGTGCGTCTCGGCATCGACGCCGCCGACCTCACCCGCCCTGGCCTGCGCCAGGCGCTGCTCGACGCGGTCGACGTCGCCATCGAAAACCGCGCCTTCGGCAGCACCTACGGCTCCCTGCGCCGCGCGGCCGCCACCTGATCACTCCGCGCCGAGGCCCGTCGCCGCCCGCACGCGCAGCTCCGTGAACTTGGTGTCGTCCTCACGCGCCCGGCTCAGCTTCGACCCGACGACACAGCCGAGGAAGCCCAGCGGGATCGACACGAGCGTCGGGTAGTCCAGCGGGAACGGCGCGTGCGCCGCCCCGCCCGGCCACACCGCGGGGCTCAGCACGATCAGCACCACCGAGCTCACCAGCCCGCTCGCGATGCCGGTCAACGCGCCCCACGTGGTGAACCCCCGCCACGACAACGCCAGCACGAGCGCCGGGAAGTTCGCGCTCGCCGCGACGGACAGCGCGAGCCCCACGAGGAACGCGACGTTGAAGTTCGGTCCCGCCACCAGCGTCACGGCCACCGCGATCGCCCCGAGCACCGCGGACGACAGCCGCGCCACGAGCTTCTGTTCCCGCTCGGTGGCGCCACCGCGGCGGATCACGTTCGACCACAGGTCGTGCGAAGCCGAACCCGACGCCGACAGCACCAGCCCCGCGACCACCTCCAGGGTCGTCGCGAACGCGACCGCGCCGACGAACGCCATGAACACCTGGCCGCCGAACGCGTCCGGCCCGCCGCCGAGGTGCTGCGCGAGCAGCGGTGCCGCGAGGTTCGCCCCCGGCCCGGCCGGCTTCTCGCCCGCGGAGCCGAGCAGCGCGCGAGCGCCGTAGCCGATGATCGACCGGCACGAACGGCGCAACGCGCTCGACGTCGAGCACCTCGACGACCTGCGGGCCGCCGTCGAGGACGTCGGCCCGCAGGTGCGGGCGCTCGTCATCACCGGGCGGGGCACGAGCTTCTGCGCCGGGGCCGATCTGCGTGGCGTGCACGGCGACGGTTTCCGCACCGCCTTGTACGCCGCCCTGCACAGCATCACCGCGCTGCCGGTGCTCGCGGCCGTCAACGGCCCGGCCATCGACGCGGGTACCCAGCTCGCGATCGCCTGCGACCTGCGGGTGGCCGCACCGTCCGCGGTGTTCGCGGTGCCGACCGCGCGCAACGGGCTGGTCGTCGACCCGTGGACGGTCCGGCGCCTCGCGCTGCTGGCCGGCGGCGGTGCGGCGCGCGCGATGCTGCTGGGCTGCGACCGGCTCGATGCTCCGCTCGCGCTCGCGCGCGGGCTCGTCGACCGGCTCGGCGACTTCGACGCGGCGTTCGAGTGGGCGCGCGAGATCGCCGGATTCTCGGTGTCTTCCTTGCGGTATTCCAAGCTCGCCCTGGACACGTTGTTCGAGAGTCCCTGGGAAGCCACTTTGGACACCGAGTTCGAGGACAGCTGGCCGAAGGAGGTGCCGACGTGAAACCCGCCCCGTTCGACTACGTCCGGGCGCGCAACGTCGACGAGGCCGTGCGGACGCTCGCCGACGCCGAGGGCGAGGGCAAGCTCCTCGCCGGCGGGCAGAGCCTGATGCCGGTGCTCGCGTTGCGGATGGCCCGCCCGCGCGTGCTCGTGGACGTCAACGGGATCCCCGGCCTGGCCACGGTCACGCCGACCGGCGGCGGCGTGCGGCTCGGTGCCCTGGTACGGCACGCGCGGCTGCTGGAGCAGCCGCACCACCCGTTGCTGGCCGAGGCCGCACGCCACCCACCGCCGCGAAGCCCTGGTGGTCAACCGCGACACGGACTGCCTCGGCGAACCGCACCGCACGCGGTTCCAGGCCCGCCGCCGGCGCCACGAGCACGCCTTCCGGGCGATCATCGCGGGGGCGTCGACGCGGGGGTGTTCCACGTGGACTCCCCGGCGCTCGCGTCGTTCGCGATTCGCGAAATGTGCGTGAGCATCGCGCGCTGGTTCCGGGACGACGGCGCCATGGCGGCCGAGGACGTGGCCGAGGAGTACAGCCGCTACGCGCTGCAGATCGTGGGTTCGCGAACCGGCAGCGGTGAATTTCCGTTCGTGCCGGCCAATTGACCGGCTCCCGGGGTGGCCGCCACCGCACAGGGCGGCCACCCCGGGTCTTTCACAGCTGCGTGGCGACGCCGCGCTCCACGACCTGCACCTCGGTGCCCTGCGGCGCGAGGTTCTCGAACAGGCCGTAGTGCAGCGCGGGGCTCGACAGCACCGCCTCGTGGATCGGCACGGACTTGCGCGGCGCGACCGCCCGCAGGAAGTCCACCGCCTCGCCGGCCTTGAGCCACGGCGCGCCCGTCGGCAGGCCGAGCACGTCGATCTTCTGCTCGGGCACGAAGAACGAGTCGCCCGGGTGGTAGAAGGCGCCGTGGTCGAGCACGTAGCCGATGTTCGGGATCACGGGGATGTCGCTGTGGATGACGGCGTGCTCGCCGCCCACGACGTTCACCGCGGTGCCGCCGATCTCGAACGCGTCGCCGACGTTCGCGACCTCGTACTGCAGGTTCAGCTTCTGCACGGTCTCGACGGAGCCCGGGTCGACGATCAGCTTCGCGTCGGGGTTCGCCGCCAGCACCTTCGGCAGGCGCTCGCCGTCGATGTGGTCGAAGTGCTGGTGGGTGATGAGGATGGCCGACAGCTCGCGCTCGCGCTCGAAGTCGGTGGAGAACGCGCCCGGGTCGATCAGGATCCGCTCGCCGTCGGTTTCCAGAAGTACACAGGCGTGTCCGAAATGGACGATCCGCATCAGGATTCTCCTTCACACATGGTCACATTCACCCTATGCCCGCGCACAGCGCGTCGCCAAGCTCGGTCCGCCGGTAGAGCACGCGGTGCCCCCGGCGCGTCGTCGCGGTGAGCCCGGCGGCCCGCAACGCCGTGAGGTGCGCGGAAACGGTGCCCTTCGCCAGCCCGAGCCGCACGGCGAGCTCCGTGGTCGCCGCCGGCCGGTCCAATGTGGTGAGCAACATCGCCTTCGTCCGCCCCACCACCCCGGCCAAGGCGCCCGGCGCCGCCACCGGCTCCGTCCACAGGTCGGCCACGCCCCTCGCGGGGTACAGCAACGTCGGCTGCCACGGCGGCACGGTGACCACCCCTACCGACGGCCACGCGAACACGCTCGGCACCAGCAGCAGGCCCCGCTCGTCCAGCTCCAGCCGGTGGCGTGCCGCCATGTCGACCAGCACGGAGTCCCGGGTGAGCCGCACCCGCGGGTGCAGTCCGTCGAACACCCCCGCCACGCCCTGCTCCCCCAGCCGCCGCGTCCGGTAGGCGATGTCCGCCGCGAGCACCTCCCGCATCCGCGGCCACTCCGGCTCGACGACGCGGTGCCACACGGCCTCGAGCTGATCCGCCAGCAGATCCCTCGCCTCGGCGGGATGCGCCGGCAGTGCGCTCAGATCGGCGTCCACCATCCCCAGCTCCAGGCGCACCTGCCCCG
The DNA here is from genome assembly GCF_040678995.1 of Amycolatopsis sp. NPDC049253. Lineage (NCBI taxonomy): Bacteria > Bacillati > Actinomycetota > Actinomycetes > Pseudonocardiales > Pseudonocardiaceae > Amycolatopsis > Amycolatopsis sp. NPDC049253. The sequence continues at coordinate 22,642 of NZ_JBFAQX010000037.1, read as the reverse complement.
GCGGCGTCCCCCGCACGGCCCGCAACTGCTCGGCCGCCGTCGTCTCCGCCGTCACCGGCGGCGGCGAGAGAAACTCCGTGATGTAGTGCGGCGCCCCGAGCACCGCCGCCAGCTCCGGTACGTCCAGCCGCTCCTTGCCCAGCCACCCGGCCCCGCCGGGCAACCGCCGCCTCCCCAGCCACGCCCGCACCACCCCGATGACCTCCTCGAGCGGCGAGATCGCGAACCGGACTCCCGCGGTGCTGAGGACCAACTCGACCATGGATTCGGATATACCCGAATGCTGCGGCCCGGACCCGTTCTGTCGAGGGCCGATCGCCGAAGAGGACAAAACGACCCACATGGGCCATCGGTTGTCCACAACTCGCCACAGCCTGTGGATAAGTCCGACAGAACATTCGGCCAGAGACGAATCAGTTCCGGCGAAGGCGGCCGCCGAACGAGGCTGAGAAGCATGTTCACCACCACGTATTGGCGCTGGTCAGCAGGAGTGCAGTTGGCTCGGTTGCCCTCGGCGATGGCGCCGCTCGCGTTCACGGCGGTGGCGGCCGCGGTGACCGGGTCGTACCGGCTCGGGGGTGTGTTGATGGCCGTCTACGTGGTGGCCGAGATGGCGGGGGCGGTGCCCGTCGGGAGGTTGCTGGATCGGGTGGGGACGGTGCGCGGCCTCCGGACGCTGCTGCTGGTGGTCGCGGTGGGGCTTGCCGTCGTGGCAATGGCGGCCGAGGCAAGAGCGAACGAAGCGACGTTGATCGCCCTCGTCGTCCTGCCGGGGCTGGCAGGGGGCGGGGTCGCGGGTGGGTTCAGGGCGTTGCTGGCGGCGATCGTCGACGAACGACAGCTGACCAGGGCCGTTGCCGTCGACGCGATGATTCTCGACGGGGTGCTGGTGGCCGGCCCGGTGTTGGTGGCCGTGGCGAGTGTGAGTGGTCCGTTCGTGCCGTTGTTCGCGATGGCGGGAGCGGCGGCCGTCGCCGCGTGTCTGGTGCCCAGTCGGGTCACCAAGCCGAGGCTCAAAGCAAGATCCAAAGTCCCCCTCAAGGCCTGCCTGCCCTGGCTCGGGTGTCAGTTCACCGTCGGGCTGCTGCTGTCGACGATCGAGGTCGCGCCGCTGCCCCTGGTCGAGCGACTCAACGCACCCGCCGCGGCCGCGCCGGGAGTCGTCGCCCTGCTGTGTGGCGCGAGCATCGCCGGCAGTGCGATCTACGCGTGGCGCGGCCGTGATCGGGGGCCGAGGCTGTTCCTCGCCGGCTTCGTGATCGGCGGGACCCTCGTCACAGCCGACCTCGGCTGGGCGGGCCTCATCGCCGGAGTCGTGCTCATCGGCGGCGCGACCGGACCGCTCGTGACGATCGCGTCCGTCAACATGCAGCGCCTGCTGCCGGAGGACCGGAGGTCGGAAGGGTTCTCGGTGTCGTTCACGGTGCAGTCGTGCGGGTTCGGGCTCGGGTCGCTGGCCGTGGGGGTGCTGCCGCTGTGGCTGGCGCCGCTGCTGGGCGTCGCGGCCGCGATCTCGATCGGGTGGTCTCGACGACCCTTTCCCCGTGGTGCCCGCCGGTGCGATGCTGACGGGAGCGTCGGGCGACTATTGGCACTGCGTCAGCAACCTCGTAGCCTGAACCACAACGCCGAAGAGCAGGGGAGACGCCGATGACCGCCGTCCAGCCGAAGCCGACCTCGGTCGGCGAGACCTTCGATTCGCTCAGCCCGGCGACCGACGAGGTCGTGGGCACGTACCCGGTGCACACCGCCGAAGACGTGCGCGCGGCCGTCGAGCGGGCGCGCGTGGCGGCGGAGTGGTGGGACGGGCTGGGCTTCGCGGGGCGCGCCGACCGGCTGCGGCAGTGGAAGGGCGTGATCACGCGCCGCCTGCCGCAGCTGTGCCAGGTCGTGCGCGACGAGACGGGCAAGCCGATCGCCGACGCCCAGCTCGAGTCCGTGCTCGCCATCGAGCACATCGCGTGGGCCGCGAAGCACGCGCGCAAATATCTCGGCCGGCAGCGCCGCTCGGCGGGCCTGCTCATGTCGAACCAAGCGGCGACGGTGGAGTACCGGCCGCTCGGGGTCGTCGGCGTGATCGGCCCGTGGAACTACCCCGTGTACACGCCGCTCGGCTCGGTCACCTATGCGCTGGCCGCCGGCAACGCCGTGGTCTTCAAGCCCAGTGAGTACACCCCGGGCGTCGGCAAGTGGCTGGTCGACGCGTTCGCCGAGGTCGTGCCGGAGCAGCCCGTGCTGCAGCTGATCACCGGGTTCGGCGAGACCGGTGGCGCGCTCGTGACGTCGGGTGTGGACAAGATCGCGTTCACCGGCTCCACCGCCACCGGCAAGAAGATCATGGCCGCGGCGGCCAACACGCTCACCCCGGTCGTGATCGAGGCCGGCGGCAAGGACCCCGTGCTCGTGGACGCCGACGCCAACCTCGACGCCGCCGCCGACGCCACCGTCTGGGGCGCCTTCTCCAACTCCGGCCAGACCTGCATCGGCGTCGAGCGCGTGTACGTCCACGAGCGCGTGCACGACGAGTTCGTCGCCAAGGTGGTGGAAAAGTCGCAGAACGTGCGCGCCGGCTCCGACGAAGACGCCCAGTACGGCCCCGTCACCATGCCCTCGCAGCTGGCCGTGATCCGCCGCCACATCGCCGACGCCCTCGAACGCGGCGGCCGCGCGGTGCTCGGGGGTGTGGACAGCGTCGGCGATCGTTATGCCCAGCCCACCGTTCTCGTCGACGTGCCGGAGGACTCCGAAGCCGTGCGGGAGGAGACGTTCGGGCCGACCGTCACCATCGCCAAGGTCCGTGACATGGACGAGGCTGTGGACAAAGCCAACGCCACCACGTACGGCCTCGGCTCCACGGTGTTCTCCAAGGCCCGCGGCGTCGAGCTCGCCGCGCGCCTGCGCACGGGCATGACCTCGATCAACGCGCCGCTCTCGTTCGCCGGCATCGCGTCGCTGCCCTTCGGCGGCGTCGGTGACTCGGGCTTCGGCCGAATCCACGGGCCGGAGGGTCTGCGCGAGTTCGCCCGCACCAAGGCCGTCGCGCGGCAGCGCTTCACCGCGCCGATCACCCTGACTTCCTTCAGCCGCAAGGAATCCACCGACGCGCTGGTCGCCAAGCTCATCACGGTCATGCACGGCAAGCGCTAGGGTCTGGACCGCGCCCCGGAACGCCGGGGTGCGGTCCTCCCGAGCCCAGAAAGAGCCCGCATGACGCGTTATGGCGATTTCCAGAACGAGATCTACTTCGCCGGGCTCACCGGCCGCGTCCCGACCATGCCGATGGTCTACGCCGACCTCGAAGCCCGTGCCGCACAGGCACTTCCGCCCTCGGTGTTGTCCTATGTGGCCGGCGGCGCCGGTGACGAGGCGACCCAGCGCGGCAATGTCGACGCCTTCGCCCGCTGGGGCCTGGTGCCGCGGATGTTCGTCGGGGCCAAGGACCGCGACCTTTCGGTGGACCTGTTCGGGCTGAAGCTGGCGTCGCCGCTGTTCATGGCGCCGGTGGGCGTGGTCGGCATCTGCACCCAGGACGGCCACGGAGACCTCGCCACCGCCCGGGCCGCCGCGCGCACGGGCGTGCCGATGGTCGCGTCGACGCTCTCGGCCGACCCGTTGGACCAGGTCGCGGGCGAGTTCGGGGAGACGCCTGGGTTCTTCCAGCTGTACACGCCGACCGACCGCGAGCTGGCCGCGTCTTTGGTGCAGCGCGCCGAGGCGGCGGGGTTCAAGGGGATCGTGGTCACGCTCGACACGTGGGTCACCGGGTGGCGCCCGCGTGACCTGAGCACGTCGAACTTCCCGCAGCTGCGCGGTCATTGTCTCGCCAACTACTTCACAGACCCCGTGTTCCGCCGGCTGCTCGGCAAGGCGCCCGAAGAGGACCCGATGGCGGCCGTCGGGCTGTGGGCCCAGCTCTTCGGCAACCCGCTGACCTGGGACGACTTGCCGTGGCTGCGCTCGCTGACGTCGTTGCCGCTGATCGTGAAGGGCATCCAGCACCCGGACGACGCGCGCCGCGCCATCGACGGCGGCGTCGACGGGATCTACTGCTCCAACCACGGCGGGCGGCAGGCCAACGGCGGGCTCCCGGCCCTCGACTGCCTCGCCGGCGTGGTCGACGCCTCCGCTGACACGCCGGTGCTGTTCGACTCCGGGGTCCGCTCGGGTGCGGACATCATCAAGGCGCTGGCGTTGGGTGCGCGGGCCGTGGGGGTCGGCCGACCCTACGTCTGGGGCCTCGCGCTCGGCGGCGTGGACGGCGCCGTCCACGTCCTCCGCAGCCTCCTCGCCGAAGCCGACCTGATCATGGCGGTCGACGGCTACCCGACGCTCGCCGACCTCACGCGTGACGGCCTGAGGAAGGTTGGTTAGGTCGGACCTAGGTTGTGGCCTGGCTGGGGACAGCTGGTTGGGTCGGATCTAAGTGGGGATGGCTGCTTGGGCCGGACCCAGCGAGGGGCGGCCGCTTGGCCCGGGGAGGCTGTGGACAAGTACTGGGGTCGAACCTCAACAGTGGTGGATGGGACCTGTGGATGGCCCGCTGTCACCGACCCACCTGTGGATAGGTGCTTGGGTACAACGCAGCTGTTGGACGGCCCGTTGGGCTCGGGCCTGCCTGGGGGCAGCCGTGAGGTGGTTGACCCGGCGGGGCCAACCACCTCACGGCGGATCGAGCTGGGGAGACCCGCCACGGTCCAACCCAGCTAGGAACAATTGACCGACCGGGACCCAGCTGCCTATATCCGACCCGCCCGCACACACCTGGGGACAACTGCCGAGGCCCGACCCAGCTGGGGACAACTGCCTGAGCCCGACCTAAGCCGAACGCCCCCGGATCAAGTCGGCGGCCTTTTCCGCCACCATGATCGTCGGCGCGTTCGTGTTGCCGCGTGGGACCACTGGCATGACCGAGGCGTCGACGACGCGCAGGCCCTCCACGCCGCGCACCTTCAGCGAAGGGTCGACCACCGCGCGCTCGTCCGAGCCCATCGCGCAGGTGCCGACGGGGTGGTAGAGCGTCTGGGTGTTCTCGCGGATGTGGTCGGTGAGGGCGTCGTCGGAGAGGTCGTGGGTGTTTGGCAGGAAGGGCTGGTCCAGGAACCGCGCGAGCGGCCCCGACTTGCCGATGTCGATCAGTGAGCGCAGCGCCGACTTCATGGTGTCCAGGTCGATCGGCTCCGCGTAGTAAGCCGGGTCGATTTCGGGCTTCCACAAGGGATTCGCCGACTTCAGCCGCAGCCGGCCGCGGCTGGCGACGTCCACGAGGGTGGCCGCCGAGGTGAAGCCCGGGACGGTGGGCTCGCGGAGTCCGTTGTCGTAGAACAACGTCGGCGCGACGTGGATCTGCATGTCGGGAGCGGCGAGACCGTCGCGCGTCGGGAAGAAGGCCCCGGCCTCGCCGATGTTCGACGCGAGCGGTCCGCGCCGCGTGAGCTGCCAGCGGATGAGGCCCGCCGGCGTGGCCGCGTCGACGAGGTCGGTGGTGCCCTTGGTCGACCAGATGATCCCGGCCGCCGGGTGGTCGTGCAGGTTCTCGCCGACGCCCGCCAAGCCGGCGACGACGTCGATCCCCAGCTCACGCAGGTGCTCGACCGGCCCGACGCCGGACAGCATCAGCAGCTGCGGCGAGTTCACCGCGCCTCCGGAGAGCAGCACCTCGGCGTCCGCGCGCGCCGTGACCTCGACGCCCTTGTGCAGGTAGGTCACGCCCACCGCGCGCGTGCCCTCGAACACGATTCGCGTGGCCTGCGCGCGGGTGTGGACAGTGAGGTTCGGCCGGGTCAGCGCGGGCCGCAGGTAGGCGTCGGCGGTGGACCAGCGCCGCCCGCGCTTGCAGGTGACCTGGTAGACGCCGGCGCCTTCCTGGGTTTCGCCGTTGAAGTCGTCGGTGCGCTTCAAGCCCCAGGCCACGGCGCTGTCGACCCACGCGCTGGAGAGCTCGTGGGTGAAGCGGCGGTCTTCGACCTGCAGCGGGCCGTCGGTGCCGTGCAGTGGTCCGCCGAGGCGCTGGTTGCCCTCGGCGCGCTTGAAGTACGGCAGCACGTCGGCCCAGCCCCAGCCGGTGGCGCCGTGGGAATCGCGCCAGCCGTCGTAGTCGGCGCGGTTGCCGCGGATGTAGATCATTGCGTTGATCGACGAGCAGCCGCCGAGCATCTTGCCGCGCGGCCAGTAGGCGGACTTGCCGGTGTGCTTCTGCTCGACGGTCTCGTAGTTCCAGTCCCAGCGCGTCTTGAACAGCGACGCGAACGCGGCCGGGATGTGGATCTCGTCGGCGGTGTCTTCGCCGCCGGCCTCGAGCAGCAGCACCCGAGCGGCCGGGTCCTCGCTCAGCCGGGCCGCCAGCACGCAGCCCGCGCTGCCCGCGCCGACGATGACGTAGTCGAACGAGTCCTGACCGGCCACGATGCCTCCAGCTGCTCATGTTGGCGTGCTGTCAACGACTCATCATGGCCCAGCACGCGGGCCGGGGAAAGGCCCCGCGAGCAGCATCCTCTCCCCGCGCGGCGCGGGCCAGTTGTGACCTGCGCTTCTGTGCGCGGCACCGGACGGGCGCCGCGCGCCGCGGGTCAAGTACGCTCGGCGCGTACCCCACGACCTGCGTGAATAAGGAGCAGCCTGCCGTGGCCCGAGTCGTCGTCGACGTCATGCCGAAACCCGAGATCCTCGACCCGCAGGGCCAGGCGGTGGCCCGTGCGCTGCCGCGGCTGGGGTTCACCGGCGTCACGGAAGTGCGCCAGGGCAAGCACTTCGAGCTCGACGTCGACGACACCGTCGACGACGAGACGCTCGCCAAGATCGCTGAGGGCTTCCTCGCGAACCCCGTGATCGAGCAGTGGACCATCCGCCGGGTGGACGCGTGAGCGCGCGCATCGGCGTCATCACCTTCCCCGGCACGCTCGACGACGGCGACGCCGCCCGCGCGGTCCGCTACGCCGACGCCGAGGCCGTGCCCCTGTGGCACGCCGACGCCGACCTGCGTGGCGTCGACGGCGTGGTCGTCCCCGGTGGCTTCTCCTACGGCGACTACCTGCGCGCCGGCGTCATCGCCCGCTTCGCGCCGGTGATGACGTCGGTCATCGACGCCGCCCGCAAGGGCATGCCGGTCCTCGGCATCTGCAACGGCTTCCAGATCCTCTGCGAAGCCGGCCTGCTGCCCGGCGCGATGATCCGCAACGTCGGCCTGCACTTCGTGTGCCGCGACCAGTGGCTGCGCGTCGACGACAACACCACGGCGTGGACCAGCCGCTACGACAAGGGCGCGGAGATCCTCATCCCGGTCAAGAACAACGACGGCTGCTACATGGCCGACAAATCCACTTTGGACATGCTGGAGGCCGAGGGCCGCGTCGTGTTCCGTTACGTGGACGGCAACCCCAACGGCTCCCGCAACGACATCGCGGGCGTCCGCAGCGAAAACGGCCGCATCGTCGGCCTCATGCCCCACCCGGAACACGCGATCGACGCGCTGACCGGGCCGTCGGACGACGGGCTGGGCCTGTTCCTGAGCGCGGTCGACGCGTTCGCGAAGGCCTGATTCACCGGCTGAACGTGCGGGCGAACGCGGCGTAGGCCGGTTCGCCCGCACGGCGGTCGCGCACGGCGAAGGTGACGTGCTGGAAGTGCGGCCTGCTGGTCAGGGCCTTCTCGAACGCGCTCGCACCACCGCCGGATCGTTCTCGAACACCCAGCACGCCGGCACGCCCGGCGAGTGGATGACGCGGTCGCTGTAGCGCAGGTCGGTGTTCGCGCGGTCGTACTCGTAGAACTCCCGCGCCTCGAGCGGGCACGCGTACAGCGCCGAGCTGCGGGCGATCGCCGCTGCGCGCGCATCGGCCTCTGGCGCACAGAGGTGGCGACGACGAGGTACGCGACATCGCCAGCCGGCCGTCGTGTCGCGGCGATGCCGGACTCGTTGGTCACCTCGATCTGCTTGTCTGAGGGCATTTCCTCGGTGCCCCAACGCTCGTGCAGGATTCGCGCGCGTGTGTTCAGGTATTTGCCCCTGGGGTGGGGTTTGTCCCGCCGCTCAGGTTGGCTGGGCGGCCGGCAGGTTGACCAGCGCCGCCGTCGAGAAGTCGGCGGCGAGGCGGGCCGCCGAGGTCAGGTCGAGGCCGTGGTCGATCGCGTGGCGGGCGGAGGTGGTGGCGACGGCCACGAGGATGTTCGCGAGCTGGCGCTCATCGTCACGAGTGGGCAGGCCGCGGGCGGTGCGGTAGGCGCCGATGCGGCGGGTGACCTGTTCGTCGATGTCGGCGAGGAGGTGCTCGCGTACCGCGATCGTGTCGCTGGTGATGTCGACGCCGAACAGGAGGCGGAAGCCGTCGGGTTCGGCGGCGGCGTAGTCGAACAGCGCGCGGGTGTCGGCGGCGACCTGGGTGCGCAGGCCGAGGCCGTCGTTGCGTTCGTACTCGGCGAACAGCCGCGCCCGGCAGGCCGCCGCCTCGCGGTCGAGCAGGCGACGGTAGAGGGTGTCCTTGTCGCCGAAGTGGGCGTACAGCGTGGGTTTCGTCGAACCGCTGCGGTCGGCGATCGCGTTCATGGTGGTGGCGCGGAAGCCGCACTCCACGAAGACCGTCCTGGCGGCGTCGAGCAGCTCGTCGTCAGTGGGGCGAGCGCGAGTGGAGCGGTTCATCCGGCGAGCATATCCGCTCGGCTTTACCCAGCGGTAAAGCTGCGCTAGCTTTACCGCCAGGTCAAGCAAAGGAGTGCCGGCATGCGTCGACGCGTGGTCACCTCACTCACCGCGGCACTGCTGCTGGCGACGACTCTGGTCGCCCCCGGCGCGGCGACGGCCGCACCGCGGAAGGGCTGTGAGCTCCCGTCGTCGGGGACCGCGTTCGAGACGGCCACGCCCGCCGAGGAGGCGATGGACCCCGCCGCCGTCGACGCCGCCGTGGCCTACGCGCAGACCCACCTGCGCGCGTCGATCCAGATCTTCCGCGACGACTGCCGGATCGGCCGCGGCCTGCTCGACCCGGTCACCGACCAGGTGCCGATGGAGGTCTTCAGCGCCACCAAGTCGGTCGTCTCGATCCTCACCGGCATCGCCTACGACCAGCACCGCATCGGGCTCGACGACCCGATCGGCAAATACCTGCCCGCCGGGATGGGCGACGCGGCGCACCGGGCCATCACGATCCGCGACCTGCTCACCGAGACCTCCGGGCTGGACGAGGGATCCTGTCGGAGTTCGCGACGATCGGCACCGACCCGGACATCGCGCAGGAGGCGCTGGCCCAGCCGCTCACCCACGAGCCGGGCACGCACTTCGAGTACAGCCAGCGCACGCCCGATCTGCTCTCGGCGGTGCTCCAGCGCGCCGTCGGCGAGGACTTGCAGGACTTCGCGCAGCGGGAGCTGTTCGACCCGCTCGGCATTCCGCGCGGCAGCTACGTCTGGCTGCGCGACCGGGCCGGGAACAGCTACGGCTACGCGAACCTGTTCATCCCGCCGGCGCAGTTCGCGAAGCTCGGGCTGCTGATGCAGCACGACGGCAGCTGGCGAGGGCAGCGCGTCGTCTCGAGTGACTACGTCACGCAGGCACGGGCGAACACGCCCACCAACCCGTGTTACGGCTTCCTGTTCTGGCACAACGGCGGCACCTCGTGCACGTCGGCCAACTTCCCCCACGCGCAGACGGTGGCGGGGCCGATGATCGGCAGCGCCCCCGACGACCTGTTCGCCATGGTCGGCGCCTTGCAGCAGGACAACTTCATGATCCCGAGCCTCGGCATCACCGTCACCTGGACCGGCGCGCTCGGCGACACGTCGCTGAACCTGGCCGGCCTGCTCAGCGCGTCGCCGTCCGGCTCGGACCTGTACTACAACTTCTTCCGCATCCTGCTGCGCGGCGTCCGCGATGTGCCGGTGCCCGACCCCGGGCCGTTCCGCACGCCGCCGCTGGACCTCGACGTGAACCCCGTCAACTACCTGGACCCGGCCGTGCTGCTGCGTGACCTCGCACCCAACGCCCACTGCAACGTGCTGATCTGCCGCCAGGCCGGCTGATCAGCCGAGGCATCCTCCGCAGCGGTGGCCCGGCTACGTGGCCGCGGCCACCAGCCGTGCGTACGGCCCGTCGGCCGCCAGCAGTTCCGAGTGTGAGCCCAGCTCCGTGATCCGGCCGCCCTCGACCACGGCGACGCGGTCGGCGGCGGCGGCCGTGTGGAGGCGGTGGGCGATGGCGATCACCGTGCGGCCCGCCAGCACGGCGTTCAGCGAACGTTCCAGCTCACGCGCGGAACCCGTGTCCAGCAACGAGGTCGCCTCGTCCAGGACCAGCGTGTGCGGGTCCGCCAGCACGACCCGGGCCAGAGCCAGCTGCTGCGCCAAAGCCGCCGGAACCGCGTACGCGCCGGAGCCCAGCCGTGTGTCCAAACCCTCCGGCAGGGAGGCGAACCACTCCGCCGCACCCGCCGAGGTCAGCGCGGCCAGGAGCTCCGCGTCCGTCCAGTCCCCGCCGTCACGGCGCGCCGGCAGGGACAGGTTTTCGCGCAACGAACCCGAGAACGTGTGGTGCTCCTGCGTCAGCAGCAGCACCTCGCCCCGCAGCAGATCCTCCGCCAATGACGAAACCTCCGTGCCACCCACGCGAATCGAGCCCGACGTCGGCGCCGAGATGCCGGCGAGCAACCGGCCCAGCGTCGACTTGCCGGCGCCCGAAGGCCCGACGATCGCCAAGCGCTCGCCCCGCGGCACGGACAGGTCGATGCCGTGCAGCACCTCGCGGTCGGCCGTGTACCCGAAGTGGACGTCGCGCACCTCGATGTCGCGCCCCGCCGGCACCGTGGTCACCTCGGCACGCGCCGGAGCGGGCTGCACACCCAGGATCCGCCGCGCCGCCGCCAGCGCCACCTGCAGGTCCTCCATCCAGAACAGCGCTTCGTTCAACGGTGCCGTCATGGCCTGCGCGTAGGCCAGCATCGTGGTGATCGTGCCGACCTGGGCCCAGCCCTGCGAGTACGCGAAGAACCCGAGGCCCAGCAACGCGGCGATGGGCAGCACGTAGCTGATCTCCAGCGACGGCAGCCACCGCAGCTGCAGCGCACGCATCCGGCGTTCGCCGAGCACGGCTTCGTCCAAGGCGTCGCGGCCGAGACGGATGCGGTGGTCGGTCAGGCTCAGCGCTTCCGTGGTCCGCGCGCCCTCCACGGTCTCGTGCGTGGCCGACTGCAGGTCGCCCCAGCGGTCGAGCATCCAGGCCATCAGCTTGGGGATCCGGCGCTGGTACCAGATGTTCACGGGCACCAGCAGCGGCAGCGCCACGAGCAGCGCCAGCGCCAGCAGCGGCGACGTGACGATCATCGCGACGGTGGTCAGCAGCACCGTCACCACCGCGATCAGGATCTCCGGCGCCGCGAAGCGCACGGCGTGGTCGAGGCGGCTGATGTCGCTCGTCGCGCGGCTGAGCAGGTCGCCGGTGCCGGCGGCCTCGACCGTGCCGAGCGGCAGGCTCAGCGAGTTGGCCACGAACCGCTCGCGCGTCTGCGCCAGCACGCGCTCGCCGAACATCCGGCCCCGCAGGCGCGCGGCCTTCTTCGCCCAGGCCTGCAGCAGCAGTGCCACCACGAAACCCACCGCCAGCAGGTCGACGCGCACCGTGCTGCCGCCGTCGACGACGCCCTGCACGAGCAGGCCGAGCAGCTGCGGCCCGGCCAGTCCGATCAGTGTCGCGAGGCAGAACAGCCCGAGCATCACCGAGAACTCACGCCGGTGCTCGGCGGCCGTGCGCGCCGCCCAGCGCCGCACGTCGCGACCCGACGCGAGGGGGAGCCGCTTCACACCGTCACCGCTTTTCCGCTCACGACCTCGTCCGCCACATGAGTCCACAGTGGACTCTGGCTGAACACCACGGTCGTCTTCCCGCGCCGCAGGTCCGCGACGCGCTGGGTGATCCTGGCCTCCGTGTGCGCGTCGACGGCCGAGGTCGGCTCGTCGAGCAGCAGCACGTCGGCGTCCGTCGCGAGCGCCCGTGCCAGGCTCAGCCGCTGCCGCTGGCCGCCCGACACCTCGCGCCCGCGCTCGCCGATCAGCTCGTCGACGCCGAGAGGCAGCGCCTCGATGATGTCGTCGGCGTCGGCCGCGTACAGGGCCGCTTCCACGCGCACGTCGCTCGGCAGCGCGGACGTCAGCTGTTCGCGCAACACACCCGAGAACCACAGGTCCTGGTTGTGCGCGTACACGACCCGAGAACGCAGCTCCGCCAGCGCGACCTGGTCCACGGGCACACCGCCGGCCAGCACGGGCTCGGCCGCGTCCGCGAACCGCGCCAGGCGGTCCGCCAGCGCCTCCGCGTCGGCCCCGAGGTCGACGACGGTCAGCTTGCCCGCCGCGAGGTGGATGCCGGTCTCGGTGTCCACCAGGTCCAGCGGCCCGGCGGGCAGCGGCACCGGCGACGCCGGCTCGGCCAGCCGGGGCCGCAGCGACAGCAGGGCGCAGATCTTGCGCGCCGACACGAGCCCGGAGCTGACGGCGCTCACGGCCTCCGTCGCCGTGTCCACCGGCACCACCAGGAACGCCGAGACCCCATAGAAGGCCACCAGCTCGCCCACGCCGATCGTGCCGTCCAGCGCGAGCCGCGCGCCCAGCCACGTGATCGCCACGGTGACCAGGCCCGGCAGCACGATCGCCGCCGCGGCCAGCCACGCCTCCGCGCGCCCGACCTCCACGCCCGAGCGGCGCACCAGCTGGCTCGCGTCGTGGAACCGCTTCAGGAATCGCCGCTCGCCCCCGACCCCACGCAGGATCCGCAGGCCGGAGACGATGTCGGCGCCCAGCGCGTTGACGTCGCTGAGGTTCTCGCGCTGCACCGTCTTGCGCTTCTGCAAGGGCTTCAGCAGCGGCCCGATCCCGAGCACCGCCAGCGGCACGCCGACCAGCGCGACCACGCCCAGCAGCGGTGACGAGCCCAGCATCGCGATGCCGATCACCACGAACGCCACCACCGAACCCACCGTCCGGCCGATCACCTCGTAGGTGTTGCCGATCCAGTTGATGTCCGACGAGGTCACTGCCACGACATTGCCGGTCGTGGTCGCCTCGCGCAGGGTCGCGCCCAGGCGCGTGGTGTGCGTGGTGACCAGGCGCTGTGTGGTGCCCGCGCCGTGGATCCACATGCCGTACGACGTGAAGTGCAGCCACGTGCCGAAGCCCGCCTGGAACACGCCCAGCCCGGCCGCCACCAGCGCCCAACGCCAGATCGCGCCGGTGTCGCCCGCCGCGATCGCGTCGATGCCGCGGCCGATCACCAGCGGCAGCAGCGCGCTGGGCAGCGACCAGCAGGTGCCCGTGAACGCGGCCGTCACCACCAGCCACGGGCGCGAACGCAGCACCGCGAGCAGGTAGCGGCCGGCCGTCGGCCGGGCGGGCAGCCGAGGCGAGGCGAAGGGATATGTGGCGGAGAGCACGATTGTCGACGGTAAGCCGGTTCGACTGCGCCGCGCGACTGATTTATCCCTTGGCGAACAGTACGTGGCCGGGGGATGCCATTGAGGGTGTGACCTGCCCGACACGTAGTCTTAAGGGTGTGGCGAACCCTGACACGGACCCTGGATCAAACACTGTGACCAGCAGCTCTGTCATTAGTACTGACACCACCGCGCGGGCCGCTGAGACCCCCGAGACCAAGCAGCCGTACGTCGAGCTCGGCCTCGCCGAAGACGAGTACGCCAGGATCCGCGAGATCCTCGGCCGCCGGCCCACCGACGCCGAGCTCGCGATGTACTCCGTCATGTGGAGCGAGCACTGCTCGTACAAGTCCTCGAAGAAGCACCTGCGCTACTTCGGGGAGACGGCCACCGACGAGATGAAGTCGAAGATGCTCGCGGGCATCGGCGAGAACGCCGGCGTGGTCGACATCGGCGACGGCTGGGCGGTCACCTTCAAGGTCGAGAGCCACAACCACCCGTCCTATGTGGAGCCTTACCAGGGCGCGGCGACGGGTGTCGGCGGCATCGTCCGCGACATCATGGCCATGGGCGCGCGCCCGCTCGCGGTGGCCGACGCGCTGCGTTTCGGCCCGGCCGACGCCCCTGACACCAAGCGCGTACTGCCCGGCGTGGTTGCCGGGGTCGGCGGCTACGGCAACTGCCTCGGCCTGCCGAACATCGGCGGTGAGCTGGTGTTCGACCCGTCCTACAGCGGCAACCCGCTGGTCAACGCCCTGTGCGTGGGCGCCATGCGCGTCGAGGACCTGCACCTCGCCTTCGCCTCCGGCACGGGCAACAAGATCATCCTGTTCGGCGCGCGCACGGGCCTCGACGGCATCGGCGGCGTGTCCGTGCTGGCGAGCGACACGTTCTCCGGCGACGAGACCGCGGCCGGCCGCCGCAAGCTGCCGAGCGTGCAGGTGGGCGACCCGTTCACCGAGAAGGTGCTCATCGAGTGCTGCCTCGACCTGTTCAAGGAGAAGCTCGTCGTCGGCATCCAAGACCTCGGCGGCGCCGGGCTGTCCTGCGCGACGTCGGAGCTCGCGGCCGCGGGTGACGGCGGCATGCACGTCTACCTCGACCGCGTGCCGCTGCGCGCCACCGGCATGACGCCGGCCGAGGTGCTCTCGAGCGAGTCGCAGGAACGCATGTGCGCGGTCGTGGCACCCGAGAACGTCGAGGCGTTCATGGCCGTCTGTGCGAAGTGGGACGTGATCGCCACCGACATCGGCGAGGTCACCGACGGCGACAACCTCGTGATCACCTGGCACGACGAGGTCGTGGTCGACGTCCCGGCCCACACCGTCGCGCACCAGGGCCCGGTCTACGACCGCCCGATCCAGCGCCCGGCGAGCCAGGACGCGCTGATCGCCGACACCTCGGCGAGCCTCAAGCGCCCGTCGACCCCCGAAGAGCTGCGGGCCGATCTGCTCAAGCTCATCTCCTCGCCCAACCAGGCGTCGAAGGAATGGGTCACGGCGCAGTACGACCGTTACGTGCGCGGCAACTCCGTGCTCGCGCAGCCGTCGGACTCCGGCATGATCCGGATCGACGAGGAGAGCGGCCGTGGCGTGTCGGTGTCCACCGACTGCAACGCGAAGTTCGTGTACCTCGACCCCTACCGCGGCGCGCAGCTCGCGCTCGCCGAGGCCTACCGCAACGTCGCCACGGGCGGCGCGACGCCGGTCGCGGTGTCCGACTGCCTGAACTTCGGCGCCCCGACCGACCCGGCCGTGATGTGGCAGTTCGAGCAGGCCGTGCACGGTCTCGCCGACGCGTGCGTCGAGCTGGGCATCCCGGTGACCGGCGGCAACGTGAGCTTCTTCAACCAGACCGGCGACACGGCGATCCTGCCGACGCCCGTGATCGCCGTGCTCGGCGTGATCGACGACGTCACCCGCCGCATCCCCACGGGCATCGGCGCGGAGGCCGGCGAGACGCTGCTGCTGCTCGGTGACACCCACGACGAGCTCGACGGTTCCGCCTGGGCCCGTGAGCTCCACGGCCACCTCGGCGGCGTGCCCCCGCGCGTCGACCTGGCTCGCGAGAAGCTCCTGGGCGAGATCCTCGTGGCCGGCTCGCGCGACGGCATGATCTCCGCCGCCCACGACCTCGCCGACGGCGGCCTCGCGCAGGCCCTCGTCGAGACCGTCCTCATCGGACAGTGTGGCGCGCGGGTGTTCCTCGACCGCGACCAGGACCCGTTCGTGCAGCTGTTCTCCGAGTCCTCGGGCCGTGTGCTCGTGGCGGTGCCGCGCACGGAGGAGCTGCGGTTCACGGAGATGTGCACGGCCCGCGGTCTGCCGTGGCGCAAGACCGGTGTCGTCGACCCGGACTCCGGCTCGCTCGAGCTCCAGGGCATCACGGAGTTCTCGCTCGACGAGCTGCGTGAGACCTGGGAGAAGACGCTGCCGGCGTTGTTCGACTGAAGTGACGGCTCCCAGGCGGTCACAACCGCCCGGGAGCCGTCACCGCGTCACGGCTCTTCGGTGCGCGACCAGCGCCACAGCGGGCGCCGCTGGTACTCCTCGAAGCCGAGACGGAGCATGTTCGTGAGCGACGGGTTCGAGTTGTCCTCAGGCGCGTAGGCCTCGGCCACCAGCCACGTGCAGCCCGCCGCGGCAGCTGCTTCGGCGCGGGCCAGCAGGAGCGCGGTCTGCGCGCCGCGGTTGCGGAACTCCGGCAGCGTCCCGCCGCCGAACATGTGGGCGGTGCCCGCGTACCGGTGGGAGTTGGCGGTCCCCACCATGCGCTCGCCCGCCCAGACCGCGAACGGCGCCCATTCCGGCCTCGTCACCGAAGCCGCGCACATCTCGGGCAGCCCGGCGACATCACTCCAGCCGAAGATCTCGCACATCACCGAGCCCCAGGTCGGCGCGTCGTCTGAAGTGGCCGGTGCGATGCGCAGCGAGGGGTCGAGCTTGCTCTGCCCGGCGGCAGTCAGGACGGTGTCCACGTCGGCCACCAGCTTCGCGAACTTCGGGCCGGCGGACAGGCCGTGGCGGGCGCTGAGTGCCGCCCAGTCGTCGGGGAGCACATCGGAATCGAAGTACAGCAAGGCGGAATCGTGGCCGCGGCCGCGGAAGTAGCCGCAGACCTCGTCGAGCCGCTCACTGGTGAGCGGGCTGTCGTGACCCAGGCCCTGCGCCCGGCTCCAGAACCCGGAGGAGTCGTTGCGTGCGGAGAGCACGGCGGCGCCCGCGACGTGGGCGGTCTCCAGGTCCAGAATCTGCCGGGTGCGCTCGTCGGCGCCCTGCACGAAGTCGAAATACGCTTCGGCCTCGGCGCGGTCCGACAATGCGCCCGGAATGCGGGTCTTCAACGGAGTCCTCCCCTTGGCCGGCCGGGCGGCGGTGCGCCCGTAAGATCGAGTACATCAGGCCATCACGGCCGCGATCAAAGTGGTAGAGGCAACAAAAGTGCCTCGTAATGCCGGTTCACCCCGCCCGCACGGTGATCCGCGCGACGCCGTCGTCGAGCGGTTCGAGCAGCCAGCCGGTGGGAATCTGATTGTCCTTTGTGGACGTCACCTTCGTGTTGTAGAGCGACAGGTGCTCGGGCACGCGGGCGAAGCGCAGGTCGGCGTGGCCGTCGAACGAAGCCCGCCGCAGGTCGAGTGAGTCGTCGAACGAAGCGTCGGTGAAGAGGGCGTCCTTGGTGAACACGGCGTCCTTGAACGCGGTGCGCCCGGCGAACGTCGTTTCCGTGAAGTCGGCGTTCTCGGCGAACACCGTGCCGCTGAACCACGCGTAGTCCAAGAATTTCGCGCCGCGGCAGCGGAAGTTGCCGATCAGGCGGCCGTTGCCGGTGCCGGCGGCGGTGAAGTACGCGCGGTCCGTGATCAGGCAGCCGCTGAGGTTCGTGCTGCTGTGCAGCGACGCGTAGCGCAGCAGTAGCCGGCCGATCTTGCGGCGGGACAGGTCGAGGTACTCCAGCACGGCGCCGGTGAGGTCGAGGTCGTAGCTCGGGGCGTCCACTTCGGACGCCCATGGCAGCAGCTCGGCGACGAGCCGTTGCGCGGTCAGGCGGACCTGCAGCTCCCGCTCGGTGTCGCGCTCATCGGCGTCCGGCGAACCCCCGTACCGCGCGTGCTCGAACGGCCGCCGCAGATAAGCGCACAGCACGTCGAGCACGGTCTGCGTGTACGTCGGCCGGCTGCGCGCCAGGCCCGCCAACGCGTGCAGCGCACCAACGCGGACTTGGTCGGCTTCGTGCCCGAGCAGCTCCACCGACTTGGCGAACCGCTCGTCCGACACGCGTTCACGGTCCTGCTCGGCCCGGTGCATCTCCAGGTCGTGGCGCTGGCGCTCGATCTCCTGGCGCGCCTCCTCGACGCGGCGGCGCCGGTCGTTGAGCCACAGCGCGTAGAGCGCCACGACCGCGCCGCCGGCCAGGCCGCCGGTCTTGAGGGCATCGCTGCGGCTGGTGGCGGGGTCGGTGAGCAGCCAGCCCCCGACCCCGCACAGCAGCAGCACGGACGCGACGAACGTCCAGAGCAGTGGGGACCGCACCGGTCAGAAGGCGATGACGAAGAAGAACCCGATGCACCAGTTGCCGCCGACGCTGGTGGCGATCACCGAGCCGTTGGCGTCCTTTCCGGAAAGGTCGCCGTCGAGGGTGGCCGTGACGGTGGCGGTGCCGTCGTAGCCCTCCACCTTGAGCGCCGGGGTGCCGGCGGTGGCCTCGTCGATGCTGTCTTTCGAGAACGCCTCGCTGCCCTGGCACGTCATCGCGGTGGCGCCCGCGCCGTCCTTGGCGTTGATCTTCGCCACGAACGCGTCCACGGCCTGCTTGCCCTCGGCCGGCGAGCTGCCGCCACCGCCGGTGCCGGGGATGTCGGTCTCGTCGGTCGGCAGGCCCGGCTCCGACGGTTCGCCGGTGGGCAGCTGCGGCCGCGACGACTGCACCGGCGGCGGCACCGAGTTCTGCGGCTGCGCCGTGGAGCCCGAGTCCTTGCTCAGGAAGAAGCCGGGTGCGACGAAGCCGGTGATACCCAGCGCCACCACGACCACCACGGCCACGGCGATGCCGATCCACAGCCCGGTCTTGTTGTTCTTCGGCGGCTGGGGGCCACCGCCGTACCCGCCGCCGTAGGGCTGGTTCGGGTCCCAGCCCTGCTGCGGGTACTGCTGGGTGCCGGGGTATTGCTGCTGGTAGGGCTGGCCGTACGGCTGCTGCCCGGGGTACTGCTGCGTGTTCGGGTCCCAGCCCTGCTGCTGGCCGCCCTGCTGCGCGTTGGGGTCCCACCCGGGCTGCTGGCCCGGCTGCTGTTGCGCGTTCGGATCCCACCCCGGCTGCTGGGGAACCCCGCCCGTGCCGGGCTGCTGCCAGCCCTGGCCGTAGGGGTCCGGCTGGCCGCCCTGCCCTGGCTGCGGTGGGTAGGTCATCTCCGGTTCCGCCCTTCCTGGTGCACCGTTTCGCGCCGTGGTCTGACGACCGGCGGGCGCCGGCGGTTCCTCCCCACGTGAGGTGCATTCTGCAAGGTCGGGAGCCACGGCACAAAAGACGTGACGAGAACTAAGCTCCCGGCCGCCCCCGCAGGTCGGGGCGGCCGGGAACCTCAGCCGTGCATCAGCGGTGACTCAGGAGCGGATCAGCCGTTGGCCAGAGCCTGGACCCGGTCGAAGGCACCGTTGAAGGTGTCCTGGTCGAGTGGGCTCGAGGTGTACTGCCACACGGTGTAGTAGCCCCAGCCGTTCGGCAGAGCACCGGCCGACGACGCGTACCGCGCGACCCAGAGCGGCACAGTGGACGAGAAGTTCTGCGACGTGCCCACGCACTGGTTCCACCAGCTCGCCGAGGTGTAGATGACGGGCCAGCGGCCGGTCTTGGCGTGGTAGGTGTCGTGGAAGTCGCGGATCCACGCGCCCATCGCGGCCTGGCTCAGGCCGTAACAGGTGGCGCCGTAGGGGTTGTACTCCATGTCGAGCGCGCCCGGCAGGGTCTTGCCGTCCTTGGACCACCCGCCGCCGTGGGCGACGAAGTAGTTCGCCTGCGCCGCGCCGCTGGAGGTGTTCGGGGTGGCGAAGTGGTACGCACCCCGGATGAAGCCTTGGTTGTACGAACCGTTGTACTGCTGGGCGAAATACGGGTTGGTGTAGCTCGTGCTTTCCGTCGCCTTGGTCCAGACGAACCGCTTGCCCTGGTTCCACCAGCTCGCCCAGTCGACGTTGCCCTGGTAGCTGGCGACGTCCATGCCCGGCACGGTGGCCAGGACCTGGTTCGGGATGGCGGCCGCGGGCTGCGGCTGCTGGGCGGCGACTTTGGACGCCGGAGTTGAGGAATCGCCCTCGACTCGGCGGATCTGGGACCCCAGTTCGTGGTTGTGCGTCTGGATATCGGCATT
Source organism: Amycolatopsis sp. NPDC049253 (assembly GCF_040678995.1). Taxonomy (NCBI): domain Bacteria; kingdom Bacillati; phylum Actinomycetota; class Actinomycetes; order Pseudonocardiales; family Pseudonocardiaceae; genus Amycolatopsis; species Amycolatopsis sp. NPDC049253. The sequence goes on along the minus strand of NZ_JBFAQX010000037.1, from coordinate 2,869 downwards.
TATCGCAGTGATCTCACTGGCCGATTGGTCCGGGTTGTACGGAGCGGCCGTCGCCTGAGCCGTGGAGCCGAGCAGGAGCGCCACGGTGGGGATGGCCAGGACGGAGAGCAGGGTTGCCCGCCGTCCTCTTCGGGAAGTGGACATCGTTGAATCCCTTCACAGATACCCTCGCTGAGGGCGGCTATTGCAGGTAGCCGCCCGGGGGAGATTCTTGATGACGTCCCTCGATTTGTCACCAAGATCCATGAAGTTAAAAGTTCGGGTGGGTGATTTTCACCGGTTGATGACTACTGATTCCCGGCGTCGTAACGAATGTTCACCCGATTGCCAGATTGCGGAGGCTCGTGAGGGGACCGTTGAGCCAGTTCTGGTCTCCCGGCAGTGAACCCTTGTCCGCGAACTGCCAGATCGCCTGGCTGTGCCAGCCGGCGGGCAGCTCGCCGATCTGCGTGTTGTAGCGCGCGAGCCACAGTGGATTCGCGCCGAGCGCAGGGCTGTTGCCGGTGCAGCGTTTCCACCAGCTCGTGGACGTGTAGATCGTGGGCAGGCGCCCGGTTCGCGCGCGGTAGGTGTCCGAGAAGGACCGGATCCACGCGACCATGCCGGCGGGGTCCTTGCCGTAACAGGTCTCGCCGTACGGGTTGTACTCCGCGTCGAGCGCGCCCGGCAGCGTTTTCCCGTCGGCCGACCAGCCGCCGCCGTGGGCGAGGAAGTAGTTGGCCTGCGTCGCGCCGTCGGACACGTCGGGGCGCGCGAAGTGGTACGAACCACGGATGATCCCGGCCTGGTACGAACCGTTGTACTGCTGGGCGAACTGCGGGTTGACGAACCCCGTGCCCTCGGTGGCCTTCACGTAGACGAACTTCGCGCCGGCCTTCGCGGCGGCGGTCCAGTCCACCGCGCCCTGGTGCCCGCTCACGTCGTGACCGAGGACCTGGTCGCTCGCGGTGTACTCGACGTTCGGCGCGCCGGCGACGCCCTCGTACTTCTCGATCTGCGAGCCGGCGTAGTGGTCGTCGGCGCCTTCGTAGCTCGGCGCGGCCGTGGCCGGGGTGCACAGAGCGAGCCCGGAAACGACCGCGGCACTCCACACGGTGGCGCTCCAGCGCAGCAGCGGATTACGACGCTTCACCCTGGGCTCCCAACCGGACGCGTGTACTCCAACGAGGCAAACGATGCCCGCAAGCCGCCGTTCCGGCGACTCGGTGATCACCTGATCGAGTGAGTGCCGCAGGTCGAGGCGGGGTCGGGATCCGTGAGGGTGACGGGTCGCGGGTACGAAAAAGCCCGCTGTCCGGTGTGGACAGCGGGCAGTTTCGAAAAGACCCAGCCGAAAGACGCAACCGAAAGACGAAGTCGAAAAGACCCAGTCGGAAAAAAGGTCAGCGCCGTTCTTCGGCCAGCGCCTTCAGCAGGTGCTCGGCCGGCACGACGGCGGTGATGACGTCGTGCGGGTTGATGGCCACGGGGTGCCCGGCGAGCAGGCCGACGATGTCGCGCCCCAGCACGGCGCGCGCGTGCGGCCACTCGCGCGGCACGAGCGACTTGGCGGTGTAGGCGGGGACCATCACGCGGCCGTCGGTGTTGTGGAAGCCGATGACCGTGCGCTGCACGGGGGACATGGCGTAGACGAACAGCGTCGAGTCGAGGATGACCTTCGGCAGGTCTTCGGCCGGGCGGTGCTCGGTGCGCACGAGCTGCAGCAGCCGTTCGAGCTCCGTGCCGGGCTCGGGGTAGCCGAGCGCCTTCGGCGAGGGCCGGTAGCGGTCGTTGGGGTGGAAGTCCTCGACGACGTCGCCCGAGGCGTTCACGGGGTACGCGCCCACCACGGCCCACGACGGCACCGGGCCGCCCGGGTCGAAGGCCTCGTCGATGACGTAGAGCCAGCTGTTGGGGTTGGCGCGCGCGTTGGCCCGCATCTCGGGGGTGATCTCGGGTTTGCCCTGCGGTCCGCGCCGGCCGTGCCGCCCGGCGGTGGCGGGCTTGCCCGCCGGTTTGCCGCGGCGCCCCGCGGGGGTGGTCGGGGAAACCATCCGATCTGCCTCGTCCCGCTGCGCCATCGCCGTCCCTCGGTGCCGGGTGCTGAATGTTCGTCCGACGTCACTCTACTGTTGGGCCATGGCCTCTTCGCGTTCGGTCGATCCCGCTGAGTTACGGGCGGCGGTGCTGGCCGTTTCGAGCTGGTTGCGAGGTGACGGGCCGGATCCGGCGCGGCCCGAGCTGGCCGCCGCGGTGCGGCTGAGCCTCAAGGCGCTCGCCGCCGACGCGCCCGGGCGCAGCGTCGAAGTGCGCGTGCCGCCGTTCGCGGCCGTGCAGTGCGTCGAGGGTCCCCGCCACACCCGGGGTACGCCACCGAACGTGATCGAAACCGACCCCCGCACGTGGCTCGAGCTGGCGACCGGCCTTCTCGATTGGCCCAGTGCCCTCGACGCGGCGCGCGTGACGGCGTCGGGCTCGCGCGCCGACCTTTCACACTGGCTGCCCGTGGTCCGGATCTGACCACCTGGGGTCTTGACCGGTGATTACTCACCTGACTGTGTCGTTCGGCGTCGACTCTCCGTAGAATCGGGACGACAAACCCGACGCGTGCCGAGCCGTGCTATACGGGTTGGCTCTGTACGTGTACTTTGGGTAGTCGGGCTGGAATCCCCTAGGTAAACGAGCGGCGTACGGAAGGTCCCGGTCATGAACGCGGTGAACGCGTCCGGTGGCGAGCAGAGCCTCGGCCCGACTGCGCGCCGGATGATCCTCGGCTCGCAGCTGCGCAAGCTGCGTGAGGAAGCCGGGATCACGCGTCAGCAAGCGGGCTACAACATCCGTGGTTCCGAGTCCAAGATCTCCCGCCTCGAGCTCGGCCGCGTCGGCTTCA
>NZ_JBFAQX010000036.1:0-79667 GCF_040678995.1 Amycolatopsis sp. NPDC049253 | reverse complement strand
TCCTGCAGAACGCCACGTTGAAGATCTACCCGGGCTTCCCGCACGGCATGCCGACCACCAAGGCCACGACCATCAACGCGGATCTCCTGGAGTTCTTCCGGTCCTGAGCGCGCGAGGCGGCTCGCCGGGTCACCGCACGGTGAGCCGCGTCAGGCTTGCCGTCGGGTTGCCGGTGACGCGAACGGCGACGTAGCGCGCCGTGCCGGTGAGCGGGACCGTCGTCGTGCGGCGCGCGGCCGGGGTTCGTGCGGTGGTGTAGGTGCGGCCGTCGGTGCTGGTCTCGACCGTGAAGGCGGGCAGGCGGCCGCCGGTCCAGGTCAGTTCGGCGGTGGTGACGGGGTGGGGTCCGCCGAGGTCGAGGACGAGGCGGCCGTCGGGGCCCGGGTGCCACGAGGTGCGCGGGTCGTCGTCGACGGCGGCGGTGGGGGTGGTCATGCCGGGCGGGAGGGGTTCGGCGGGGAAGACGACCGCGCCCAGGGCCAGGTCCGGCAAGGGGTACGGGCGGGTGCGGTGGGCGGTGACCGTCACCGGGTGCCGGGCGGGCAGGACCACGGGCCGCCAGGGCTCGCCGGCCGGCTGCACGGAGAGAACCACGGAGCGGTCGGCGGTCAGCCGGAGGGTGGCGGCGTCCACGACGGTCGCGCGCACACCGGCGGGCAGGTCCCGGCCCACCCCGCGCACGGTGAAGCGCGCCGGTTCGACGCGGGCTTCGGCGGGCGAGGCGGAGACCTGGACCGTGGTGCCGCTCGTGGTGAGCACCTGGTCGCCCCGGTAGAGCGCGGCGGCGCCGTCCGAGGCCGGCAGGGTGAGGGTTCCCGACGTCGCCGCGGCGGCGAGGTTGAACAGCACGAGGTGCCCGTCGAGCACGGAAACCCGCAGTGCCGCGGAACTCGCCGCCGGGCGGGGCGCGCGCACCGCGGCGGGCAGGTCGCGCGGGTCCGGGTGGCATTCGACGTGCAGAGGCGCGGAATCGCCGTCGGACAGCACGATCCGGTCGCCGGTGACGGTGGCCGGATGCGGTGAGCCGGACACGACGAACCCGGCGCGGCCGTCGACGTCGAGCCAGCCGCCGGTCGTGCTCACCGCCGGCAGCGGGTAGGTGCCGGCCGCGGTCCAGGTGGTGCCGTCGGCCGAGGTCTCCACGCGGTAGCGGCGGCCGGCGGCGGCCTCCCAGACCACGCGAACGCGGTCGAACCGTTGTGGCGCACCGAAATCGAGGGCGAGCCAGCTGTCGGCGCGCGGGCGGTCGGCGACGGAGACGGCCCAGCGCGTAGTCACGTCGCCGTCGTTCGCGTACTTCGCCTCCTTGCCCGGCGAAGCCGAGGAAGCCGAAGCTGTGGCCGCGCGGGCGAGGTCCGGGCCCGACGCGCCGTCGCGGGCTTCGAACGACCACACCGAGTACCCGTACGTCGGATCCGGCTGCACGCCGAGGATCCGCACGTACCGGGCCGTCACCGCGGGGAAGGTCACGTCGTCGGTTCGCCCACCGCCGGACGGCGGCGCCGGCGCGACGGGAACGGTCACGGCGCCTTCGGCGGTGCGGTAGGTCCGTTCTCCGGTCAGCCCCGGCACGCCGGGCATGGCGAGGTTGTACACCGACATCACGCCCTCGCCCGCGCCCAGACCGGTGCTGGCGTAGACCGCCGCGCCCGTCGGCAGGGTCGCGAAACCGGCGCGGCCCTGGTCGAACTCCCACACCGCGGCGCTCGCGTCGAAGCCGTCGCGGACCTTCGTCCACGTCGTGGTGTGCCGTTCCCGCACGGTCAGCGCCGTGGACGGGAGCAACATCGGCGTGGCGCCGCTGACGGTGAACAGCCAGTCGTCGTGGTGCGGCTGCCACGCGAACTTCGTGAACCCCGGCTTGCTCACCGCCGCGGCCCACGCGGCCGGGCTGCGGTGCGCGAGCAGCCCGGGCCCGTCGCCGAAGTCCGCGACGCCGACGGCGTGCGCGTCGAACTCCGCCTGGCTCACCGGACGCACCGGGCCACCGTGGTCCGCGCGCCATTCGTGCAGCAGGTAGCTGATCGCGATCTCCGCGCGCGCCTCCGGCTCGTACTTGGGCTCGCCCGAGAACTTCGTGACGCGGTCCGCCGGGGCGTAGGCCTGGTACGGCTCGAGCCGCTGGGCCAGCTGCGCCTCGGCGCGTGCGGCGTAGCGGTCGCCGAGCACCTGCGCGCGGAACGCCAGCGGGATGACGTCACGGCCGTACAGGTGCTCACGATCGGCGACCATCGGCATCAGGGGTTCGCCCGCGTCGCTGGCCATCAGCAGCATCGTGCGCCACAGCAGCTCGCCGTTGGGCTGCGCGGTGAGCACCTCCGGCAGCGGCTGCCCGGCGAGCAGGAAGTGCATCGCGTTGCGGCCGGAGGTCCGCCACAGCTCTTCCTGGTAGTGCGGGCCGAAGGAGCCGTGGTTCTCCACCAGGAAGGTGTCGTAGAGGTTCTCCGCCGTGTTGGCCGAGATCGGCACGCCGTCGACGACACGCGGGTTCGCGAGGTCCGCCGCGGGCAACGCGGTCTCGTTGCGGCTCCACCGCCCGAACCACTCGCGCCACTGCGCGGCGCGGGGATCCTTCGCGGCCCAGGCCATCCCCGGGGCGAGGGCCTGGGCGTACACGCCCATCTCCTCCAGCTTGGTGTCGCCGACGTGCCCGCCGGCGAGGCCGTTCGGCGTCCAGTCACCGGACAGCGGGTCGTCGCCGGTGCCGAGCGCCGCGGTGTAGGCGGCCTGACCGGCCGCGATCTCGTCGAGGTTCGCGCGCGTGGCGGCGTCGAGGTCCTGCCAGAGCAGCCGGCCGGCCAGCTGGAAGTAGGACTGGAACGTGGTGTCGAAGAACAGCCGGCGGCCCCACTCGGTGCCGCCGGTGACGAGGTTGCTCGCCGCGAAGTGCCGGATGGTGTCGACGGTGTGCCGGTGCAGCACCTCGCGGTCGACGCCCGTCACCGCCGCGTCGTACCCGTCGCGGGTCAGCAGGACGGCGTTGCCCAGGACCACGGCGAACGTGAAGTCCTTCGCCGGGTAGATGCCGGCCGCCGCGTCGAACTGCTGCTCGGCCCAGCGGGTGTGGCGCAGCAGCACGCGCAGGTAGGTCGCGGCGACGTCGTCGGGCGCTCCCCCACTCGCCGGGGCCGGGACGCCGGCCCCCGCCGCCGGGGTCACCAGGCCCGCGCTCACCAGCGCGAGCCCGCCCGCGCCGAGTCCCTGAAGCACCGCGCGCCGCCTGAGCGCCATGTTCGCCCCCTCGTTGACAACCTTGTCATCGCGTCGGCGCCGATTCTGCTTGCCGAGACGGCAGGCAGGCAACGCCCGACGGGAAACCCGTCCGATTCAGGACAACTCAGCCCGCGTCGGAGCCGTTCGCGGCGCGCCCCAGCCGCAGGGCGGAGACGAGGAAGAAGATGCCGCCCAGGGTGGCGTAGCCGGCGAGGGTCGTGAGAGACGCACTGTCCTTTGTGGCCTGCAGAACGAACGAAGCGCCGGCCACGACGGAGATCCCGCCGCTGAGGATCACGGGCCACTGGCCGCCCAGGGCGCGGCGCAGGAGGCCGACGCCGAGCTGCACGAGACCGGCCACGATCGCCCAGGCGCCCCACACGCCGAGGACGGCGGGGATGCCCGACGAGGCCGCGACGGCCAGGCCCACGGCGGCGAGCAGGCTGATCACCACGTTCACGTACAGGCCCGCGACCGGCTTGCCGCTCTTCGCCGAGCGGGCATCGACGACGGCTGCGGCCACGTCGAACAGCGGGTAGACCACGAGCAGCGTGACGGCGGCCGGCCCGAGGCTCGCGCCGGTGGTGAACAGCAGCGCGGCCCAGACCACGGCGAACGCGAAGCGGATGAAGTACAGGCGCCGCAAGGATTTCGCGATGCCCGCAGTGGCCGGCACGGTGCTGGTGCTCATGGGGTTCTCCTTCGTCGCGGGGCTGCGCCGCCAGGTAGACAGATCGTTCTATCTCGCTGCGAGGACTATGGCAGCGCGAAGCCGAGCCGTCAAGACCGACCGTTCTATCTGCTACCGTGGGAACCAACGACGAGAGGTGGACGGCGAAGTGTCCGAAGCACGAGCCCGGCTGCTCGCTTCGGCGAGCCGGCTGTTCTATTCGGAGGGTCTCCACTCGGTCGGCATCGACCGGGTCATCGCCGACGCGGGCGTCACCCGCGCCACGCTCTACCGCCACTTCCCGAGCAAGGACGACCTGCTGGTCGCGTACCTGACGGCGGCCGACCAGGCGATTCGTGCCGACGTGGAGACCGCCCGCACCGGCAAGACCTCCGGGGCCGACGCCGTCCGCGCGGTCGCCGAGTCGATCGCCGACGGCATCCGCACGCCCGGGTTCCGCGGCTGCGCCTTCCTCAACGCCGTCGCGGAGTACCCCGACCCCGCGCACCCCGTCCACCAAGCCGTGCTCACCCACCGGCAGTGGTTCCTGGACGTCGTCACCGAGCTGCTTGCGCAGGCCGGCGAAACGGCACCCGAGCCGGCCGCGAGGCACTTCGTCATGCTGCGCGACGGCGCGATGGCCGCGGGCTGCCTCACCGACCCGGCGCCGGTGTGCGAAACCTTCCGCCTCGGCGTCGAGGGACTCCTGAAGTACCGGGACACCCCGGTCGTGCCACCGAGGAAGCCCGGCCGGGCTTCGTAGGTCCCGCGGAGCCCCGTCGGGTTCGGGAAGCGGCGGGCCGGGGTGTTGCTGTGCCGCGAGTACCGGAACCCGGGCTGCGGTAGCCGGCGAACAGCTTCGGTCCGAAACTCCACGACCAGCCGCGCCGCGACGTTGACGCCACCAAGGCGTGAGCCCACGGTGACCGGACCAGCGCCCACACCGGCGCCACGACCAACCGGCTCCCCCCGTATCCGCGTCACCCAGGAACCCGACACCACGGGGAATCAGCGACACCGTCCACCGCGGGTTCCGCCCTCAACACCTGCGGAAATCCGCACCCACGCACGTCCGGCGGCCCGGCTCGCCCGATCACAGCTCGGGTGCGCACCACCGCCCTCGGTCCGCCGGCGCGGGACGGCGGTGAGCGCCGCCACTATTGAATGAACATTCATTGACGTCCGGGCGCAGCCGTGTCATCGTCTTACTAAATGAATATTCATTATCGGAGGCAGACATGACCAGCACCCTCGCCCCGGCCCACTGGACCCCCGATCGGATCGGTGACCTGCGCGACCGCGTCGCGCTCGTGACCGGTGGCAACAGCGGGATCGGCCTCGAGACCGCGCGCGTGCTGACTCGCCACGGCGCGCGCGTCCTCCTGGCCGGACGCAGCCAGGAGAAGCTCGACGAAGCCGTCGCCGCCCTGCGCAGCGACCAGCCCACCGCGCGGCTGGACACCGTCGTGCTGGATCTGGGCTCCCTGGCCTCGATCGCCGAGACGTCCGGGCGGCTGGCGGACACCGAGACGATCGACCTGCTCTTCAACAACGCCGGCGTGATGAACGTGCCGGAGCGGCGCACGACCTCGGACGGGTTCGAGCTGACCGTTGGCACCAACCACCTCGGGCACTTCGCCCTCACCGCCGGGCTGCTGCCCGCGCTGCGCCGCGCCGAGGCCGCGCGGGTGGTCACCGTCAGCGCGATCGCCGCGACGTGGCGCTCCGGCCGGCTCGACGACCTGATGAGCGTGCGGCGCTACGGCGCGATGAGCGCATACGCGAAGTCCAAGCGCGCCAACGTCGTCTTCACCCAGGAGCTGTCCCGGCGGCTGGCCGGTACCGCTCTGCGCGCGGTGTCGGTGCACCCCGGCTCGGCCGTGACCAACCTGCAGCGCCGCTCCGAAGACGCGCTCTCGCGGGCGATGATCGCGGTGCTCCGCACGGTGGCCATGGGTTCCCCCGAGGGTGCGGCCTGGCCGTCGCTGTACGTCGCGACCAGCCCCGAAGTTCTCAGCGGCGCCTTCTACGGCCCCGCCGGCCGCGACCAGACCTCCGGCACCCCGAAGCCGGTCAAGCTCCCCCGCGGCGCCGACGACCCGGCCGAAGGCGCCCGTCTCTGGGCCGAGAGCGAACGCCTCACCGGCGTCACCTTCGCCCTCTGATCTCCAGAAAGGACCTGATCCCATGCCCGATCCGACCTTCGACCTCCGCCTGCAGGACGTCGCCCCCGCTCTCCTCGAGGCCCAGCGCGAGGTGAACGCCGTGCTCGCGAAGATGCCCCACCCCGGACGTGCGGACCCCCGAAGGGCTCGCAGCCCTGCGTGCCGGCACCGCCCACAACCCCGGCCTGACCGATCTGAGCCCGACCGAACTCCACGTCGACGGACCCGCCGGCCCCCTGCGGCTGCGCGTGTTCACGCCGCCCGAGCTACGCGCGGTCCTCTACCGCATCCACGGCGGCGGCTGGGCCGCCGGAGCACCGGAGACGACGACCTCGTCAACGACCGCCTCGCCCGCGCGACCGGCACGATCGTGGTCAGCCCGGAGTACCGGCTGGCGCCCGAGGCCACCATCCCCGAGCAGATCGAGGAGACCGTCGCCGTCGCCCGCTGGCTCGCCCGGCACGCGACCGCGGAGTTCGGCACCGGACGGCTGCTGATCGGCGGCATCTCCGCCGGCGCGCACCTCGCCGCCGCGACGCTGCTGGCCCTGCGCGACGCCGGCGACCCCGCGTTCGGCGCGTTCGCCGGCGCGTACCTCGACTGCGGCATCTACGACCTGGGCCTGTCCCCCAGCGCCGCCGCGGCCACCGAAGACAGCCTCGTGCTCACCCGGTCCTGGATCGACGGCCTGCCCGACCTCGCCCTCCCCGGCCACACGCCGGAGCAGCGGCGCGCCCCGCAGCTGTCCCCGGCGCCGGCCGACCTCACCGGGTTCCCGCCCGCCCTGCTGACCGTCGGCGACCTCGACCCGCTGCGCGACGACGCGATCCTGCTCGCCGCCCGCCTCCGGCTCGCCGGCCGCGTCGCGCGGCTGGAGATCTGGCCCGAAGCCCCGCACGCGTTCACCGACTTGGCCACCCCGCTCGGAGACGTCGCCCTCGACAGCGCCATCGCGTGGCTCAACGACCTCCTCGAACCCGGTCGCACCGCACCCGGCCCGGCGGCGGTCGTGCACCGGTTCGTCACCGAGGTCGTCAACGGCGGCGACCTCGACGTGGTCGGCGAGCTCTGGCACGACGACCTCGCGTGGCACGCCGGCAGCGCCGGTGACCTCCACGGCATCGAGGCGTACCAGGCGGCCCTGCGCGCCGCGATCGGCGGGCGCCTTCACCGGCATGCACCTGACCGTGCAGGACACCCTCGTCGACGGTGACACGGTCGTGCTCCGGTTCACCAACAGCGGCACCCACACCGGGCCGTTCCTCGGTGTGGCCGCGACCGGGCGCCACGTCACCTGGTTCGGGATCGGCATCTACACCGTGCGGGCGGGCAAGATCGCCGAGGCGTGGTTCGGCGAGGACATGCTCGGCCTGCTGCGGCAGCTCAGCACGAATGAACATTCATTAGGATCACGGCATGGCACGGACCCGAGACCCCGAGAGCAAGCGCCGGCAGCTGCTGGACGGCGCGCTCGCCGAGTTCGCCGAGCACGGCATCGGCGGCGCCCGCGTGGAGCGCATCGCCGCCCGCGCCGGGGTCAGCGCCGGGCTCGTGTATTCCTTCTACGACGGCAAAGAAGGGCTGTACGAAGCGGTCTACGACGCCATCGTCGAGCAGGTCGTCTCCGGGATCCCGATCGACGCGGACGACCTGCCCGGGTACGCGGGGCAGCTCTACGACGCGGGCCTGCGGCACCCGGACGTGATGCGCTTCATCACCTGGTACCAGCTCGAGCGTGGCGGCATCCGGCCCGTCGTGGCCCAGTCCATGACCGACAAAACCGCGGCGATCGAGGACGCGCAGCGCCGCGGCACGGTGACCGGTCAGCGGACACCCGGCGAGCTGCTCGCCCTGGTGCTGACCGTCGCGAACATGTGGCAGAACCAGGGCGAGGACGTCCGCGGTCTCGTCCCGGAACCCGAACGCCGCCGCCTCGTCACCGACACCGTCCGGCAGCTGGTGGCCCCGGCACACTGACGGCGGGGTCGGCGAACCACTGTCAGTCCACTGTGGAGGAAAATCCGCGCCGGGCCGGGACGGCACGCGGGTACCGCCGCACCCGAATCGGCCGACGCGGTGAGCGCCGCCCGACGGCGCCGGGGAACCGATCCCGGCGCCGGATTTCACCTCCGCCGGGTGATGTCGCGCGGACGGTCGATGGCCACGCTGCCGATGACCGCGTACGGCGGCTCTCGCGGGCAGAACCCGCGTCCGGGGCAGGCCGGGGGACACGGCTTGGAGCCGCTCGACCTGGTCGCCGGTCCGTTGTGGACGGACGTCCCGGTCGTGCGGGTGTCGAGCATCGGAGGCGTGATGGCACTGGCTCAATCGGACTACCCGTTCCTGGACGTGATCTGGACCATGCTGGTGTTCTTCGGCTGGGTGGTCTGGTTCTGGATGCTCATCGTGATCTTCGGCGACCTCTTCCACCGCTCGGACGTCTCCGGCTGGGGCAAGGCGGGCTGGACCGTGTTCGTCCTGGTGCTGCCGTTCGTCGGCGTGCTGATCTACCTCATCGCGCAGGGCAAGCACATGGGCGAACGCCGTCGGTCCGAGGCGGCCTCTACCCAGAAGCAGTTCGACGACTACGTCCGTTCGGTCGCCGGCAACGGTGACAAGGGCGCCGCCGACCAGATCGCCGACGCGAAAAAGCTCCTCGACACCGGCGCCATCAACGCGGAGGAGTACGAATCCCTGAAGGCCAAGGCACTCGCTCGGTGAGCGTGGGCCGGCCAGGCCCCGCCGGCAGGCCGAGGCCGGCGGGGCCGCCTCGTGCGCGGAGACGGAGAGAGCCGGTTTCCGGCGCGGAGCAGGCGGAGGTGGGCGTGGCCGAGCAGGTGGGTGACCGAAGCGCGGGACGGCGCCGGGCCGCGGGCATCTACGGGGTGATCGTCACCGCGGCCATCCTGACCGCCGTCGGCGGACAGCTCTCCACCCTGCCGCTGGCGATCGCGGTCGTGGTCACGCTGCTGGTCTACTGGACGGCCGAGGAGTACGCGGAGCTGCTGGGCCAGGAAGTCGAGGACGGCAAGCTGCCGAGCCGGGCGCGGATCGCCGCGGAGCTGCGGGCCACGTGGCCCATGGTGACGGCCTCGTTCGGCCCGATCGCCGCGCTCCTGCTGGCCCGGCTCGCCGGCGCCTCCCCCGGCGCCGCGGCCAACACCGGCCTGGCCGTGGCGGTGGTGGTCCTGACCTACCACGCGTGGTCCGCGGCGAGGGTGGCCCGGCTACGCGGCGCGGCGCTGATCGGGACGACCTGCGCGGCGGGACTGCTCGGTGTCGTCATGATCCTTTTGAAGAACCTGATTCTCGTTCACCTGCATTGAAGGGCACCCAGCCGGCACCCGTTTCCCCACGGAACGCCGCCACGGCGGCGCCGACAGTGGGGTAGAAATGCGCGGGGTCGATGCTGCGGGTCAGCTCGTACCGGTCGATCTTGCGCCGCACCGGGTCCTTGACCTCGGCCATGACCAGGTGGATGTCGCGGGCGTTGAGCTCGTCGTCGAGCTCGCGAAGCATGTCGGCCGCGGTCGTGTCCACATCGGTCACCGGCTCCGCGGCCACGACAATCCAGCGGGGGGCGGGGCTCGCCGAGGCCAGCCGGCGGATCTCGGCGCGGAAGGTCTTGGCGTTGGCGAACATCAGCGGCGCGTCGAACCGGAAGATCACCAGGCCCGGAAGCCGCAGTGCGTGCGGGTAGGACCGGACGTCGTGGAAGCCGCGCAGACCCTCGACCTGCCCGAGAATCGTGTGGTAGGGCAGCCACACGTGCCGGAACACGTTCAGGATCGACAGCCCCACGGCGATCGCGATGCCGGGCAGCACGCCGAGCAGGGCGACTCCGGCCAGCGCGGCGGCCGAGAGCAGGAACTCGGTCTTGCGCTGCCGCCACAGCCGCACCGTCCCGGGCACGTCGGACAGCGACAGCGCCGCGGTGATGACGATCGCGGCCAGTACCGGCTGTGGCAGGTTCCGGAACAGCCCGGGCGCCGCCACGATCATCACGATGATCAGCACGGCGCCGACGACCCCCGTCAGCTGGGTGCGCGCTCCCGCCTGCTGGGCGACCGCGGTCCGCGAGCCACTGGTACTGACCGGAAACCCCTGGAAGAGCCCGGCCGCCAGGTTCGCCACCCCGATGCCCGCCATCTCCTGGTTGCCGTGGACCTCCTGCCCGGTGCGGGCGGCGAAGGCCGAAGCCGTGGAGATCGTGTCCGCCAGCGACACCACCGCGATGCCCACCGCGCCGGCCAGCAGTGGCGCGAGATCGGCGAACCCCACGTGCGGGAACGTCAGCGGAGGAAACCCCGCCGGAAGAACGCCGACCACCTGCACGCCGTGCTCGGCCAGGTCGAACAGGGGGACCGCGATGAGCGCGAGCACGACGACGACCAGGATCCCGGGGACTTTGCGCACCCAGCGCTGCAGCACCAAGATCAGCACGAGCGCGCCGAGGCCCACCGCCGCGGCCGCGCCGACCACCTCGCCGCCCGCGATCGCCCGGGCCACCGCGCCGATTTCGGCGATGAGCCCGTCCGCGTCGACGCTGAACCCGCACAGCTTGGGCAGCTGGCCGACCACGATGGTCAGAGCCAGCCCGTTGAGGTACCCGATCATCGTGGGCTTCGAGATGAGGTCGGCGATGAACCCGAGCTTCGCGACCGAGGCGACGATCATGATCACCGCGACCATGATCGCCAGCATCGACGCCAGCGCGACGGCCCGTGCCGGGTCCCCGTCCGCCGCCACCAGCGGCAGAACGGTCGCGGCGATCATCGGCCCGAGCGACGAGTCGGGCCCCAGGACGAGGATCCGCGACGGCCCGAACACCGCGTAACCCAGCAGGCACAGGATGGACGTGTACAGACCGGTGATCGCGGGCAAGCCGGCGAGCTCCGCGTACGCCATGCCTTGCGGCACCAGGAGCGTGGTCAGGACGAGACCCGCCACCACGTCCTTGACCAGCCACTGGCGCCGGTAGGTCCGCACCATCCGCAGACCGGGGATCCACTGGACCATGGCGCCGATCCCTTCTGCCGACACCCCGTTCCCGCGATGGTAACCACGCCACCGGTGTCCGCCCTCGCCTGCGGAGGAGGAGCCAGTGCGCGAACTCCGTCCACAGTGGAGATCGTCCGCCGAGGACGATCAGTCCGTGACGCCGGCCGCGTCCAGGAGGGTTCGCGCGGTGGCGACGGCCAGGCCGCGCAGGTCGTCGGCGCCGACGCCGGCGCGGCTGCTGGCCCCGTCGTAGAGGACGGCGAGCTGGCGGGTGAGGAAGTCGGGGTCGGTGGCGTTGCCGCGCTCGGCTTCGGCGCGGAAGAAGCCTTCGAGGTACTCCTCTTTGAGGCGAGCGGCCGCGGCACTGGCGGGGTGGGCGGGGTCTTTCAGTTCGAGCTGTGTCGCGAGGTAGGCGCACCCTCGGTAGGCGGGTGAGCTCGCGAAGGCTTCCAGCTGCTCGAACACGTGCAACAGCCGCGCGCGGGGGCCGGAGCCGAAACCGGGGGGCGGCAACAGGAAGGCCGCGTCGTCGTCGATGCGGCGGCGCAGTGCGGCTTCGAGCAGGGCGTCTTTGCTGTCGAACAGCTCGTACATCGACTTCTTGGAGATCCCCGCGCGCCGGCACAGCGCGTTGGCGCCGACGGCCACGCCGTCGCGGTAGAAGAGCTCGATCGCGGCACGCAGGAGCCGCTCGCGCTGGGACTCCCGGACGGCGTTGTCCGAGACTCCGGCCTTCGCGTCGGGCGCGGCGGTTTCGGTGCTCATGGCATTCAGGCTACCTCGCGAGGGTTGACACGAGAAACCAACCGGTTTACGTTGGCGCCGCCTCAGAAACTGATCGGTTTCTGATCTTCGCTTACCCGATGAGGAAGAAGCCCGACCATGACTGTCAACGGATCCGTCGCCTTCGTGACCGGCGGCAACCGCGGCCTCGGCGCGCAGTTCGTCCGCGCGCTGCTCGACGCCGGCGCGAGCAAGGTGTACGCGGCGGCCCGCGACCCGCGCACCGTCACGAACGCGGGCGCCGTCCCGATCGCGCTCGACATCACCGACCACGCCTCGGTCGCCGCCGCCGCGGAGCAGGCGCCGGACGTGACGCTGCTGATCAACAACGCCGGGATCCTGACGTCGACCGGCGTCCTCGACGGCGACCTCGACGCCTACCGCCTCGAGTACGAGACCCACGTACTCGGCACCCTCGCCGTGACCCGCGCCTTAGCGCCGGCCCTGGCCCGCAACGGCGGAGGGGCGATCCTCAACGTGCTGTCGGTGCTGTCGTGGGCGTCGGTCCCCCACTGGGCGGCCTACTGCGCCGCCAAGGCCGCCGAGTGGTCGGTCACCAATTCCCTGCGCGTGGAGCTGGCCGGGCAGGGCACCCAGGTGAGCAGCCTGCACGTCGGCTACCTGGACACCGACCTGATCGCCGACCTCGACGACGTCGAGAAAGCGGACCCGGCCGAGGTCGCCCGGATCGCCCTCGACGGCGTCGCGCAGGGGCGGCTGGAGGTGGTCGCGGACCAGTTCACCCGGCAGGTCAAGGCCGGACTCGCCCAGGGCGTCGAAGTCCTCTACCCGCAGGTCGCCCGGGCCTGACCCCCAGCCGCGTTCTGGCCGTTCGAGCAGCGGCCCGACGTCGTTGGCACCACGCACCTCACCACCGGCGGATCACGCTCGCGCCTTTCGGCCCGGGCGCGGTCGTGGACTTCGACGCCGGCGCGGACGGGTCCCCGTGACGCGCGGCGACGAGGACCGGCGCGCACGCGGGAATCACGCCGCGTGCCCGCAGTGGGGCACAGCGGCTGAGCCGCCATTCCGGGAGCCGGCACGTCGGCCGCCGAAACGACGAGCAGGCCGTGCGCGGCGGCGAACGACGCCAGTTCCTCCGTACCGGCCAGGTCACCCGCCTCCCGTTGCGACACGATGGCGCTGAGCACCGCGGCTTCCCGCTTGCCCGCGAGCCGCAGCAGCGCGAGGGCGGCCTCGCCGCGGCCGGTGCGGTGCGGGGTGCCTTCGCGGGCCGTCCGGATGGGCACGACGTGGCCGGGCCGGGTGAAACCGGCCGGCGTGGCGGCGGGATCGGCGAGCAGCCGGATCGTGCGGGCCCGGTCGGCCGCGGAGATGCCGGCCGTACCGCCGGCGGGCGTCGACCGTGACGGCGACGGCTTCTCCTCCGCACGCCGACGCGCCGGGATACATAGGAACCCGAGACGGTCGCAGTCCTCGTCCGGCAGGGCGACGCAGACGAACCCGTCGGTGTACCGGCCGGACAAGGAAACCAGGTGCGGCGTCGCGTCCTGCGCGGCGAACACGAGGTCGTCGTGCGTGCCCGCCGGCACCACCGGCCGGCCGCGATCGCGGCGGCGGCCTCCTCGACGCTCGCGGCGCCGGCCCGGTGCCCGGGTGAAAGCTGCTGTGTCATCGTCGTCTTCCTTCGTGACACCCGGTTGTGGAGAGGCGGACTCTCCACAACCGGGTCGCTCATCCGGCAGCGGGCTTCGAGGCGATGCGGTGGAAACCACCGCGGTAGAACAGCAGCGGCTCGGCGCCGTCGTGCGCGTCCGGCGAGCTCATCTCCAGCACGTGGCCGACGACGAGGTGGTGGTCGCCCGCCTCGTGCCCGGCGTCGATCTCGCAGTCGAGCCACACGAGGCTCCCGGCCAGGACGGGGTTCCCCGGTTCAGGGGCAGCCGGAAGACCACCCCGCGGCGCTCGCAGGACTTCACGACCGGGACCTCCGGGGTGGGGTCTTTCGCAGAGGGCGGGTTCGGCTCGATATCCGTCACGGGTTCCTTTCCCGCGATGGCGCGCAGTTCCGCGCCACGGCATCCTTCCGGCGATGCTCGTCCCGCCGCGGTTTCCTGTCGAATGCCCGTTCGCGCTCGCGGCATACGCGCCGGGCATATCCGCGGCCCACCGCGCGGAAAAAACAAGTTTGACGTCCGCGGGCCCGCCGGAGAAGATGGGTGCACACCAGCGAACGAAGGGGCAGGTCATGACGAACACGCGGGAGCGGGGGACGCAGCGCCGGAATCCGGCCGCCGCGATCGTCGCCGTGCGTTCGTCCGGCCGGAAACCCTGCGCCTGGACCACCAACGGCATTGTCGCCGGCTCCCCACTCTGACATGACACCACGCCAGGTCGAGGGAGCCGCCCATCGGGAAACCGATCCGGGCGGCTTTCTCTTTTTCGCGTACTCGTGATCGATCTGCCGGTGAGCTTCCGGAGAGAGCGCGGCGGTCTCCAAAACCGTTCGCCGAAGGTTCGACTCCTTCCACCGGTGCTTCACGCCTCGTTTCAGGGGCGTGTTCATTGAAAATTTCACAACAAAAGAACACATTTTTCACCTCGCGCGGTCGTGGTGAACTCGGCGGACACGTCGGTCTTCCAAACCGAAGCAGAGGGTTCGATGCCCTCCGGCCGCTCGCAGCGGTGGTTCGCCTCTTCAGCTCGCCAGGCAGAGCACCCGTCTCGTAAACGGAAGGACCGGGTTCGAGTCCCGGAAGAGGCTCGTGATCACGGAGGGCGCGCCCTCCCCTCTTTCCGGATCGCTGGCTCAACGGCAGAGCAGCCGACTCTTACTCGGCGGGTTCGGGGTTCGACTCCCCGGCGATCCACTTCGCACCACGGGCTCACCAGGCCCGCGGCGCGAGGGCCGCTAGCTCAATCGCGCAGAGCAGCCGACTTTTACTCGGCGGGTTCGGGGTTCGACTCCCTGGCGGCCCACTCCCCCGGCTCTTTCCCCTGAGGCGCAACAGGCTGCGCACCCGACTGTTACTCGGGAGGTACCAGGTTCGAGTCCTGGCAGGGGAGCTCGTCGTGCCCAGTGTCCCCTGTGGACCCCCGGACACGCCCCGGGGAGACGCGCCGGAGCGCAGACGATCGTTGCAAGATCGCCGCGGTGGGTTCGACACCCACGTCTTCCACTCCGCACACCGGGTTCGATCCCCCGGCGGGACGACACCGAAGGACACGGGCCGTGGTTCGCGGCCGCCGAGGACGGGGGTGACCAGCGGACCCCGCAAGCCACACCCGGCTTTACCGCTTTGTCGACGTTCGGGGTCTCCAGGGTCGAACCCACACTTCGACCCGGCACAACGTTCTGCAAACCCAAGGCTGGCGCGATGGCGGCTGACTCCGTCACACCCACCACGTTCAACGCGGTCGACCAGTTTGGGCGACAAGCTGGAGCTGTTCACCACGGCCCTCGCGAGCCGGTGCCTCGGTGCCGTCGCCGTGCCCGCGTCGACCATGTTGACGGCGGGCGAACTGGGCAACCAAGCCCACAGCAGTCACGGTGGGCAACCCGAGTCCGGAAACGCGGGGGCGCGGTCAGTCCTGCCGGAGGTCTCGCTCGAACCAGTGGTGGGCGTAGGACTCGTCGTTGAACGCGTCGACTTCGGCGAACCCCGCGGTCTCGTAGAGGCGCCGGGCTTCGACGAGCGCCTTGTTCGTCTCCAGCCGCAACGTGTGCAGGCCGCGTGAGGAGGCCTGCTGCGCCAGGGAATCGAGGAGCCGCCGGCCCACCCCCAGCCCCCGGACGGCCGGGGAGACCCACATGCGCTTGATCTCGGCGATCCCGGTGCCGGTGTGGAGCTTGAGGGCGCCGCAGCCCACTGGCGAGCCCTGGAGAGCGGCCACGAGCAGCAGACCCGAGGGCAGTGTCATCTCGCCATCGCCGGCCGAAATGCTCCGCGCCGGGTCGAAGCCCGCGTCGAAGCGGCGGCCGAGCTCGTCGAAGTAGGACCGGAGGCAGTACCGGGCTTCGGGGCTGCGCGGGTCGGTGATCTCGATGCGGACGAGTGATGCCGTGACCAGCTTCTCGACCTCGGCCATGGCGCTCACCAGGCGTTCCCGCTGCGCGACGGTCAGCGGTTCCAGCATCGACGCGGCCAGCTCGTCCGACGCGTGATCGAGCACGTCGCGCTCGGCGAGGCCGGCAGGGGTGAGGTTCGCGGTGCGCACCCGCCCGTCGTGGTCGCCCGGATCCGTGGTCACCAGTCCCTGCGACTCCAGCAGCCGAAGCTGACGGCTCACGTAGCCGGAGTCCAGACCCAGGCGGGCGCGCAACACCCGGATCTCCGACCCGTCCGGCCCGATCTCCCACAGCAGCCGCGAAAGCCCGAGCGAGCGCTCGCGCGACAGGTACGCATCCTCCAGCGCGCCCACCCGCTGGGTCACGACTCGGTTGAACCGCCGGACGGCTTCGATCTGCTCCCCCATTCTCTGACCATAGTCAGAGAAATCTGCGGCTGACAAGTCCGGCTTCGGCGAGGCCGGGCGCGGTGCCACGGCAAAGGGATAGGACCTCGGGTTACGCACCCGGACCCGGCCGGGGCCCCGGACATCCACAGTGGACAACCACCCTGACCAGCACACAACCGAACAAACGCAAGCCCCGGTCCCACCCCCTGAGAACCCTTGTGCCCGCCCGGACCGGCTCCTATGGTCCGTCAGACGTCTGACGTCTGAGGAGGCAGCGGATGGTGGCGAACCGTGTCGACGGCCCGGCCGGACGAACCGAGCGTGACGGACCGGTGGACTCCCAGGACGACCGCGACCGGCGGGCCGACCGGCGCCACCGCTGGGTGGTCCGCGGCGGGCAGTGGGGCGTCGGCGTGCTGATCATCGTGCTGTGGCAGCTGGCCGGGGAGGTCTTCGGAGCGTTCACGGTCAGCAGCCCGTGGCTGATCGTGCAGCGCATCGTCGAGCTGGTCAGCGGCGGCACGCTGTGGCCGGACCTGGGGACCACGCTGGCGGAGACCTTCGCCGGGCTGGCGATCGGCATGGTGATCGGCGTGGCGCTGGGCGTGCTGATCGCGCCGTCGAAAACCGTCGGACGCTGGTTCTACCCGTACATCATGGCGCTCTACAGCCTGCCGCGCGTGGCGCTCGCGCCGCTGTTCATCGTGTGGTTCGGCATCGGCCTGGAGTCGAAGATCTTCATGGTCGTGACCATGGTCGTGTTCGTCGCCTTCTACAACACCTACCAGGGCATGCGCGGCATCGAGCCCGATCTGATCGAGATGACGCGCAGCTTCCGCGCGCCGTGGACGGCCCGGCTGCGGTGGGCCATCCTCCCCTCGATCGCGCCCTGGATCCTGACCAGCCTGCGGCTGTCGATCGCGCTGGCGCTGATCGGCGCGGTGATCGCCGAGCTCGTCGGCGCGAGCCAGGGGCTGGGCTACTACATGGGTTACGCCGCCAACGTGCTCGACACCACCGGAGTCTTCGCGGGCCTGGTGATCATCACGGTGATCGCCATGCTCGCCGAACAGCTCGTCGCGCTCGTCGAGCGACGGGTCCTGCGTCACCGCGCCACCCGCTGAGGACCGCTGCGACCACCACACAGATGAGGACACCACCGATGACCATCCTCTCCCGCATCACGGCCACCGTGGCCGCGCTCGCCCTGGCCGCGACCGCCACCGCGTGCGGCAGCTCGTCGGCCGGCAGCGGCGGCGACACCAAGACGATCCGGGTCGAGCTGTTCTGCAGCGGCCTGGCCCCCATCGCCGCCGAGCTCGCGCAGAACAGCGGGATCGCGGCGCAGAAGGGCATCACGATCAAGCCCATGTGCGTCACCAGCGGCTCCACGGCCACCAACGCCCTCATCGGCGGCAGCGCCGACGTGTTCATGGGCGACATCGGGCACGTCGTGCTGGCGCAGAAGAAGGGCGTGAAGATGCGCGCCTACGCCGTGGCCAACGACCGCTTCTCCTACCTGATGGTCGCCCGCAACGACATCGCCTCGGTCAAGGACCTCGCCGGCAAGAAGGTGGCCGTGACCGCGCCGGGCACGCTGTCGGACACCGAGATGCAGAAGGCGGCGCTGGACGCCGGACTGAACCCGAAGAAGGACCTGACCGTCGTCAGCGGCGGTGCCGGCGCGACGATGCAGGCCGAGCTCAACGGCGGCCAGGTCGTCGCCGGCATGACGAGCCAGCCCGACACGCTGCAGCTGCTGCGGACCGGGAAGTTCAAGGTCCTGTGGCAGGAGCCGGACTACCACTACGTCGACATCGTCGCGATGGCCGACCAGGACTGGGTTTCCGGGCACCAGGACCTCATGAAGTCCTTCCTCGCCGCGATGGACGAGGCGTCGACGCAGGCCAAGGCGAACCCGGACCAGGCCACGACGTGGATGAAGAAGCAGGGCTACAAGATCAGCGACGCCGACCTCAAGACGATCGTCACCGAGGCCATCAAGAGCGTGCCCGACGGCCTCAAGGCCGAGGACGCGGTCGTGAAGTCCTCGACGGACCTGCTGGTGCGCACCGGGTTCCTGACCGATCCGGTTCCGTCCACTCAGGACATCTTCGACTACAGCCTGCTGCCCGCGAAGTAGCCGGGAGGACCACGATGACCGAAACGTTGACGTCCTCGGCCGAGTCCACCGCGGTCACGCCGAAACTCAGCCTGCGCGGGGTCGGGCTCGGCTACCGCACGCCGAAGGGCCGGTTCGTCGCGCTCGACGACGTGACCCTCGACCTCGCGCCCGGAGAGTTCGTGGCGCTCGTCGGGCCCAGCGGTTGCGGGAAGTCCACGCTGCTCAAGCTGATCGCGGGCCTGCTGCCCACCACCACGGGCGAGATCCGGCTCGACGGCGCACCGGTGCCCGAAGGCGTTCCGGAAGGCGTGGGCCTGGTTTTCCAGTCCGACGCGTTGTTCCCGTGGCGCACGGTCGCGGACAACATCCGCTTTCCGTTGGCGATCAAGGGAGTCTCGGCCGAAGAGCAACGCGCCGAGGTGCGCAGGCTGGTCGAGCTGGTCGGGCTCACGTCGTTCGAGCAGAGCTATCCCAACCAGCTCTCCGGCGGCATGCGCAAGCGCGTCGGCATCGCCCGCGCGCTGGCGTACGACCCGGACGTCTACCTGATGGACGAACCCTTCGGGCCGTTGGACGCGCAGATGCGCATCCGCCTCGGCGGCGAGTTCCTGTCCATCTGGGAAAACCTCGGCAAGAGCGTGGTCTTCGTGACCCACGACGTCGAGGAGGCCGTGGCGATGGCCGACCGCGTACTCGTGATGAGCCGCGGTCCCGGCACGATCAAGGAGGAGTTCCGCATCTCCCTGGACCGGCCGCGGCACTTCCAGGAAGTCCGGTTCGAACCCGAGTTCCAGCGCCTGCAGCGGGCGATCTGGCGAAGCCTGGCCGAGGAGTTCGACGCGTGATCATCGACTGCCACAACCACGTGCTGGCCACCGCCCTGCCCCCGGGCCACGACCGGTTCGTCCGCGAGATGCGGGCGCCCGGGCACCGGCGGGCGGGCCGGCTGCCCGCCTACCGGCCGGCCACCGACGAGGACTGGGCCGGCCTGGAAGGCGACCTGGACCCGATCGACCCGGTCACCCTCGTCGACGACCACGTGAGTGCGGGCGTGGACCGCGCGACCGTGCTGGCCGTCGCGCCGTCCACCTACACCGCCTACGGCGAACGCGGGACCATCGACCTCGGCCGCGTGACCGATGTGGACGGTCCGCTGGAAGTGGCCAAGAGCAACGACTACATCGCCTCGCTCACCCGGCAGCACCCCGAGCTGATCGGCATGAGCGCGGTGAACCCGAAGTTCCGCGGCGTCGAGTGGGCCCGCGACGAGCTGACGCGCGCCGTCGGCGAGCTGGGCCTGCAGGGGCTGAAGCTCTACCCCATGTACGACCACTACGCCCCCGCCGACCGCGACCTCGCCTTCCCGATCTACGAACGCGCGGTCGAGCTCGGCATCGGCGTGATGGTCCACATGGGAACGTCCTCGGCCAAGGACACCGTGCTCGACTACGGCCGGCCCGGCGCGCTCGACGAGGTCGCCCGCCACTTCCCCGATCTGCCGCTGCTGGTGTGCCACGCCGGGTTCCCGTGGGTCGACGAGTGCCTCGCCATGGTGGCCCGCCACGACAACACCTACCTCGACATCAGCATGTTCGCCACGAAGTCGACGCAGCGCCAGCTGTACGACTTCCTCCTGCGCGCACAGCAGCTGGGCTGCCCGCTGTCGCGGATCTGCTGGGGCACCGACTACCCCGGCGGCGGCAAACCGGCCGTCCTGCTGCCGAAGCTCACGCTCGTCAACGACGTCGCCGACCCCGGCGCGCCGATCTCGCGCCTGGACGTGGCGAACATGGTGGGCGGGAACTGGGCGCGCTTCGCCGGGCTGACCGACTGGAGCGAGCAGGAGACGCTGGAGCAGCTGGAGGAGTGGGAGCCGCGCTGGCGCGACTCGTGACAGCTCGTGACACCCGTCTGCCTGGCCCAGGGTGGGTTCAGGACGCGGCGGGAGGTCATTACGCTCGGAGGGTGCCGATCGACTGTGCGTGTCGGCAGCGTTGCCGTACAACGGGCCGTGAGGCCGCCCCGGGGAGGACAACCGATGGTCATGCGTGAGCCGGAGCTGACACCCGTCTCCATCCAGACGGTCGCCGCGGACTCCTACCGGCAGGCCAAGGAGCGGATGCGCGAGGCCATCACGCGCTACGCCGCCGAGGGCCGCTTCCGCCTGCCGTCGGAGGAGGAGCTCAGCACGGCGCTCGGGGTCAGCCGCGCGACGGTGCGCTCGGTGCTGCAGTCGCTGCAGAAGGAAGGCCGCATCCGTCGCCTGCACGGCAGCGGCACGTTCATCAACCGCCACACGATCGGCATCGCCGCCAACCTCGCCGAGGCCAGCCCCTTCGTCGACCTGCTCACCCAGGCCGGCTACCGGCCCGCGGTCCGCACGCTCGACCAGCACCTCATCGCCCTCGACGACGAGCTCGCCGCCTCCCTCGAACTCCCCGCCGGCGAGCGCGCGCTGCGCATCGAGCGCGTCTTCGACGCCGACGGCAAACCCGCGGTCCACAGCGTCGACCACGTCCCCGCCACCTTGCTCGGTGAACACCCCGAAGACAGCGACCCGCGCCGCTCCACCTTCGAGTTCGTCGAAACCGACACCGGCACCCCCGTCTGCTACTCCGTCGCGGAAATCCGCCCCGTCCTCCCGCCCACCGCGATCGCCACGGCCCTCGGCCTCCCCCGCACGCGCCCCGTGCTGCGCCTGCGCCACACCCACATCCGCGCCGACGAGCTCCCGGTGGCGGTCACGGTGGTGCACGTGAACGACGACTACCTGCGGTTCTCGGTGATCAGGACGTATCTCGACCAGTAGCGCCCGGTCGTCCGACCGACCGGCAAGCCGGGCCGGCGCATCACACCGCCTGCCGGAAGCCGCTGCGGTGGAACACCAGTGGTGCCGCGTCCTCGGCATGTGCCGCCGAGTGCAACCGCAGCAGCACGAGCGTGTGGTCGCCGGCCGCCACGGCGCATTCGATGGTGGTGTCGAACCAGGCGACGCCGTCGTCGAGGGTGATGGCGCCGTGGGCGGTGGTGGTGAGGGAGAGGCCGGTGACGCCCAGGTGGGGCGCGCGGCGCAGGGCGGGCCACGTGGAACGCAGCGGCCGCCGGTCGCGCTTCACCGCCGATGGCGACCTGCTGCTCGGCCACGCCCGCCAGATCCTCGCCCTGCACGACGAGGCACTGCGCGCGTTCGACGTCGCCGACGACGAGACCGTGGTGATCGGGTCGACGGAACACGCCGCCGCCCAGCCGCTGCCCCGGCTGACGGCCGTGCTCGGCACCGCGCTGCCCGGCCACCGCGTGCGCTACCGCCTCGACCGCGGCACCGCCCTGCGCGACGCCCTGGGCGCCGGGCGCATCGACCTCGCCCTGCTGCTGGGCGCCACCGACGACCCCCGCGCCGAACCCGTCGGCGAGCTGGACCTGACCTGGTACTGCGCACCCGGCTGGACCCGCCCCGACGGTCCCGTGCCGCTCGTCGCCTTCGACAACCCGTGTGCGTTGCGCACCCGCGCGCTGGAAACCCTGTCGGCGTACGGGATCCCGGCCGAGATCGGCGCGGAAGCCAACCAGCTCGCCGGCGTGCACGCGGCCGCCGCGGCCGGCCAGGGCGTCGCCCTTTCGCGGCCCTCGGCACCACCCCCGAGGGCCTCGTCGAATGCGACGACCTTCCCCCGCCCGAGCCACTCCCCCTCGCCTGCTGGCGCCGCCACGGCCTCGACGCCGCCGTGTCGGGCCACGCCGTCGGCTCCCTGCGCCGGCTGCCCGCCGGCTCCGGCGACGGCAAGTTCGTCCGCACTCCCAGCGGTGCCCTGGTGCCCGCCGAGATCGGCCCCTTCCACCGGGCTTTGAAACACGTCGCCCCCAGCGGCCTGCTCGGCCAGACCACACAAACCCCCGGCATGAAACGCCTCGAAGCCATCAGCGGCACAACGGTGGGCGCCCAGTCGCTCTGGATGGGCCAGACCCACGTCCCCGCGTCCACCGCGTCGGCCGACCACCACCGCGGCGCGTCCGAAACCGCCATCTACATCGTGTCGGGAAACCCGACCTTCGTGTTCCTCGACGTCGACGGCGCCGAGCCGGTGGAACGGCCGATCGAGACCGGGCCGGGCGACTACGTCTTCGTGCCGCCGTTCGTGCCGCACCGGGAGGAGAACCCGGACCCCGAGCACGAAGCCGTCGTGGTGATCGCCCGCACGACACAGGAGGCGATCGTGGTGAACCTGGATGCGCTCGACTGGTCACAGGTCCGCATCGGCGAACCGCACTGACCGCACGAGATCTGGGCCCGGGGCGCGCGGGGCGGTCCCCGGCGATCGTCCCGAGGTGGCCCCGCAACCGGTTTGACCACCTCGGTTTCGAGGCATGGTCCCGACACGATCGACCGAGGACGCCCGATGGCCGGGAACACCCACTGGCACGTCATCCCGCGCACCGCCGCGCTCTGCCGGCTCACCATGGTCGCGGGAGTCCTGCTGCTCGGCTCCAGCGTCCTCACGCTCGCCACGGACGACGCGCGGTTCCCCGTGCTGGAGATCATCGTGGCGGTCGCAGGGGCGGCCCTGATCGTCTTCGCCGTGGCAGGCTTGGTGAAGCCACGGCTCAGGGGCCGCTGACCCCACCCGAAGAAGCACCGGACAGCACCAAGAAGCCGGCGAGACGCCGCGTCCCGCCGGCTGCCGGCCCGGTCATGCAGCCAGCTCCCCGCGTGCACCGAGGAGCGCCAGGCAGTTGGCCCACATAGCGTCCAGCCGCTGGATGTCGTTGTAGAGCTTGACGAACATGATGTGCCCCTCCAGCTGCGCGACGATCGACCGCGCGGCCTCCCGGGTGTCCGCGACGTGCGCGTTGCCGCGGTCTCGTGCCTCGGCGACGACTTCGTGGACCAGGTTCACCTGCGCGTCGAAGATCTCCTGCAGCCGCAGGCGGATCGCTTCGGTCTGGTTGCTCAGCTCCAACGTGAGGTTGCCGAAGAGGCAACCCGAGATCGCGCCGCAGCTGCGCCGGCCCGCGCGCAGGGTGTTCTCGGTCGCTTCGAAGAGGCGGTGCAAACGGTCGAGAGGAGCTTCCGCGCTCTCCAGGATCTCCGACCAGACCGCGAACTGCCCGGCCCACTGCTGCTCGACGACGGCGAGCGCGAGCGCCTCTTTCGACTCGAAGAAGTAGTAGAAGCTGCCTTTCGCCACGCCCGCGGCCTTGCAAACGTCGGCAACGCCCATTCCCGCGTAGCCGCGCGATTCGAGCAGCGAATGGGCGGAAGCCAGGATCTTCTCCCTGGCATCACTGGTACGTCCCATGAGAAAAGCCTACGCCGCGAGGACTTCCGGAGCCAGGAAGCCCACACGCCGCCCACGAATTCGCGTGGGAGCCCGCACCTAGGTGGTGCTTGGTTTTTCCTCCTGGCGAAGAATCCGCCGTCGAGGTATTCCTGAGAGGTAGCCAACCGGTCTACTACTTGAGCGAATCTACCGAGGTCAAGATGGACTACCAAGCGGTCATCACCCGGGTTCTCGACGACTGGAAGCACGGAGTCGACTCGCACCGGCCCGACCGGGTCGCGACCCACTTCACCGAGGACGCCCTGTTCCAGGGTGCGCATCCCGGCTACTCCCTCGGCCGGAAAGGTGTCGAAGAGTATTACGCGGAACAGCCCGTCGGATTGACGGTTCGTTATGCGATCAGGGAAATCCGGCCCCTCGCCCAGGGCGTGGTTTCCGCTTACGTCGACCCGGTGTTCACCCGCCCGGACGGCACCGAACTCCGGTTTCACCTGACCGTGATCCTGCTCCGGCAGGCCGGCGGCGACTGGTTGATCAGCCACTACCACGTGTCCCAGATCGTGACGTGACGGTCGCTCGAGGGATCTGTCCCTTGTGGATTCGGGGTGAACGCACCGGGGCCGCGGACGATGATGTCCGCGGCCCCGGTGGCGAACTCCGTCAGTGGCCGGCGCTCTGGCCGCCGTTGACGTTGAGGATCTCGCCGGTGACGAACGTGGCGTTTTCCAGGTACAGCACGCCTTCGACGATGTCGCTGACCTCGCCCATGCGGCCCAGCGGGTGCAGACCGGCGCGCTCGGCGTAGGTCTCCGGCGGGTTCAACGCGGTCTTGTGGATCCCCGGGGCGACCGCGTTGACCCGGATCCCGCGCCCGGCGTACTCCACGGCCAGTGACTTCGTCGCCGCCTGCAGGCCGCCCTTGGTCAGCATCGACACCGACGCCGGCACCACCGCCACCGGGTGGTCCACGAAGCTGGTCGTGATCTGCACGATGTGCCCGCCGCCCTGCTCGAGCATGTGCGGCAGCACCTTGCTGGTGATGTGGAACCAGCCGGCCAGGTTCACCGACACCAGCCACTGGAAGTCCTCGGCCGTGAAGTCGGTGAACGGCTTCGCCGCGAACACCCCCGCGTTGTTGATCAGGGTGTCGATCCGGCCGAACCGCTCGATCGCCGCGGTCACCACCCGCTCCGACGTCGCCGGGTCGGTGATGTCACCCGCCACCGACACCACGCCGGCGTCACCGGACTCCTCGACCGAGCGCGCCGTGGCGACCACCGCGTAACCCAGCTTGCGGTACCCCTCCACGATCCCCGCGCCGAAACCCTGCGACGCGCCGGTGACCACGGCCACCTTCTGCCCGCTGTTGCTGCTCATCGTTTCCGTCCTCAAGTAGTAGACCGGTTGTCTACAACCAGGACTACGCCGCCCGCGGGCTTGCTGCTAGAAGACAAATCCACCGACCACCAAGGCGGAAACTCCCACCGCAGAAAGAGCGCGGCAGCCGGCCGGCGACCCGGCTCCGGTCCGGGTGGCCGGCCCGTGTGGACGGTCGCTACTCCTTGCCCTTCACCGCGGAGGCCGCTGCCGTCACCTGCTCGGCACTTTCGCCGTCGACCTTTTCCTTCGTGACCTTCGCGGCGTGCAGCAGGGCCTTGTCGACCTCGACGACCCAGCGTTCCTCGAACAGCGCGACGATGCCCGAGCTGTTCGGCGGCAGCGTGTCCTCCACCTCGGCCTTGATCGCCTTCTTCTCCGCGTGCGACAGCAGCCCGCCGATCCCGCCGCCGAAGCCGGCGCCCACGAGCGCGCCGGCGAGCAGGGACGGCGGGAAGATCAGGCCGACGACCGCGCCACCGACGGCGCCCCAGGTGGCGCCCTTGCGGGTGGTGTGGAAGTCGTCGTCGACGTGGATCTTGCCGTCGGCGCGGCGGCTTACGAGGATGAGACCCTTGACCTTGATCACGTCCTCGTGGGCGAGCTGCTTGAGCGCGGCCCAGTCACCGCGGGCCTCGTCGGGGTCCGGGTAGGCGGCGATGTACAGGTCGATGGGCACGTCCTTGTGCGAGGCCATGGCCGGTCTCCTCCCGAGCTTGTCGGGCCCGAGCATGCCGTCCCCACCCGGCCCGGTACCTCACCCGCGCCGGGTGGGGTCAGGAGGGCGCCGGTGAAACCGGTTTCGCCGCGCGTTCTTCGGCGGCGTAGGCCTCGGCTTCGGCGTTCGCGGTGTAGTCGGCGGTCTCGCGCTGCAGCCGCCGGCGCACCGCGGGCTGCTGCGCCAGCGCGATCGCGAAGACGGTCAGCAGCACCCACATCACGACGCAGCTCAGCACGATCACGACCGCCGGCACCACGACCGCGTCCAGCCGCTCCGTCAGCGCCCGCGCGGCGAGCACGCGCCACACCAGCATGAAGTTGACGACGTAGCCGACGGCGGACGCCACGCCGAGCGCGATCAGGAACTGCTTGAGCGTGCCCGTTTTGCGGCGCTTCAACAAGGGTTCGTCACGGTTGGGCAGCGCGATCGAGAGCACGTTGCCCACGCCGAGCCACAGCAGGATGAAACACACCACCAGCGTGCACGCCCGCGCGAACGCCCCGAACTCCCCGGCGCGCCAGGCCAGCACCGCGCTGAGCGCGAAGCCGATCGGCGCGACGATGCACACCAGCGCCAGGTTCTTGATCACCAGCAGGTGCCACAGGCGTGCCCCGGTGTCCAGCGCCGCCCGCACACGCATGGCGTCGAAGCTCATCGCGTTGACGCAGACGGCGCCGCCCATCACGTACGAGATCGTCCACAACCCCAGGTACGGCAGCCATTTCTGGTCGTCGTCCCACCGGAACAGCCGCAGGTACCCCAGGTACAGCAGGCCCAGGCCGAACGCAACCCCCAGCGCCTTCACGGATTTGCGCGGCTTGCGCGTGAGCACGTACCGGATCTCCCCGGCGAGCCCGTGCGCGAGCGCCGGGCCGTGGCGGCTCACGGGGTTGGTGCCGTGGAGCGGCACGTGCCCGTCGACGGCCACCGCGTCCGGCTCGTCCTCCCCCGCGCGGATGCGCGCGAGCCGCGCCTCCAGCACGGCCCGCGCGGCGTCGGTCAACGCCATCCGCGCGATCGCGACGGCGGCCACCCCGTCGCGCTCGGCCTGCGCCGCGTCCTCGTGCGTCACCGTGTGGTGTGCCATGGCCGCCGCGCGGTCTTCCTGCGGATCGGCGTCGACGTGGTTCTGCCGCAGCCGGGCCCATTCCGGCGACAGCCGGGCGGGGTCGACGTCGCGGCGCATCTCCTGCCGCTGGCTCTCCGAGGCCGCGCGCGCCTTGTCGATCATGCGGCGCACGTCGTCCTCGTCCTTCCACTTCGCCGCCATCGCGTTCTTCTCGGCCGCCGCCGCGCGCTGGACCAGCTCCACGAGATCGTCGACCGCTGCCATACCCCAATCGTAGAAGCGGCGAACAGGGCCGTACAGAGCCGCTTTTCCAGCCGTACACTGGAGCGGTTGCGGAGGTGGGACGATGAGCGTTCAGGAGCAGCAGGCACTCGATTCCCTGTACGAAATCGACAACGTGCTCACGATCGACATCACCATGCCCCAGGCCGACTGGGACGCGGTGCGCACCGAGGAACCGGCCGGCGGGCGGTGCAACTTCGACTGGACCGGCGGTAGCCGCTTCACCTGGCGGAAGGCGACTTCGGTCGAGATTTCCGGGACACGGTTCCCCGCGCGGACGTCATTCGCCGAGGTGGGGATCAAGAAGAAGTCGTTCTGCGGTTCGTTCAGCAACGACAAACCGTGCCTGCACATCGACTTCGGGAAGTTCCGCGACGCGAACAAACCGGCGATCGCGAACCTCATCGGGTCGCGGTACCTGACGCTCAACAACTCCGTGCAGGATTCCGCTTTCGTGCGGCAGCCACTCGACTACAAGCTGTTCGAACTCGCCGGGCTGCCGCATTCCCGCTGCAATTTCGCGCGCGTCCGCGTGAACGGCACCCTCGTCGGCCAGGGCACCGGTGCCCTGGCTCCCGGTGTCTTCGTGAACGCCGAACCGATCATGCCGCGCTACATCGAGCGCAATTTCGGGAATCTGAAGGGGAATCTGTACGAGCTGGAACACAAAGACGACTTCACCGACGCGCGGTTCGACTTCATCGGCGTGGAGGATCTCTCGGAGTTCGACGACAAAGCCGATCTGCGCCTGGCCGTCGACCACATCGCCGCGCACGGGCTCAGCGGGGCCGCCGAGGTGTTCGACCTCGACCAGTTCGTCAAGCTCTACGCGATGGAGTTCTTCCTCAAGCACTGGGACGGCTACACCGGCAACACGAACAACACCTACGTCTACAACGACGTCGAGGCCGTCGCCTCACCCGGCCTGGCCGACGTGAAGTTCAAGCTCATCCCGTGGGGCGTCGACCAGACCTTCCAGCCCGCTCGGCACTTCACGGTCCGCACCAGCGGCCTGCTGGCCGGGCTCGTCCACCACGACGCCGGCCGCCGCGCGCAGCTGATGGACCAGATCCGCACCTACCGTGACACGGTCTTCGGCCGCAAAACCCAGCAGGAAGTGCTGACACCGTTGCTCGAACGCATGGGCGCCGTGCTGACGGGCCTGGGCGTGCCCGATCTGCCGGCCCAGCTCATCACCGTCCGCAAGCAACTGCGCCTCGCCACCTCCGCCGGCTACCTCTGCGCGGGCCTGCCCGGCCCCGCCGGCGCCTACGTCCGCGAAGACGCGACGAACGAGTGTCTCCACGCGAGCACCGAACCCGTCCCGGCCGCACCCGGCGCGCCGCCGAAGTTCGAGGTCGTCCACCGCCCCCGCCCGGCCGACGTCGAGGACGCCGACCTGTGGTCCTTCGGCCTCCTCGGCGCCGGCACCTCGCTCACCGGCAAGGCCACCGGCCGCTTCCTCCACGCGAGCGCCACGACCACACCCCTGGGCCACCAGTTGCTCTACACGTGCGCCGCCGACAACTCCCACCACGCCGACGAGTTCACCCTCACCCCGATCGACCCGGTCGCCAACCCCACCAGCTTCAGCGGCTTCTTCACACTCACCAGCGTCCGCACCGGCCAGGGCGTGACCTTCGGCGCCGATCCGACCCAGGGCGGGAGCCCGAGGGTGTACCAGGATCCCGCGCCGTCGAGGTTGTACTTCACCTGAGTGGGGTCTCCCCCGGGCACCGGAGTGCCAGCGAAGAAGCCCAGGCTCCTCGGCCTGGGCTTCGTGCTGTCCGGCGGGACTCGAACCAGGAGCCCTCCTGCTGTTCATGCCGGGTTCACGGCCACGGACGGACGGGGTCACCACCGGCCGGGAGAGTGGGCGGGCTCCGTACCGGCAAGAAAGGACCCACCCATGAGACTGCGCAGATCGTTGGTGGCGCTGACGCTGACCGCCGCCGCCACGACGGCGCTGCCGAACTCGGCGTTCGCCGACTCGGCCCTCGACGTGACCGGCAGCCAGCAGGTCGCGCCCGGCGTTCGCCTCGAGACGTTCACGACCGCTTCGGCGAGTGCCGCGACCATCCAGGGTGAGCTGCTGACCGTCGACCTGCGCAACCCGCGCGTCTCCGTGGACCTGCTGCACCCGCCGACGGTGGCGCAGGCCCAGCCGGTGTCGCAGATGGCGAACGCGCAGGGCGCGGTGGCCGGCGTCAACGGCGACTTCTTCAACAACACCGAGGCCCAGCACCCCGGCGTCGCCTTCACCGACTCCTCCGACGGCCCCGAGATCGCGGATCGGCGTGTCCTCAAGGCCGCCGTGCCGAACGGGCAGCGGTTCGGGCCCGGGATGCCGCCCGGGGTCACGACGGAGGCCGTGCTCGGCGTCGGCGTCGACCGGGTCGCGCGGCTGGGCACGGCGCACCTGGAGGGCAGTGTCCGCATCAAGTCGGCCACGTACTCGCTCGGCGGCCTGAACCAGTACGCGATCCCCGTCGGCGGCATCGGCGCCTACACCAGCGCGTGGGGCGCGACCTCCCGCGCCCGCTCGGTATGCGGCACCGACACCAGCCGGGGCGCCGCGTGCAGCACGGACACCACCGAGGTGACCCTCGATCACGACCGGGTCGTCGCGATCGGCGGCACCGTCGGCGCCGGCGCGATCACGCGGGACGAGACCGTGCTGGTCGGGCGCGAAGCCGGCGCGGACGCGCTGCGGACGCTCGTGGTCGGCCAGCACGTGACCGTCCACTACACCCTCTCGACCGGGCACGGCATCCCGTTCCGCTTCGCGATCGGCGGCTTCCCGATCCTCCGCGACGGCGCCGTGGTCCCCGGCCAGGACGCCAAGACCGCCGCGGTCCGCACCGGCGCGGGCTTCAGCGCCGACGGCCACACCCTGTACCTCGTCGCGGTGCAGGCGAAACCCGGCACCAGCGGCGGCATGACCACCCCCGAGGTCGCCCAGCTCCTGCAGCAAGCCGGCGCCGCCAACGCCGTGAACCTCGACGGCGGCGGCTCGACCTCACTCCTGGCCCGCGACCCCGGCGCCCCCACCGTCACGGTTCGCAACCACCCGACCGACGCCGCGGGCGAGCGTTCGGTCGCCAACGGGATCGGGATCTTCGTCCGCTAGGGATCCCGGCCTTCACTCGCCGGGGAACAGCCGACCCCGGTCTGGCCGATCCCCCACTCCCTCGTCGCCGTGGAAGCCGGCTCCTGCGCCTTCCACGGCGACGCCCGGCCCCGGCTTCGTCGACCTCCTGAGGTTCTCGAGCTGCGCTCTTCGCCCGGAGCGAGGAGATTGTGACGGCAGACACAGCTGCCGATGTCGGAACCTCGGCACCGGCTCCGTCCCAGGGGCACGAGCGGCCACGAGGGCCGCGCGACACGGGAGGCAACCATGACGATCCGCCGATTCGACCACGCCGGCTTCGTGGTCGAGGATCTCGCGGCCGCGGTCGCGTTCTTCGTCGAGCTGGGGATGGAACGGGAAGGCGAGACGAAGGTCGAGGGTGAATGGGTGAACCAGCTCGTGGGGCTGGACGAGGTCCGCGCGGACCTCGCCTTCCTGCGGACCCCCGACGGCCACGGCCGGATCGAGCTGTCGACGTTCCGCTCGCCGGTCTCGACCGCGCCCGCGCCGTGCGCGCCGGTGAACGTTCCCGGTATCCCTCGCCTGACCTTCGTCATCGACTCCGTCGACGACACCCTCGAACGCCTGCGCGCGCACGGCGCCGAACTCGTGGGCGAGGTCGCGCGGTACGAGGACTACTGCCGGTACTGCTACGTCCGCGGTCCCGCGGGTGTGATCATCGGGCTGGTCGAGGAGCTCGGCTGACGCCCGGCGATTCTGCGAGTGCGGCGTTGCGGGAGGCGCTGCGCGGCCCGAGACCGTGGAAGCAGACGTGCCCGACGGTCAGGTGCCGCAGCTTCGCCGCGCTGAGGCGGGAGCTCGGCAGCACAGGCGCGGCGCGTTCCCGGACTTCGACCTTCGCGGGGCAGAAGACGCTGTTGAGGTCCTCGCGGAACACCTCGAACCGGGTCGCCCGGCACAGCTGGCGCAGGCTCCACCGCCCCGGGGCCGCACTCTCGGCCCGCGGAGCCGGCCCGGCTCCCGCCGTCGTCTGATCCATCGGCGCGCTCCCTTGCGCTGGCCGTCGACCGCCGACCGCCGACCGGCACCTCTTCTCGATACTCGCCGGTCGTCGACCCGAGCACGTGCCCGCGATCCTAGGCGACTCACCCGGCGCCGCTGTCCTCGTCACGCAGCGTTCGGCCGGAAAGTGAAGCGCGGCGCTCGGATCACGAGCCACCGACAACAAACTTTGTCTTGACAGCTTGGGTAGTCGGTGTGAGGGTTGTCCCGTAGCGGACGAGGCAACCGGCGCGAGAACAACGACCCGGAGGTACTAACGATGCGGAAGTTGATTCTGGGGTTCTACGTCTCACTCGACGGCAAGAGCGCCGACGCCGACAACGGAATCCGCGACGTCATGATGGGAATCGACGACGCCGAACAGGAGGAGTACTTCGTCAGCCGGCTGTGGGAGGCCGGGGCGTTCCTCATGGGCCGCACCACCTACGAGATCATGGCCGGATACTGGCCCACCGCCGACCACCCGTCGGCCAAGGCCATGAACGAGATCCCGAAGGTCGTGTTCTCCCGCACCCTCGAGACCGCCGGCGACTGGCCCGAGACCCGCATCGCCGGCGGTGACACGGCGGAGGAGATCGCCAGGCTCAAGGCCGAGCCCGGCAAGGACCTCGTCGCCGCCGGCGGCACGGAGTTCCTGCACTCGCTGATCAAGCTCGGCGTGGTCGACGAATACCGCCTGTGGGTGCTCCCCGCCGTCACGGGCAAGGGCGCGGCACTGTTCCCGGAGCTGGACGAGGCCGTGAAACTGCGCCTGATGAAAAGCAGGGCGTTCCCGTCCGGCGTCCTCGAACTGTGTTACGCACCGGCCGGCAAGTAACCGCGGGCGACCCTAGACTTCCTTGCCCTTCTCCCGCGAGGCCTGCACGCGCGCGATCCGCTGAGAGGTCCGGCGGAGGTGCTTGGCCATGATCTCGCGCGCCTTCTCCACGTCCCGGGCGGCGATGGCCTCCACGAACTCACGGTGCTCACTGGTGCCGCGGTGACCCATCAGCGGCGCGGCCACCTGAGCCTCGCGCAGGGACATCAGCAGCGGACCGTGGAACGAGTGCACCAGCATCTCGATGGCCGCGTTGTGGGTGCACTGCGCCACGCGGACGTGGAACGCGGCCGACATCTCCATGCTGTACTCGCCGCGTTTCAGAGCGGCTTGGTGCTCGCGGGTCATCTCGCGCAGTTCGTCGACGTCCTTTTCGGTCGCCCGCTCGATCACCGTCTCGATGATGCCGAGCTCCACGACCTGCCGGGCCTCGATGACCTCCGGCGCCGTCATCGGCGAGAGGTTCACGAGGTCGGCCAGGTTGGCACTGAGCTTCGTCGACGAAGGCGTGGTGACGAACGCGCCGCCGCGCGCGCCGACCCGGATCGCGACCAGACCGGCGGCCTCCAGCACGCGCAGCGCCTCGCGGACGGTGACCCGGCTGACGCCCATCTGCTCACAGAGGGCGCGCTCGCTCGGCAGCCGATCGCCCGGGCGCAGTTTGTCGGCGCGGATGAGCGAGCGGATCTGCTCGACGATGACCTCCGACATCCGGCTCGACGACACGACGTCGAACAGCCCACTGTCCGCCCGCGGAGCCGCCGCGGATCCACCCCGCCCTGCTGGTTCCATGCGCCGATTCTCGCACAGGAACACGGAAACGCCCGCCGTCGCGGCGCCCGCCCGAGGGTTGACCCGCAGCTGGCGGGCGGCTTATGGTCATATCGTCGTTAGGACTAACCAATAGACCAGTTATACGGAACAGTCCAGGGAGGCGCCGTGAGGGAGTCCGTCGCGCTCGCCTGCCGGGTGCTCGCCGCGACCGGCCTCGTCGAGCACGTACTCGGCCACATCAGCGTCCGCACGGCGCCGGACGAACTGCTGGTGCGCTGCCGTGGCCCGCGGGAATCCGGCCTCCGCCACACGACGGCGGACGACATCCGGCCGGTGCCGCTGCACGGCACGCCCGAGACGGGCGACTGGAGCGTGCCCAACGAGCTGCCGATCCACACCGAAGTGCTGCGGCGCCACCCCGAAGCGACGGCCGTGGTCCACGCCCACCCGCCCGCGGTGGTCACCATGGCGCTCGCCGGACTGCCGTGGCTGCCCCTGTTCGGCGCCTACGACATCCCGGCCGCGCGGCTCGCCGCCGACGGCATTCCCGTGTGGCCGCGATCGGTGCTGGTGAACGACCACCACCTCGCCGGGCAGATGGCCGACGCGCTCGGCGACCGGCCGGTGCTGGTCCTCAGTGGACACGGGCTCGTCAGCGTCGCCGGCGGTGACCCGGAAACGGCGGTCGCCCAGGCCGTGCTGCAGGCCATCGCCGTCGACACGCTCGCCCGGCACACCCTCGCCGTCGCCCACGCCGGAGGGAAGCCGGTCGCGATCCCCGACGAGGACCTCGCGCTCCTGCCCGATCTGGGTGGCGCGTTCAACGTCACGACCCTGTGGCGGCACGTGGTTCGGCGCACCGAAAACCCCTGAAGTCCCCGCGAGTACGACAAAGGAGAGCAGCAGTGCGTGACGAGTACCTGAAGGGTGTCCTGGCCAGCGAGAAGAAGAACCTCGATTCCTCGGAGATCGCGGCCCGCGACGAGTTCAACCGGCAGCACCCGCCGAACAAGGGGCTGGTCGTGGAGGACGACCTGCGGAAGATGGAGCTGCCGGCACGGCCGTGGCGCAACAACCGCGGCCACTACTTCGACCTCGCCGACTACGAGGTGCTGAGCGCGCACATCTCGGAACTCAAGCCGGGTAACAACTCCGTCCGCCACCGCCACACGACCGAGGCCTACCTCTACGTGGTCAAGGGACACGGGTTCTCGCTCATCAACTACGACGACGAGCCGATCGAGGTCGTCGAATGGCAGGAAGGCACGTTGTTCGCGCCGCCGCGGTGGGCGTGGCACCAGCACTTCAACCTCGACGGCAACGACACCGCGCGTTATCTCGCGATCCAGGACACGGGACTGCTGCGCACCATGCGTCTGCACAACATCGAGCGCCACGGCGTGCAGCTCTCCCCCGAGGAGGGCAAGCAGCTGCTCGACGCGGCCGTCGAGGCCGGCACCACGCACGGCGCGCGCAAGTAGCCGGCCCTCGGCCGTGCTCCCGCACCCCAGGCGGGAGCACGGCCGAGCCACGAACCCATCCGACCCGTGAGGAGTGCCCGTGCCCGAAGGAACACCCGTGTCCGAATGGCTCGACCCGACCGTCGCGACGTCGTGGCTGGAACAGGACAGCCTCGTCGGATTCCTCGTGCTGCCCCGGCGAATCGCCGCCACGCTGGTGGCGGGCGACCGGCCGCGGACGAAACTGGTGGCCGACATCGGCAGCGGCCCCGGCGACTTCCTGGAGGTCCTGCTCGATCTCTTCCCCGGCGCGCACGGCATCTGGACCGACGTCTCCACCGTGATGGAAGACGCGGCCCGCACGCGGCTCGCCCGCTTCGGGGACCGCGTTTCCTACCGGCTCACCGACATGACGAACCTCGCGCAGCTGCCCGGCGACCTCGACGTGGTGATGACGTCGAGGGCCAGCCACCACCTCGACCCGGCGCGGCTGGCACGCTTCTACACCGAGGCGGCCGAGCACCTGGCGCCCGGCGGCTGGCTGCTGAACCTCGACCACGTCGGGCCCGGCCCGGTGTGGGACGCGCGGCTGCGCGCGGCCCGCAAGCAGCTCATCCCGCCTTCCGACAAAGCCGGTGCCCACAAGCACAACGACGCGCTGCCGTCGGTGAACGACCACCTCGAGGGGCTGGCGAAGGCCGGGTTCGGCGACGTCGAAATGCCTTGGCGCGGCCTGTACACCTGCCTGCTGGCGGCTCGCCGTGACGGTTGAACAATCCCGCCCGCTCGCCCGCCTCCGCGTCGCGCTGAGCGGCCGCGAGTGGGCGTCGCTGGGCGGCATGGCCACCGTGG
This sequence comes from Amycolatopsis sp. NPDC049253, assembly GCF_040678995.1. Taxonomy (NCBI): domain Bacteria; kingdom Bacillati; phylum Actinomycetota; class Actinomycetes; order Pseudonocardiales; family Pseudonocardiaceae; genus Amycolatopsis; species Amycolatopsis sp. NPDC049253. Next base: position 44,507 of record NZ_JBFAQX010000036.1, on the reverse strand, counting down.
TCCTCTTACTGAACCTCGTCGGCTGGGGAGTGCTCGGCCTCGTGGTGGCCCCCGAGCACCACGCGCTGGCCGGTGGCGGCTTCTTCGGCGTCGGGCTGGGCGTCACGGCGTTCACGCTGGGGCTGCGCCACGCGTTCGACGCCGACCACATCGCCGCCATCGACAACACCACCCGCAAGCTGATGGCCGACGGGGGACGGCCGCTCTCGGTCGGGTTCTGGTTCTCACTCGGTCATTCGACCGTCGTGTTCGGACTGTGCCTGCTGCTCTCGATCGGTGTGCGCGCGCTCGCCGGCTCGGTCACGGACGACTCGTCGGCGCTGCACCGGGTGACCGGCCTGATCGGCACGTCCGTTTCGGGGGTGTTCCTCTACATCATCGGGATCGTCAACCTGGTAGTGCTGTTCGGCATCCTGCGGGTGTTCCGCGAGATGCGCCACGGCCGGTTCAGCGAAGCCGAGCTCGAGGAGCACCTCGCGCGGCGCGGAGTGCTCAACCGGCTGCTGTCCGGCCTGACGAAGGCGGTCCGCAAGCCCTGGCACATCTATCCGGTGGGTGTCCTCTTCGGACTCGGGTTCGACACCGCCACCGAGGTCGGCCTGCTCGTGCTGGCGGCAGGCGCGGCCACTTTCGCCCTGCCCTGGTACGCGATCCTCGTGCTGCCCGTGCTGTTCGCGGCGGGGATGACGCTGTTCGACACCGCCGACGGCTGTTTCATGAACTTCGCCTACGGGTGGGCGTTCGCGAGGCCGGTGCGCAAGGTCTTCTACAACCTCACCGTGACCGCGCTTTCGGTGACCGTCGCGCTCGTCATCGGGACGATCGAACTGCTGTCGATCCTCGCCGACCGGCTCGGGATCGTCTCCGGCCCGCTGGCCGCGATCGCCGGCCTCGACCTGAACAACGTCGGCTTCGCCATCGCCGGGCTCTTCGTCGCGACCTGGCTCGTCGCCGTCCTGGTCTGGCGGGTCGGGCGGATCGAGGAGAAGTGGTCGGCCCACCTCTCCGTCGACCCCGACCGTTAGGCGGGCGGCCCGCCGAACAGCTCCGCCACGCCCGCGACGGTGATGCCCTCCATCACCTCGCGGGCGGTGTGCGCCACCGGCAGGTCCTGGCCCACGCCGCCGGCCATGCGGAACGCGTTGGCCAGATCCTTGCGGTACCAGGTGAAACGCATCGATTCCAGCTGGGCGAGCGTGGCGCTCGCGGCCGCTCCGTCGAGCAGGGCCCGGCGCAGCTTCGCCGGCTCGACGCCGAGGTCGCGCCCGAGCCGCATCGCCTCGACGATCGCCGTGATCTGGCCCCAGTGGCACAGGTTGTTCACCGTCTTGCCGACCTGGCCCGAGCCGAGCGGACCGAGGTGGTGCACCGCTTTCGTCCACGGCGCGAACGCGGGGCGCACCCGGTCCAGCACGGCTTCCTCACCGCCGGCCAGCAGGACGATCTCACCGTCCTCGGCGCCGCGGACGCCACCGGTGAGCGCCGCGTCCAGCACGGCCACGCCGGCGCCCTCGGCCGCCGCCTCGACCCGGCGGCAGGTCTCGGGGGTCACCGAACTGCAGATCAGCAACGTGGAACCGCGCTCGGCCGCGCCCAGCACGGCCGCCGACACCTCGAGCACGTCCTCATCGGACGGAACGATCACGAGCACCACGTCGCACCCGCCGAGCTCCGCCGTGGACCCGGCCGCCCGCGCACCCGCGCCGACCAGTTCGTCCACTGTGGAGCGATCGCGGTCGAACACGACCGTGTCCAGGCCGGCGCCGACGAGGTGCCGGGCGATCGGCCCGCCCATCGCACCCAGCCCGGCGACCCCGACACTTCCGATTCCGTGATCCGACATCAGCACCTTCCTCCTCGCCGGCAGGGCCGCGCCCCGCGGCGGTCGAAACGAAAGGGGCCTGCCTCGTGGTGAATTCACGAGACAGGCCCCTTCGGACGGATGTCTCAGCCGACGCTGGCGGCTTCGGCCAGTTCGCCGGTGTACTCCGGAGCGTTTTCGAAGTAGTGCACCTTGTCGTAGCCGAGGTGCTTGAACATGCGGTTCTGCGCGGACAGCAACCTCAGCGGAGTGCCGTCGGCGGCGTAGTGCACGGCGATCGTGTTCTGCGGGACGTAGAGCGTGTCGCCCTTCGTGATCTCGTGCCGGGTCGGCGTCTTCGCGACTCGCGCGTAGTACTTCTCGGCGATCTCCTCCTGGACCTCCCAGTGCAGCGAATAGCCGGAGCCGTCGAGCACGTAGAGGACCTCGTCGGCCATCTTCCAGTGCTTGCCCGAGCGGCTGCCGGCCGGGATGTCGAGCTCGAAGACGTCGACGGAGAACTGGCGCAGGTCCGTCCGCTCGGGACTGTTGAGCACGCGGACGCGGCCCATCGGGGTCGTTTCCCAGACCGTGTCCTCCTGGCGCACCACCTTCTTGCGCTCCAGCACGCCGTCGGTCCAGATCCTCGACCAGTCCTCGCGCTCACCGAACTCGTCCGGCCGTTCGATCGGGCCACCGCGGCCCTGCTGCAGCAGGCCCAGGAACATCCACGTGCACTTGGCCTTCATCACCAGCGCGACGGCTTTTTCGTCATACGGGTTGTAGTGCCGGTGCACCGAATCGGTGTGCACGAAGACCAGTTCGCCCGCTTTCCAGTCGTAACGCTGGTCGTCGTGGATCTCGTAGCCGGCACCTTCGAGGATGTAGAAGGACGCCTCGTTCTGGTGTCCGTGTCCCCGATTGGAGCTGTGCGGCGGCAGTTCGACGAAATGCACCTGCAGCGTCTGGGTCAGGAACTCCTCGTCCCCCGGCCCGATCCGCCACCACGTGCGGGACTTCTCCGAGTCGCCGGAGTGGCCGACCTTCGCGTCGTCGACCACCACCGAGTCGTCGCGGACCCGTTCGGCGGCCAGCTGGGCCTGACGGAACTGACCGAGCCCGTAGGTCTCAGAAGTCAAGCCACGTACGAACACGCGTCCCTTCTTGCCCATGCGTTCCTCGCTTTCCCGCGCCTTGGCGCTTTTCGACGGAGGCAGAACATGTTCCTCCCGGGCGCCCCGCCCGGGTACGCTCCGAATTATAGGCCTAACTGTCCTACCAATCCAGAGCCCGACCTTCCGGGAGGCTTCCTTGAGCGACGTCCACCTCAGCATCGCGACCACCGACTACGACCACTTCCGCGACTTCCGCACCGGCGCCGTGCGCGCTCAAGGCATCGAGCACACCTGGTCGATGCTGAGCCACCACGAGATCTTCGCGCGGTTCACCGCCCACCGTGAGTGGGACGTGGCCGAGCTGTCCTTCGCCAAGTTCAGCACCCAGATCACCCGCGACGAGCCGGACATCGTGGGACTGCCGGTCGTCTGCTCACGGCTGTTCCGGTTCGGTTCGTTCTACGTCAACCGCAACAGCGGGATCCGTTCCGTGGATGACCTGCGCGGCAAGAAGGTCGGCTCACCCGAGTGGGCCCACTCCGCGGCGGTGTACATGCGGGGCTGGCTGCACAACGACATGGGCGTCAAGCTCGACGAGATCGAGTGGTACCAGGCCGGCGCGAACGCCCCCGGCCGCGTCGAGAAGGTGGAGCTGACCCTGCCGCCCGGCGTGCGGCTCACCCGCGTGGCCGACCGGTCGCTGTCGGACCTGCTCGCCGCGGGCGAGATCGACTGCGCGATCATCGCCCGGCCGCCGACGTGCTTCCTCGAAGGCCACCCCGACGTCGTGCGCCTTTTCCCGGACTACCAGGAGAAGGAACAGGACTACTACCGGGAAACCGGGATCTGGCCGATCATGCACCTGATCGCGATGCGCCGCCGCGTCCTCGAGGAGCACCCGTGGGCGGCCCGCAACCTCTACAACGCCTTCCTGGAGTCGAAACAGCGCAGCGTCGAACGGCTGCTCGACCCCGCCGTCTCGCGCTACCCGCTCCCCTGGCTCGCCACCTACGGCCGCCGGATGCGCGACCTCTTCGACGGCGACCCCTTCCCGTACGGCATCGAACCCAACCGCGCCACCTGGGAACAGCTGCTCACCTACGCAGCCCAGCAGGGCATCGCACACCGCCTCGCCACCGCCGACGAGATCTTCCCGCCCGGGATCATGACCGAGGTCGTGGTGTGAACCCGGTGCGGTAATCGGCCGTTCGGCCCTACGGTTTCCGCCGGACTTTGGCAGAATTGCTGCCACTTCCACGCAGGGACGCGCCCGCCCGCACTCGCCGCGCACGGGCCGCCCCGTCCTGCGCGCTCCGTCCGAAATGGATCCGCGGGGCCCGGGGGTTTCGATCGGGATCAGCATCGGCCGCAACGGTTGACAAATGGTCATACCATAGGTCCATACTGCTCGAACCGAACGGCCCGTGGCCTCCGGCACCGGACCCCTCGGCACCCGAAGCTCTGCGACAGTTCCGCACTCACATCGTGGTGAGCCCGCCTTGTTCCCGGCGGCGGTCCGCTCACCGAAGGGAACCGCAATGCACAAGAGGCGAAGCACCCGACGGACCGTCTCGGCCGTCCTCGCCGGCGGCCTGGCGTTGACGATGGCCGCCGCGTGCGGCTCCGGCGCGGCCAGCTCTTCCGACGCGGCCCAGACGACGGCCGACCAGCGCAACCCCCAGCAGCTCGCCGAAGTGGCGGCGAGGGAAGGCCAGGTGGTCTGGTACACCACGTTCGCCGACGCCGACGTCGCGCCGATCATCGCGTCGTTCAACAAGGTCTACCCGAAGGTCAAGGTCAACGCGCTGCGGCTGAGCGCCGACAAGATCCCGCCGCGCCTGATCACCGAACAGCGCGGCGGCAAGTTCAACGCCGACGTGGTCTCCGGTGACTCCCCGCAGATCGCCCAGCTCCTGCAGGCGGGCGCGCTGCAGCCCTACCAGCCGGTCGACGCCGCGCCGCTGCCCGCCGGGCTCAGCCTGCCCGACGGCTACCAGGGGGTCGTGTACGCCGTCACCACCGTGCTGTCCTGGAACCCCCAGGTGCTCACGCAGAAAGGCCTGACCGCGCCGAAATCCTGGGAGGATCTCACGAAGCCCCAGTGGCGCGGGCAGTTCTCGATCGACCCCGGCGCGGTCAACTGGTACGACAGCCTGATCACGGCGATGGGCCACGACAAGGCACTGGCGCTGCTGAAGGGCCTCGGCGACAACGCGCCGGTGTTCGTCGAGAGCCACACGCAGTCACTGACCAACGTGCAGGCCGGCGAACCGCTCGCCGCCGCGACCGCGTACGGCTACAAAGCCTCCAGCCTCAAGAAGAAGACGCCGAACACCCTCGACTTCGTCAACGGCACGCCGCTGCCGGCGTCGCTGAACCTCATCGACGTCGTGAAGAACTCGCCGCACCCCAACGCCGCCCGCCTCTTCGACGACTGGATGGTCTCGAAGGCCGGGCAGCAGGAGATCGTCGACGTCACCAACCACACGTCGGTCCGCCCGGACGTCACCAACGACGCGAACGTGTGGGACGAGACGAAATGGCCGGCCGCGTGGGGCCACCCGAACCTCTCGCAGGCGGACTACAACAACGAGCTCGCGGAAATGAAGTCGGCACTGAAAGCGCCGTGACTCCCTGACGGCCGTGGCGGACACCGCCGGCGAAAGGACCCCCGATGACCCTGCTGGACACCCGACCCGGCGACCCGGCACCCACCGAGACCGGCCGGGCCGCGAAGACCTCGCGCCACCGGTCCTGGCGGTTCCTGCTGCAGCCGCGCTACCTCACGCTCGCCATCGCGGCGATCGCGGTGGCCTACCTCGCGCTGGTGCCGGTCGGCACGATGATCTACGCCAGCCTGCAGACGTCGTTCCTCGGCACCGGTGTTTCGACGTGGACGCTGCACAACTACGCCACGACCTTCGCGGCCGACGGGTTCGGCACGCTGGTGCTCAACTCGTTCCTCTACGCCGGGCTCACCGCCATCGTCTGCACCGTGATCGGGTTCGGGCTCGCGTGGCTGGTCAGCCGGACCAACACCCCGTGCAAGACGTTCGCGCAACTGGCGGCGCTCGTGCCGCTGATCGTGCCGGGCATCCTCAACACGGTGGCGTGGGCGCTGCTGCTCTCTCCCGAACGCGGGCCGCTCAACGGTGTCCTGCGATCGCTGGGACTGCCGGCGTTCAACATCTACTCGATCGCCGGCATGGTGTTCGTGCAGTCCATCCACGTCGCGCCGGTCGCGTTCCTCATGGGCACGGCGGCGTTCAGCTCGATGGACTCGTCGCTGGAGGAGGCCTCGCTCGCGTCGGGTGCCTCCCCCGTGCGCACCTTCCGGGTGATCACGCTGCGGATGGCCCGCTCGGCGATCCTGTCGGCCGGGCTGCTGATGTTCATCCAGACCATCTCGACGTTCGAGGTGCCGCAGCTGATCGGCGTGCCGGGCCACACCTACGTGTTCGTCAGCCGGATCTACAGTGCGCTGCAAGCGTTCCCGGCCGACTACGGCACGGTCGGCGTGATCGGGGTGTTCGTGCTGGTGATCGCCTCGATCGGGCTGGCCCTGTCGCAACGGCTGAGCCGGCGCTCGGCCACCCAGACGATCACCGGCAAGGGATTCCGCTCCACGGTGCAGGACCTGGGCAAGTGGCGCTGGGCCGGGCTGGCCGTGTTCATCCTGTTCTTCCTCATCGCGGTCGTGCTGCCGCTGGCGATGCTGATCTGGTCGTCGCTGCTGCCCGGCTACGAGCCGCCTTCGCTGAAAGCACTGGGAGACCTGGGGTTCGGCAACTACGCCCAGATCTTCCGGCAGCCGGCCCTGATCGAGTCGGTGCGCAACAGCGTCGTCACCGCGGTGAGCTCGGCGGTGATCGTCACCGCACTGAGCGCCGTGGTCGCCTACCTCACGGTGAAGACGAAGGTGTTCGGCCGCGGGCTGCTCGACGGGCTCGCGACGGTACCGATCGCCGTGCCCAGCATCGTGATGGGTGTCGGCATCCTCTACTGGTACCTCGCCGCGCCGCTGCCCGTGCACCTCTACGGCACGCTGACCATCCTGGTCGTCGCGTTCGTGACGATCAGCCTGCCGTACGCGATGCGCTACCTCGCGCCCGGCATGGCGCAGATCAAGGATGAGCTCGAAGAGGCGGCGACCGCGAGCGGGGCGTCCTGGCTCCAGACGTTCCGGCGGGTGTTCATCCCGCTTCTCATGCCCTCGCTGCTGGCCGCGTTCCTGTACACGATGATCGTCGCGTTCCGCGAGATCTCCGCGGCGATCTTCCTGTACTCGTCCGGGTCGGAGGTCGTGTCCGTGAGCATCTACGACCTCTACTCCAACGGGTCGTACCCGGTGGTCGCCGCGCTCGGCGTGGTGATGGTGCTGTTCCTGACGATCCTCGTCGCCGGTGTCCGGCTGCTCGGGCGCCGCTTCGGGATCCAGGGCGCGAATCAGAGCTGAGCAGACCCGACAACCAACCCGCAGGAGAATGGGATCCGAAGATGATCAGGCTGACCGGACTGACGAAACGATTCCCGGGCCGGACCGTGGCGGCCAACGCGGTCGACGGGATCGACCTGGAGATCGCCGAGGGCAAGCTGGTGACCCTGCTGGGGCCCAGCGGCTGCGGGAAAACCACCACCCTGCGGCTCATCGCCGGGCTGGAACGCGCCGACGCCGGCTCGATCGAGCTCGACGGCAAGATGGTCTCCGACCCGCGCAACGGGGTGTTCGCCGGCGCGCACCGCCGGCCGATCGGGATCGTGTTCCAGTCGTACGCGATCTGGCCGCACATGTCGGTGGTGCAGAACGTGATGTTTCCCCTGCGGGTCAACAAACCCCGGGTCCGGGCCGCCGCGGCGCGCAAGAAGGCGCTGGACGCGCTCGACCTCGTGGGCCTGGCCGACTTCGCCGAGCGCCCGGCCCCGGCGTTGTCCGGTGGCCAGCAGCAGCGGGTCGCGCTGGCCCGCGCCCTGGTGCGCGAGCCGAAGGTGCTGCTGCTCGACGAGCCGCTGAGCAACCTCGACGCCGGGCTGCGCGACCGGATGCGCGACGAGATCCGCGCCGTGCAGCAGCGGCTCGGCATCACCACGGTGTTCGTGACCCACGACCAGGACGAGGCCCTCGCGGTCTCCGACGACGTGGTGGTGATGAACAGCGGCTCGATCGTCGAACGCGGCCGGCCCCAGGAGATCTACACCCGGCCACAGCAGGAGTTCACCGCGCGCTTCCTCGGGGTCTCCAACACGCTCACCGGCGTGGTCACCGAGGTGTCCGACACCGGGGTGTGCGTGCAGGTCGGTCCGGGCCGGCTGGTCTGCCGCGCCGGCTCCGGGCTGAGCGCGGGCGACACCGTCAGCGTATTCATGCGGCCCGAGAGCTTCGGGTTCTCCCGCAAGCAGCACGACGCCGAAGCCTGGAAGGGCACGGTGGAGTTCAGCATCTACCACGGCGACTGCTGGGACTACTACGTCCGGCTCGGCGACGACGTGCTGAAGGTCCGGGTCTACAAGGAGAAGGTCGGCCTCGCCCACGGCGACCCGATTTTCCTGCAGCCCGAGCCCGAGGACGCGATCGTCCTGCCCGCGCACTGACCCGAGAGGAGCACGGCCGCCGATGACCGCCCCGTATCCCCTGTCCGCACAGGCTCCCGGCGTCCCCGCACCGCTGCCCGGCTTCGACTACCCGGCGCCGCGGTTCCCGGGGTACCTGCTGCAGGAGCGCACCGACGACCTCGAGGAGCTGATGCCGCTCGCGCGGGCGCACGTGCGGCGCCGGTACGGCCGGTCCGCGCTCGGCGACGTCCGGCCCGGCGACGAGCTGCTGATCGTCACGTTCCCGCACCAGCACGAGCTGGTGTTCCAGGCCATCCGCCAGGCGCTGCTGGAGATCGGCGTCGCGAAGGTGGACCGCATCGACGTGACCGACCTCGGCATGGAGGTGAAGTCCTACAGCGCGGCCGAGGGCTGGCGGGAGATCACCGACCGGCTGCCGCCGATGATCGAAGAGGGCATCGAGTTCAACGTCGCCGCGGCGGCGCTGAAGCGGTTCCTCGACGACCGCCCCGGCTACACCGGCGTCTACGCGGGCGAAGCCGGTCGCTCGCACTGGAAACGCGCCGCCGGCAAGCGGATCCGGAACAACTGGGTGTACTCGACCTACGAGGACTTCATCTCCCGCGCCAACGGGATCCCCGACGAGATCTGGCGGACCGTGGACCTCATGGTGGTCGACGCGTTCCGCGACGCCGCCGAGGTCCGCATCACGAGTCCCGAAGGGACGGACCTCGGCTGGCAGGTGACCCCGCAGCAGGCGCAGCTGTGGCCCAAGGGCGCCTACATCTCGGGGCACATCCTCGGCTCGACGATCCAGGGCATCCGGTTCGGCCACCCGGCCGAGACCTTCCTGCGCGAAGCCAAGACGCTGATGCCCACGCTCAACGGCGTGATCGGCGGGACGAGCAACCACACCGGCTACTTCGCGCACGCGTCGGTGACCGTCGAGTCGGGGATGATCACGAAGATCGAGGGCGGCGGCCGCTACGGCGAACTGTGGCGCGAGGTCGTGGAACGCTACCGGGACACGCACTACCCCGGTTTCCCCTATCCGGGCTGGGCGTACTTCAACGACGCGTCGATCGGCACCAACCCCAAGAGCTACCGCCAGATCGAAACCCTGTGGAACTACAACGACTCCTGGACGAACCTGCCCGAGCGCGCGCAGGCCGGCGTGATCCACTTCGGCTTCGGCGCCGAGCACTGGGACCAGACGTTCCTCTCCTACGCCAAGGAGCACAAGTTGCCGACGATGCACTTCCCCCACGTGCACAACCTGTTCGCCACCTACGAGATCCGGCGGCGCAGCACCGGCGAGTGGGTCAAGCTGATCGACAAGGGCCGGATCACGGCGCTCGACTCCGAGCGCGTGGTGCGGCTCGCCAGCAGCCTCGGCGGCACGCACCACCTGGAGTACGACTGGATTCCGGCGGTGCCGGGCATCAACTACCCCGGGGAATACCACCGGGACTACGCGCCCGACCCGGTGTCGTGGATCCGCCGCGAGCAGAACGGGGAGTTCGCCCGGTGACCGCGCCGTTCTACCTGCCGGCCGGCGACGAGGTCGACCTCTTCCGCGCCGCCTACGACCAGCGCATCCCGGTGCTGCTCAAGGGACCCACCGGGTGCGGCAAGACCCGGTTCGTCGAGTACATGGCCTGGGAGATCGCGAAACAGCGCACCGGGACACCGCCGGACGAGCCGCTAGTGACGATCACCTGTCACGACGACCTCACCGCGGCCGACCTCGTCGGCCGGTACCTGCTCTCGGCCGAGGGCACAACGTGGCTGGACGGGCCGCTGACGCGGGCCGCGCGCACCGGTGCGCTCTGTTACCTCGACGAAGTGGTCGAAGCCCGCAAGGACACCACCGTGGTGCTGCACTCGCTGACCGACCATCGGCGGACGCTGCCGCTGGAACGGCTGGGCACCACCGTGACGGCGCACCCGGATTTCCTGCTCGTGGTGTCGTACAACCCGGGCTACCAGGTCGCGAGCAAGGATCTCAAGCCGAGCACCCGGCAGCGGTTCCTGGCCATCGAGTTCGGCTACCCGGACGCCGATCTGGAGGCCGAGATCATCGCGCACGAAGCGGGCGTGCCCGCGGACGTGGCCGAGGCGCTGGCCGCGCTCGGCGCCCGGATCCGCAACCTCGACGCCGCCGATCTCGTCGAGGGCCCGAGCACCCGGCTGCTCGTCCACGCCGGCGCGCTGATCGGTCGCGGGGTCGCACCGCGGCGTGCGTGCGATCTCGCACTCGTGCTGGCCACCAGCGACGACCGGGACGTGCAGGACGCCGTCCGGCAGGTGACGCACGCGGTGTTCGCGGCATGACGGCGGCTCCCGCCCACCTGAGCGAGCGGACCGGCTCGCTCTCGCTGTACTACCGGGCGCTGTGCGGGCGCGGCTGCGAACTGGTGCCCTACGACGACGATGCGGAGCTTCGCCAGCGACCCGACACCGCGACGACCGTGCGGCTCCCGTCGCACGTGCACTCGGGCCCGTCGTGGTACCAGGTGGCGTTGACGCACCGGGCGCTGCACCACGAACTCGGCACTTTCGAGCTCGACCTCGACCGGCCGGAGCCGTTCTTCCGGCGGCTGCGCCCGGCCGGTCTGCGCGGCGGGCTCGACCGCTTCGCCGGCCTGTTCGGCCGGACGGCGCTCGCGGTCGAGGTGTTCACCGTGCTCGAAGACCTGCGCCTGGACACCACGGCCCTGCGGCTGTTCCCCGGTCTGGCACCGGCCTACGAGCGGGTGCGCGACGACGAGCTGGCGACGAGACCGGACCTCGCCGGGCTGCCGGCCCGTTCCGCGGCGGCCGAGGCGCTGGTCCGGCTGAGTCTCGGCGCCACCTCGCTCCGGCTGCCGCGGTCGCTGCATCCGGCGGTCACGCGGATGGCCGCCGTGGCCCGGGTACTGGCCCATCGCGAGTCCACTGTGGAATCGGCGGCCGAGGCGGCGATCCGGTGCTACGGCCTGCTCGCACGGCTGCCCAACCTCGCGCCCGCGGCGGGACCGGACGAAGGGGTCGTGGTCACCGAGTCCGATGTGGACGACGGCTTCCCGCTGCCCGGTCCCGAGTTCCGGCTCGAAGGTGACGAGGTGTTCGACGTCCGGTTCGCGCCCGTCCGCTACCGCGACGTGCCCGGCCCCCGGTATCTCGGCTTGGCGGCTTCCGGCATGCCGCTCACCGAGGCGATCCTGCGGACGACCGGCGAGGACGGCCAGGCGGCCGACGAGTTCACCGAACGCTCGATGGCGGCCGAGAGCGGACAGGTCGACGTCACGGCGGTCCAGCGCCCGCCGGAGCCATTGCCGCACGACCACGGCCCTGACCTGGAAGACCACCACCACGGGGAAGCCGGGCCCGTCCACGCGAGCGGACGGCACGAGTTCGCCTATCCGGAGTGGGACCACCGCGCCGGGCGGTACCTGGCCGACTGGTGCCTGGTCCGGGAGAAACGGCCCCGTTCGGGGCGCAGCGGCCGCGCGCACCGCGACGCGCTCAGGCGCAACCGCGCACTGCTGCCCGCGCTGACCGCGCAGCTGGAACGCATGGCTCCGCTCGGGCGCCGCCGGCGCACGCGGCTGCGCCACGGCGACGACCTCGACCTCGACGCCTGCGTCGAGGCCATGGCCGACCTGCGGACCGGACGGACGCCGGGGGAAGCCGTGTACAGCGCGCTCGAACCGGTGGCCCGCGAGGTGGCCGTCGCGTTCGCGCTCGACCTGAGCTCGTCGACGGCCGAACGCCTGCCCGAGCGCGACGACGGGATCCGCCGGATCCTCGACCTGGAGCGGGAATCGGTGGCGTTGCTCCTCGAAGCGGTGGAGCGGGTCGGCGACAGCTACGGCATCTACGGGTTCTCCGGCACCGGCCGCCAGGACGTCGTGGTTTCGGTCGTGAAGTCCCTCGACGAGCGGCGCACCCCGGCGACGCTGCGCCGCCTCGACGGGCTCGTGCCGCAGCACACCACTCGGATGGGCCCGGCCATCCGGCATCTCACCCGCCGGCTCGCCACGCACGGCGCGCCTTCGAAGCTGCTCGTGCTGGTGTCCGACGGCCGTCCGTTCGACCTCGACTACGGGCAACAGTACGGCGAGGACGCCGTGCTGGACTACGCGCTCGCCGACACCACGCGCGCGCTCGCCGAAGCCCGGCTCGCCGGGGTCCGCCCGTACCTCATCACCGTCGACCCGGCCGGCGGCGACTACCTGCGGACGATGTGCGATCCCGACACCTACCACGTGATCGCCGATCCGCGTGACCTGCCGGTGGCCCTCGCGCGGTTGTACGTCACCGCCCGGCGCGCGTAGCGGGAGTCAGTGCGGCCGGGAGAGGTCGCCGGGCCGGAACCCTTCCACCGTCGAGGTGACGAGCCCGTCGAACTGGTCCTTGTCCTCCCGCGGGTAGACCCAGCGCAACGCGGCCATCGAAGCGGATCCCGTGAACCCGCGTTCGTAGAAGATCTTGCCGTCGCCCTGGTAGCCGGAAACCGAGTACCGGTCGCCCTCGACCTTCTGGTAGGTCACCTGTCCGCCGTCCGCCTCCACCGCGGCGACCGCGCCGGCCAGCGCCTGGGCCGCGGACTGGGTCGAATTGGCGCCCCACACCGCCAGCGTCGCGTCGGCGTCGGAGCTGCTGAACGTCATCCCGTCCCCGTTCGGCGGGGTGTACGGGGTCGCGAGGTAGCTCTCGGAAATCAGCGCGGTGAACCCGAACCGGGGGTTCGTGTACGTCGGCCCCTCCGCTGACTGATCAAGCGAGGGCGTCGTCGGCGTCGGGGAGAGCGACGTCGAAGGCGGCGGAGAAGCCGGAGGCGACGAGGCGGGCGCCGGTTTGCCGAGCATCGTCAGGAACTTCGGCAGCAACAGGTCGCCGATCCCGTTGTAGGGCAGGGTCACGGTCTCTTTCCCGGAGGCCGTGTCGCAGCCGAGGTCGTACCACTGGATCTCGAACTCTGCGCCGGTCGCGGTGAACCCGATGGCCGCGCCCGGCACATGGTCGGCGCCCGAGCCGCGATCGGCCGCGTCGATGGTGACCTTCTCCCCCGCACCGTCGATCGTGGGGACCCGGCAGAACCCGTTTTTCGTGACCGGCTCGAGCCGCTGGGTCAGCGTCCGCATCCCGGCCGCGGTCAGCACCTCGGGCCGGAACATGTCCTTCGGGCCGAGCACCTGTCCCGTGCCGAGGTCGACGTTCACCGTTTCGGGGAACCGCCAGGTCGTGTGCGACAGCACGGCCGAATCCAGATCGTGGTCGTACCGCACGGAAAGCAGGCTCGGCGTCCGCAGCAGGATCCGCGCCGTCGTGTGCGCCGCGGCCGTGTCCCCTCGCTCCTGGAACATCTCGCGATTGCCGGCCACCCCGTCGCGGATCGCCTTCAGCCGCTTGTCGACCGGTGCCCGCAACGCGTCGTTGATCCGTTGCCGGACGGTGGGATCCTGGCCGCCGGACACCTGCGGGAACTGGAGGTCGTAGGTGACCGGCAGCGCCGGATCCCGCCCCGACGTGGTCTGGAGGCTGACGGTGAGCGCCGCCGCCTGCGCGGGCGGATCGTCGTGGTGGGCGAAGATCGCCACTCCTCCGGCGACGAGCGCGCCGACGACCAGCACCGCCGCGGCGATCTTGCCGGCGATCACCGCGGTCGCGCCCACCCCGGAACCCGTGGCCGGCACCCCGCCACCGACCCCGCCCGCGATCCCGGCCGCCGTGCCGGCGCCGACCGGTGCGGCGGCCGTGCCGGCCGTGGCCAGGAGCGCCAACGGAGTCAGCGCCGTCAGCGCGGCGGCCGAGGTGGCCAGCCGCTTCCAGCCGCGCTTCTCCCAGTTCTTCCCGTAGGCCTTGCGGGCGACGGTTTCCAGCTCGCTCACGAAGGCGTCCGCGGTGGCCGGTCGCCACGCCGGGTCCTTGGCCATCCCCCGCGCGATCAGCGGACGCAACGCCTCGGGCACCGCGTCCACGGGCACGGGCGCCGCCTGGTGCAGCGAACGCAGCCCTTCGGTCGTGTCCGCCCGGAACGGCACCTGCCCGGTGACGCACTGGTAGAACACGCAGGTCGCCGCGTACACGTCGGTGGCGGGCACCCCGGGCTGCCCGGACCACTGCTCCGGCGCCATGTACGACGGCGAACCGGCCGTCAGCCCGTTGTGACCGTCCAAAGTGGCGAGTCCGAAGTCGACCAGCTTCGACTCGCCTTCCCGCGACACCAGCACGTTTCCCGGTTTGTAGTCCCGGTGGACCACCCCGGCCGCGTGCGCGTCGGCGAGGCCGAGCAGCGAGCCCTTCAGGATGGCCAGCGCCGCCTCGGGGGCGAGCACGTTCTCCGCCGCCAGCAGCGCGCGCAGCGACACCCCGGGCACGGCCTCCATGACCAGAGCGGCGCCGTCCGGCGTCTCCACGAAGTCGAAGAGCCGGACCACGTGCGGGCTCCGGACGCCGGACAGCAGCCACGCCTCGCGCCGGAAGCCGTCCGCGATCCGCGCGTCGGCGAGGTACTCCGCGCGCAGGTACTTGATCGCCGCCATCCGCCCCGACGCCTCGTGCTTGGCCAGCACGACCCGCCCGAAGCCGCCGATGCCGAGCACGTCCACCTCGGTGAACCCGGGCACGTGCCAGGTGTCGCCCATCCCCCGCCCCCTCCGCGAATCGCGGAGGACATCAGACCACGACCGGTGCTCCGGCACTACCGGAATGTGGCATTCAGTGCGAAACCGTCACACTCACGGGTCACGCCGGCTCGGATTCCTCCGCCCGGGCGGCGGCGTACCTGCGCACCGGGTTGGCCCGGCCGAAGTGACCGACGGCGAAGGCGGCGGTCGCGAGTCCGCCGACCATGAGCGCGAGCACGGGGCCGACCGCCGCCGCGACGGCACCGATCACCGTGTCGCCCAGGGCGGGCCCGCCGCGTGAGGCCATCTGGTAGATCGCGGAAACCCGCCCGCGCATCGCATCCGGCGTCTCGAGCTGCACCGCCGCCTGGCGGATCGTCGTGGCCATCGCGTCGAACGCGCCGAGCAGCAGGCAGGCGACCAGTGCGACCACGAGCCCGCCGGCCCAGGCGAGCAGGACCGCGCTCAGGCCGTAGGCGATCGTCGAAGCGAGGAGGACCTTGCCGAGCCGCTTGCTGCGGTCGACCACCCGGAAGACCGTGTACGTCGCGACGAGCGCTCCTGCCGACGGGGCCGACGAGAGCAGCCCGTACGCCGTGGCGCCCAGGTGGAACCGGTCGATCGCCAGTGTGGGCAGGAGGACCCGGTACGCCGCGAAGACGGTCGCCACCAGGTCGAGCAGCACCATCTGCCACACGATCCGCCGCCCCAGGACGAACCGGACCCCCTCCGCGAACTGCTGCCGCAGGGTGATGTGCTCGCCCGACCCCGGCAGGTGCGGGATCCGCAGCAGCGCCAGGGTGATCATCAGCAGCAGGTAGGTCACCGCGTCGACGGCGTACATCAGGCCCGGCCCGCTGACGGCGATGAGCACCCCGGAGAGCGCGGGGCCGAGGAGCACTGCGAGCTCCCGGGACGGGTTGAGCAGCGCGAAGGCCTGCGGCAGCTGAGCCCGCGGGACCAGGGCCGGGATCAGGGCTTGGCGCGCGGGCTGGTCGAAACTGGCCGCCGCGGTGGTGAGCACGACCGAGCCGACCACCTGCACGACGTCGGCGTGGCCGGTGAAGCTCGTCGCGGCGAGCGCGAGCGCCACGACCATGGCCACGGCTTGCGACCACTGGAGGAGCTTGCGCCGGTCCACCCGGTCCGCGTAGACGCCGGCCAAGGGACTCAGCACCACCAGCGCCACGACCTGGGCGGCTCCCACCAGCCCGGTTTGCGCCACCGAACCGGAGAGCTCGTAGACCTGGTAGAGGTTGGCCGCGATCGTTCCCCGGCTGCCGATCTGCGACAGGACGACGCCACCCCAGTAGAAGTCGAAGTCGCGGTTGCGCAGGACCTCGGCGACCTTCATGCCCGCCATAATGCCTGATGGTATGACCAAAAGTCCACGCTTGCCGCGCAGCTCCCGGCGGACCACAATGCGAAAGGTAAAATGGTCCGCCCAATCAGGAGGCTCGGTGTCGACGAAGACCACGACGAAGACCACCCACTACCACCAGCAGAAAGCCCGGCGGGCGAAGTTCCTCGAAGACTGGCGCGACAACCACCGCACGATCATCCGGAGCGAGGACGTCGCCCTCGAGAAGACCGCGCGGGGCATGCGCACCGGCGTCTACATGGGCGAGGACGGTGACAACCCGACGCGCTCCATCGACGCCCTCGTGCACGAGGTCGACCACGGCGTCGTCACCACGATCCACCGGCACTCCTGGGACGCCATGGCGCTCGGCGTCGGCGGCCGGGGCTGGATCGAGATCGACGGCGAACGCGTGACCGTCGCCCCCGGCGACTCGGCGCACATCCCGGCGTGGGCGTGGCACCGCTCGGGCAACGACAACGACGAGACGTTCCGCTACCTCACCTTCTCCAGCGAACCGCTGCTCGCCACGATGGGCATGTCGATCCTCGACGACCGCGGGCACGAGCCGGTCGAGAACCTCCCGGGCCGGCCCGAGTTCAGCGCTCCCGACGCGCAGGGAGACGACGCGTACGCCCGTCGCCTGCGCCGGCTCGGCAAGGAGCAGCAGAAGCGCCGCAGCGGTCGGCTCCACACCGACTGGGACGAGCTCGAAATGCTCAACACCCCGCGCGGTACCCGCACGACCTTCCTCCTCGACCGCGCCATCGGGTACCAGGCGTCCGGCATCACGATGGCGATGTTCGAGATCGGCCAGGGCCGGCAGCAGTCGATGCACCGCCACGCCGGCGAGGCCTGGCTGTACGTGGTCGAAGGCGAGGGCCACTCCTACCTCGGCACCGAGCCGGAGGGCGGGGAGAACCACCCGTGGAAGAAGGGCGACCTGATCGTGGTCGACCACTTCCTGTGGCACCAGCACTTCAACGACTCGAAGGAGAACACCGCGCGGGTCGTGCGCATCCACATGTTCGACAGCCTGCTCGAGACGATGCGGGCGCTGATGGATCCCGCGGTGCTGTTCGAAGAGCCGCCGGACCACATCCGCGACGCCCAGGCCGGCGACGTCAACACGGTCGTGTGGCCCGCCCTCGACCGGCCGTCCTGGCCGTGAGCGAGCGGACGCTCCCGCCCGGAGTCATCGGGCTGCACGCGCTCCCCTCGGACCACCACGACGGGCCGTGGGACTCGATGATCGTGCCGGCGGGTACCAAGGAGCGGCTGCTCGGCACCGCGCTGCTCGTCCTGCGGCAGGGCCGGCTGCTCGGCGGGCTCTCCGGCGCGCCGCACGGCCTGATCGTGCTGGCCGGCCCCCCGGGTACGGGCAAAACGACGCTCGCGCAAGGGCTCGCGCAGGCCGCCGCACGGAAAATGGCCCCGCGCGGCGCCACCACGCTGGTCGAGGTCGACCCGCACGCGTTCCCGAGTGACATGCTCGGCGAAAGCCAGCGGGCCGTCTCGCGGCTGTTCCTCGACACCCTGCCCGAGATCGCCGCGCGGCGACCGCACACCGTGGTGGTGATCGACGAGATCGAAGCGCTCGCCGTGCGCCGGAGTTCGGCCTCGTTCGAGACCAACCCGGTCGACGTGCACCGCGCGACGGACGCCGTGCTGTCCGGTCTCGACCAGCTTCGCGCGCAGTGCCCGCACCTGGTTCTCGTGGCCACGACCAACTTCGTCGACGCGGTCGACGAGGCGGTGCTCTCCCGGGCCGACCTGGTCATGAGCACCACGCTGCCCGACGACGAGGTCGTCGAGCGGATCGTGGCGTCCTCGCTGACCGAGCTGGCCGAGCAGTGGACCGGGCTGAAGCCGCTCGCCCGGGACGCCGATCTCCGTGCGGAGCTGGCGAAGGGCCTGCGCGGTCTCGACGGCCGGCGGGTCCGCAAGTCGATCCTCGCGGCGCTGACGCTGCGGACCGAGGTCGCCCTCGACCCGGAGCAGCTCACGGCCGACGACCTGCGCCGCGCGACGCAGCTCGACGGCTGACGACGGCCGAACGCGCGGTGCCGGGTCGACGACCCGGCACCGCGCGTTTTCCGTGCGGGCGAACTACTTGGCGCCGAACGCCTTGTCCACAAAGGACGAGTCGATGAGCGACGCGAGGTCGACCTTGTCCACCCCGTTCACCGAGCCCTCCAGCGACTGCTGCGACGACTTCAACTGGTCCACCGTGGCCACCGGCGGGTCGGTGAGCACCTCGCCCGCGTAGTACTTCCAGGTGGCGTCGAGCGCGCGCTGGTCGGTGACCCCGAGGTGGGCGCCGAGGATCTTCGTCGAGTACGCCTCGTCGGAGCGTTCGCGGTCGAAGCCCTTCTTGAGACCGGCCATGAACTTCCCCACGACGTCCGGGTGGTCCTTGAGGTACTCGGACGTGCTGGAGATGCCCACGTTGATGTTGGGGATCTTCTCCTTGGCCATGTCGATCACCATGTGCAGCCCGGCGTCTTCGAACTTGAGGCTCGCGGGCGGGTGCGTGGCTGAGGCGTCGATGGTCTTGGCCAGCAAGGCGTTGTTGACGTTCGTCACCGAGCCCAGCGGGACCAGGTTCACGTCGGTCGGGTTGATGCCCAGCTTCTTCAGCGCCTGCAGGGTGCCGATGTACTGCGATCCGCTCTTCGTCGTGTAGCCGATCTTCTTGCCGCGCAGCTGCGCGGCGGTCGGCACGTTCGCGTAGATCTGGTACGGCAGCACCGGGGTGAGCGCGGCCAGCACCTTCACGTCACCGCCGGCCGCGGTGCCGGCGACGATCTGGGAGCCACCCATCGAGGCGAGCTGCGTCTGGCCGGAGATGAGCGCCGGGTACCCCTGGTTGCTGTCGAGCTTGATGAGCTTGACGTCGAGCCCTTGCTCCTTGAAGTAGCCGGCTTCCGAAGCGATCCACAGGGGCAGCTCGTCGGCGACCTCTTCGCTGTAGCTGACCGTGACGACCCCGTCGGCTCCGGCGTCCGACGAACCGCCGCAGGCGGTGAGGAACGACGTCGCGAGCGCCACGGAAAAGGCGACGCCGAAGGCGCCAGACTTGAACTTCATTGTTCTGTCCTTCTGGGAATCGTGGTGGGGAGGGGGAACCGCAGTCAGTCGTTGCTCAGGCGCCAGGCCGCGTAGTGGTTCTCCACCCGGCGCAGCAGTGCCGTGAGAATCACCCCGGCCGCGGCGAAGATGACCAGGCCGGCGAAGACCGTGGCCGTCTGGAACTGCTGGCCGGCGGTGTTCATCGTCATGCCGACGCCGTGCTGCGCGCCGCTGAGCTCGGCCACGAAGACACCGATCAGCGCCTGGCCCACGGCGAGCCGGATCCCGCTGGCGATGAACGGGACGGTGCCGGGCAGGGCGACGGTGCGGAACAGCTGGAGGTCGCTCGCGCCGAAACACCGCGCCACGCGGACGGTTCCCTGTTCGAGCGACTGGACACCCTGCGCGGTGTTGATGAGCACCGGGAACAGGGCCATCAGGAAGACGATCGCGATCTTCGAGGAGCTGCCGATGCCGAGCCAGATGATCAACAGGGGTGTCAGCGCGATGCGCGGCGTGGCGTAGAGGAAGTTGACGAAGGGGTTGAGCGCCCAGGCGATGCGCTTGTACCAGCCGATCAGCAGCCCCACCGGCAGGCCGATCACCACCGCGAGCGCGAGGCCGGCCAGCAGTTCCTGGGCACTGGTCCACAGGTCGATCCAGATCTGCCCGCCCTGGATCATCGCGCCGAAGGCGTTGATGACGTCGACCGGCCCGGGCAGGATCAGCTGCGGCTGGATCCGCAGCAGCGCGATGACCTCCCACGCGACCAGCACCAAGACGACGGCCCCGATGCCGAACAGGCGTTGCTCGCTGAGCCACGACGGGAGCCGCCGGCGGGCCGCCTGGCCCGCGCGAGGGCTGTGGCGCGCCCGCCGGGACTCGATCCGCGAGGCGGGCCTCGGCGAAGAGGTGACGCTCATCGGGCTCCCTCCCCGGCGCCGGCTTTGGCGCCGTAGAGCACATCGGCGATCTCGTCCCGAAGCTGCGAGAACTCCCGCGTCCGCCGGATCTCGTGCGACCGCGGACGCGGCCACGGCACCGTGATCTCCTTGACGATGCGACCGGGCCGCGGGCTGAACACGCACACCCGGTCCGCGAGGAACGCGGCTTCGGTGATGTCGTGGGTGACGAACAGCGCCGTCACGTCTCGTGCGGCGCAGACCCTGAGCAGTTCGACCTGGAGCACCTCGCGAGTCTGTGCGTCGATCGCGGCGAACGGCTCGTCGAGCAGGAGGATCTCCGGCTCGACCGCGAGCGCGCGGGCGAGGTTGACCCTGGCCTGCATGCCACCGGAGAGCTGCGCCGGGTACTGCTGTCCCGCACCGGCCAGCCCGACCAGCTCCAGCAGCTCGTCGGCGCGCTTCTTGGCCGCCGGCTTCTTGACCTTTTTCGTGAGCTCGAGGCCGTAGCTGACATTCGCCTGAACGGTCCGCCACGGCAGCAAGTTGGCGTGCTGGAACACCATCGCCCGGTCGGGTCCCGGACCGGGGATCGGCCGGCCGTCGAGCTCCAGATCACCCTCGGCGAGGTCGACGAACCCGGCGACCGCGTTGAGCAACGTGGTCTTGCCGCAGCCGGACGGCCCGACCAGGCAGACGAAATCCCCGCGCTCCAAGGTCAGGTCACACCGCTCGACGGCCGTCGTCACCTCTTTCGAGCCAGGCTTGGCGTACTCGATGGCGACACCCCGGGCCTCGAGGTGTGCGATCCCGCCCGTGGCCCCCACATCGATGTGCGCAGCATCACGGCCTGCCGTTCTGGACAGTGCCGGCTTGTCTCGGCTCAGCATGGAGGGGAGCGTAGGACTAATTGTCAGTCCAAAGCAATGGTCCAACTGAGTTTTCTGGCCAGGTCGTGACCGGCCGGAGCAGCGCGGCCACCCCTGACCAGGCCTAGTGCCGTAAGGTCAGACCATTGACTGTTAAACTACGGTGCATTTCCGGCATCGACCATGACGAGGTGGAGACATGGCTGCAACAGGGCGCGGCGAGAAGGACGACCTCTTCAGCCGCGTGAGCACCTCGCGGGTGTCCCAGGTCATCGTGGACCAGATCAAGGTCCTCATCCGCGACGGTTCCCTCACCCCCGGCGACCGGCTGCCGAGCGAGCGCGATCTGTGCCAGCGCTTCGGCGTGAGCCGGGTGACCGTCCGCGAGGCGCTGCGCGTACTGGAGGCCACCGGGCTCGTCACCATCAAGGTGGGCGCTCACGGCGGCGCCTTCCTGACCGCGCCGAGCACGGACCGCGTCGGCGAGGGCCTGGCCGATCTCCTGTCGATGTCCGTGCTCACCGCCGGCGAGGTGACCGAGGCGCGCAAGATCGTCGAGATCGGCGCCCTCCCCCTGATCGTCGAGCGGGCGACCAAAGACGACATCGACGCGCTGTTCAAGCTCGTCGAGGAGGGGCAGCACGCCGTCGACGAGGGCGAGTACACAGTGGACATCTCGGCCCGGTTCCACATCCGGCTCGCCGAATGTGCCCACAACACCGCGCTCACGATGCTGATCCAGAGCTTCCACGGCCCGCTCCTGATGTCCCTGCGGGAGGCCCGCGAACAGGCCCCCATCATGGGGAAGCGCGGGACCGGTGAACACCGGGAGCTCGCCGAGGCCATCCGCAACCGCGACCTCGCCGCCGCCCAGCGGGTCATGAGCGAGCACATCGCCCGGACCGCGCAGCGCGTGTCGCACGAGGTCGAGTAGCAGCCGGAAACCCCGCACCACCCTCGGGAACTCCTCTCGCACCGGACGCTGCCTTCCGCTAAGGTCTAATGGACTAGCCAACCGAGAGCAGGGTGGTGACGGCATGGCGGTGAAGGGAAGCGGCACCCTGGTGGTGGGCGCGAGCCAGGCGGGAGTGGAGCTGGCCGCCTCGCTGCGCAAGCTGGGTGCTTCGGGACCGATCACCTTGCTCGGCGGGGAAACCCGGCTGCCCTACCAACGGCCCCCGCTCTCCAAGGCGTTCCTCAAGGGGGACCTGCCCGAGGAGCGGCTGGCCCTGCGCGGCCCGGACTTCTACGAAGCTCAGCGGATCGAGCTCGTCCGAGGTGAATGGATCGACGAGATCACCCTCACCGATCCCGGGCTCGGTGACGGCGTCGCGGTCACGCGGTCCGGCCGGACGATGGAGTTCGATCGGCTCGCCCTGGCCACCGGGGGCACTCCACGCCGCCTGCGGATCCCCGGGAGCGAGCTCGCCGGCGTCCACTACCTGCGCGACGTCGACGACGCGACGACGCTTCGGCACGACCTCTCGGCCGCCCGCGACGTCGTGGTCGTCGGCGGGGGCTTCGTGGGGCTGGAGGCCGCCGCGGCCGCCATCGCCGCCGGCCGGAACGTCACCGTGGTCGAAGCGGCCGACCGGTTGCTCGCCCGCGCCGTCGCGCCGCAGGTGTCGGACTTCTACCTCGCCGCGCACCGGCGGCGCGGCACCGAAGTCGTGCTGTCGACCGGGGTGACCGAACTCCTCGGCCGCGACCGGGTGAGGAGTGTCGGGCTCTCCGACGGCCGCACCATCCCCGCCGACGTCGTGGTCGTCGGGATCGGCCTGGTCCCCCACACCGAGCTCGCGGAGCAGCTCGGGCTCGCCTGCGCCGGCGGGATCCTGGTCGACGAGTCCGCCCGCACCAGCACCCCCAGCGTGGTCGCCGCGGGCGACTGCACGATCGTGGCGCACCCCGAGCACGGCGCCCTCCGCCTCGAGTCCGTCCCCAACGCCATCGCGCAGGCGAAGACCGCGGCCGCGAGCCTGCTCGGCCTGGCCGCTCCCGCCACCGGGATCCCGTGGTTCTGGTCCGACCAGGCCGATCTGAAACTCCAGATCGCCGGGATCAGCAGCGGTTACGACGAGACCGTGCTGCGGGGCGACCCCGGCAGTGAACGGTTCTCGCTCTTCTACTACCGCGGGGGACGCCTCATCGCGATCGACGCCGTCAACGCGCCCCGCGACTACATGGCGGTGCGCAAGCTCCTCGAGGCCGGCCGCACCGTCCCACCGCACGTCGCGGCCGACACCGAGGTGGCGCTGAAGGAGTTCCTCCGCGCGGCGTGAGATCAGATGACGAAGGACTCCGTCGACTCGGGCGCGAACAGTTCTTCCGCGGTGCGCAGGCGAGCCGAGAGCCCCTGCTCGTGGTGGTAGCGGAGGAACACGTCGAGCACGTGCCGGTTGGCTTCCAGCCCGTAGGACCAGTAGTCGGGGCCGAGCAGGCTCCGCGCGTCCTCCAGGTGCTGGTTGAGCCACGGCTCCATGAACCGCAGCGCCGAGGCGTCGTAGATCCGGGCGTACGCCTCGTTCTTCGCCGCCGTGAGCGCTTTCGTCAGGGACTGGGCGACCCACGGGTGCCGCTCGTAGACCTCGCGGCGCAGGGCGACCACGTGCATGATCGGGAAGATCCCGGTCTCCGCGTAGTACTCCTTCTCCGCCGCGACGGTGTCCGGGAAGAGCCGGGCGACGCGGCCGTCGCCGGCGACGTACGAGCTCGGGATCCGCGGGCTCTGCAGCGCGTCGATCTCGCCGGTGGCCAGCATCTCCGACAGCGTCCGGCCGGCCGGGATCGGCTGGACGTCGAAGCGGGTCGAGACGGCGCCCTTTTCGATCCGCCCCGGCGTTTCCTGGCCCCCGGTGAGGTAGGTGACGGAGTCGAGCGGCACGTCGTACGCGTCGGCGAGGATGCCGCGGATCCAGACGCCCGCGGTGAGCTGGAACTCGGGCGTGCCAATCCGCTTGCCGACGAGGTCGGCCGGTTTTTCGATGCCCGCCGCGGTGTTGAGGAAAATCCCGCCGTGGCGGAACATCCTCGACGTGAACACGGGCAGGGCGACGAACGGCGCCGGGTCGCGGTCGAGCGAGGCGACGTAGGTCGACAGCGACATCTCCGACGCGTCGAACTCGCCGTGGCGCAGCATGCGGAAGAACGTCTCCTCGACCGGCAGCCGCAGGTACGTCAGGTCGATGCCGTCGGGCCGGATCGACCCGTCCTCGATGGCGCGCGTGCGGTCGTAGTCGCCGCACGCGAACGTGAGGTTCAGCCGGCTCATCGGATCACCTTCCTGCGGCGGCGAGCCGCCGGTCGAGCCGGGGGTAGACCCGGCGGGCATTGTCCTCGTACACCGCCGCCAGAGCTTCGGCGGCGAGACCGGCGCGGTCGACGTACTGCTTCGTGTCGTCCCAGGCGATGCCGGTTTCCGGGTCGGCCCCGCGGACCGCGCCGAGCATCTCGGACGCGAAAAGCACGTTCCTCGCGGGCAGGACGTCGAGCAGCAGGTCGACGCCGGGCTGGTGGTAGACGCAGGTGTCGAAGAAGACGTTCGGCAGGAGCTCGGCCGGGTCCCGCCAGCCGTTGCGCATCGCCAGGCCCCGGTAGCGGCCCCAGTGGTAGGGCACCGCGCCCCCGCCGTGCGGGATCACCAGGCGCAGACCGGGAAACCGGTCGAAGAGCTTCGCCTCGAGCAGCTGGGTGAAGACGCTGGTGTCGGCGTTGAGGTAGTGCGCGCCGAGCGTGTGGTGGTTCGGGTTGCACGCGGTCGAGACGTGCACCATCGCGGGCACGTCGAGCTCCGTCAGGACCTCGTACACCGGGAACCACGAGTCGTCGGTGATCGGCTTGCCCGCCCAGGTGCCGGACGGGTCCGGGTTCAGGTTGACGCCCACGAAGCCGAGTTCCCCGACGGTCCGGCGGATCTCGGCCACGACGCCGCCGAGGTTGCCCTCGGGAGTCTGCGGAAGCTGCGCGACCGGGGCGAAGTGCTCGGGGTACAGCTCGGCGACGCGGTGCACGAGGTCGTTGGACGCGCGCGCCCAGGCGGTCGCCACACCGGCGTCCTCGACGTGGTGCTCCATGCCCGAGGCCTTGGGAGAGAACAGCATCAGGTCACCGCCACGCTCCCGCAGCACGCGCAGCTGGTTGCCCTCGACGCTCTCGCGCAGCTCGTCGTCGGTCACCGGCGCCAGTGTCGCCCGCGCACCGTCCAGCTGGGCTTCGCGGAACTGCTTCAACGCCGGCGGAGCTGTCGTGTAGTGGCCGTGACTGTCGATGATCACCGGCCGCGCCCCTCCTTGACGTACTCGTCGTGCTCCACGTACCGCAGGCCTTTGCGCGCGAGGCGCTCACGCATCGAGTTGACGTCGAGGCCCAGCTCTCCGGCGGCGTAGCGGGCCCGCAGGCGCGCTTCCTTGTCCTCCCGCGCCGTCGAGGCCGCGAGGACGTCGTCCGCGTCGGCACGGCGCACGACCACCACGCCGTCGTCGTCGGCGACGATCACGTCACCCGGCTCGACCAGCCGGCCGCCGCAGACGACGGGGGTGTTCACCGACCCGAGCGTTTCCTTGACCGTGCCCTCGGCCGACACGGCCCGCGACCAGACGGGGAAGGGCAGGGCGCGCAGCTCGGCGATGTCGCGGCAGCCGGCGTCGATGACCAGGCCACGAACGCCACGCGCTTTGAGCGAGGTCGCCAGCAGCTCACCGAAGTAGCCGGCGTCCGACGGCGAGGTCGGCGCGACGACCACCACGTCACCGGGCCGGCACTGCTCCACGGCCACGTGGATCATCCAGTTGTCGCCCGGCGCCACGCTCACCGTCACGGCCGTGCCCGAGATGTGCGAACCCGGGTGGATCGGGTTCAGCGACGACGCCATCAGCCCGGTGCGGCCCTGCGCTTCGTGGACGGTGGCGACCCCGAACCGGCCGAGGCCGTCGCGCGTTTCCGGAGCGGTCCGGGGCGGGTTCGTGACGACGACCCCGCTCATCGGGCGACCGCCCCACCGGCCCGGCCGACCAGGGAGGGCATCAGGGAGATGTGGATCGCGTCCTCGTCGGTCTCACCGGCGAGCACGCGGATGGCGTGGTCGACCTGGTCGATGCCGTAGCGGTGGGTCGCCAGCTTCTCCAGCGGGAAGCGGCTCGAGGCGAGCTGGTCCACGGCGAGTTCGCAGGCGCGGAACGAGTGCCCGCGCGCGGACTTGATCGTGATCGCCTTCTCGGTGACCTTCTTGACCGGGAAGTCCGGGAACGCGGCCAGCTCGCCCTGGATGAGGAGCGTGCCTTCGCGGCGCTTGAGGACGTCGACGCCGAGCAGCACCGGCGCGGTGCCGGCACGGGAGGTGCAGTCGAGCACGATGTCAACGCCGCGGCCACCGGTGAGGTCCATGACCTTCTCCCGGGGGTCCTCGGTGAGCACGTCGATCACCTCGTCGGCGCCGAGTTCCTTCGCGAGGTCGAAGCGGTGCTTGTCGCGCGTCGTGCCGGACACCAGGATCTTGGCGGCACCGGCGGTTTTGGCCGCGACCAGCTGCGCCAGGCCCTGCTGGCCCGGGCCCTGGATCAGCACGGTGTCGGCGTACCCGACGCCGACGGTGAGCAGCGCCCACTCGATGCCGTTGGACAGCGGCATGACCAGGCCGGCGAGCTCGGGCGTGACCGTGTCGGGGATCTTGTGCAGCACGGAGTTCCAGGGCAGGTACATGTACTCGCTGAAGCCGCCCCACAGCGTGCCGGGGTTCTCCGCCGAGGTGTAACCGAACCGGCGGCCGTCGGGGTTGGTCCGCCAGTCCGTCGCCTCGCAGTGCCGGTACTCGCCGAGCCGGCACCACTCGCAGTTGAAGCAGCCGACGTAGTGCTCGACGAACACCCGATCGCCCTCGTCGAGCCCGTGGCGTCGCTTGAACCGCGGCCCGGCCTGCGCGATGACACCGACGTTCTCGTGCCCCATGATCACCCGGCCCTGGATCACGGCGGGCGGATCGGCGTACATCTTCACGTCCGTCCCGCAGATTCCGGCAACCTCCACCTGCAGCAGAGCGGAGTCGTCGTCGATCGACGGAAGGTCGAACTCCTGCATCTCCGTCGTACCGGGCGCGACGCGGACCGCCGCCTGCACAGTCTGGACCATCGGTTCTCCCTCTTTGGCAGAATGGACAGCCCAATATACCATCAGTGAGGTAGTCCACCATACGAAGCGAGGACCGATGGCCGAGCACCTGCTGACCGTGACCCGCACCCAGGGCAACAACCGCGCGCTGACGGCCGGCGAGGTCGTCCCGGCCGGGTTTCCCTTGGCGTTCAAGGAAGAACCGGTCCTCGTCCAGGGGTTCCGGCGGATGGTGCGCGAGCTCGCCTACGACGTCTGCGAGATGGCGCTGACGACCTACCTCACCGCGCGCGAGCACGGCGTGCGCTTCACCGCGCTCCCGGTCTTCCTGGTTCGCGGGTTCCACCACGGCGCGATCCTGGTGCGGAAGGACTCCGGCATCACCGAACCGGCCCAGCTCGCCGGGAAGCGGGTCGGCGTGAACCGCGGCTACACGGTCACCACCGGCGTGTGGGCCCGCGCGATCATGGCGATCGAGCACGGGCTCGACCTCGACTCGGTCACCTGGGTGCTCAGCGGCGACGAACACGTCGAGTCCTACCGCCCGCCCGGGAACGTCGAGCCGGCCGGCGCCGGGAAGAACCTGGCGGACATGCTGCTGGCGGGCGAACTGGACGCCGTCGTCAACACGAAGGTCGATTCGCCCGAAGCCGTGCCCTTGCTCGCCGGACCCGCCGACGCCGGTTTCGCGGCGCTGCGCGAACGCGGTTTCTACCCGATCAACCACCTCGTCGTCGTCAAGGACGAGGTCCTCGACGCCCACCCGGGCGTCGCGGCGGCTCTGTTCGACGCGTTCGCCGAGGCCAAGCGCCGCTACGTCGAGCGGCTGCGGTCCGGAGTCGCGGAAACCGCCGACGACCGGATGTACACCCGGGTGATGGCCGAGACCGGCACCACCGACCCCCTCCCCTACGGCATCGAACCCAACCGGGCGATCCTCGACCTCCTCGTCGAACAGGCCGTGGCACAACACATCCTGACGAAACCGGTGGACGTCGACTCGATGTTCGCGCCCGCGACCCGCGAACTGGTGGGCTGAGCCATGCGGATCGCGATCGCCGCCGATCACCACGGCGTGCACCTCAAGCAGCGCCTCACCGCCTGGCTCACCGCCCACGGTCACGAGGTGGCCGACCGCGGCTCGCACAGCGCGACGGACGTCGTCGACTACCCGCCGCTGTGCGCCGACGTGAGCCGGCGGGTCGCCGACGGCCGCGCGGACGCCGGCGTCGTGCTCGGCGGCAGCGGGCAAGGCGAAGTCATCGCCTGCAACAAGATCCGCGGCGTGCGCGCCGGCCTCGGGCACACCACGTTCATGGTGGAGATCTCGCGCGGCAACAACAACGCCAACGTGCTCGTGATCGGCACGAAGGTCATCACCGACGACGAAGCGGAAAGGCTGCTCGCGCTGTGGCTGTCGACTCCGTTCAAGGGCGGCCGGCATCAGGACCGCATCGACCAGATCACCGCGTTGGAAGCCTGATCTCCGGCCGCAGCGGGACGGCGGTCGGCACCTCGGCGCCGATCGCCTCCCGCACGTCCAGGCCGCTCACGTGGGCCAGCAGCATGCGCAGCGAGTTGCCGTGCGCGACCACGAGCACCGGACGGCCCGATTCCAGCAGCGGCAGCAACACCTCCTGCCAGTACGGCCGCAACCGCTGGTGAAGCATCTCCAGGCTCTCACCGCCAGGCGGTACACCCTCCGGCGACCGCCGCCAGCGGGCCACCACCTCGGCACCGAACCGCGCCCGCGCGTCGGCCCGGCGAAGTCCTTGCAGCGCACCGTAATGCCGCTCGACGAGGGCAGGGTGGTACACGGCCGCGACGGTCGGCGCGAGCACGCTCCTGACGATCGCGGCGGTGTCGGCGGCGCGGGCCAGCGGCGAGGAGTGCACGACGTCCGGGCACCAGCCGGCCAGTCCTTCCGCCGCGGTACGCGCTTCGAGGACCCCCGCCGGCGTCAGCGGGACGTCGAGGTGCCCGGCGAACAGGTCCCCCGCGTTGGCGGTGCTCTCACCGTGGCGAAGCAGGACGAGCCGAGTCACCGGTCGTGCCCGCGGAGGAACTCCAGGACTCGCGCCGGCGCGGTGGCGGCGGTCTGCTCGGCCACCGGAACATCCCAGTATTCGTGCACCGGCAGGCACTCCTGGAGGTAGCGCGCGGCCGAAGGGGCGTGCGAGCTGTCCTGCCCGGGCACGATCAACGCGGGCACGTCGCAGGTCATCAGGTCCTCGGGCTCCACGCCCGGGACGGTGTCGCGGTCGAACAGGCCGCGCACGGAGGCGGTCACGAGCAGGTCGTAGCGAGCCGGGTCGAAGGCCGCGTACGCCTTCGCGAAGGTCTCGTCGCTGCGCAGCGGCGCGGCCCACGGACCCACCCGCGGGTCGGCGCTGAAGCCGGCCGTCGTCGACCGGGCCAGGTCGACGACCGCCGCCGGCCCGTGCTCGGCGACGTAGGCGAGGTGCCGCACGAACCGGCGGTGCTGTGCCATCCGGTAGCGGGGCCCGCCGGCCGGGGAGAACAGCACCGTGCTGCGCACCCGCTCCGGTGCCGCGACGGCGAGCGCCGCGGCGGTCGAGCAGCCGACGCAGCCGCCCATGGTGTGCGCCGCGTCGATGCCGAGGTGGTCGAGCAGCCCGAGCGCTTGGCGTGCGTACGCCGGCCACTCCAGCCGCTCGACCCGGCCGCCCGACTGCCCCGATTCACGCCGGTCGAAGACCACGCAGGTGTACTCGGGAGCGAACGCGTCGAGGAATCCCAGGTCGCGGTAGCGCCCGAAGCCGGTCCAGTTGTCCAAAGTGGAATCGAAACCGCCCGGGCTGAACATCAGCAGCGGCGGGCCGTCACCGACGATCCGGTAACGCGTGGCGATCCCGTCCAGCACGACCACGGGCATGCGAACCTCTCCTCAGCTCTGCGGCACCTTGATGCCACCGCGGATCTGCCTGCCGCCGCGGATGTCGGCGGCGCAGCCGGCCAGGGCGTCGAACGCGACCCGGGCGACATTGGCGTAGGAGTCGAGGTCCTTGTCGACATCGGCCGCGTTGTAGCCGATGGCCGCGGTCGCCATGCGGATGCGCCCGTCGAGCCACGGCCCGCCCCCGAACCCGCCGAGCACGGGGATCGACACCGCGTCCACCACCGCCGGCCCCACCACCGGGCCGGAGTTGGTGAAGTTGAGCGCGACCGCGCCCGCCGACTCGAGCCGCTTGGCCTCGGCCACCAGCTCGTCGAGCATCCCGTCGGGCACCTGCGCGACGCTGGCCGCGGAGTACTCGATGCCGTACTTCAGGGCGGTCTGCGGCGTGATCCCGAACTGCGCGAAAACCGGAATGCCCGCCCTGGTGACGGCCTCGACCGCGTCGGGGAAGTCCGCGGCGCCGTCGAGCTTGACCAGGTCGACGCCCGCCTCCTTGACCAGCCGGATCGCCGCGTCGACCGCGCTGGCCGCGCCCTGCTGCAGCGGGCCGAACGGGAAGTCGCAGCTGAGCAGCGCTCGCCGGACCCCTCGCCGCACCGCCTTCGCGACCACGAGCACCTCGTCGAAGGTGATCTCGAGCGGATGCGCCTGTCCCCAGAGGTTGACCCCGACGGTGTCGCCGACCGAGACGATGTCCACGCCGACCCGGTCGGCGATGCGCGCCATCTGGTAGTCCCAGGCGACGATGCAGACGCTCTTCTCGCCGCGCGCCTTCATCGCCTGCAGCGCCGGGATGGTGACCTTGCCGGCCGGATCGCTCTGGGGGCTCATGCGCGCGTCGCTTTCAGCAGTTCGAACAGGTCGTCCTCTTCTGCGGGCACCAAGAGGATCCGGGCGTGCGGGCGCAGCGAGAACAGCGCCTCGTTCGCGACCCCGTCCGAGGTCACGACCAGGCCTGCGGTCATGATCCCGCGCACCGTGCAGGCCGCACCGATGGTGGCCGCCGCCTCCGCGTTCTCCCCGGTGGCCGAAACCAGCACGACGGTGTTGCTGTCCTTCAGCTCGTCGGTGAGCGCCACCCGGTCGCCGGTCATGGTGACGAGCTCGTCACCGGCGCCGGAAGCCGAGTAGAACCGCGCCTGCGCCCACTCCTCGGCGGCCGCTCGCCCGACGATGTCCCTCGCCACGTCGTCGAGCGCCACCACCCGCGTGTTGCGGGCGGCCGACAACGGGTAGTCGATCCGGAAAGCCGCTTCCTCGGCGGTCGCCGCGCGGGCACAACTGCTGACCAAGCCCTGGTGCGACACGGTGTTCCCCGCCGTCTCAGACCGTGGTCTGCGGGACGCCGGGCTTGGCGATCATCGCCTCGCCGATGCCGTCCACAAAGGACTGGTCGGCGGGCAGCACGACCGCGACCGAGCGCACCTTCTGGTCCTGGGCCCTGTTGCCTGCCGGCTCGACCCCGTTCTCGGCCAGCGCGAGCGCGGCCTTGCGCAGCTTCTGGCGTGCCTTGATGATGCCCGCGTCGGTGGCGACGAGACGCTCCTTGGTCCGGTCGACGATCGGACCCATCGACTCCTGCAGCGACGAGTCCTGCAGGGCGATGCCCTTGATGCCGGAGTAGGTCTCGCCGCGCCGCTGCGCGTCGCGGTCCATGAGGTAGTCGTTGTCCTTGTTCGCGAGCGGCCGGTAGTTCTCGTCGTTCGCGCTGTGCACACCGAGGCCGGCCTTCATGGCCGCGACCTCTTCGCTGTCGAGCTGGCGGGTCGGGTGGTAGTCGAAGCTCCAGGCCCAGCAGTTCTCGTCGTCGATCGGCACCCAGAAGTGGCCGTGCATCGGGTGGTCGGCGCGCGGCGGGACCATGGTGAAGTTCGGCAGCACCCACGGCGTCACCCGCCAGTAGTAGTGCCCCTCCTCCGCGCTGCGGCGAGCGGCGATGAGCAGGCCGCCCTCGTAGTCGACGACCTCGAAGAACGGCTTCAGGTCCGCGCGGTTGTAGGCGTTGCCCTTGGAGCCCTTGAACAGCGGGTCGCTGTCGAGGCTGCCCGAGTGCAGGAACGTGACGTGGCTGGAGTCGATGCCGCCTTCGAGCGCCTGCAGCCAGTTGCACTCCTGAAAGCGCTTCGACGTGAACGCCTGCCCCTCCGGCACGGTCACGAACTCCCACTCCGGCAGCGGTGGCTGCGCCTCCGGGTCGCCGAAGTAGGCCCACAGCACGTCGCCGCGCTTGACCAGCGGGTAGGACTTGAGCTTGACGTTGGCGCAGAAGTTGCTGGTCTCGGGCTCGCTCGGCACCTCGATCGCCTGGCCGGTGTAGTCGTACTTCCAGCCGTGGTACGGGCAGCGCAGGCCGCCTTCCTCGTTGCGGCCGAACCACAGCGAGACGCCGCGGTGCGCGCAGAACTCGTCCATCAGGCCGTACCGGCCCTCCGAGTCGCGGAAGGCGATCAGCCGCTCCGACAGGATCTTGACCCGCACCGGCGGGCAGTCGTCGGCGGGCAGCTCCTCGGCCAGCAGAACGGGCTGCCAGAAGCGCCGGAAGAGGGCGCCCATCTTGGTCCCCGGCCCGGTCTGCGTCAGCAGTTCGTTGATCTCTGTTCGGAGCACGCTGAAGTCCTTTCACGCCGGCGATCGTGAAGCCGTCATAGGATTGAATATCAGACCATTGAACCACTGGCAATGGCGGATTCTCCGCGCCGAGGTCAGACGACCTGCTCCCCGGGCACGTCGACGGTGAGCCCGTCGAGCTGCGGCGTCACCTCGATCTGGCACGAGAGCCGGCTCCCAGCCCGCCGGTCGCCCACCGCGAGGTCCAAGAGGTCGTCCTCCATGTCGCCGACCTCGCCGACCTGATCCAGATACTCCTCACGCACCCACACGTGGCACGTCCCGCACGAAAGGCAGCCCCCGCACTCGCCGATGATCCCCGGCACCCCCGCGCGCACGGCCGCGCTCATGACGCTCTCCCCCGCCGAGGCGTCGACCGCCCGCTCCTCGCCGGCGTCGTCGACGTACACGACCTTCGGCATGTCCACTCCTAGCCGCTGACTAATGGACTTACCAATATACCGGTTAAGGTCGCGGGCGCAAGCCGCCAAGAGCCTGCCGGGGCAGCGCCTCGCTTCCGGCCCGGCGAGTGCGAAGCTGCCCACAGCCTCCGACCCGCTGCGCCTCGACCCACATTCGATCTCCGCCGACGCCTCGCAGATCACCTCCGATCCGCCGGGTTCGCCATCCACTGTGGACGAAGCCGTTTCGGACGAGCTCGCGTGGGCCTCGCCCACCGGTCGCACCACACGCCGCGGCGGCGCCAACCCTGACACAGAGGGAAGAAATCCTTGACCATCCTCAAAGGATTGTTAACCCGGACAAGCCTTACGCACGAGCCTGGAAATGACCGGCCATCTCAAGGAGGCCATGAGGCTCGGAGCCAGTTCGGTTGAGACCACGTCTGACCGATCGGTCTCGGTGAATGCGAGTTCTGCGGAAAACCCCTCACCCGGCCCCGATCCTCGTTAGGGTGCTCGTCATGACGTCGCGACCGGATCCGATGACCTTCGTCAGGCGCTTCGACCACGTCGGCATCACCGTCGCCGACCTCGACGCCGTGACCGCGTTCTTCGTCGGCCTCGGACTGGAGGCCGACCCGAAGATGGCCGTCGAAGGCGAGTTCCTGGACACGGTGATCGGCATGACCGGCGCCCGCACCGAGATCGTCATGCTGCGAGCGCCCGGCAGCGGGACGACGCTGGAGCTCTCGAGCTTCACCCGCCCGGACCACCTGCCGGGTTCGCCCGCCGCGCCGGCCAACGAGCTGGGCCTGCGCAACGTCGCCTTCGAGGTGCGCGACCTGCACGCCGCCGTCGACCACGCCGCGGCCGGCGGCTACGGCCTGGTGGGCGGCATCGCCGAATACGAGGGCGTGTGGCGGATGGCCTACATCCGCGGGCCGGAAGGAATCATCGTCTCCTTGGCCGAGCGCATCGAGAGTGAGGGGACACCATGAGCACGACCGTGACCGACGAACAGATCCAGGCCCTGGCCGCGACCGCGAAGCCCTACAGCGTGGCACTTCTCCACTGGGGCCCGGCACGCACCACGGACGGCGCGGACGCCATCGAACTCGAACACCAGCGACGGATGGTGTCACTGCGCGAGGAGGGCGTGATCGCGATCCTGTGCCCGGTCGCCTCCGACACCGTGGCCGGCGTCGCCATCATGACCGTCCCGGCCGAAGAAGCCACGAAGATCATGGCCGCGGACCCCTGCGTACGAGCCGGGATGATGCGCTGCGAGGTCCACCCGTGCCACGGATTCCCCGGGGACGCCCTTCCCTCGTGACCAATCCCGGCGTACCTGTGCGCGCGGGTTTGCCCATCCGACTCGGGGAGGTACTCGCGGCCCGCCACCGATGCCGGGTGGCTACGCCCCCAGCTTCGTCCATCGCCCTTCGGAGACCACCTCGACGGAGCCGTCGACGACCTTGATGGCCGTCTGTTCGTCGATGACGTAGGCCGGGACACCGATTTCGGCAGCCCACCGCTGCGCGTCAGCCATGGTGTTCGTCGGAAAAGCGTCCAGGTGCGGGAAGATCGAGAAGTCGACGACGCCCAGGGTGCGGTCGTCCGCCGCGCCCGGCCACTCGACGAAGTACGCCCCGATCCGGGGCGTCATCACCATGCTTCCGGCACTCACTCCCACCCAGACCGTGTCGGGCAGCGAAGGCAGCAGATCAGCCAGCCCGGACTCCCGCATCCAGTGACACAGGTACGTCGCGTCGCCGCCTTCGACCAGGAGCACGTCCGCCTCCCGGACCCAGGGAACCCATCGCTCCGCGCCGATGGTGGGCAGCGCGGTGAGTTCGAGGACACCCAGGGACGCCCAGCCCAGGCCGGTGAAATGCTGCCACACGGGCTCGGCGGCGACGAATCCCCGCACCGTCGTCGGACCGCACATCGGATGGCCCCACTGTGCGGTCGGAACACAGAGGGCGTGGCACTCGGAGATCGGCCTGCCGAGAAGCCGCACGAGCGCCGAGCGGATGCTCGGGTTCGTGACGCCACCCGACGTGAGCAAGAGCTTCAACGGTGCCTCCAGATTCGCGTGCGGAAGGTGGACGTACCTGAAGATCAAGGACCGAGCTGGGCTGATCGTAGTCCCCGCGAATCCGGTTCGGAGGGTCCTCAGGGTGCCGAGCACGATCGGCCGGCCGGTGGCAACTCTCGATCACAGGTGACAGCGCCCTCCGCCGGTCCCTCACCGAAGAGCTTCCACGGCCTGACGGTTGCGGGCGAGGGCTTCGGCAAGGATCGCCCCAGGACACTCTCTAACGAGCATCTCTGTTGTTCTTAGACTGGCTGCGTGGAGGACATCGAAGCGATCGCCCTGCTGCAGGACCCCATCCGGCGGCGGTTGTACGACTACGTGGCGGCCCAGGACCACGAGGTGAGCCGGAACGAGGCGGCGGAGAGCGCCGGGATCCAGCGCACGCTCGCCGCGTTCCACCTGGACAAGCTCGTGGATGCGGGACTGCTGGAGACCGCCAGCCGGCGGCTGAGCGGGCGTACGGGCCCCGGCGCCGGGCGGCCGGCCAAGCTCTACCGCAGATCCGGCGCCGAACGCCAGTTCTCGGTCCCCCCGCGCGATTACCGCACCCCCGCCGATCTGCTCGCCGAGGTCGCCGAGGCCGCCCGCCTGGACACCGAAGTGCACGCCGCCGCCCGGCGGGAGGGGCGGGCCGCCGGTGCCGCCGCGCCGGTCGACGGTCTCGACGCGGCGAAGGCGCTGCTGACCGCTCGCGGCTACGAGCCTCGCCTGGACGGCGACCAGGAGGCCATGCGCCTGGCCAACTGCCCCTTCCACGTCCTCTCCGAGCGGCATCCGGTGCTGGTGTGCGGCATGAACCTGGCACTGTTGGAAGGGTTGCTGGAGGGCGCCCAAGGGCTGCGGGCCCGCATGGACCCGCGACCGGGGATGTGCTGCGTCGTCGTCGAGATCTCTAAAAATAATGTGAGTTGACATAGAAAGACCACGATGGTGAGGTGAGGGCATGACGGGACACCACCTCGCCCAGCTCAACGTGGGCACGTTGAAATTCCCCCTCGACGACGTCCGCGCGGACGGCTTCACGGCCATGCTCGACACGCTGAACGAGGTCGCCGACCACGCGCCCGGCTTCATCTGGCGGCTGGTT
Organism: Amycolatopsis sp. NPDC049253; assembly: GCF_040678995.1. Taxonomy (NCBI): domain Bacteria; kingdom Bacillati; phylum Actinomycetota; class Actinomycetes; order Pseudonocardiales; family Pseudonocardiaceae; genus Amycolatopsis; species Amycolatopsis sp. NPDC049253. Next base: position 8,009 of record NZ_JBFAQX010000036.1, on the reverse strand, counting down.
GACGACGACGGCACCGACGCCACCGCCATCCGGACGTCCCTGGGCGACGACGTCTTGGTGAACATGTCCGTCTGGGAGAGCCGGGACGCCCTGTGGGACTACGTCTACCGCAGCGGCCACCTGGACGTGCTGCGCCGTCGTGCGGAGTGGTTCGTGCCTCCGAAGGCGCCGTTCCAGGTGATGTGGTGGATCCCCGCCGGGCACATCCCCACCGTCGAGGAAGCCGTCGAGCGCCTGGAACTGTTGCGCGACAAGGGCTCCACGCCGTGCGCCTTCGGTTTCAAGGACAGCTTCCAGCCCGCGGACGCCGCGTCGGCGCCGTGGCGACCGGCGGCCGGCACAGTCCGGACGTAGGCAGATCGGCATGAACGGAGTTCGAGTTCGTGCGCACGGTGAGCCGACACGAACACCCCTCGTTGCCGAACCGGCGGCTTACACTGTCGAGCCACGTCCCTCTCACCGTCACCGCTGTGCTCGCGAGTGCGGAAGGGAACCAGGCAATGCAGATCCACATCAGCACAGACAGAAACCTGCACGGCGACGCGGAGCTGATCCAGGGCTTCGAGACCGAGCTCGAATCAAAGCTCGCGCGGTTCAGCGACCGCCTCACCCGACTGGACGTCCACCTCAGCGACGAAATGGGCGGTGGCACCGATGGTGAAGACCTGCGGTGCGTGATCGAAGCCTTCCCCGTCGCGCGGGAGCCGGTCGTCGTCACGAACCGCGCCGGCTCGGTGGACGACGCGTTCAACGGCGCGGTGTCCAGGATCGAGCGGGTCCTCGCCACCCTCTACAGCCGCGCCGGCCACCACAAAGGAGGCGACTCCATCCGGCACCTGCCGAGCGACGACGACCGCTGACCCGCGCGGCCCTGCTCGCGCCAAGGCTTCACGGCGCCGGCGACGACCGCCTCGGCCCCAGACGGATTCGCTCGCGAGGTCTGCAGGGGCAGGTTCCACCGCCCCAGCTGGTTTCGACGAATCGACCCCGCCGACCCGTCGAGCTCATCGTGACCCAAGAGGCGGGCGCCGCCATCCGGGACCATCGAGGGCTTCATCACCCTTGAATCGGCCCCTGCCCGCACACAACAACAAAGCCCAGGTCAATGACCTGGGCTTGGATGCTCCCCCGCTTGGACTCGAACCAAGAACCCTCCGGTTAACAGCCGAATGCTCTGCCAGTTGAGCTACAGGGGATCGTATTCGGTTGTGCACCGGAGCCCCGGTGCGATGGAAAGAACTTTAGCGCACCACCTGCACCACCCGAACAGGGGGGCCCTCTTTGCGGATCACGCCCAGGCGGCGCCGGATTGCTGGACAATGGAGAGTCGGGAGTCCGACGAACGAGAGGCGTGGCCGCTGATGAAGAAGTTCCTGCTGGGCGTGGGTCTGGGATACGTGCTGGGGACCAAGGCCGGCCGGGGACGGTACGAGCAGATCGTGCGCACCTACCGCAAGGTGATCGACCACCCGATGGTCCAGGGCGCCGCAGGAGTGGCACGGGCCAAGGTCGGCGAGAAGTTCGGCCGGGGGCGCTGAGCCGCACGCGTACCGCCCACGGGGGTCCGTGAGCGCGCCCGGAAACGTCAGGGGATCCGCGCCACGAAGAAGATGCGGCGGAACTCGAACCACGTCGTGCCGTCCGCGCGGGGCGGGTAGGCCTCGTCGAGGAGCGGGGCGAGCTCGGTGCGGAAGGCGGCCCAGTCGTCGTCCGGGAGGGCGGCGCGGACGGGGCGCAGCGCGGTGCCGGTGATCCACTCCAGCACCGCGTTCTCGCCCGCCAGGCGCTGCATGTACGTGGTCTCCCACGCGTCGACCAGGCAGCCCGCGTCGGCCAGCAGGGAGGCGTACTCCAGGGGCGACGACACCGCCTCGTTCTCGCGCAGGACCAGGGTGGCCAGGCGCGAGGACCACGCCGGGGAGGCCGCCAGCTCGCGCGTGATGCGGTGCGACGGGGCGCCGAAGTTGCCCGGCACCTGGACGGCCAGCACGGCACCCGAGGGCAACTGCGAGACCCAGCGGCGCAGCAGGTCGTCGTGGCCCGGCACCCACTGGAGCACGGCGTTGGAGACGACCACGTCGGTGTCCGGGCTCGGCACCCACTCGCGGACATCGGCGACGTGCGCGTCCACTCCGCGGGCGCGGGCGGCGTCCACCATCTCCGGCGAGCTGTCCAGCGCCTCGAGAACGGCGCCGGGCCAGCGGCGGCCCAGGTCGAGCGTGAGGTTGCCCGGGCCGCAGCCCAGGTCGACGACGCGGCGCGGCGCGTCGGACGAGATTCGCCCGATCAGGTCGTAGAAGGGGCGGCCCCGGAGGTCCGCGTAGTCGAGGTACTTGGCCGGATCCCACATGGCGAACCTCCCGATAGGTAAGCAGTACGCCCGTACTGAGTACGAGCGTACTGCTTACTCCCCGGGGTTGGCCAGCTTCTCGGCGACTTCTCCCGCGATCGCCTCCACCAGCGCCGGGTCGGTGCCCGGGTCGGGGCGGACCTGGAGCACCGTGCCGTCGCGGCCGGGGACCTTGCGCTGCACGAACCACGCGCCGCCGCCGGCGCCGAAGTCGTGACGGTGGCGCGAGCGCACGGAGCCGTCGACGCGCAGGCGCACCTGCGGCGGCACTTTGCCGGGCGCGGGCAGCCGGAACCGCACGGGCGCGCGGTCGGTGACCACCATCACGGCGCCCGCCTCCCCGGTCTCCTCGGACTCCGTGAGCTCGAAGACGCCGTCGCCCCACGCGGCCTTGGCCACGAGGTGCCAGAAGACGCGCCGGGGACCGTCGTCGGTGGGGATCCACAGGCCCAGGCTCGTGACCACGAGCTCGCCGCCGCCCTCGACGCCCGCGACCGCGATCACGTTCTCGCCCGGAGCGAGCTCGCCCGGGAAGTCCGCGGGGAGTCCCCCGCCCATCAGACGGTTCAGCCAGCCCATGTCAGTCCCATCCGGACGCGGCCTGCTCGCGCAGCGACTTGCGGTACTGCTCCAGCGCCACGAGGTCGCCGAAGAGCGCGCGGTAGTCGTCGGGCGCCTCGACCGGCGAAAGCCGTTGCAGCTTCGACTTGATCTCGCCGATCTGCCGGCCGACGAGGCTTTCCTGCACCCCCGCGAGCACACCGGAGATGTAGCGCGAGTCCACTTCTCCCAAGGCGCGCAACGGTTCCACGGCCAGCTCGCTCAGCACGCGCCGCACCGTCCCTTCCGGACAGTGCTGCGCGGCGGCGTCGAGCAGGGCCGAGCCGGTGAGCCCCGACGCGGCGCCGCCGGCCTTCAGCAACGCCAGGTGCACGGCGACGTACACGGGGTGCGTGAACGCTTCTTCGGGCAGCGAGTCGTACTCCGGCCCGGCGATCGCGGGCTGCTGCAGCGCGGCCTTGAGCGCCTCGCGCTGGCCGATGAACCGCGGGTCGCCGGGGGCGGGCCGCGGCAGGTCCTGCTTCTCCGGCTCCGGCGCGGGGGCCTGCCGGGACGCGGGCTGACGCAGCTGCGGCGTCTGGCCGCCGCGCTTGGCCGTGGCCCCGGCGGCGCCGCGCACGCGGTTCACGACCTGCGCCACGTCCTGCCAGCCGACCCACCACGCGAGCTTGGACGCGTAGCCGTCGCGGCTCGCGCGGTCCTTGATGGCCGCGACCATCGGCACGGTCTTCTGCAGCGCCGAGACCTGGCCGTCGACCGAGTCGAGGTCGAACTGCTTGAGCGTGCTCTTGATCACGAACTCGAACAGCGGCGTCCGGCGCGCGACGAGGTCCTTCACGGCCGCGTCGCCCTTCGCGATGCGCAGCTCGCACGGGTCCATGCCGTCGGGCGCGACCGCGATGTAGGTCTGCCCGGCGAAGGTCTGGTCGCCCTCGAACGCCTTGAGCGCGGCCTTCTGGCCCGCCTCGTCGCCGTCGAAGGTGAAGATGATCTCGCCGCGGAACGCGTCGTCGTCCATCATCAGCCGGCGCAGCACCTTCATGTGGTCCTCACCGAACGCCGTGCCCGACGACGCGACGGCCGTCGGCACACCGGCCGCGTGCATCGCCATCACGTCGGTGTAGCCCTCGACCACCACGACCTGGTGGCGCTTCGCGATCTCGCGCTTGGCCTGGTCGAGGCCGAACATGACCTGCGACTTCTTGTAGATCTGCGTTTCGGAGGTGTTGAGGTACTTCGCCTCGATGCGGTCGTCGTCGAACAGCCGCCGCGCGCCGAAGCCCACCACGTCATTGCCGACGTCGCGGATCGGCCACACCAGCCGCCGGTGGAAGCGGTCCATCGGGCCGCGCTGGCCCTCCTTGGACAGCCCCGAGGCGAGCAGCTCCTTGACCTCGAACCCGCGGTTGAGCAGGTGCTTCGTGAGCTTGTCCCAGCCGCCCGGTGCGAAACCGCAGCCGAACTGCTTGGCCGCGGCGGCGTCGAACCCGCGCTCGGAGAGGAAGTCGCGCGCCGCGCGGGCCTCGTCGGTCACCAGCTGCTCGATGTAGAACTCGCTCGCCGCGCGGTGCGCCTCGATGAGGCGCGAACGCGTGCCGCGGTCGCGCTGCACGCTCCCGCCGCCGCCCTCGTAGTTCAGCCGGATGCCGACGCGGTCCGCCAGCCGCTCGACCGCCTCGACGAACGAGACGAGGTCGATCTTCTGGATGAACTTGATGACGTCGCCGCCCTCGCCACAGCCGAAGCAGTGGAACGTGCCGTGCGTGGGGCGCACGTTGAACGACGGGGTCTTCTCGTTGTGGAACGGGCACAGCCCCTTCAGGCTGCCGCCCCCGGCGCGCCGGAGCGCGACGTACTCCCCCACGACCTCGTCGATCCGGTTGCGCTCACGCACCTCCGCGATGTCGCTCTCCCGAATCCGTCCTGCCACGGTTCCACAATAGTTCTCCCTCCCCGGTGGCTTTGCGGCACACTCGGCCTCATGCGCACGCCGACGGCACTCGACGACCTCGCCCGGGAGTTCGCCGCCCACCGCGGCCACCTGATCGGGGTGGCCTACCGGCTCACGAGCACCCGCTCGGACGCGGAGGACGCCGTGCAGGAAGCGTGGCTGCGCCTGGCCGCGCTCGACGACGCCGGGCGCGCCGGCATCCGTGACCTGCGGGCCTGGCTGACCACCGTCGTCGGCCGCATCTGCCTCGACCGGCTGCGTTCGGCGCCCGCGCGGCGCGAGCAGTACGTGGGCCAATGGCTGCCCGAGCCGATCGTGACGCCGTTCGGCGCGCCGGTGAGCGAGGATCCGCTCGAAGCCGCCGTGCGCGACGACGGCATCCGCATGGCCGCGCTGGTGGTGCTCGACAAGCTCACGCCCGAGCAGCGCGTGGCGTTCGTGCTGCACGACGCGTTCTCGGTGCCGTTCGCGGAGATCGCCGGGATCCTCGGCTGCTCGCCCGACGCCGCCCGCCAGCACGGCTCCCGGGCGCGGCGCGCGCTCGAGAGCGCCGACCCGCCGCCGCGAGCCGAGCTGACGGAGCAGCAGCAGGTGCTGGAGAAGTTCGTGACCGCGCTGCTGGCCGGTGACATCCGGGCGATGGCCGAGGTGCTGCACCCGGACGTCGTGCTCATCGGCGACTCCGACGGCAAGGGCCGCACCACGCGCCAGATCATGGTGGGCGCCGACAAGCTGATGCGCTTCTTCCTGGGCCTGATCCAGAAGTACGAGCCCGGGGTGATCAGCCGCGGCGCGCCGATCCTCGTGAACGGCGACCTCGGCCTGTGGCTCCCCCCGATGCCCGGGCACGACGGGTTCCTCTCCGTCGACGAGCACGTGCAGTCCATGAGCCTGCGCGACGGCCGCATCGTGGCCATCTACGACATCGTGAACCCCGACAAGCTCACGCACATCACGCGGCCCGAGTCGGCGAACTCGAGCGACTGAGCACGGGAACGCGGGCCGGCTTCAGGCGTCTCGCGTGCGGTCCAGCCGCTCGGGAAGGCGCCGGAAACCGGCCGACTCGTAGGTGGCGACCGCGGCGTCGAGGGAGCTCGGGGTGCAGACCAGCGCGCTCGACGCCCCCATCTTCTCGAGCTCGGCCGCCGCGGCGACGCAGATCATCCGGCCGTAGCCGCGCCCGCGGTGGTCGGCGTGGACGCCCATCGGTTCGAGCAACCCCGGCTTCCCCGGACCGGCGGACCACACCGTCACCCCCGCCACGGGAACGCCGTTCTCGTCGCGAGCGAGCAGGCACCGTGCGTCGGTGCCGGGCAGCCCGGCCGTCATCGCACGCCACAGCTCGTCGGTGAACCGCGGGTGGCCCCACGCCGACCGGTGGACCGCGGTGAACTCGGACTCCTGCCCGCTCCCGACGACCTCGACCCGCAGACCCGGTTGTGCCACCGGTCCGGTCAGGTCGCGGCGCAGCGGCGTCCACGGCTCGCCGAGGCCCCAGCCGACCTCGGACAGCAGCTCTTGCACCCGGGTGCCGTCCGGCGCCTCGACGGAAGCCTTTCCCGCCGGCAGCACGCCACGACGTGGTTCGGATACGTCCGCGACCAGCCGGTGAGCCAGCTCCTCCTCACGCCAGGCCCGGGGCGCGACGGTCAGCCGCACCACGTCGGGACCGTCCAGGAATCCGATGGCCACGAGCTGTCCGTCCCGGCTCCAGGTCCGGACCGCCGCCGCCGTCGCGTCCGCGCCGAACCGCCAGTGCCAGCCCAGGTCACCCGGGTGCAGCTGGATCGGCGCGGCGTCGTTCTGCCAATCCCGGAGGGCGCGGATGAGGTCGCCGAGGCGGCCGGCGTCCGGTGTGTTCAGTTCGAGGGCCACGGTGGTGATGAAACACCGTCAGGCCGGAGCGGGCACCCGAATTGCCGGGTGCCCGCTCCCGCGCCTGCCGCTCACGGCAGCGGCACCCGGCACGCGTCGCCCGAGGTGAAGCCCTGGTCCACGATGCCGAGCGCGCTGTTCATGCGCGCACGCGAGTTCTCGAGCGCGATCTGGTAGGTCAGCTCCAGCACGCCGGCGCGGCCGAACTCGGCTTCGAGCTCGGCGACCTGCTCGTCGGTCACGCTCACCTGCGCACCCGACATCGCGTCGGCGTAGGCCACCGCCAGCCGCTCGGCGCGCGAGAACGCGGGCGAGGTCGCGTAGTCGTCGATGTGGCGCAGCCGCTCGATGTCGAGGCCTTCGTGGCGCTGCAGCATCGTGCCGAAGTCCACGCACCACGAGCACCCGATCCGCGTGGCGACGCGGTACACCGCCAGCTCGCGCACGTTGGCGGGCAGCCGGTTCGACGCCTTCTCGGCCATCAGCTCGTGGACCACGGTCGCGCGCAGCAGCCCGGGATTGTGGGCCACCACGGCCATCGGCTCCGGCACGGCGCCGTAGCGCTTTCCGGCGAACCGGTAGATCAGCTTCAGCAGCGGGCCGGCCTGGTCGGTGCGCTTCGCCGGGATGCGGGGCATGGTCGTCTCCTCTTCGTCGGTGCTGACGGAGGAACGAGACGGCGAACGCGGATGTGACAGCGGACCGTCAGCGTCGACGCCAGTAGTCCGGCCGCCACCAGTAGAGCGAGGTGCCGGCGGCCGGCCACGGCTCCTCGCTGACGCCCCGAGGCTCGAAGTCGTCGACGGCGAGATCAACCTGGCGCCAGCTCCGGTCGATCGGTTCGGACGCGGTGGCCGGGCGTACGCGGCCGGTGAAGCGAGGCTTCATCGCCCGCAGCTCGGCGTACACGCGCTGGGCTTCGATCAGGGACGAGCGGTTCGCACCGCCGCGCCAGTCGGGCCACCGCAGCTGGATCACGTCGTCTTCCCAGAAACACACGGCGCAGATCGCGTGGGAGCCCGGTGGTTCCTCGAACACCAGGTGCCCACAGCACGGGCAGGGGTACCGGACCATCCGCTAGTTCTAAAACTGACTGAGGTTGTTGACAGTCTTGGGCTCCTGATCTAGGGAGGCCTATGGCTGAGCGAGTGTGGAGTGAGAAGGACCTGGTCAGGCGCGCGAACCGGCGTCTGGCCGTTCTTCGTCACGCCGAGGAGGTCAGCGGGAATGTGGCGGCGACGTGCCGGTACTTCGGGATCAGCCGCAACATCT
>NZ_JBFAQX010000035.1:1267-88179 GCF_040678995.1 Amycolatopsis sp. NPDC049253 | reverse complement strand
AGTCCGACGTGGCGATCGGCAAACAGCGCGCCGCCCAGGACGCCGCGGACACCAAGCACAAGGCCGAACAGAAGACGGGCGGCCAAGAACAGAGCACACCGGCGGCGCAGCCGCCGCCCGTGCAGGCCCAGCCCAGGGCCACCGATGGTGCTCATCGAGCGTGACACCAGGCGCGATCCGTGCTGCCGCCTCATTCCTCCGGTGGCAGCACGGAGCACGAGGAACTGGTGTCTTCGTGGGCCGAGGAGCGAACCAGACCGGAAGTGCCGCGGGCGCGCGAAGAAGTCGCGTCCGCGGTGAGGGTTGACGCCCGGCTGCGGGGGTAGCCCTTACCATGACCGAAAACTCATCATTCGCCCGCAGTCACGCCAGGACACTGGCTGCGACGGAGGCCCCGCCGCACCGGCTGTTGTCCACTTTGGAAGACGTACAGGCACTGGACGCGCCCGCGGCCGCCGTGGCGAACCCGGTGAAGAAGCTCTTCAGCGGCCGGGCCGGCGACGAACTCCGGGGCCGCAGCCTCGGCCATCCACTGCACCCGATCGCGGTCACGCTCCCGATCGGCGCGTGGGCGTGCTCGTCTCTGCTCGACCTGGTGCGCGGCAACGAAACAGCTTCCCGCCGGCTGGTCGGGATCGGGCTGCTGGCGGCCCCGGCGGCCGCGGTTCTCGGTGCGGCCGACTACCACGAACTCGACAAGCGGCAGCGCCGGGTCGGGTTCTGCCACCTGGTGCTGAACCTCGTCGCGACCGTGCTCTTCGCCGCCTCCTATCGCAGGCGTCTCCGTGGCACGGCAGGGGGCAAGGTGCTCGGCGCACTCGGCCTGCTCGTCCTCGGCCTCGGGGGCGCGCTCGGTGGCCACCTCTCCTACGCCCAGGGCGCCGGAGTCTTCCGCTGGGAGCCTCGGCCCGTGGCGATGGACGCCCGCTGAACTCGCGCCTCCGGTCGGTGGCCGACCTCGGCCACCGGTGACTCGCGGAGTCAGACCGGCAAACTGCCGGTCACGGTGAACTCGAGGCGTCTGGCCACCGACACGGCCTGGTCGCCGAAGCGTTCGTAGAACCGAGCCAGCAGGGCCGCGTTGGCGGCCTCGGCGGCCCCACCCTCCCAGTTCCGGCTCGTGATCACGTCGAGTACTTGAGCGTGCAGGTCGTCCACCGCTTGGTCGGCGCTGTCCAGCTCGGCGAACATGCCCGCGTGGGGCGCGGCGATCATCTCCGCGAGCCGATCGGCCATGTCCGCGGTGAGCTCGCCGAGGCGGCGAAAACTCTCTTCCAGCTCGGCGGAGCCGAAGCGGCCCGGGTGCTGAAGCCGGGCAGTGCCGGCGATGTGCGCGGCGAGGTCACCCATGCGCTCGAGCTTGTCGGCGCAGTACACCGCGGCGAGCACGAGCCGGAGCTCATGGGCGACCGGTGCTTGCAATGCCAGCAGCGCCTCAGCGTGCTCTTCGCACTCGGCGCGCCGGAGATCCAGCTCGACGTCACTGCCGAGCACCTGCTCGGCCAGCGCCACATCCGCGGTGAGCAACGCGGCCGTGGCCCGCCGCATCGCCTGCGCGCAGCCGACGCACATTTCGGTCATCTCGCCGCCGAGCCGAACCAGGTCCTCGTGAAACGCCTGTCGCATACCAGCCTCTTTCGCGCGTCTCCAGCGACCACGTCAGCACGCCGACGGAAAGGCGGACGGCCACGACCGGGTGGGCATGGTGGCCTGATCTCCAGAGTCCTCCTCGGCTTTCCCGGGTACCCGGAGGGAAGGCGGTGAAACTCCTCGTTCACCGCCACGCGGGTGCCGCCGCTTTCCGCGCTGTCGAGCGCATCCGCGACAAATGGCCCACCCTGGGTGTAACTCCATGGTCCGGGGGAACCCGTAGTCCAGGTGGCGGCCGGTTGAGCAGTCAGCCGGCTGCCATCGCAAGCGCTTTCACCGATCTCCCCTCACCGCACCGGGCCTCGCGTCCTCGCTTTCGTGCGCGCCGACTCAACGACGCTCGGTACTTTCCGCGCTCCAAATCCCGGCGGATCGGAGCCCGACGAGCACGGCGGCGGTCGTGTCCTCCGGCACCGCCGCCGTGCGCCGGGTACCGGCCGCGACCACCACCGCGGCGACGTCGGGGAGCTTCACGTTCGTGTACTGCGAAACCTCGCGCAACGCCGCGAACGCGTCGTCCGCCGACCAGCTCCGCAGGACCATGATCATGCCCTTGGCCTGCTCGATCACCGCCCGCGTCGCGAGCGCGTCCTCGAGCTGCTTCACCCTGGCGGCCTGCTCCCCATGATCCGCATCAGGGCTCACGCGAAATTCCTTGCGCCCGTCCCGGTCCAGCCCCGCACCGGTCACCGCTGTGCCCCTTCTCCGAGCAGGGCAACGAGTTCCTCCGCGGCCCAGCGCCGTCCCTCGTCCCACAGCAGCGCGAATTCGCGGCCGGGGTGGGCCGCGTGCCGCTGGTCGAGCGCGAGGCAAGCCGGCCGCGGCGCGGCGTGGTCCGGCCTGCACGACTCGAGACCGATGCCGAGTTCGGCTGTCACGGCTCGCAGATACGGGGTCGAAGCGGTGGCGCCGGCGTGGTGGCCGGTCGGGATGTCGATCGATGCGGTCACGGGAACCGACCTCCTTTCTCGTGCGAGGAGGGCCGGGCCGCGCGAACAGGCCCGGCCCTCGGGACAGCACGACGGCGTCAGGAAGTGATTTCCTTGCGGTCCATAGCGGAGGTTCCGCTGGAGACCGTGATCCGGCGCGGCTGCGCGGTTTCGGCGACCGGGATCCGCACGGTCAGCACACCGGCTTCGTACGCGGCGGAGATCCGGGCCGTGTCGAGCCCGTCGCCCAGCAGCAGCTGGCGGGAGAACACGCCGTACGGCCGCTCTGAGACCTGCAGCCGCGCGTCGTCCCCGGTGGGGAGCGGGCGGCGCTCGGCCTTGACGGTCAGGACGTTGCGTTCGACTTCGAGCTCGACGGCCTCGGGATCGACGCCGGGCAGGTCGAAGCAGGCAACGAACTCGTCGCCGGCTCGGTAGGCGTCCATCGGCATCGCGGCGGGCCGCGACCACGTTCCGGGCGGCACGCTGCCCAGCAGCTGCTGCGTGAGCCGGTCGAACTCGCGGAACGGATCGGTGCGCATCAACATCGGTTCCACCTCCTGGAGTCGTATCGGACTTGTCAACGCGCAGAACTGTTCTAACATGTCATCGGAACGTTGACAAGCATGACGTCATCGGAAGGTTGACATGGATGAAGCGGGTGTCATGGCCCTCGTCGGCCAAGCCGTCACGGACGTCCGCGCCGGCGCCGCAGACGCGGAGCAGCTGCTCGCGGCGCTCAGCGCGCTGCACGCACTGCGGGCGAGCCTCGCCGAGTGGGAGCCGGAACTCATCACCGCGGCGCGCGTGGCCGGCGTGAGCTGGGCGGCGCTGGCGCCGTCGCTCGGCGTCACGAGCCGGCAGGCGGCCGAGCGGCGCTACCTGCGGCTGCAGCCCTCCGCCACCGGAGACGCCACGGGCGAGGGCCGCATCGACGCCCAGCGCGACCGCCGAGCCGGCGACCGCGCGGTGTCGGACTGGGCACGGCGCAACGCCGCGGTCCTACGCCGGCTCGCCGCTCACGTCACCGCGGCCGAAGGCATGTCCGCCGCGGGCCGGCGAGCCGCGGCCGATGTCTCCCAGGCCCTGGCCGCCGACGACGCCTCGGCACTGCTCGAACCGCTCGCCGCGACGCGCCGCCACCTCGTGGCCGGGCACGCCGACCTCGCCGGCCAGGTCGGTGACATCGGCACGGAAAGCGCCCGCGTGCGCGACGAGGCCATCTCCGACCGCCGACGCCGCACGAACAGCTGACCGGCCCTCACCGGCCGGGCCCGGCGAGTCCCTTGAGATGCGCGCGGAGCCGACGCCTGCCCGCGAGCGCACGGTGCCACCGCTCAGCCCGCTGACGGCGAGCCTTCGCGGTTGGAGCGCACGGATGACGGGTAGCCGTCTTGCGTGACCGACTCCACCATCGCCGTCCTCGACATCGACGGAACGCTCGTCGACTCCAACTACCAGCACGCACTCGCCTGGTACCGGGCACTGCGCTCGGCGGGAGAGACCTACCCGGTGTGGCGGCTGCACCGGCTGATCGGCATGGGCGGGGACCAGCTGCCCACGGCTCTCGGAGGCGAAGACCTGGAGCACCGGGTGGGCGACCGGCTCCGGGAGCAGCAGGGCAAGGAAGTCGACGCTCTGCTCGAGGAGATGGCGCCGTTGCCCGGTGCCCACGACCTGCTCGTGGCGATCAAGAACCGCGGCCACCGGCTGGTCCTGGCCAGCTCCGGTCAGCACCGCCACGTGGACGTCTACCTGGACAAGCTGGCCGCCCGTGACATCGCCGACGACTGGACCACCAGCGCCGACGTCGAGGCCTCCAAACCGGCGCCGGATCTGCTGCAGGTGGCGCTGAAGAAGCTGGGCGCGCCGCCCGACGCGCCGAGCGTGCTGGTGGGCGACTCGGTCTGGGACATCAAGGCGGCGAAAAGCGCCGGGATGCCGGCGATCGCCGTGCGCTCCGGCGGGTTCGGGGACGACGAGCTCCGAGAGGCCGGCGCCATCGCCCTGTACGACACTCCCGGCGACGTCGTGAAGGCGCTGGACGACACCCCGCTCGCCTGACCGTCGGCCGCGCTCGGATTCCGCCACACCGCCCCGGTTGGACACGACCCCGGCCGGGTAGCCGCCCCTGCAACGCCGCATTGCGGGGAAGAAGGACCCGATGGAACCCGAGCTGCCCTTGGCCGACGAGCTCGCCGCCGTGTTCGCCAGGCTTTCCGGACTGTTGCTCACCACCGAGACGGTGCAGTCGCTGCTGAAGCTGATCACCGCGGCCGCGCGGGAGGTGGTCTCCTCGGCGCTCGGGGCGGGGGTGACGGCGGCCGGTGTCCAGGGCGCGCCGGTGACCTGGGCGGCCACCGGCGAAGAGGTCGAACGGGCGGACCGGCTGCAGTACGAGCTGGGGGCCGGGCCGTGTCTGACGGCGTGGCGGGAAAGTTCGGTGATCGACGTCGGCGACCTGCACGACGACGACCGCTGGCCGGAGTGGGCCGCGTCGGCCGCGCGCCTGGGCCTGCGGTCCGTGCTGAGCGCTCCGATGGTCACGGGCTGCCGCAGCGTCGGCTCCGTGAAGGTCTACTCCGAGCGGCCGCACGCGTTCGACGAGCGGGACCGGACGCTGCTCACGATGTTCGCGTCGCAGGCCGCGGTGCTGGTGACGAACGTGAGGTCGGCCGACGCCGCGACACGACTCAGCACCGAGCTGCGGTCGGCGCTGCGGGCCCGGGACATCGTCAGCATGGCCAAGGGACTCGTGATGGGCCGCGACCACGTCCCCGAGGAGATGGCGTTCCTCGTGCTGGCGGACGAGGCCTCGCGAGCCCGAAAACCGTTGCGCGACAACGCCGAGGCGATGCTGCGCACAGCCGCCCGGCCACGCCGGTGAACGGGCCCGGCGGCGCGCAGCGGCGCGAGATCGTCCTCGCCTGCCGGCACGCCGGCCTGACACCGGACCAGCTCTGGCGGCGCTACTTCGCGCTCGGCGGCAGCCACGACCCGGCGGAGGTCGAGGCATACCTCGAAGGTGTCGCCCGGCTGCCGCGCCATCACTGCGACCTGCTGGCCCACGCGGTCAACGAGTGCCTCGACGAGACCGCCTGGACCCGCCGCGTGCCCTACAGCCGCGTGCTCCGCCCCCGCAGGCCGCACGACGACTCGCTGGCGGCCCTCGTGCACCTGCTCGAAGGCACCGAGCCGGCGCCGCCCGAACGCCTCCCCCGTCTCGTCGAAGCCGCCGGCAGGCTGATCGGGATCGAGTTCAGCGTCTACCTCGCCGACTACGCCCAGCATTATCTGCACCCGGTGCCCGTCGCCGGGGATCCGGGGCCACCGTTGCCGATCGACAGCACGCTGGCCGGGCGAGCGTTCCGCAGCCTGGAGACACTGCCCGCGGATTCGGCGGGCCGGCCGTGCCTGTGGGTGCCGCTCGTCGACGGTGCCGAGCGGATCGGCGTCCTGCGAGCCGACGTGGCCGACGAGGACGAGCTCGAAGACCCCGGGCTACGGGCGCAATGCCGGTGGACGGCCCTGCTCGTCGGCCACCTCGTGGTGCTGATGACGCGGTACGGCGACGGCCTGGACGCGGTGCGCCGCCGCAGGGACCGAACGATTCCCGGCGAACTGATCTGGTCCCTGCTGCCCCCGCTGACCGCGGGTGTCGACGGGTTCGTCGTCACCGGTGTGCTCGAGCCGCGGCACGCCGTCGCCGGGGACGCCTTCGACTATTCGCTGTCGGACACCACCGCCGTGCTGTTCATCGTCGACGCCGTCGGGCACGACCTGCGCAGCGGCCACATCGCCGCCACCGCACTGGCCACCCACCGCAGCGCCCGCCGCGCCGGCTACGGGCTCTTCGAACAGGCCCGGCAGATCGACGAGACGATCGGCGCGGCGTTCGGCAACGCCTCCTTCGCCACAGCTGTGCTGGCCGAGATCGACCTCGCGACAGGACGGATGCGGTACGTCAACGCCGGGCACCCCCAGCCGCTGCTGATGCGCGGCGGCAAGGTCGTGAAGCAGCTGACCGGAGGGAGGCGGGCCGCGCTGGGGCTGGGTTCCGGCGAGCTGGTCGTCGGCGAGGAACGGCTGCAGCCCGACGACTGGCTGGTCCTCTACACCGACGGCATCACCGAAGCCCGCAACAGCGAAGGCGAGTTCTTCGGTGAGGCGCGGCTGGCCGACTTCCTGCGCCGCGAGGCGTCGACGGGGTACCCGCCACCGGAGACCGTGCGGCGGCTGATCCAGGCCGTGCTCGCCCACCACGACGGCTCCTTGCAGGACGACGCCACCGTCCTGCTCGCGCGGTGGACCGACGCTCGCGACCTCGATCCGCGCCGGTGACGCTCCTTCCCGGCGAAGGGTCCGGACTGCCGGGACGCCTCGCTGGGAAGGAGCGCTCACCGCTGAACTACCGGTTCAGCAGCCGCACGGTCAGCGGGCGGGCCGTCGGCTGCGCCGGCGTCCGCACGGTCACGGTCTTCGTCGCCGGGTCCCAGGTCCACGTGTTCGCGGCGCTGCGGTGCCCGTCGACGAACACCGCCGACGGCGCCTGGGCGGCGGTGAACCGGACGGTCCACGTGCGCTGCGCCGGCCGGCCCGGGTACGACCCGTGCATGGCGTCGATCGCGAGCGTCGCCGAGTGGGCGTCCTCGGTGTAGGTCATGCCGGTGGTGGCGCCCTTCGCCGAGGCCGACTGCCCGTCGTCCTCGTAGAGGGTGAACGCGCCCTTGCGGCCGCCGGCCACGGTGACCGTCGCGGCGGTCAGCGGGTGGCCCTCGTCGCCGGTGACGTCGCCGCTGCGGGTGACCATGATGCCGCCCGAGCGCAGGAACACCGGCATCGTGTCCCAGCCCGTGGTGATCTGCGCGGTGGTCCCGCCGTGGTAGGTCTTGCCCGTGAAGTAGTCCGTCCAGTCGCTGCCGGGCGGGAACCACACACTCGTGGTGGCGGTGGTGCCCGGGCTGGTCGCCGGCGCCACCAGCACGTCCGGCCCGTACAGGTACTCCCCGCCCGCCTGGGCGTAGGCCTCCTGCTGCCCCGGGTACTGCAGGTACAGCGGCCGCACGATGGGCAGCCCGGTCGCGGTGGCCTGCTGCGCGAGCGTGTACGTGTACGGCACGAGGTCCTCACGCAGGTTCAGGAACTTCGTCGCCGACGCGTCCGCGGCGGCCCCGTACTGCCACGGCAACCGGTCGCTGTGGTTGGAGTGCAGGCGATCGATCGGCTGGAACGTGCCGAACTGCACCCAGCGCGCGTACAGGTCGTCCGGCAGCTTCGTGCTGCCCGGCTCGCTCCCCGGTTCCTGCAGGCCCCCGGTGTGGCCGCCGATGTCGTGGCTCACCGAAGCCAGGCCGGTCGCCGCGGACTCGCCGGGCGTGTAGCCGACCTCGAATCCCAGCGTGGCCCAGTCGGACACGGTGTCGCCGGTGAAGTGCAGGGTGGTGCGCTTGTCGGCCCACGGCCCCGTGGGCACCGCGGTGGGCGAGCTGTATCCACCGGCCTGCAGCGAACCGTACGCGCGGGAGAACGCGAACCCGCGGCCGACGGTCTTCGCCGCGTCGTCGGCGTACTGCTGGTTGATCCACGAGTCCGGGGTGACGCCGGCGAGGCCGGAGCTCGACCCGTCGCAGCACCAGTCGAGCCACCACAGGTCGTTGCCCTGCTGCTCCATCGGCCGGTGCAGATCGAAGTAGGCCCGCAGCTGGTCCGGGTCGCCGAAGTCGAACACGTAGCAGTCGGTGCCGCCACCGCCGCAGCTCCCGGGCTTGAGCTTGCCCTTCGCGGTCGCCTGCGCCGCGGCGAACTGCGGGTCGGAGGCGAGGATGCTCGGGTGGACGTTCAGCGCCGTGTGCAGGCCCTGGTCGTGCGCCCACTGGAAGAACGCTGCCGGGTCGGGGAAGCGGGCCGGGTCGATCTCCCAGCCGTTCCACTTGTTCGGCGTCTTGTAGTCGGTGTCGACCACGAGCATGTCCAGCGGCACGTTCTCCGACCGGAACTTCGGCAGGATCGTCTGCTCGAAGTCCGCGGCCGTGCGGTCGTAGTACTCGGAGTACCAGACGCCGTACGACCAGCGCGGCAGCAGCAGCGAAGGCCCGGTCAACTGGGACAGCTCACGCAGCGCGCCGGCGTAGTCCTGGCCGTAGGCGAACACGTACCCGTCCTGGTAGGCCTTGCCACCGTGCGCGGGGCGCTGCGTGACGACCTTGGTACGCGGGTCGTACAGCGCCGAGGCGGTGTCGTCGAGCAGCGACCAGCCGTCCTGGTAGAGGATTCCCGGGTTGGTGACGGCGGTGCCGTCCACGCCGTCGAGCCCGCGCCGGTAGCCGCCCAGCGCCGCGTGCGGCGCGAGCAGCGCCGAGTGGGGCCGGGTGACCGCGACGGTGTCGATGTTGAGGTGGCAGTTCGTCGAGTCGGGGCAGCCGAGCGTCACGGTGTCGGTGCCGGCCGCGAGCTTGACCGGGACGGCCGTGGTCCGCCACGAGTTCCAGCTGCTCGTCGCGGGCAGCGTGAGACTGGCCGGTGCGGCGCCGCCCACCTGGAGGGACAGGGTGGTGGGCTGGGTCTGGCCGGAGACGGCGGTCGCGTCGGCGTAGCGCAGTTGCAGGTCGTACGAGCCGTTCGCGGGCACGCCGGTCACGGTGAGCGCGCCGGACGCGCCCGCGCGCTCCATCCCGGCGAGGAAGCCCTTGCCGGAGTAGCCGTCGTGGTCGCTCGCCGCGTGCGCGCCGCCGGCCAGGGCGCCCTGCTCGGCTTCGCAGAGGGCGCCGAAGGCACAGGGGGTGGGCGCCGGCGGGACGGGCTGCGGGTACGAGGCACCCGTCGTGACCACGGCCAGGCTGTCGATGTTGACGTTGCCCGAGTCGGTGGCGCCGCGCTCGACGGTCACCTGGTGCTCCCCCGCGGACAGCGTCACCGGCACGGTGGCGAGCGTCCAGGTGTCCCAGTCGGCGGTGGGCGGCAACGACACCGTGTGCGGGTCGCCGCCATCCACGAGGACCGTGAGCGAGCGCGTGGTGTGCTGCCCGTCGCCGCCGGATCCGTTGGCGTACCGCAGATCCAGCTGGTAGGCACCGGCCGCCGGGGCGGTCGTGCGGAACGCCAGGTCGTCGCCGGCGTTGGCGAAGCCCGCGGCGAAGCCGTCGCCGGTGTAGCCGCGGTGGTCGCTGGCGACGCCCGGCCCGGACAGCTGCAGGTTCTCGGCCTCGCACAGGGTGCCGAACGCGCAGACGGGGGTCAGCTTGCCCGCCCAGGGGCGAGCGGTGACGTCCTGGCCGCCGGTGCGCAGCCCGACGGTGAGGTTGTCGTCGGAGAACGCGCCTGAGCCGAGCTTGTAGCGCAGCTGGACGGCGCTGGTCCGGATGGTCAGCCAGCCGTCGCGCTTCGTTGCGGTGTAGGGGGTTCTGGCGAAACTGCCGCGGCCGACCGCGTTGAAGGTACCGGCGTCGACGAAGGCGGAGTCGCCCGCGTACTCCGTCCGGATGAGCGTCGGCGACAGCACCTCGAACCGCGCCTGCCCGGCGGTCACGGTTTGCGCGGCCAGACCGGATGCCGGTGCCGCACCGGCGGAAACTCCCGTCGACACCAGCGTGCCCGCCAAGCACACAACGGCCAGCAGCCGCACCAGAAGTCGTCGTCGGACCGATGTCGCCCGTCTGGCCACCGTTGCCTCCTCGAAGATCCTCGGCGACGGTACTTCGTGAACGATCAAGGCTGAAGGCGCGGACCCAAGCCTGTCCGGTGGTCTGTCCTGTCGCGTGCTCGGCGCACGCAACGCCGGGGAACGCGGGTTCCCCCAGTGCGGACATTCCGGTCAGGGCAACGGTTTCGGCCGAGGGCGGGCATCCGCCTCGCGCGTCGGAGGTCTCCGAAGGTCCCTCGCCACGGCTTCTCACCCCTCGCCTCGGTGAAAAACACCGCGCGGCGACGCGGTTTTGCCGCAGGTGAGGCAGGGCAGACTACGGACCCGAGAGACAAGGAGACGCCCTATGACGGTGACCGGACGCACGACGGAAGACCGCTACCCCACCAGGCTCCCGCATGCCGCCGACCTGGTGGCACGCATCGATCCCACGGTGTGGCCGGGCCGAAGACCCGGCCCGTTCACCGGAACCGAGCTCGCCGGCTTCGACCACAACGGCTACCTGGTCGTGAAAAACATGCTGGGCGACAGCGAGATGACTTCCTTGCAAACGGAGGCGGCCCGGCTGGCAGACGACTCCACCGACGACCCGCGGGTGATCCGCGAAAAGCGCTCCGGCGCCGTCCGCTCGGTTTTCCAGGTGCACCGCACCAGCCCGCTCATCGCCGCACTCGTCCGGAACCCCGTCGTCCTGGACCGCGCGCGGCAGATCCTCGGGTCCGAGGTGTACATCCACCAGAGCCGGATCAACTTCATGCCCGGCTTCACCGGCCAGGGCTTCTACTGGCACTCGGACTTCGAGACCTGGCACGCCGAAGACGGTTTGCCGGCGCCGCGCGCGGTCAGCATGTCCCTGGCCCTGTCCACGAACTTCCCCTACAACGGCGGGTTGATGGTGATCCCCGGGTCACACCGCACCTTCGTCCCCTGCATCGGCGAAACCCCGGCCGACCACTACCAGGCCTCGCTGCGCGAGCAGGAAATCGGCGTCCCCGCCCGCCACGACATCGAACGGCTGGCCCGCGCCCACGGCATCGACCAGTTCACCGGCCCGGCCGGCTGCGCCCTGTGGTTCGACTCGAACATCCTGCACGGCTCGGGCAGCAACATCACGCCGTTCCCGCGCTCCAACGTCTTCGTGGTGTTCAACAGCGTCGACAACACACCTGTCGAGCCGTTCGCCGCCCCGGCACGCCGACCGGACTACGTGGCAGAACAGGACTTCACCCCCCTCGACGACCATCGCCGTTGATCCCCCGCGCCACCGTCAGTCCACTTCGGACGAGGGCCTGCCGGCACGGCGGTTCTCCGCCGCCACCTCGCTGACCGGGGTCGCGGGCTCGATGAGGCGCAGCGCCTCGCGGGGCACGGTGACCTCCACTTCGCCGCCGAGCCCGTCGAGGTCACGGTGCAGCACGAGCGCGGCCAACGGCGGTGTGGTGCCGAGCAGGACCCGGGCGAGCGGGACGGTCCGGACCACCTCGAGGACCCGGGCTCGCACGCGCAGCGCGGGGGACGAATGCCGGTCCGGACCGCCGAGGAGGACTTCCTCCGGCCGGTAGTACACCGTTCCCCGCGTCGCGCCGTTGCCGAGAACCGCCGGGTCGATCGGCAAGTCACCGACGTGGAGACCGCCGGTGTCGTGGCGGGTGGGGCCGAGTTCGGCCCAGCCGAGCAGGCGGGCGGTGGCCCCGTCGGTGGGACGGCGGGTCAGCTCGGCGGCGGGGCCGGTCTGGCGGAGGGTGCCGGCGTCGAGGATGGCCAGGTCATCGGCGAGGCGGAGCGCTTCGTCGCGGTCGTGCGTGACGTGGATGGCGGGCACCGCCAGGTCCCGCAGCGTCGCGCGAAGCACCTCGCGCAGCTCCTCGCGGACCGGTTGGTCCAATGCCGAGAGGGGTTCGTCCAGCAGGAGCGCGGCCGGCCGGGCGGCGAGGGCGCGGGCCAACGCGACCCGTTGCCGTTCTCCGCCGCTGAGCGAGCGCGGCGAACGGCGGGCGAGGTGCGCGATGCCGAACCGGGCCAGCAGTTCCCCGGCTTCCGGGCTGCGCCGGTGCCCGCGCAACGCGGGGGCGAAGCCGACGTTGTCGCGAACGGACAGGTGCGGGAACAGGGCGGCGTCCTGGAACACCACGCCGATCCGGCGGAGGTCGGCGGGCAGGCCGGTGATGTCCTGGCCGTCGAGGCGCACCCGGCCGTGCCGGGGCGTGCGGAACCCGGCGATGGTGTCGAGCAGCATGCTCTTGCCCGCGCCGGAGGGCCCGAGCACGACCAGGACGCGACCGCCGGGCACGCTGAGGTCCAGCGGCCCGAGCCGGAACGAGCCCGCGCGGGTGAGCAGGCCGGACACGGTGAGCACGGGCTACCGCCGCGGCCGGGTGGTGCCGGCGACGAGCCATCCGGAGGCGAGCGTGCGCAGCACGAGGAACGTGGCCAGGGCGACGAGCAGCAGGAGCACCGCGGCCGATGCGGACTCGGCGAGGCCTGAGGACAGGAACAGGTTGTAGATCGCCACCGGGGCGGTGGCCGGGTAGTAGGCGAGGATGACGACGGCGCCGAACTCGCTGATCGAGCGGGCGTACACGAGCACCGCACCGGTCAGGACTCCGCGCCAGGCCAGCGGGAGGCTGACCCGCCGGAACGTCTGGCCCGGCGAGGCGCCCAGGCTCCGGGCGGCGCGTTCCACGTTCGGGTCCAGGGCTTCGAACGCGACCCGCGCGCTGTTGACGGCGAACGGCGCGCTGACGAACAGCATCGCCACGATGATCCCGGCCTGCGTGCCGTAGAACGACAATCCGGTGACCTGCAGCGGGGCACCGAGCCAGCCCGTGCGGCCGAACACGAACAGCAGGGCGATCCCGGCGACCGTGTGCGGAATCGCCAGCGGCAGATCGAC
Organism: Amycolatopsis sp. NPDC049253; assembly: GCF_040678995.1. Taxonomy (NCBI): domain Bacteria; kingdom Bacillati; phylum Actinomycetota; class Actinomycetes; order Pseudonocardiales; family Pseudonocardiaceae; genus Amycolatopsis; species Amycolatopsis sp. NPDC049253. The sequence continues at coordinate 75,068 of NZ_JBFAQX010000035.1, read as the reverse complement.
GATCGCCTGCACCAGTGCGTGCCCGGGAAACCGCCGCCGGGCCAGCAGGTAGGCCAGCGGAACCCCCAGCACGGTCGCGACCACCGCGGTGATCGCGGCGTCCTGGACGCTCAGCAGCACCGCGTGCCGGATCTCCTCGTTGACCGCGGCCTCGCGGAGGCCGCCGGGCGACGTCGCCGTCACCAACCCGAGCACGGGCAGCAGGATGAACCCGAGCAGCACTCCGCCGGCGACCCACAGCAGCGCCGGGAACAGCCCCCGCGTCACCCGGACCGCACTCCGCCGTCCACCTTCGGCGTGGTCGTTCATTCAGCCCCCGGGCAGCTGGGCCGGAACCGTCCGCGGCCGCACCGACGCGGGCACCTGCGCGCCGCCGGCGACCCCGGCGACCGCGGGGCTGACCACGGTGAACCCATTGTCGGTCATGATCTTCTGACCGGCCGGCGACAGGACGAACTCGACGAACCTCAGGCCCGCCGCCGAGTTGGGCGCGTTGGTCGGCACGGTCAGCGCGTACACGATCGGCTTGCCCGCCCACGCGCCCGAGGACGTCGGCACGCTGACGGTCGCGTACGCCGCCGCTCGGGCCGGGTCGGACAGGTCGATCTGTGCGGGCAGGTCCAGGAACCGCAGGTGGTGCTGCAACGCGTCGGACCGGTAGATCCCCAGGTAGTCGATCTGCCCAGTGGACACCGCCGGCAGCAGCTGGGTCTCGGTGCCGACCATCGTCTCGGGCGGGGAGTTCGCCAACACCCCGGCCGACAGGTTCGGCTGGTGGTAGTAGTTCTGCGCCAGCGCGAGCATCTGCAACGTCTGGTACCCCGACGGGTCGGTGTCCGGATTGGACCGTCCGACCTTCACCCCCGGCTGCGCCAGCGCCTGGAACCAGTTGTCCGCCGTCAGGCCGGCGGCGCCTTTGCTCCGGTCGGTGTAGGCGAAGGTGATGCGGTTCGAGGCGAACCCGACGTACCAGTTCGCGAACTGCGTGCCCCCGTTCGCGCCGTACATCTTCGAAGGAATCAGGGAGTAGTCCGCGACGCCCAGCACGTCGACCGGGTTGTGCAGCTCGGTGATGCCCCGCACCACCTCGACGCTCCCGGCGAACCGCGACTGCACCGTCACACCCGGGTTCTCCGCCTTGAACGCCGCGATCACCGCCCCGAACGGCTTGGCCAGCGTGCCCGCCCCATTGACGATCAACGTGCCGGTGACCGGGACGGCGGAGCCACCCGCCGGAGCCGATGGGGCCGCCGGCGGCGCCCCGCACGCGCCCGCCACCGCCATGGCCGCACCGATCGCCAGTACCTTCAGTCCGAAGCCACGCCGCATCGCGCCTCCTCCTGCCACGTCGCAGAGGGGCAAGGCTACCGACGGTGAGGTACGGACGACAGCCCCGAACAGCCCGCACACCGCAATCACGACACCCGCGACGGCGAGAGCAGCAGCGCACACGGCGACGCGGGCCATCCCGCGGAGTGACCGATGCATCGCATCCCCGGTCTCTCCCTCAAGCTGGAGCGGTCGCGCAACGAGGGGAAGGGCAGCAGTGAGCTGGTCGACGGAGGTGCTCGCGTTCCTCGCGGGCCTGGTCATCTCGACGGTGACCGCGCCCGTCGGCGTGTCGGGCGCCGTCTTCCTCCTGCCCGTGCAGGTCAGCGTCCTCGGCGTGCCGAGCCCGGCGGTCACCCCGACGAACCTGCTGTTCAACGTCGTCGCCGGCCCCGGAGCCCTTGTCCGGCACCGCCGCAACGTCCACCTGCGCGGCCCGCTGACCCGTCTGCTGCTGGCCGGCACCGTGCCCGGCGTCGTGCTCGGTGCCGTCATCCGCGTGTTCGCCGTGCCCGGCCCCGGCGTGTTCCGTCTCCTGGCCGCGGCTTTCCTCCTCCCCCTCGGCCTGTCGCTCTGCGTCCGCACGCTGCGTCCGGCACGGCACCACGCCGAAACGCCGCCGTCGCCGCGCACGACCGTCGCGCTGGCCTTCGTGGTCGGCATCGTGGGCGGGATCTACGGGATCGGCGGCGGCTCGCTCCTCAGCCCGATCCTGGTCAGCCGCGGCGTCCCCGTCACCACGGCCGCCCCGGCCGCACTCGCCTCCACCTTCGTCACCTCGCTCGTCGGTGCCGCCTCGTTCGCCCTGCTCGCGACGACCTCGACCGGCGACATCGCACCCGACTGGCTCGTCGGCCTCGCCTGCGGGCTCGGCGGCTTGATCGGTGGTTACCTCGGCACCCGCCTACAGCCCCGGCTCCCCGAAACCGGCCTCCGCCTCCTGCTCGGCATCCTCGCCATGGCCATCGGCGCGCTCTACGTCATCCAGGCCACCCTCACCTGATCCGCGCGTGGCACCGGCCGGCGAGCCGTCAGGCGGTTTCGGCGCCGAGGGCGCGCCCGGCAGGGCTGCGGGTGTGGGCCCACGCGGGCAGCGCGGTCAGCGCCGCGACGGCGAGCAGGATGGCGAGCACGGCGATGAGCAGCCACGTGTGCGGGGGCGTGACCTGGGTCCCGAAGAGCCAGTACAGCCCGAGCCCGACGGGGACACCCGCCACCACTCCGGGCACGGCGGGCAGGAGCTGCGCGACGCTCAGCGCGGTGACGACCTGGCCGGGCGTGGCGCCCAGGGTGCGGGAGATGGTCAGCGCGCGGCGCGCCTGCACGGCGGTGCTCCAGCCGAGCAGCACGGTGTTCAAAGTGGACAGTGCGATCAGCGCGACGGTGACCGCGAGCAGCACCTGGCCGGTCTGGTCGGTCCGCACTTCGATGGGGCCGAACCGCTCGACGGCCGGTGTCGCGTCGAGATCGGCGTGCCACGTGAGCAGGGCGGTGATCATGAGGGTCGTGGCGGCGGTGCCGGCCGAGGCCAACGCGGCACGGCCGGGCCGGCCGGCGGCCAGCCGGACACCGAGCAGCATCGACGTCGGCAGGTACGCCGTCAAGGCGGTCAGGCGCGGGTGGGCTTGCGCCGGGTCGGCCAGCGCGTGGACGGTGCTGCCGCGGGCTGCCCGCGCGGCGGGGCCGAGCGCACCGGTCACGGCGACGAGGAAGGCCAGCAGCACGGCGGCGAAAACGGTGCCCGCGCCGGGAGGACTGACGGTGTCGAGCAATCCGGCACTGGGATCGACCAGGTGGGGTGCGGCCAGCGTCGCGGCGGTCAGTCCGAAGGCCGTGGCCACGAGCGTGAGCACCAGGTACTGCACCAGCAGCACGGCGGTGACGGTGCCGGGGCCGGCGCCGACGGCCTTGAGCACCGCCGCCCGGCGGTTGTCGCGGGCGGCGCGCGCGGTTCCGAGCGCCGCGAGGGTGACGATCGCGGCGATGGCGAGCAGCCAGCCGCCGATCACCAGGGTGGGCCGGGTGAACTCGATGATGGCCTTGTCCGTCTGCAGGACGTTCTGCCAGTAGTGGAAGAACGTGTCGCCGTCGGGTCTCAAGGCCCGGACGGTCGGGGACTTCCCGAACCCCGTGGCCGCGTCGGGGTCGGACAGCTTCAGGTAGATCAGGTGGACGCCGGAATCACCGCGCGCCGCCGCGCGGGCGTCGGCGGTGGTGAGCCAGACCATGCCGCCGGCGTCGGACGGCCCGATCTGCGCCGGGTCGCCCCACGGGTACACCGCGGTGGCCGCGCTGATCGCGGTCCCGACGACGGGAACGCTGCGGCCGCCGACGGTGATCCGGTCCCCGACACCCACTCCGAGCGACTGGGCGAAGCCGCGCTCGACCACCGCACCACCGGCCCGCACCCACGTCCCCGAGGTCACGAGTGGACGGTCCACAGAGGACGGTCCGGCGTCACGCCCCTCCACCGCGGAGTGCGCGGACCGGCCGTGGGCCTGGATGCTGGTGTCGAACGCGAAGAACGGGCCTCCGACCGCGGTCACGCCGGGCACCCGGGCCAGGCGAGATGCGAAGGCGGCGGGATCGGGGTCCGCGGTCACCGACATCACGTCGGGGCCGGCGGTGGCGTCCCGGGTTTTCGCGTACCCGTCGGACACCGCGCCGGTGGTCGCGATGCCGACCGTCAGGCTGACGCTGGCGAGGGTGACGGCCACCAGGAACATCGCGGCCTCGGCCGGACGGCGGCGCAGGTCGCGCGCGGCCAGGCGCCACATCAGCAGCAGACGACCCACGGCTCAGCCCTCCCAGCCCAGGAGCGCACCGAGAGGTCTGGTGCCGCCGTCGAGGCGGGTGTCGTCGAGCAGCGTCCCGTCGCGCAGGGCGACGACCCGGTCCGCCGTGGCGGCGACCCGGTCGTCGTGGGTGACCACGACCAGCGTCTGGCGGGCGGCGCGCAGTTCGCCGAAGAGCCGCAGGATGTCCCGGGTCGCCGTGCTGTCGAGGTTTCCGGTGGGCTCGTCCGCGAAGACCACCAGCGGCTCGTTGACCAGCGCGCGGGCGATCGCGACCCGCTGCCGCTGCCCGCCGGACAGCTCCGAGGGCAGATGGCGGGCCCGGTTGGCGAGCCCGACCCGCGCGAGGAGCCCGGTGGCCCGGGCGCGGGCCGCGCGCGGCGAGGCGCCGGCGAGCAGCGCGGCCAGCTCGACGTTCTCCACCGCGCTCAGCTCGTCCATCAGGTGGAAGGACTGGAAGACGAAGCCGATGGCACGGCGCCGCAGCCGGGCCAGCGCCCTCTCGCCGAGGTGGTCGATGCGGCGGCCGCCGAGCCACACCTCGCCGCTGCTCGGCCGGTCGAGACCGCCGAGCAGCTGCAGGAGCGTCGATTTGCCGCAGCCGCTCGGCCCGGTCACGGCGAGCGTCTGCCCGGCGGGCACGTCGAGGTCGACCCCGTCGACGGCCCGCACCAGGCTCTTGCCCTGCCCGTACACCCGTGAAAGGCCGACCGCACGCACCACCCCGGGCCGGCCGCCGGCTGTGCTCCGGCCGCTGACCAGCCGCCCGTCTCTCGTCATCCGTTCCCTCCGCCTTTCCCACGCGAGGCGAGCGCGGCCCAGGTCCGCTCGCACGCCTCCAGCCAGCGCAGATCGGCCTGCAACCGCAGGGCGACGCCCTCCAGGAGCAGCCCGGCCTCCGAGTTCGTGTCATGCTCGAGCGTCGCTTGCTGCGCCTCGGCGAGGCTGCGCATCAGCTCCCGCCGCCGCGCGTCCACCAGTGCAAGCGGATCGGCCAGGCCCGACTCGGCGGCGGCCACGAGCTTCAGGTGGAACTCCGGCACGTCCGCCCTCGGCCCGGCACTCTCGCCCATCCACGCCGTCACCCGTTCCTGCCCGGCCGCAGTCAGCGCGTACACCTTGCGCCGCGGGCCCCGCACCGGCGCGTCCTCGCGGTCCTGCACGACCAGACCCGCCTTCTCGAGCCGGGTGAGCGTCACGTAGACCTGCCCCACGTTCAGCGTCTCCCCCAGCGGCCCCAGCGCCGCGACCAGCCGCCGGCGCAGGTCATACCCATGCGACGGCTCTTTGGCCAGCAACGCCAGCACCACGTCCTGCACGCCCGTCCTCCCCTGCGGTACCGCAATAGATAGCGGTTACCCAAAAGGGTGTCAACCACCGGTGCGCCCGCCATCCGGCCTCGCGTCCGGCATCCCCCGCCGAGATCCCAGAACACGCCTGCGTCAGGCCGAGCGCGCGGCGAGGTCGAAGCGGCTTCACCCACTGCGGTTCGACGGCTTCGCGCAAGGCCGTCCTTGTTCGCGAAAGCTTGCCTTCAGCCCATTTCGCGCAAGGTACGCACCACGCTCAGGGGCTTGACGAGATCGAATACACGAGCGTATTCATTGTTGTATTCACCGCGAGCGAGGAGGCCGGGATGCCGGAGACGCCACCCCAGACCCGCTCGATCTCGCTCGCGGAGCGGGCCGTGCTCGCCCTCCGGGAGCTGGTGCACGACGGCGTGTTGCTTCCCGGCCAGCCGATCCGGCAGGCGGCGATCGCTCAGCAGCTGGGCATCAGCCGCGTCCCGGTGCGTGAGGCGCTGAAGAACCTCGAGGCCGAAGGACTCGTCGAGCCCTCCCCCAGCGGGGGGTTCGTGGTGGCGCGGCTGTCGGCGGACGAGCTGAGCCAGATCTACCTGATGCGGCGACTGCTGGAGACGGAGCTCCTGCGCCGGATCACCTCGGTGCCCCCGTCGGAGCTGGCGGAGCTCACCGAGCTCAACAGCCGCATGGCCGAGCTGATCGACAACCCCTCCCGTGAGCTCAGGCACCTCAACCGGGAGTTCCACTTCCGGATCTTCCGGTTGTCGGGCCTGGCCCACGTCGTGGCCGAAACGGCGCGGCTGTGGGACAAGACCACGCCGTACCGGCTGGTCTACAGCACTGAGCGCGCCGCCCGGGTGCGCATTGTGGACGATCACGAGAAGCTCATCGGCGCGCTGCGGCACGGCGATGTCGACCGGTTGATCCAGTTCATGGACGACCATCGGGGCACCGGCGAGCAGAACGTCGTCTCGGTGCTCTCCCACCCCCACCGGTAGCGCCCCGGGGCCATCGCGACACCGGCCTGCGAGCCGGTGTGCCCCATCCTGCCCTCGGTGCGCCACGACGTGTGCAAGGAGGCACCGTCATGACCTCTGCCCGCCCCAGGTCCGCTCAACAAGCCCCGCCGGCCGGCACCAGCAGCACCGGTTACGTGACCTTCGTGGTCCTGCTGTCGTTCCTCGCCTGGGCCCTGGTGTCGATGGACAACGTGATGCTCGGCGTCGCAGTGCCCGCGCTGGCGCCGGCACTGCACCTGTCACTGTCCACAATAGAATACCTGATCGGCGCATTCTCCTTCGTCACGTTCGCCGCCCCCGTGCTCGCCGGGCGGCTGATCGACCGGATCGGGCGCCGCGCGAACTTCCAGCTTTCCCTGGTCGGAACCGGGATCTTCGGGGGCCTGACCGCTCTGGTGGCCAACGCCTGGCAGTTCATCGTGGTGCGGCTGCTGGTTTCGACCTCCTACGGCCTCACCGAACCGGTGATCAACACCCTCGTCGCGGAGGAAGCCCCCCGGCACCGGCGCGGTGTGCTGATGGGTCTCGTGCAGGCCGGATACCCGCTCGGCGCCGGCGTCGCGGGCACGATCGCCGCGGTGCTGCTGCCCGCGTACGGCTGGCGGCCACTGTTCTACCTCGCGTTCGCGCCGTTGCTGCTCGTGCTCGTGGCGGGCTGGTTCCTGCGCGACTCGGCCCGGTTCAAGCAGGTCAAGGCCGCGACCGCGCACCGCGCCGTCGAGCACAAACCCGGGTGGCGCAAGCTGTTCACGCCCGAGCAGCGCCGGCAGACGATCGTCACCAGCCTGTTCGGGTTCTGCATCAACGGCGGGATCGGGCTGATCATCGGCGTGGTCACCACGTACCTGGTGCACGTCGACCACCTCTCGCTCGGCTCCGCGGCCTTCCTGTTCGGCCTGAGCAACTGGGTCGCGCTCGGCAGCCAGATCCTGGTGGGCTGGATCGCGGACCACGTGCCGTCGAAGTGGCTGATGACCGGCTACTCGGTCCTGGCCGCGGCGGCGCTGGCGCTGCTCGCGATTCCCGGTCTGTCCTTCACCACGGCGACGGTGAGCCTGGTGGCGTTCGGGTTCTTCGGCAATGGCACGTTCGGCTGCTACACCCGCTACACCACGGAGTCCTACCCGACCGAGCTGCGCGGCACCGGGACGTCGTTCTCGCTGGGTTGCTCGTTCCTGACCCTGTCGTTCATGCCGATCATCGGCGGCGCGCTCATCGACTCGGCGGTGCCGACCGCGATTCCGCTGATCTCCGCGGCACTGGTGCTGATCGGCGCCGCGGTGATGGCCTGCGGCAAGAGTTTCGCGCCGCGGCGCGACCTCGACGAGCTGTCCCCCTCGAAGCTGCTGTCCGACTAGGAGGAGTTCGCATGGCGGACCTGGAGTACACGAAATCCGACGGTATCGGCACGATCCTGCTGAACCGGCCGCACCGCAAGAACGCTTTCACCCACGAGATGATCGACCAGTGGGCGCAGATCCTGGTGGACGCCCGCACGGACCCCGACGTCCGCGTGATCGTGCTGACGGGTGCGGGGGACGCGTTCTGCTCCGGCGTGGACCTGTCGTCGATGTCGGGTGAGCGGCCGACCCCGCTGCAGCGCAAGACGCAGCTGAGCGAGCGCATCCACCGCATCCCGTTCGCGCTGGAGGACCTCGACAAGCCGGTGATCGCGGGGATCAACGGGGTGGCGGTCGGGGCGGGCATGGACATGGCGCTGATGTGCGACATGCGGATCATCGCCCGGTCGGCGAGGCTGTCGGAGGGCTACATCCGGGTCGGCCTGGTGCCGGGCGACGGCGGCTGCTACTACCTGCCGCGGCTGGTGGGTCAGGCCAAGGCGTTGGAACTGCTGCTGACCGGCGACTTCATCGACGCCGAGGAGGCCGCGCGCCTGGGCATCGCCAACCACGTGGTCGACGACGACGAACTGCCGTCGGCGGTGGACAAGCTCGCGCGCAAGCTCGCCGACGCTCCCCCGATCGCGGTGCGCACCATCAAACGGGCGGTCCACCAGTCCGCGCGCAGCGACCTGCGCACCGCGCTGGACCTCATCTCGTCCCACATGGCCGTGGTGACGTCCACACAGGATTCGGCCGAGGCGCTCGCCGCGTTCCGCGAGAAGCGCACCGGCGTCTACCTCGGCCGCTGAGAAGAAAGGATTTCCCTTGTCATTCCAGGGTTTCGACCTGCCGGAAGACCTCAAGATGCTGTCGGACACGATCGCCGAGTTCGTTCGAGGTGAGATCGTGCCCGCCGAGGCGGCCGTGCCGGGCGACGAGCGCGCGATCCCCGCCGAGCAGCTGGCGGTTTTGCAGAAGAAGGCGCGTGACGCCGGATTCTGGTGCCTGGAAGCGCCGAAGGAGTTCGGTGGCGGCGGGCTGAGCACGTTCGAGGGCACGGTGCTGACCGAGCAGATGGCCAAACACCGGTACAGCTTCCCGTCCCCGGGGGGCGGCGTGTTCGGGATCGAGCCGCCGGTGGTGCTGTACAAGGGCAGCCCGCACCAGATCGAGAAGTACGTGGTGCCCACGATCGAAAACGCCTGGTCGGCCTTCACCGCGATCAGCGAGCCGACCGGCGGGTCGGACCCCGCCCGCGCGATCCGCACGACCGCGACCCGCGACGGCGACAGCTACCGCATCAACGGGCGCAAGCTCTGGACCACCGGTGCGGACTCCGCCCGCTACGGCATCGTCTACGCCCGCACCGACCGCGCCGCCGGGCGCAAGGGGATCAGCGCGCTCATCGTCGACGGCGGCACCCCCGGGATGACCGTCACCGGCGTGCCCGTGCTGCGTGATCACTGGACCACGGAGGTGCGCTTCGACGACGTGGTCGTACCGGTGGAGAACCTCGTCGGCGAGGAGGGCCAGGGATTCGGGCTGGCGCAGCAGTGGCTGGTGCGCGGCAGGTTGCGCTACGCGGCACAGGCCGTCGGGGTCGCCGAGGAAGCGGTCCGCATCGCGACCGAGTGGGCGAAATCCCGTGAGACGTTCGGCGCGCTGCTGGCGACCCGCCAGGCAGTGCAGTTCGCCATCGCGGACGCGCGGGTGCGGATCAACGCCGCCCGCCACCTGACCTGGGAGGCGGCCTGGGAAGCGGACCAGGGCCGCGACGCCCGGACGAAGGCGTCGATCGCGAAGCTGTACGGCACCGAAACCGGGTTCGCCGTGGTGGACGCGATGATGCAGATCCTGGGCGGCATGGGCATGACCAAGGACCTGCCGCTGGAGCACTGGTTCCGCGGGCTGCGGGTGGCCAGGGTCGTGGAGGGGCCGAGTGAGATCCACCGGTTCCTCATCGCGCGGGACATCCTCGGCGGCGCCGCCCTGGGGCGGACGTCGTGACCGCGGCCGAGAGCGAGAATTCGCAAGGGAACCTGGGTCCGCTGCTGAGCCCGCGCTCGGTCGCGATCATCGGCGCGTCGGCGACCCCGGACATCATCTCCGGCCTGCCGCAGCGGATCCTGGCCCAGCACGGCTACACCGGCGCGGTGTACCCGGTGAACCCCCGCTACGACACCATCGACGGGCTGCGCTGCTATCCCGGCATCGAAGCGGTGCCGGGTCCGGTGGACGTCGCGCTGGTGGTGGTGAACGCCGAACGCGTCAACGGCGTCGTCGCCGAGTGCGGGCGCGCGGGCGTGCGGTTCGTGGTGGTCATCAGCTCGGGGTTCGCCGAGCAGTCCGACGGCGGCTCGCGCGAGCGCGACCTGCGCGCGTTGTGCGACCGGTTCCCGGACATGCGGGTGCTGGGGCCGAACGCCGAGGGAACGATGAACCTCGTCGACACGATCCCGCTCGGGTTCAGCCCGACGATCAACTACGAGCGCGGGCTCGACCGGCTGATCGCCGGCGACGTCGCGGTGGTCGCCCAGAGCGGCGGCCTGGGGTTCGCGTTGCTCAACGACGGCCTCGGGCGCGGCCTCGGGTTCAGCCACGTGGTCAGCACCGGCAACGAGGTCGACCTCGACCTGGCCGACGTGGCCGCGCACCTCGTGGACGACCCGGCGACGCGCGTGCTGCTGCTGTTCATCGAGGGCCTGGCCTCCCCCGAGCGCCTGGCGCAGATCGGCCAGGCCGCGCGGGCCCGGGGCAAGCACGTGATCTTGGCGAAGGTCGGCGGTACCGCCGCGGGGCGTCGCGCCGCGCTCGCCCACACGGCGCACGACCCGGGCGACGCGGCCGAATTCGCCCAGGCCGTGCACGACGGCGGGATCGTGCCGGCCACCGATCAGGAAGAGCTGGTGGACCTGGCCATGGTGTTCTCCCGTACGCGGGCTCCGGCCGGCCGCCGGGTCGGGGTGGTGACGACCTCGGGCGGGGCCGGCACCTGGCTCGCGGACGACCTGGTCCTGGCGGGCCTGGACCTGCCGGTGCTCAGCGCGGGCCTGCAGTCGCGGTTGCGGGAGCTGATCCCGTCCTACGGCAGCCCGGCGAACCCGGTGGACACCACCGCCCAGGTGCTCAGCCGGGGCGGCGTGTCCCCGGTGCTGCGCCTGCTCGCCGACAGCGGCGAGGTCGACGTGCTGGTCCTGGTCGCCACCCTCGCCGACGCCAAGCAGCTCGACCGGGAGGCCGAGGAGCTGACCGCGCTGGCGCGGCAGGTGCCGTTGGTGATCTACAGCTACACCCGCCCGTCCCCGCGCAGCCTGCAGCTGGCCGAGGAGTTCGGGATCGCGTGTTTCACCAGCGGCCGCCGGACCGCCGCGGCGGTGGCCGCGCTGACCGGCACGTTCACGGCCTGCGGATGACCCACCTGCCCTGGCCGACGCGTCGGCCGCCGCGGCCAGGGCAGGTGACCGCCGAGACCGGCTGGGGTCGATCCGCCTGATGCCGGATGAGGCCGATCAAACCCGAGCCCACGTCTGGAAAGGAGCGCGGAAGGAAGAGCGCGAGGAGGCATCCGGCGAATCGCGGAGCGAATTCTGGCACTGCACCGCGTTTCCAGCCACACCAGTTTCCGGTCAACGGTTTCGGCTCTCCGCGGGGGATGCGGCGACAGTGGATGCGGCGACGACGGCGCGCAGCAGCCGGGATTCGGTCCGGTACCGTGCTTCGAGCTGGACGGTCGAGAAGGTGACGCTCGCGGTGGCCGGCGACGCGGCGAACACGGCGGACCAGACGTCCGCCACGGTCGCACACGGCACCGGCCGCCGCCCGGGGATGGAGACGGTGAAGCCCTCCGGTCTGCCGGTGACCCGGATCCGGTTGTGCGCGGCGGCGCACAGCGCGTCGATGATCTGCCCGGCGAGCAGGTTGCCCCGGGTGGTGCGCCCGCCGGGGAACACCGGATCGGCCACGACCGTCCGGCCGCACGCTCCGCACACCTCGAACCCCTTTCCGCGCAACGGACTTCAGGGCATTACGTCGCCGGAGTTCGGCCCCAGCGTCTGCCCGACGAACAGGTTCCCACCGGGGTCGCTCGCCAGCAGCACCGCCGCCGGGGCGACCTCCTCCGGGGTGCCGAAGCGGCCCAGCGGCAGTTCGGCCCGCTTGGCCACCTTCCACGCCTCGGAGATACCGTCCACCAACGGTGTTTCGATCGGGCCGGGGGCGATGGCGTTGACCAGCACGTTGTCCGCCGCCACCTCCAGCGCCACGGCCTTGGTGAAGCCGAGGACACCGGCCTTGGCCGCGCTGTAGTGCCCGAGCCCGGTGCCGCCCTTGAGACCGAGCTGCGAGGAGATGTTGATGATGCGGCCCCAGCGCTGCGCCCGCATCGGCTTGAGCACCTCCCGGCTGCACAGGAACACCCCGGTCAGGTCGACCGCGATGGTCTCGTTCCACATCGCCAGGCTCATGTCCTCGGCCGGCGACTCGGTGAGCAGCCCGGCCGAGTTCACCAGGACATCGACGGTGCCGAACTCCGCGCGCACCGACGAGAACGCCGACCTCACACTGTCCTCATCGGACACATCCACGGCAATGGCGCCGGCCTCGGCGGTCCGGTCCAGGACGGCGACCCGGTCGCCGTTGTCCCGGAACGCCGAGGCGATGGCCCTGCCGATCCCGCTGGCGCCGCCGGTGACGACAACGGTCCGGCCGGTCGCGCGGGTCACGCGCGCATCCGGACGGTCAGGCCACCGTCGACGACGATGGCCTGGCCGGTCACGTAGGTCGCGGCAGGCGAGGTGAGGAACCCGATCACGTCGGCCACCTCCGCCGGCCGGCCGACCCGGCCCCACGGGATGTCGCCGCCGGCCCGGGCGAGCCCGTCCGGGCCGAGCGAGTTGACCGGGTCGAGCGACTGCGGCGTCTCGATCAGGCCGGGGATCACCGCGTTGGCGCGGATCTGCCGCGGCCCGAGCTCGACCGCGACGCTGCGCACCAGGCCCAGGACCCCGGCCTTGGCCGCGGCGTAGTGGGCGTGCTCCTCCCAGCCGTAGACGCCGCCGGCGATGGACGACACCGCCACCATCGCGCCGCCGTCGGTCATCCGGGTCGAGCCGGCACGCAGGGTGCGCAGCACGCCCGTCAGGTCGACGTCGAGCATGTCGTGCCAGCGTTCGTCCGACAGGTCGGCCAGCGCGGAGTTGCGCAGGATGCCGGCGTTGGCGACCGCGTAGTCCAGCCGACCGAACTCGTCCACCGCGCGCTGCGCGAACGCCTCGACCTGCTCGGTGCTGCGCACGTCGACCTCGTGGACCACCGCCTTCCCGCCGGCCGCCTCGACCTGCCGGAGCGTCTCCGCCGGATCGTGCGGATCGCCGGGGAACGTGCCGATCACCGTGTGCACGCCGCGGTGCGCGTAGTGCACGGCCAGCGCCCGGCCGATGCCGCTGGCGGCGCCGGTGACGATCGCCGCTTTCGGCTCAGACATCCGCGTGTTCCTCTCGCAGGGCGGCGACGGGGGGTTTGGCGGCGATCATCAGCACGCCGGAGACCGCGGTGCCGAGCGCGCCGACCCACAGGGCCGCCGCCCCGGTGCCCGCGCCCGCCGCGACCGCGGTGAACAGGGCGCCGCCGATGATCGTGCCGGGCTGGCTCATCGCGCCGATGAACGACGTGCCGGTGGCGCGGCAGCTGACCGGGTAGCACTCGGCCATGAAGTACTGGATGGCCGCGTACGGGCCGACCAGGAAGAACAGCCCGGCGCCGTAGGTCAGGATGATCACGAACGAGCTGCTCGCGGCCGGGCTCAGCATCAGCGCGAAGCACAGGCCGGAGATGATCCAGCCGATGATGATGGTGCGCTTGCGGCCGATGCGGTCCCCGAGCCAGCCGTGGAAGACGTAGCCGAAGTAGCCGATCGCGTTGATCACGATCAGCATCCAGAACGCGCTGGACAGCGAAACGTCCTTGGCGTTCTTCAGCACCGAGCTGCCCAGCACGCTGAAGATCGCGATGCCGAAGAAGTTCAGGATCCAGGCCAGCGACAGCACGATCGTGTTGCGCCGGAACGCCGGTTCCCACAGCCGCTTGAGCGGCGACGCCGAGGAGTGCTCGACGCCGTAGGAGGCGGCCAGCGCGTGCGCGTCGGCGGTGCGCCCGCCCTTCTCCAGCTCCGTCAGCTTCTGGTGCAGCTCGAACTGCGGCGTCTCGCGCAGCTTGCGCCAGATCACCCACACCACGATCGCCGCCGGGACCGCGGCCGCCACGTACAGCGCGCGCCAGCCCAGCGAGTCGAGGAAGACGAACGCGAGCGCGCTGGAGAGCAGGAAGCCCAGCGGCCAGCCACCCTGGATGAACGAGTAGTAGAACCCGGGGCGCTTGCGGCGTTTCTCGTCCTCGGTGACCTGGTAGACCTCGTTCATGTAGGTCGCGTTCACCGCCTGCTCGGAGAACCCGAGGCCACCGAACGAGCGGATGACGGTGATGATCACGCCGCTGACCGCACCGAGCGCGGCCGGGATCACCGCGGTCAGGGTGGAGATGATCGCGGTGCCGCCGATGGTGGTCATCATGCCGCGGCGGCGGCCGAGCCGGTCGATGATCGGGCCGATCCCGAAGCACACGATCGCGGTGCCGACGGCGATCCACGTGTTGATCTGGTAGGCCTCGGACGCGGTCCAGCCGAACGACTCCTGCATCGCGGGCAGCAGCGTGCCGAACAGGCCGTAGTCGAACACCGCGATGGTCCAGGCGATCAGCGCCAGGACGGTGGCGGTGCGGGTCGCTTTCCGGGAGAAGACGGGGAATCTGCGCTTCTCGTCGACGGCGGGCGCCGTCAGGTCGAGGGGTTCGACACTCATGATCCGGCTCCCTTACGAGGGTTGCGGGCGAGGAAGGAGTCGGCGATCTGGTCGAAGGTCAGCCAGCTGACGCCCTCGTGGGAGTTGATGTGCTCGATCAGCCGCTCCAGCATGAGCAGCACCTGCGGCCGCCCGGACACGTCCGGGTGGATGGTCATGGTGAAGGTCGCCTGGTCCATCTCGCGGTAGACCCAGTCGAACTGGTCCTGCCAGGTCTGGCCGAGCTCGCGCGGGCTGACGAAGCCGTGCGAGTTAGCCGACGCCTTGACGAACATCATCGGCGGCAGGTCGTCGAGGTACCAGTTGGCCGGGATCTCGACCAGGTCCGTCTCTTCACCGCGGACCAGGGGTTTCATCCAGGTCTCGGCCGGCTGCGCGTAGTCGATCTTGGTCCAGCTGTCGCCGACGCGGACGTAGTACGGCTCGAAGTCGCGGTGCATCAGCGAGTGGTCGTACTTGATGCCGCGTTCGAGGAGGATTTCGTTGGTGACGGGGGAAAACTCCCACCACGGCGCCACGTAGCCGGTGGGCCGGCGGCCGGCGACCTTCTCGATCAGCTCGATCGAGCGGTCCAGGATCGCCGTCTCCTGCTCGCGGGTCATCGCGATCGGGTTCTCGTGCGAGTAGCCGTGGGCGCCGATCTCGTGCCCGGCGTCGACGATGGCGCGGGTCAGGTCGGGGAAGGTCTCGATGGAGTGGCCGGGCACGAACCACGTCGTGGTCAGCCCGTACCGCTCGAACAGGCGCAGCAGCCGCGGTCCGCCGACCTCGCCGCTGAACATGCCGCGGGAGATGTCGCACGGCGAGTCCTCGCCGCCGTACGAGCCGAGCTGGCCGGCCACGGCATCGACGTCGATGCCGAACGCGACCTGGATGTCCTTCGTCATGAACAAGCCTTTCGTGGAGTGGGGAACAGCGGTTGCGGGCGGAGTCAGGGTTCGCCTGCCCTCCGCGAGAAGGCCTCCGCGATGTCTTCGCGGGACCACCCGAGCCGCAGGAGCAAAGACAGCAGGACGAGCGACTGGGAAGGGCGCAGCAGCCCGGCCGGGATCGCACCGGCCGCCAGCAGGTCCTTGCCGCCGCCGGCGCCGTACACCGGGACGACCGGGCCGGCCTGGACCCTGGTACTGGTGACCACCACCAGGCCACGCGTGGTGGCCTCGGCGACGGCCTCGCACAGCGCCGGGTTGGCGTTGCCGATGCCGGTGCCCTGCACCACGATCCCGGCCGCGCCCGCGGCCAGCGACGCGCGCAGGTGCGCCGCGTCGGCGCCCGGGTAGGAGGCAACCAGGTCGACGCGGCAGCCGGTGCCGCCGTCCGGCAGTGGCAGTGGCTCGGGCCGGTCGCCGGTCCAGCCGTAGCGCCCGTCGTCCGGGTTGCTGAACGCGTGCGCCCGCAGGGTTTCCGACTTGCGCACCCCGCGGGCCGGGAACACCTCCCCGGCGAAGCAGACCAGCACCCCGCGGTTGCGGCTGTCCGGATCACCCGCCAGCGCCAGTGCGCGGGCCAGGTTGCCCGGGCCGTCCGGATCGGGCGCGTCCGCGGCCCGCTGCGCGCCCGTGAACACCACCGGCCGCGGGTCCACGTGCACGAGGTCGGCCAGGAACGCCGTCTCCTCCATGGTGTCGGTGCCGTGGGTGACCACGACCCCGACCACCGCCGGGTCGGCCAGCGCTTCGCGGATCCGGGCGCAGACCAGCAGCATGTCGTCCACGTCGAGGGTGTACGAACCGACCCGCAGCACGTCGACCACGCGGACCGGCAGCGAGTGCGGCCCGCCGATGCTGCGCAGCAGGTCGTCCGCGCCGTCCGAGGCGACGGCGGCTCCGCCGAGCTCGGCGCGGCTGCGGGAGGAGATCGTGCCGCCGGTCGCGAGGAGCACGACGTGCTCGCCCCGCTCACTCGACAGGCTCGTCGTCACGGCCGATTCACCTCCGTACCTCGTCAGTGCGAACCCAATCGTTTGGGTAGCGGTGTCCGCTGTGTACCCAAACGATTGGGTAGGATGGGTCGAGACTGTACGGTGCTCGTCGAATCGGGGTCAATACCCGACAGAGAGGTGGGGGCTTGCCCAGGGCGAAGGCTGCACGTGAAGGGGATGGCAACCGCGTCCCGGAGCCGGAGGGGACGGCCGCCGAGCGGGTGCCGACCCTCAAGGACCTGGCCCGGCAGCTGGGCATCCACCCGTCGACCGTGTCCCGTGTGCTGCACTCCGACCCGGAGTCGGCGCGCGGCGCCGCTTCCGACGCGACCGCGCGCCGGATCCGGGAGCTCGCCGCCGAGCTCGGCTACTCCCCCGACCCGCAGGCGTCCGGCCTGCGTACCCGCCGCACCCGGCTGCTCGGCGTGGTCGTGCCGCGGCTGTCCGACCTGGTGCTGGCCGTGATGTACGAGGGGGTCGAAGCCGAGGCGGCGACCATCGGCTACTCCTCGTTCGTCACCAACTCCCGCGACGACGTGGACGAGCAGCGCCGCAAGGTCGAACTGATGCTGGCCCGGCGCGTGGACGGGCTGATCATCGGCGACCGGCACCTGGACGTCGACGTGGTGCTGACCGACCTGCGCCGCCGGGCCGTGCCGTTCGTGCTCATGAACCGCCGCCACCCGGAGATCCCGTCGGCCACCTGCGACGACACCCGGGGCGGCGAGCTGGTCGCCGAACACCTGTGGGACAAGGGACACCGCGACGTCTGCGTCATCGCCGGCGAGCCCTACGCGACCACCGGGGTGGATCGCACCGCCGGCTTCGTGCAGCGCTGGCGCGAACTGGGCGGCGAGATCGGCGACGGCGACATCGTGTTGTCCCGCTTCGACACCCAGGGTGGCCGGGAAGCGGCCGAGAAGATCCTCGTGTCCGGCCGCCGGCCGTCGGCGCTGTTCGCGGTCAACGACTTCGCCGCGATCGGCGCCATGGGCGCCCTGCGCTCCCACGGTCTCACGGTGGGCCGGGACTGCGCGGTCGTCGGGTTCAACGACACCTCGCTGGCCGCCGAACTGCCGATTCCCCTGTCCTCCGTGCGCTCTCCGATGTTCGAGATCGGCCAGGCCGCGGTGCGCCTCCTGCGCGCCGTCATGCGCGGCGAACCCGCCGAGTCCGCCCGGCTCACCCCCACCCTTCAGGTTCGCGAAAGCAGCATCTGACCCGCTGTACCCGGCGATTCGAGTGGTGAAGCCGGACCCGGAAGCGCGGCCCGCCTACGCCGGGTCAGGGCGCGTGGTACCGGGTCGTGCTGGACCGCACGATCAGCTCGATCGGCCAGAGGGTGTCGGTGGGACTGGCCGGCTGGTCGCCGGACAGCACTCCGAGGATCAGCTCGGCGGCGCGGGCACCTTGGTCGCGAGGGGACTGCGCGACGGTGGTCAGGCCGAAGAACTCCGAAAGATCGTGGCCGTCGATGCCCACGATGGACACGTCTTCCGGCACCTTCATGCCGAGGTCCTTGGCGGCCAGGACGGCGCCGATCGCCATCTCGTCGGACGCGGCGAACAGGGCGCTGACGCTCAGCCGGGGGTCGCTGAGCGCGGTTTTCGCCGCCGCGTAGCCGCCGGCGATGGTGAAGTCGGCGGGGAAGAACCAGGTGTCCGACACCGGGAGCCCGCTTTCCGCCATCGCTTCCAGGTACCCACCGTGGCGGGTCTCGGGCTGGCGGAAGTCCATTTCGCTCGCCGTGTCGCCGCCGATGAGCCCGATGCGCCGGTGTCCCAGCGAAATCAGGTGCAGCGTCGCGAGCTTGGCCGCCCCGAAGTCGTCGATGCGCAAGGTCGCCGCGCCCGGGACGGGTCCCCCGACCGCCAGCACCGGCTTGTCCAGGCGGTGCAGTACTTCGAGCTCGTGCGGCTCCAGCCTGACCGCCACCGTGATGAGGGCGTCGACGTGCTTGCGGAGCAGGAAATCCGTGAACACCGAGGCCCGCTGCTCGGCCGAGCCGTTGAAGTCGTAGAGCGACAGGTCGTAGCCGGCGCGCATGAGGCGGGATTCGATGCCTGCGAGCACCGTGCCGAAGTACCAGCGTTCGATGTAGGGCAGGACGACGCCGACGTTGCGGTTCCGGCCCGTGGCCAAGGTATACGCACTCGAGGACGCGACGTAGCCGAGCGACTGCGCCGCCTCGGTGACGCGACGGGCGGTGTTCGGCGAGATCCGCGGGTGACCGTTGAGCGCGCGGGAAGCCGTCGAGATCGAAACGCCGGCGCGCTTCGCCACGTCCTCGATCCTCGCCACCGCTGTCCCCCTCCGGATCTTCCCGTGGGAACTTACCGACCCACGGCTTCCCCGAGTATGAGCGGCCCGGCCAACCTGTGCAAGCGCTAGGCACAGACCGGAAGAATTTTTCCATCTGAATCGACACACAACGCCTTGAAGTGCGACTTTGTCCCGGAATCGGACCGTGAAGTCTGTGCAAGCGCTTCCTTGACAGACGGCTCCGCCTCCCTTCATGCTGTCCGCCGACATCGGAAACGGCGCAGCCCGGCCCAGTCCCCGCTGACGCCGGCACGCCGTTTCCGAGCGCGACTGACTCATTGGAGAGACACAGTGCGGAGACGACTGACCCGGTTGGGCATGGGCCTGGCCGCCGTCGCGGCCGCGGCCACGACGCTCACCGCCTGCGGCACGGGAGGCGGCACCACCGGCAACGGCACGGGCCCCATCACCTTCGCCTCGGGCAAGGACCTCACCGGCGCGATGCCCCAGCTGCTCGCGGAGTGGAACAAGCTGCACCCCGACCAGAAGGTCACGTTCATCGAGCTGTCGGCGTCCCCTGACGACCAGCGCAACTCGTTCGTGCAGGACCTGCAGGCCCGCAGCGGCAAGTACGACGTGATGTGGGACGACGTCGTGTGGACATCCGAGTTCGCCGCCCACGGCTGGCTCGAACCGCTCGACAAGGCGCAGGTGGGTGGCCCCGGCGTCCTGCCGGCCGCGGTGGACACCGCCACGTACCAGGGCAAGATGTACGGCGCCCCGTTCATGACCAACAGCGCCCTGCTGTACTACCGCTCCGACCTCGTGCCGAAGCCCCCGACGACGTGGGCCGAGCTCCAGTCGGATTGCGCCATCGCCAAGGCGCACGACATGGCGTGCTACGTGGGGCAGTTCGCCCAGTACGAAGGCCTCACCGTGAACGCGGCCGAGGCGATCACCTCGGCGGGCGGCTCCTTCCTGAGCCCCGACGGCTCGAAAGTGACCGTCGACTCGCCACAGGCGCGCGCGGGTCTGCAGCACCTGGTCGACATGTTCCGCAGCGGGAACATCCCGGCGGCCGCGCTCACCTACCAGGAGCAGGAAAGCGCCAACGCGTTCGTGAGCGGCAAAGCGATGTTCCTTGCGAACTGGCCGTACGTCTACACCGCGGCGAGCGCGGCCGGCTCCGCCGTCCAAGGCAAGTTCGGCGTGGCGCAGCTGCCCGGTCCGAGCGGTCCCGGGGTCGCGTCGCTGGGCGGCATCGACCTGGGCGTCTCAGCCTTCTCCCAGCACAAGCAGACGGCCAAGGACTTCGTGGCCTGGATGCAGTCCGAGTCCAGCCAGCGGGTTCTGGTGAAGGTGATGAACCAGGCCTCGGTGCTGACCAAGCTGTACACCGACCCCGACCTGACCAAGGCCTCGCCGTACCTGCCGACGTTGCAGAAGGCCGAGCTCACCGCGGTGCCCAGGCCCAAGACACCGAACTACAACGCGGTCAGCCTGGCGATCCAGAAGAACGTCTACGCGGCGTTGCAGGGCAAGGTCTCCGTCGACGCGGCCGTCAAACAGCTCGCCGCGGATCTGCAGCAGGCCATCAGCGCCGCCTGATCGTGATGACCCAGCAATCCAGGAAGGTGAACCGTGTCCGTCAGAACCGGTGATTCCCGGGCGCTCGTCCCGCGCGCGTCCACGCGGCGGGAACGGGCGAGCGGGAGGAAGGACCACGACGGCCGGTTCGCCTTCTGGCTCGTCGTGCCCGCGATCCTGGTCCTGACCGTGGTGATCGGCTACCCCGTGATCGCCGCCCTGGTGCGCTCGCTGTTCAGCGACTCGATCGCGAGCGCACCCCGGTTCGTCGGACTGGACAACTACTTCAGCGCGTTGTGGGGCGTGAACAGCGGCAAGTTCTGGGACTCGGTCGGAGTCACGTACTTCTTCGCCGCCGTCACGATCGTGCTGGAGACGGCGATCGGGCTGGGCATGGCGCTGGTGATGAACCAGGCGTTCCGGGGCCGAGGGCTGCTTCGCGGAGTGGTCCTCGTGCCCTGGGCCGTGCCCACGGCGGTGGCCGCGGTGCTGTGGAAGTGGAGTTTCGATCCCGTCGGCATCATCAACGCCCTCACGGGTTCGCACGTGGTGTGGACCGGCTCGGACTGGCCGTCGAAGGCCGCGATCGTCATCGCCGACACGTGGAAGACCTCGCCGTTCATCGCGCTGCTCATCCTCGCGGGCCTGCAGATCATCCCGGGTGAGGTCCACGAGGCCGCGAAGATCGACGGGGCCGGGGCGTTCCAGCGCTTCCGGCTGATCACGCTGCCGCTCGTGCGGCCGGCTCTGCTGGTGGCAATCCTGTTCCGGCTCCTGGACGCCCTGCGCATGTACGACCTGCCGGCGATCCTCACGCACGGCGCGAACGACACCACGACCCTGTCGATCCTCGTCGTGCAAGCGACCCTGAGCGAGCTGAAGCCCGGGTTCGGCGGGGCGCTGTCGACGCTGACCTTCCTGCTGATCTTCGTGACGGCGTACGCCTTCGTGCGGCTGCTGGGTGTCAACGCGGTGGAAGCCCAGATCGGCGGCGGACGAGGAGGAAACCGATGAGCGTCGCGACCAGGCCGGCGCCACCGGCCGCGGCCGGGCGCCGCAGGAGGGCGCGGCGCGGACGAGCGAGCGGGTGGCTCTACGCCGCGCTGGTGACCATCGTGCTGTTCTGCCTCCTGCCGTTCTACTGGATGATCGTGACCAGCCTGAAGGATCCGAAGGCGGTCTTCGACAATTCGCTGGTGCCGACGCACCCCACGTTCCTGAACTACGCGGCGGTGTTCGGCAGCCAGAACACGTTCCTGCTGGCCTTGCGCAACAGCCTGGTCATCGCCGGCTCCGTCACGGCGCTGGCACTCGTGTTCGGCATTCTCGCGGCTTACGCGTTGGCGCGCCTGCACTTCCGCGGGAAGAACCTGGTCCTCGGGCTCTTCCTCGCCACCTCCATGTTTCCCGGTGTCGCCATCCTCACGCCCCTGTTCCAGCTGTTCGCGGACCTCGGGTGGATCGACACCTACCAGGCGATGATCATCCCCGACATCAGTTTCTCGCTGCCGCTGGGCATCTGGATCCTGGCCAGCTTCTTCCGCGCGATGCCGTGGGAGCTCGAGGAGGCCGCGCGGGTCGACGGCTGTACGAAGGCGGCGGCGTTCCGGCTGGTCATCCTGCCGCTCGCGGTGCCCGGCGTGTTCACCACCGCGATCCTCGTGTTCATCTCGGCCTGGAACGAGTTCATGATCGCGAACTCGATGTCCCAGACCCCGGCCGCCCAGCCGGTGACCGTCGCCATCGCGCAGTTCTCGGGGATCTCGCAGTACGACCAGCCTTACGGCACGCAGATGGCGGCCGGCGTGATCGTCACCGTCCCCTTGATCGTCCTGGTGCTGATCTTCCAGCGCCGGATCGTGAGCGGGCTGACCGCAGGAGGAGTCAAATGACGGCGTTGAAAGTGCTGTTCATCGGTGGCACCGGGATCATCAGTTCCGCCTGTGCCCGGCTCGCGCTGGAGCGCGGTGTCGACCTGCACCTGCTCAAGCGCGGCGGCCCGTCGGTCCGGCCAGTTCCGCAGGGTGCCGTGGTGCACTTCGGCGACATCCGCCGGCCCGACACGGTGCGCGAGGTGCTGCGAGCGCACGAGTTCGACGTGGTCGTGAACTGGGTGGCGTTCACCCGCGAACACGTGGCCGCCGACGTGAAGCTGTTCTCGGGCCACACGAAGCAATACGTCTTCATCAGTTCCGCGTCGGCCTACCAGACCCCGCCGGCCCGGCTGCCCGTCACCGAATCCACCCCGCTGCGCAACCCGTACTGGGCCTACTCCCGGCAGAAGATCGAGTGCGAGGAACTGCTGACCGCGGAGTACCGGGAGACCGGCTTCCCGGTGACCGTGGTCCGTCCCTCGCACACCTACGACCCGACCATGGTGCCGTTCGACGGCGGCTGGACCGTCATCGACCGGATGCGCCGCGGCAAGGGGGTCGTCGTCCCCGGCGACGGGACGTCCTTGTGGACCATCACCCACCACACGGATTTCGCGCGCGGGTTCGTGGGGCTGCTGGGCCGGCACGAGGCGATCGGCGAGGCCTTCCACATCACCTCGGACGAGTCGCCGACCTGGAACCACATCTACTCGGCGATGGCCCGAGCGGCGGGCGTGACGCCGGACCTCGTGCACGTGCCGTCCGACGCGGTCATGGCCCTGGACGAGGAGTGGGGCTCGGCACTGCTCGGCGACAAGGCCAACTCCATGGTCTTCGACAACTCGAAGATCCGCAGCCTCGTCCCCGATTTCGCCGGCTTCATCCCGTTCGACCACGGCGCGCGGGAAATCATCGACTGGTACGACAGCAATCCCGAGCACCAGGTCGTCGACGAGCGCATGGACGCGCTCATGGACAGGCTCGTCGACGCCTATCGTCCCCGGCCACTCTGAACTGCGGAGTCAACGAAGAAATGAAGTACACCACGCTCGGCCGTTCCGGTGCCGTCGTCTCCACCTGCTCGCTCGGCACC
Source organism: Amycolatopsis sp. NPDC049253 (assembly GCF_040678995.1). Classification (NCBI taxonomy): domain Bacteria; kingdom Bacillati; phylum Actinomycetota; class Actinomycetes; order Pseudonocardiales; family Pseudonocardiaceae; genus Amycolatopsis; species Amycolatopsis sp. NPDC049253. The sequence continues at coordinate 51,687 of NZ_JBFAQX010000035.1, read as the reverse complement.
ATGACCTTCGGTGCCGAGACCCCGGCGGAGGTGGCGCACCAGCAGCTGGACACCTACTTCGAGGCGGGCGGGACGTTCGTCGAAACCGCGGACGTCTACAGCGGCGGCGAGGCGGAGCGGATCATCGGCGACTGGCTGGCCAAGCGATCCCCGGCGGTGCGGGACAACGCGTTCCTCGCCGGCAAGGGCCGCTTCCCGGTGGGTGTCGAACCCCGCGACGCCGGCCTTTCCCGGCGGCACTTGTCCCGCGCGCTCGACGCTTCGCTGCGACGGCTGGGCTGCGAGCACATCGATCTGTACCAGCTGCACGCGTGGGACCCGCTGACCCCGCTGGAGGAAAGCCTCGGCTTCCTCGAGGACGCGGTCCGGTCGGGCAAGATCTCCTACGGCGGGCTGTCGAACTTCACCGGTTGGCAGATCGCGCTGGCGGCCGCTCACGCCCGGGGCCGCTTCCCGCTGATCTCGATGCAGCCGCAGTACAGCCTGCTGGTGCGCGAGGTGGAATGGGAGATCGTCCCCGCCTGCCTGGCCACGGGTCTCGGCGTCCTGCCGTGGTCGCCGCTGGGCGGGGGCTGGCTGACCGGCAAGTACCGGCGTGACGAGCGCCCGTCCGGCGCCACCCGGCTGGGCGAGGACCCGAACCGCGGGGTGGAGGCCTACGACCTGCGCAGCACCCAGGAGCGGACCTGGCGCACGCTGGACGCGGTGGCGGCCGTCGCGAACGCGCGCGGGGCGACGATGTCCCAGGTGTCCCTCGCGTGGCTGGGCGCCCAGCCGGGAGTCACGTCGATCGTGCTCGGTGCCCGCACGGTGGAGCAACTCGAGGACAACCTCGGTGCGGCCGGGCTGGAGCTGAGCGAGGACGAGCTGGCGATCTTGTCCGAGGCCAGCAATCCGGGTGCCGCGCAGTACCCGTACGGCCCGGCCGGCCTGGAGCAGCGAAGCCGATCCCTTGACTGACCGCGGGGAGACCTGCGGGCGGGCCGACGAGAAGTTCGAGCCGGTCCGCGCCGCCTTCGCCCGCGTGCTCGCCGCCCATCCGGGCGGGATGCAGCTGAGCATCTACGAACACGGCCGTGAGGTGGTCGACCTGTGGGGCGGCGGGCACTTCACCGCGGAGTCCCTCGTCCGCACGGCATCGTGCACCAAGGGCGTCACCGCGGTTTGCGCGCTGGTGCTGGCCGAACGCGGACTGCTCGATCTGGACGCCCCCGTCGCCGACTACTGGCCCGAGTTCGCGGCGGGCGGCAAGGCCGGGATCCCGGTGCGCTGGCTGCTCACGCACCAGGCCGGCCTCGCCCTGTTCGGCCCCTCAGCCGACGTCCACGCCGCCGACCTGCTCGACTGGCACGCGATCGTCTCCCTCCTGGCGGCTCAGAGTCCTTTGTGGACGCCGGGGACGCGGTGCGGGTACCACGCGCTGACGTTCGGGTTCCTCGTGGGCGAGGTGATCCGCCGGGTCAGCGGGCTGACGGTGGGGCGGTTCCTGGCCGAGCACGTGACCGGGCCGCTGGCCGCGGACTTCTGGATCGGGCTGCCGGAGCAGCACGAGCACCGGCTGCGCCCGGACGTCGCTCCTGCCGGCGGTCTCGACCTGGCGAGCGTGTACCGCGCCCACGGCGTGGATCCGACGACGCCGCTCGCCCGCGCGATGCTCCGCTCGCCGCAGTACGATCCGGGTCCCGGCGATCCGGTGTGGCGCACCCGCGCGTTCCACGCCGCCGAGATCCCCGCGGCCAACGGCGTCGGCAACGCCCGGGCGCTGGCCCGGATCTACGCCGCGTGCATCGGCGAGGTCGACGGAGTGCGGCTGCTGTCGGCGCGCACGGTCGAGTCCGCGCGCACACCGCGGACCGACGCCGTGACGACCCCGCCGGAACTGGCCGTGCTGACCACCGAGCCGCCCCGATTCGGTCTCGGGTTCCAGCTGCCGCGGACGGGCATCGACGCCATGCTCGGGCCCGGCTCGTTCGGCCACACCGGCGCGGGCGGGCGGCTGAGCTTCGCCCATCCCGAAAGCGGCATCGCGTTCGGCTTCACGTGCGACACCTTTCTCTGGGACGGCCTGACCGGACCCGACCCCCGCTGGACACCCCTGCTGGGCGCTCTCCTGGACTCCTTGGACTGATGACGAACACGAACTCCCCCCAGCTCATCGCCTACGCCGACCGTCTCGGCGGGACCCTTCCCGGACTGCGGGCGCTGCTCGACGGCCCGCTCGCCGGGACGTTCGGCGGCGTGCACATCCTGCCGTTCTTCCGGCCGTTCGACGGCGCGGACGCGGGTTTCGACCCGGAGGACCACACCGAGATCGACGCCCGGCTGGGCACCTGGGACGACCTACGGGAGCTGTCCCGCGGGCACGCGGTCATGGCCGACGTGATCGTCAACCACGTGTCGAGCCGGTCTCCGCAGTTCCGGGACGTCGTGGCCCGCGGGGCGGAATCGCCCTACGCCGGGATGTTCCTCACGATGGGCGCGGTGTTCCCCGAAGGCGCCGGCGAGGACGATCTCCTGCGGATCTACCGGCCGCGTCCGGGGTTGCCGTTCACGTCCGTGCGCCTGGGCGGGCAGCGGCGACTGGTGTGGACCACGTTCACCGAACGGCAGATCGACCTGGACATCAGCGATCCGGTTGCGTGGGAGTACCTCGCCGGGGTCGTCGACCGGCTCACCGGCGCCGGTGTCCGGCTGCTGCGCCTGGACGCGGTCGGCTACGCGGCGAAGGAAGCCGGCACAGACTGCTTCCTGACGGCCGCGTGCCTGGAGTTCATCAAACGCGTCGGCGCCTATGCGCACGAGCGGGGCGCCGAGATCCTCGTGGAGGTGCACGGGCACTTCCGCCAGCAGATCGAGATCGCCGGGATCGCCGACCACGTCTACGACTTCGCCTTGCCGCCGCTCGTGCTGCACGCTCTGCACGCGCAGGACCCGCTCCCCCTGGACAACTGGCTGTCCGTGCGGCCGCACAACGCGTTCACCGTGCTCGACACCCACGACGGGATCGGCATCATCGACGTCGGGCCGAACGCCCTGGTGCCCGGCGCGGACGGACTGCTCACCGGCGACCAGATCGACGAACTCGTGGAGTCGGTGCACTCGGCCAGCGGCGGCACCAGCAGGCTCGCCACCGGGGCCGCGGCCTCGAACCTCGACCTGTACCAGGTCAACTGCACCTTCTACGACGCGGTCGGCGCCGACGACGACCGGTACCTGCTCGCGCGCCTGATCCAGCTGTTCGTTCCCGGCACACCGCAGATCTACTACGTCGGGCTGCTCGCCGGGCGCAACGACCTGGCCCTGCTGAGGCGGACAGGCGTCGGCCGGGACGTCAACCGCCACCACTACACGCCCGACGAGGTCGCGGCGGACCTGCGCCGGCCGGTGGTGCGTTCCCTGGTGGCCGCGGTGCGCTTCCGCGCCGACCACCCGGCGTTCGGCGGCACCTTCCACCACCACATCGACGGCACGAAGGTGGAACTGTCGTGGCGCCACGGCGCCCACGAAGCGACACTGCGCGCCGACTTCACGACCGCGGCCCACACCGTGACCGCGACCGCCCGAGGAGGGGACCCGGTACCGCTGAACTTCTGAGCCGCGTGCGTCGTCCCGGGCGCCGGGCGGTGCACGCCGGGATCGGTGGCAGGGGCGATCCGGCGGAGATCCGGTTTTCGACGCGATCCCAGCGGACGAGATCAGGCCGGACAAAAGAAATGCTTCGGCCGGTTCACGGGTTGTTCCCCGCATGACCATCGGAGTCGCGCTGAACGCCACTGCCCCGGTCGGCAACTACGTCGACGCCGTCGTCGAGCAGGCCCGCGCGGCGGCGGCCGCCGGAATCCGCTCCGCGTGGGTGGGCCAGCGCCTCGACTACGACGCCGCGACGCTGGCCACCGTGCTCGGACGCGAGGTGCCGGGGCTGCATGTCGGGACGTCCGCGATCCCCGTGTTCGGCCGCCACCCCGTGCTCGTGTCCTCCCAGGCACAGACCGCTCAGGCCGCGACCCACGGGCGCTTCCACCTCGGGCTGGCGCTCGGTGCCCGGTTCATCATCGAAAAGACCTTCGGGCTGCCGTTCGACCGGCCCGTCGCGCTGCTGCGGGAGTTCCTGACCTCGCTGAGGGCGTTGCTGGACACCGGCACCGCAGACTTCCACGGCGACCGGCTCACCGTCGCGCCGGCCCTGCCCGTCACCGTGCCCGGCGCGCAGCCACGCATACCCGTGCTCGTCGCCGCAATGGGACCGAAAGCCTTGCAGGTCACCGGCGAGTTGGCCGACGGCGCGCTCCCCTATCTGGCCGCGCCACGCGTGCTCGGCGAGCACATCGTGCCCACCCTCACCAAAGCGGCCGCCGAGGCCGGGCGCCCCGCCCCGCGGATCGTCGCCTTCGTGGCGGGCACGGTCACGGCGCACGCCGAGGAGGTTCAGGAGAAAGCTTTGCGGGACATGGCGTTCTACGACCAAGTGCCCTCCTACCAGCGGGTGGTGTCCCTGGCCGGCGCACGGCGCGCGGGTGAGCTCGCCGTCATCGGGGACGAGGCCGCGGTCGCCGCCGCGGTGCGCAGCTACTTCGACGCCGGGGCCACCGAGGTGGTCTTCACCCAGACCGATCTCGGCGGTCTCGAAGACCAGGCCCGGACCTTCGAAGTCCTCGGCAGCCTGGCCTGACCACGGACACCACTGTGGACCGTCACTCCGGCTCGGCGTAGTCGAGCACGACCCGCCGGAACGCCTCGTCGGTTGAGCGCACCCGCACCGGGTACCCAGGCCGGGAAGCCCGCGGAGGCCCGGACTCCCGTCCGAGGTCTCCCGCAGACGAGGAAGGAACCGACCATGGTCGAAGTGACGCGCACGTTCGCCGTCGCCACCCCGCCGCACGACGTCCAGGAGTACCTGGCGGACTTCGCCAACGCCCGGGAGTGGGATCCCGGGACCGTGTCCTGCGATCCGCTCGGCACCGGGCCGATCGGGGTCGGGTCCCGCTGGCGCAACGTCTCGAAGATCGCGGGCGTCGAGACAGAGCTGACGTACGAGCTGACCCGGCTGGAACCCGGCCGGGTGGTATTCGTCGGCCGCAACGACACCGCGACCTCCACCGACGACATCAGGCTCACCCCCGCCGCCGGTCCAGGAACCACGATCACCTACCACGCCACGATCGAGTTCCAGGGCGCGGCCAAACTCGCGGCGCCGCTCGCCAAGGTCGTGTTCGAAAAGGTCGGCTCCGACACCGAGAAGAGCCTGACCCGGATCCTCGGCGCCACGGCGTGACGGACGCGCGCCAGCTGTCTCCTGACGTCGTTTTCGCCTTCACCAGCGGAAGACAGATCCGGGCGAGCACGACAGAGTGACATTGGTTGCCCAAACGTCACACCTGTGGTGCAGTCAAGACACGGTTCGACGAGGGGGTAGCTCGCACACTGGCAGGCCGCACGCACGAACTCCGCGCGGGCGACAGGTGCGCGGGTTCTGTGCGGATCACGAAGCTCTCGCGTGGAATCTCCGTTTGTCGCCTGACCAAAATGCGAGGAGAAACGTCGTGAAGCGATTGGCCTCGATTGCCGGTGTGGCCACACTGGGACTCGCGTTCCTGACCTTGGGCGGTGCGTCGGCGAACGCCGATCCCTATGACTGCAGCAGCTCCAAGCCCAACAACTGGTCCCTCAGCGCCAAGTGCACGAACGGCACCGGTGAATACCGGGCCTACACCAAATGCAAAGCCAGCTTGGCGTTCGACTACACCGACTACGGTCCCTGGGCCCGCGGTGGCAACGTGAGCACCGCCGTGTGCATCCGCGCCGGCATCAAAGACGCGGCCGTGTCTCCACAGGGCGTCCAGGTGCGCTGAGGCGCCCCGTGCCCGGCGCGCGAAGGGTGCGATCCTTTCGCGCGCCGGGCGGTTCACCCCGAACCCAGCGCCGTGGCGATCAGCAGCGGAGCGGCGGCCGCCCAGGCCTGCGGGGACGCCGAGTGCGGGTACGGGACGGGGTGCGGGGTTTCGCCGCGCGCGTAGCCGGTCATCACCTCGGGCAGGCGGTTGCCCGGCTGGTGCGTCGCGGCGGCCAGCAGGCCTTCGGCGATGCGGGTGGCTTCGGCCGTCAGGCCGGCCCGGGCCAGCCCCGCCACGGCGATCGCGGTGTCGTGGGGCCAGACGCTGCCGTTGTGGTAGGACACCGGGTGGTACGGCGCCTGGCCCGCGGCGAGCGTGCGGACGCCCCAGCCCGAGAAGAACTCCGGTGCACAGAGGCGGTGCCCGACTTGGTGGGCGAGCCCGGTCGGCAGGATGCCGGACCAGAGCACGTGCCCGGCGTTGGACGCGAGGGCGTCGACCCTGCGGCGGCGGCCGTCGAGGGCCAGTGCGACGAAGTCCTCGCCCGGCAGCCAGAAGTCGTCGGCGAAGTCGGCGCGCAGCTGGGCGGCGCGGGTGAACAGCCGGTCCGCGAACGGTGCGTCCTGCCAGACCTCACGAGCGATCTCGGCGGTCGACAGGAGTGCTTCGTAGGCGTAGCCCTGGGCCTCGCACACCGCGATCGGCCCCTCGGCGAGCTCGCCGTCGGCGAAGCAGATGGACCGGGCGGAGTCCTTCCAGCACTGGTGCACCAGCCCCGGGCCGTCCGTGCGGTACACGAGGTAACCGTGTTCGTCGAGACCGCCGTGGCGGAACATCCAGCCGACGGCGGCGCGCGCCGCGTCCTCCAGCTCGATGGCCACGCCGTCGCCGGCCACGCGCCGGTGGCGGCCGAGCAGGACCAGGAACAGCGGTGTGGCGTCGACGGTGCCGTAGTACCGCCCATACGGGGTCTGCCCGAAGCGGCTCAGCTCGCCGCGCCGCACCTCGTGCACGATCTTGCCCGGTTCTTCGACCCGGTCCGGGGCGACCGTGGTGCCTTGAACCGCGGCGAGCGCGCGCAATGTGGCGGCCGCCAGCTCCGGCCGGTACGCCAGTGTCGAGAGGGACGTGATCAGGCTGTCGCGCCCGAACAACGTCAGGAACCACGGCACGCCGGCGCCGGGGACGCGCAGGTCCGGCCGGCCCGGCGCCGGCACCCGCAGGTCCGCGAGATCGGCGAGCCCGGCCGCGACGGCGGTTCGCAGCTCGGGCCACGCGATCTCGGTAACACCCGCCGTAGCCAGGAATTCCTGGCTGTCCGCTTGCGCTTCCCGCACCACGTCGGCGAAAACCGCGGGCCGCGCGCCCGGATCCGGGACCCGGTCCCCTTCTCCCGCGACCACCTCGACCCGCAACGACGTTTCCCCGTGCGGCGGCAGCGTGAGCGTCCAGCTGATCCGGTCGTCGGCGCACACGGCCGGCGAGGAGGCGCGCACGACCGTCCACTTGCGATAGTCGGCTCGTTCGTAGGCGAGCAGCACCTCCCCGTTCGCCCCCGTCGACGCCGAGTACTCCCCCGGCCGCTCGTACTCCCTGGTGCCGCGCAGCTCGAACTGGTCGGCGAAGTCGGCCGCGAACCGGAACGACACGGTCACCTCGCCCGGCACCACGAGATGGCTGCGGACGCGGATGTCCTCGACCAGCGTGCCGGTGCCCAGCGTGTGGTCGCGGAACACGGAGTACGCGGGGTCCTCGTTGCGCGGCGTGGCCGGCGTGAGGATCACGCTCGCCGACTGCCGGTCGTGCTCTTCGGTCAGCACCCGCAGCGAAGCGTCGGTCGAGAGCTCCCACCGCGACAGGTGCCGGGTGTCGTCGACGTAGAAGCCTTCGGTGCCCGCCGCGACATCGGCCGCGGGGCCGGTGATCAGGAACGTCGTGCCCCGCACGAGCGTGTGCCCGGTCATGCCGCCCGCCCGTCCGCGGCCGGCACCTCGAGCAGGTCGATCGCCACCGCGGCCGTCCAGCTGAAGTCGTCGCTGCCGTGCCCGGTGCCGGTGAGCGGATCGACGTACTCGCGGAACCCGGCGAGCCGGATCGCGTCCAGCATGCCCTCGCCCAGCCGCCCGGCGAGCTGGTCGTGCCCGTGCGTGCGCAGGCCGTGCCAGATCAGCCAGCCGGTGTTGAACCACGCCGGGCCGCGCCAGTAGCGCGCCGGTTCGAAGTCGACGGCGGTGAGGTCGTAGCTGGGCACCGGGCTGAGCTCACCGAGGCGGAAGTGCTCGCCGCGCGCGGTTTTCAGCAGCTCCTCCACGACGGGGAGACCGGGCACGACCAGCGGCACGAGGCCGCCGACCGTGCGCTGCCGCAGCAACGACTTCGTGTGCGCGTCGCGGGCGAAGAAGAGGCCTTCGGCCGGGTCGTAGAGCCGGGCCACCAGCGAGTTCGTGAGCGCAGCCGCCCGTTCGCGGTGCGGCGACGCGTCGGCGCCGAGCTCGGCGGCCATCGCGGCGAGCGCGGTCTCCCCCACGGCGAGCAACGCGTTCGTCAACGGGTCCTCGACAGCGAACGCCGATCCGCCGAGCGTGTCGGCGAAACCCGCGTCGCGGTAGTCGGCCGCCAGCCGCACGTACCGGCCGTAGTCGACGTCGGTCGGGCGCTCGCCCGCACCCGCGTGGCCCAGGTCGCGCCGGACGAACGTCGCCGGGGCGACAGGAGCGACCCGGCCGAGCGGTTCGTCCCACGCCGGGCTGTTGTCCAAACCGGACTCCCACGGGTGGATCACGCACACGAGCCCGTCGCCCGCGAGGTCCCGGCGGTCGAACAGGTAGTCGTGCCAGCGCCGCAGCCGCGGGTACAGGCGCCGCAGGAACCCGCGGCGCCGCGACGTGACCGGGTCGGTCCGGTGCACCTCCCACGCGGCGAGCGCGTGGACCGGCGGCTGCACGAGCCCCGAGGTCACCAGCCCCGTCGACGCGAGCCGCGCGCCCGGACCCCAGAAATCAGGCCCGGGGAAATACGCGTTCGCGGGCACCGCCGGGTTGAAGACGATCTGCGGGACGCGCCCGTCCGGCCACTGCGCGCCGAAGAGCGACTCGAGCTCCCGTTGCGCGCGCACGGCCGACAGGTGCCGCAGCCCCAGCGCGATGAACGCCGAGTCCCAGCTCCACTGGTGCGGGTACAACCCCTGAGCGGGCACGGTGAACCCCCGGCGCCAGTTGGCGAGCAGGATCCGCCGCGCCCGCCGGGCGAGGTCGTCGGTCATGCGAGCCGTCGCAGGAACGGTGGCACGGAGGCCACCGCGTCCGCGGGTTCCCCGCGCAGCCGGCTTTCCAGCGCCAGGTCACCCTCGTAGCCGAGGGCGGCGAGCGCGCCGAGCACCGCGGGCCAGTCGAGGTGCCCGGCGCCGGGCTGGAGCCGGTTCGAGTCGCTGACCTGCACGTGGCCGAGGTAGGCGGCGAACCGCACGAGCGAGTCCGCGGGGTCGTCCTCCTCGATGTTCATGTGGTAGGTGTCCGCGCCGATGCGGACGGAGTCCAGGCCCACCTCGTCGATCAGCGAAGCCGCCTGCTCGAGGCGGTTGACCATGTGGTCCTCGTAGCGGTTGAGCGGTTCGAGCAGGAGCAGCACGCCCTCGGCCCGCGCGTGCTCGCCGAGCTCGGTCAGACCCGCGAGCAGCACCTCGCGGTCCTGCTCCTCCGTGCGCGGCGGCTCGAACGGCGGCAGCCGGCGCGAGAACATGCCGTAGGACGCCGGGGTCATCGCCCCGACCCCGCCCAGCTCGGCGATCACCGAGAGCTGCGAGCGCATCTGCTTGACCGCGTCGGCGCGCAGGTCGGGGTCGAAGGCGCCGAAGAAATGGAGCATGTCGACGCACACGGTGCGCATGACGACTCCGTTGCGGGCCGCGCGGTGCAGCTCCGGCAGGCGCTGCTGCAGCGCGAAGTCCTTCTTGCCCCGCAGCTCGATGGCGTCGTAGCCGGCCGCGGTGGCGAACTCCCACTTCTGTTCGAGGGTGTCGCCGGGCAACAGCTGTTCCTGGCAGGCGAGTTTCAGCATCGGTTCTCCGTGTAGTCGAGGACGACCTGCAGGGCTTCGGCCGGGCGTTCGTCGAGCAGTTCGTAGGCCCGCTCGACTTCGCCGACACCCACGCGGTGGGTGACGAGCCGGACGGGGTCGAGCACGCCGTCGGCGGCCAGCCGCAGGAAGGTGCGGTTCATCCGGTCCTGGTCCCAGCGGCCGGCCAGCCGCCACGGCACGCCGCCGATCTGCGAGGCGATGATCTCGACGCGGTTGTGGTGGAACTCCTCGCCGAGGCGCAGGCCGGTGCCGTCGCCCTGGTAGAAGCCGGCGGCGACCACGCGCCCGCCGACGCCGACCGTGCGGACGGCTTCGTGCAGCGCGCGGTAGGTGCCGCTGAGCTCGATCGCGACGTCGGCGCCGTGGCCGCCGGTCGCCGCGCGGACTCGTTCCGCGGCACTGGCGGCGGTGACGTCCACCGTCTCCACGGCACCGAACTCCTCCGCGATCGCCAGCCGCGCGGGAATGGCGTCGCACGCCACGACGCGCCCGCCGTTGAGCGTCGCCAGGCGCGTGGCGAGCAGGCCGATCACGCCTTGGCCGAAGACGGCGACCGTCTCGCCGAGGTGGACGTCGGCGCCGAGGACCCCGTTGAGCGCCACCGCGCCGACGCGCGCGAACGACGCGGCGAGCGGGTCGAGCCCGGTCGGCACGACGTGGTCGGCGAGCTTCGCCGCCGGCACGACCGCTTCGCTGCGGTGGCCCCAGATCCCCCACACCACATCACCCACGGCCGGCACCCCCGACTGCCCGGCGACGTCAGCCGAGACCTCGAGGACCTCGCCCACCTCGGAGTAGCCCCAGCCCACCACCGGGTAGGTCTGGCTCGCGTCGCCGTCGACGAACAGCCGGCGCTCCTCGTCCCAGACCCGGGTGAGGTACGGGTTGGTGCCGCGGTAGGCCGTCAGCTCCGTGCCCGCCGAGATGCCCGAGTACAGGGTGCGCACGCGCACCGACCCCGCTCCCAGCGCCTCCGGTTGTGTTTCGACCACCTCGACCCGGCGAGGGCCTACGAACTGAACCACCGTGCCCACCAGGGCCTCCTCCGACCACCTTGTCGATCATTTATGGCTATCCGCCGGGCAGAAGCTACCCCACTTATGCCAAAAAATCTACATAACTTGTCTTGCTTTAACGCCTAACTGGTGCTGTGATCGTCGCCAGGCACGACGCAAAGGAGCACCGATGTCTTCAGCACGAGGGCGGACGAGAGTCCCGGTCCGATCGGCCGCCGCACTGGCGGCCGTGGTGGTGGCCGGTGGCGCGCTGACCGCCTGCGGTTCCGGCTCCGACGACAGTGGCGATGGCACGCTCACCGTCTGGAGCATGGAGAACCAGTCAGACCGGGTCGCGGCCGCGCAGCGGATCGCCGACCAGTTCACCGCCCAGAGCGGCGTGAAGGTGAAGATCGTCGGTTTGGACGAGGACCAGTTCAGCCAGCTGGTCACGTCCGCCGCGGCCGCGGGCAACCTGCCCGACGTCGTCGGCGGGCTCTCGCTCACCGGCGTCAACGAGATGGCCGTGAACGACCTCGTCGACACCGACGCCGCGGCGGCGGTGGTCAAGACGCTGGGCGCCGGCACCTTCTCGGCCCGCGCGTTGCAGATGGACGTCAGCGGCGGGAAGCAGCTCGCGGTCCCCTCCGACGGCTGGCCGCAGATGCTGGCCTACCGCAAGGACCTCTTCGCCAAGGCGGGCTTGCCGGCGCCCGACACGTTCGACAAGATCCGCCAGGCGGCGCAGAAGCTCAACTCGCCGAACGTCGCCGGCATCTCGATCGCGACCGACCCCGGCGACGCGTTCACCCAGCAGACCTTCGAGGACTTCGCGCTGGGCAACGGCTGCCAGCTGGTCGACCAGTCGGGGAAGGTGACACTCGAGAGCCCCGCGTGCGTCAACACCTTCTCCTTCTACAACGACCTCGTGCACAACTACTCCGTGCCCGGTGCCCAGAACGTCGACTCCACCCGCGCGACGTACTTCGCCGGCAAGGCCGCGATGACCGTCTGGTCTTCGTACCTGCTGCCCCAGCTCGCTGGGCTGCAGAAGGACGCGGCGCCGAGCTGCCCGCAGTGCCAGGCCGATCCGGAGTTCCTCGCGAAGAACACCGGGTTCGTCACCGCCATCAAGGGCCCCGACGGCTCGGCGGCGCAGAACTTCGGCGAGCTCGGCTCGTGGGTGATCACGCAGGGCGACCGGTCCGCCAACGCTCAGAAGTTCGTGAGCTACATGCTGGACCAGGGTTACGCCGGCTGGCTCGGGCTCGCGCCGCAGGGCAAGATCCCCGCGCGCACCGGCACGACCGCCGAAGCCGGCAAGTTCACCAAGGCGTGGGCGGGCCTGCAGGTCGGCACCGACACCAAGAAGCCGCTGTCCGCGGTGTACCCGGCCGATGTGATCCAGTCACTGCAGAGCAGCCTGGACAGCTTCCAGCAGTGGGGCATCCCGCAGGGCCAAGGCGGTCTGGCCGGCGCCTCGCTCGCCGAGCTGCCTGTGCCCAAGGCCGTCAGCGCCATGACCGGCGGCACCGTGGACCCGGCCGGAGCCGCCAAGCAGGCGAGCGCCGCGGTCCAGGACATCCAGAAAACACTGAAGTAGGGAAACGCGGATGACCTCGGCGCACACCGTCCGGAACCGGCCCGCCCCCGCGAAGCCGACCGGCCGGCCCCCACGGCGGCGGCGAGCGCTCACCCTGCGGCAGCAGGAGAGCAGGGCCGGGCTGGCCCTGCTCTCCCCGACCCTGATCATCGTGCTGGTGGTCGTGGTCCTGCCCGTGGTGTGGACGATCGTCCTGGCGTTCCAGCGACTGCGCCTGGCGACGTTGCAACGCGAAGGCATCTTCGGCCGCTTTACGCTGCAGAACTTCGCCAAGGTGCTCGGCTCCGCGGACATGTGGAGCTCACTCGGCACCACGCTGGTCTACACCATCGGCGGCACGGTGCTGTCGCTGGCGCTCGGCCTGGTCGCGGCACTGGCGCTGCGCAAACCGTTCCGCGGCCGGGCGTTCCTGCGCAGCGCGATGCTGCTGCCCTACGTCTCGCCGGTGGTGGCGGCCACCTTCGTCTGGGAGATCATGCTCAGCCCCCAGTTCGGTGTGGTGAACGCGTGGGGCAAGAGCATCTTCGGCTGGGACAAACCGGTGGCGTTCCTCAGCCAGGAGACCTCGACGTTGTCGCTCTTCGGCTGGCACGTGCACCTGCCCCTGGCCCTGCTGGTGGTCATCGCGTTCGAGGGCTGGCGCTACTTCCCCTTCACGTTCCTGTTCCTCATCGCCCGCCTGCAGGCCGTGCCGAAGGAGCTGGAGGAGGCCGCCCTCGTCGACGGCGCCACCCCCACACAGCGCTTCCGGCACATCCTGCTGCCGCAGCTGTACCCGGTGCTGGCCCTGCTGTCGGTGCTGCGGTTCATCCTCACCTTCAACAAGTTCGACGACGTCTACCTGCTCACCGGCGGTGGTGCCGGCACCGACGTGCTGAGCGTGCGGGTCTACGACTTCCTCACCGCGCAGTTCGACGTCGGCGGTGCGGCCGCCCAGGCACTGGTGCTCGCGGTGGTGCTGGTCGTGTTCCTGGTCGTCTACCTCAAGTTCTTCGCACCGGAGGATCGCGCGTGAACCGGATGACGTTCGAAACCCGGCTGTTCGGCGTGCTGCGCTGGGTCACGATCGTGTTCCTCGCGATCGCGACGCTGTTCCCCTTCTACTACATGGTGCTGCTTTCGGTGCGGTCGCAGGACTCGCTGCTGCAGCACCCGGGCGACATCCTGCCCAAGCTGTCGGACTTCACCGTCACCACCTACACGACGGTGCTCAAGTCGGTGGCCGCCGGCGGGGACGGGCTGCTGGAGCTGCTCGGCAACTCGGCACTGGTGGCGGTGGGCACGGTCATCGTCACCCTGGCGCTGTCCCTGCCGGGGGCGTACGCGGCCAGCCGGCTGCGCTTCGCCGGCCGCCGGCAGGTGCACTTCCTGTTCTTGGCCGTCTACCTGTTTCCGTCTATCCTGCTCGCGATCCCGCTGTTCGTGATCTTCAGCAAGGCGGGCCTTCGCGACTCTCTGGTGGGGCTGCTGGTGGTGTACGTCGCTCAGGCGCTGCCGGTGTCGATCTACATGCTGCGCAACTACCTCTCCACCATCCCCGAGAGCATCGAGGAAGCGGCGGCGATCGACGGCAACGGCCGGCTGGGCACCCTGTGGCGCGTGACGCTGCCGCTGGCGGCCCCGTCGATCGTGGCCACTGGTCTGTACGTTTTCATGATCGCGTGGAACGAGTTCCTCTTCGCCCTGCTGTTCCTCGTCGAGGACCGCTCGAAGTGGACGGTGTCGCTGGGTCTGTCGCAGCTGGCCGGAGGACTCGAGGTGCCGAAGACGGTGCTGATGGCCGGGTCGGTCGTGCTCACGATCCCGATCGTGATCCTGTTCTTCGCGGCGGAGCGGCTGCTCGCCGAAGGTCTCACCAGTGGCGCGGAAAAGGGGTAGAAGATCACTACAGTTGCACCGGTGACGATGTCTTCCGGGTACCTGCTCTGGCTGGTCCGCACGGGGAAAGCGCGCACGCGCGCCGATCTGCAGCAGCAGACGGGCCTGTCCCGCTCGACCGTGCAGCAGCGGCTGAAGCCGTTGTTCGACCGCGGCTACCTGCGATCCCACGGCACCGAGGACTCGACCGGGGGCCGCCCGTCGGTCCTGCTCGAGTTCACCGACGCCGGCGTGGTGCTCGTCGCCGACCTCGACACCGCGGACGCCCGGCTGGCCGTCGTCGACCTCGACGGCCGACGGCTGGCCGAGGAGCGGATCGCCCTCGACGTGGCCGCCGGGCCGGTTCCGGTCCTCGACGCGCTCGACGCCCGCTTCCACGTGCTGCTCGACCAGACGGGCCGGCCGCCGGGACAGGTGCGGGGCATCGGCGTCGGCGTGCCGGGGCCGGTCGAGTTCGAGACCGGAACCGTGCGCCAGCCGCCGATCATGCCCGGCTGGGATGGTTACTCGATCGCCGACCACTTCGCCGGGCGCTGGGGGGTGCCGGTCCTGGTCGACAACGACGCGAACATCATGGCGCTGGGCGAACACACGCAGCGGTACCCGGAGTCCTCGCCGCTGGTGCTCGTCAAGGTATCGGCCGGGATCGGCTCGGGACTGGTGTTCAACGGCGGCTTGCTGCGCGGTGTCGACGGCGGGGCCGGCGACATCGGGCACATCCGCCTGCCCGGGCACGACGACGCGGTGTGCATGTGCGGCTCCCGCGGCTGCCTCGCCGCCGTGGCGAGCGGCGGTGCGCTGGCGCGCCGGCTCACCGATCGCGGCGTGCCGACGCGGTCGAGCCGCGAGCTGGCCACCCACCTCGCGGCCGGGCGACCGGAGGCGGTGGAGCTCGCCCGCGAGGCGGGCCGGCTCGTCGGCGAGGTCCTGACGACGGTCGTGTGCATGGTGAACCCCGAGGTACTCGTGATCGCCGGCGACCTCGCCGACACACACTTCGTCACCGGCGTCCGCGAGGTCATCTACCAGAAGGCCCTCCCCCGGGCGACCAGGCACCTGCAGGTGACCAGCAGCGAACTCGGGGACTTCGCCGGCCTCTACGGCGCACAGGCGATGGTGCTCGACGCGGCCTACTCCCCCGCCGTCGTCGACGAGCGGCTGGCCCGGGAAGGAATGTCGTGACCGCAGCACCCGTCCGCGTGGGACTGGTCGGAGCCGGGCCGTGGGCGCACACGATGCATGCCCCGACCTTCGCCGCCGGCCCGGAAACCACGCTCACCGCCGTGTACGCGCGCCGAGCCGAGGCCGCCGCCGAACTCGCGGATGCCCACGGGGCGAAGGGAACCACCGACTTCGACGAATTGCTCGACGCGTGCGAGGCCGTCGCCTTCGCGGTCCGGCCCGACGTCCAGGCCGACCTCGCGCGTCGCGCGGCTCGCGCCGGCAAGGCTGTGCTGCTGGAAAAGCCGGTGGCACTGACGCTGCCGGCCGCGAGGGAACTCGCCGAAACCATCGACGAGGCGGGCGTGGTGAGCCAGCTGGTCCTCACCAAGCGGTACCACCCGGAGACCCGCCGGTTCGTCGAGCGGGCGAAGGCGTTCGGCGCCGTGGGGGCCCGCTCGTGCTACCTGCACGGCGCGTTCCTGGGCGGCGACCTGGCCACGGGCTGGCGCCTGGCGCACGGCGCGCTACCCGACCTCGGCCCGCACCTGCTCGACCTGCTCGAAACCACGCTCGGCCCCATCGCGGCGATCCGCGCGGCCGGCGACTCGACCCGGTGGATCGAACTGACCTGCGAGCACGAGAACGGCGCCGTCAGCCAGGCCTCGCTCTCCGGCGCGATCGGCCTCGACCGCGCACGGACGACCGTCGACCTGTTCGGCACCACCGGCACCGTGGCCTACGACACCGCCGCGATCGACCACACCGAAGCCTGGCCCGTCATCCGCGCCGAGTTCGCCGCCGCCGTGCGCACCGGCCGCTCGCACGACCTCGACGTGTGGCGCGGCGTCCGGCTCCAGGAACTGATCACGCAGGCCACCGAATCACTCCGGGTCGGCTTCTGACGTCCGACCTTTGGTGACCGTCCGAAGAGGACTGTCGTTGCCGAGCTGATCTTCCGGCCACCCGTCTTGGCCCCGGGGTGCCCGCAGCAAGGGGCTGAGTTCCTCACCACCTGCTCGCCTCAGAAGTGCTGAGCGAACTCGCGCGAATCAACCGGGCCACCGCGATCATCAGCGGCGCGGGTGCCCGCCCTTCTCACGCCTTACTTGACCGCTCATTCCACAACGGGGTACGGTCGCCTCGTGGCACGGACGAGAGAATTCGACACCGACGCGGCGATCGAGGCCGCCATGTCGGCGTTCCGGCAGGCAGGCTACGCGGGGACGTCGATCCAGGACCTCGTGGACGCCACCGGCGTCGGCCGGGGGTCGCTGTACGCGGCGTTCGGCAGCAAGGAAGGCCTCTACCTGGCCGTGCTCGACCGGTACCGAGAGCGGTACGCGGAGCCGATCGTCGGGCTGCTCAAGGAAGGCGCGAACGCCCGGGCCGTCATCCGCGAGGTGCTGGTGGGCGTGGTCGACGCGACCGTAGAGGACGGTAACCGTGAGGCTTGCCTCGTGGTGGGCGCGGCGACCGAGCTCGCGCACCGCGATCTCGTCGTGCGCGATCGCCTGCAGGGCACCATCCAGTCGCTCGAGGATGCCTTGTTCGAGCTGATCGTTCGCGGCCAGGCCGCCGGCGAGTTTTCCGCCGACCGCAGCGCCGCGACCACGGCACGGCTGCTCGTCACCACCATCCAGGGTCTCCGGGTCGTCGGCGCCATCCGGCCCGACCGCGCCACGCTCATGGCGACGGTGGACCTCGCCCTGACCTGCCTCTGCTGAGCCGGAAGTTCCCGAAAGGCAGCTGCAGCACGATCGTGTGCTCATTCAGGAACGATCGGTCAGTAAAGAAGGAGTGTGCTCACTCCGAGGGAACTCGAAGCCGCCGGCGACTCGCCTGAAAGGGCATCCCCTATCCGTCGACATGGGCAGGAGCCGGCCCGGAAACCCACCAACCCCAGCAACGTCAGAGGAGAAGCACCACCATGAATCAGATCGGCGTCGGCATCATCGGCGGCGGCACCACCGGCTGGGCCGCCATCAGCCACGTTCCCGCACTCACCGCCCTCCGGGGTTTCGCACTGCGGGCCGTGAGCACCTCTCGGCGCGAGTCCGCGGACGCGGCGGCCGAGGCGTTCGGCGTGAAGGGCTACGACAACCCTGAGGACCTCATCGCCGATCCGGACGTCGACATCGTCGTCGTCGCGGTCAAGGTCGCGCACCATCGTGAGCTGACGACCGCCGCGGTGGCCGCGGGCAAGACCGTTTTCACCGAGTGGCCGCTCGCGGCCGATCTCGAAAGCGCCGAGGAGCTCACCCGCCTCGCCGCCGCGAAGGGCGTCAAGACGATCGCCGGGCTGCAGGGCCGTTTCGCGCCCGAGGTGCGCTACGCCCGCGATCTGATCGCGGACGGGTATGTCGGCGACATCCTCGGCACCACACTCGTCGGCTCCGGCGCCGCGTGGGGGCCGACGGCCACCCGGGCGAACTCCTACTGGTACGACGACACGAAGGGCGTCACCACGTTCACCGTCCCGACCATGCACGCGCTCGATGCGGTCCATCACGTCGTCGGCGACTTCGCCGGCGTCACCGCAGACCTCGTGCGCCGCCGCGACCAAGTCACGGTCGCCGACGACGGCAGCCTCCTCACCGTCACCGCCCCCGACCACGTCGCGATCAGCGGCGTGCTCACCAGCGGCGCGGCGGCTTCGATCTACTACCGCGGCGGTGTCTCCCGCGGCGACAACCTGCGCTGGGAAATCAACGGCGCCGCCGGCGACCTCGTCCTGACCTCCTCGAACGGCAACTTCCAGGTCGCCGACCTCACCCTCTCCGGTGGCCGCGGCGCCGACACCACGGTGCACCCCCTGACGATCCCCAACGCCTACTACACCGACGTCCCGCGCGACCTCTCCGGACCGGCGCACAACGTCGCGCAGCTGTACGCGCAGCACGCCCGCGACCTCGCGGAGAACACCTCACTCGTCCCCGA
The DNA here is from genome assembly GCF_040678995.1 of Amycolatopsis sp. NPDC049253. Lineage (NCBI taxonomy): Bacteria > Bacillati > Actinomycetota > Actinomycetes > Pseudonocardiales > Pseudonocardiaceae > Amycolatopsis > Amycolatopsis sp. NPDC049253. The sequence continues at coordinate 33,202 of NZ_JBFAQX010000035.1, read as the reverse complement.
CTTCCGGCACGCACTCCACCGCCACCGCTTCATCGACGCCGTGAACCGCGCGGCCTCCACCGGCGTGCGCCAGCCCATCCCGGCCGGCGGAGTCACGCCGTGAAGGCAACCTGCGTCGTGGCGGCCCAGAAGTGCCCGCGCCACTAACAGACGACTTCGCCTCCGCTCTCGGCGCGGATCGTCGCGGATGAGGTCCTGCCCCTCGGCGGCAAGGAGATCGCCGCCGATCCTGTGCACGGCCCCGTCGCCGGAGAGGTGCGAATGCGGCGTCCGTGTGCGATGACGGTTTCGGATCGGGAACGCAGCTCGGCGACGATCGCGGAGCCGATGGTGCCCGTCGCGCCGGTCACGAGGTATGTCACCGCGGCGTGCGCAGGTCGATCGTCGCGCCGGTGACGCAGCCGGAACCGGGGCCGGTGAGGAAGTCCGAGGTCGGCTGCAGATCCTTCGGCGAGTGGACCTTCATCGAGCCGACGCCAGAAGATCGGCCGCCGCCGTCGCGGCCTGCTTGGTCGCGGTGCGCACGTCGAGCGTCCGGTGCTCGCGCGACATCATCTCCACCCCCCACGGACCCCTGAAGCCGAGGCGCCGCAACGACTTCACGAAGGAAGCGACCTCGAAATCCCCCTCGCCGCAGTAGAGGCGGTTGTCGAAGGTGTCCTCGAACAGGGTTCCGGTCACCTCCCGGTGCCCGTCGTCGATCTCGACGGCGAAGACGTACTCCGGCGGGAGGATGCGCTCCAGGTCCGCATAGGACATCGCGCTGCGGTGGATGTGCCAGATGTCGACGAGCAGTCCACCCGCCGGATGCGCCACGTCGCGGACCAGCCGCGCGGCGGGCTCGATCGTCGGCATCATCGAGAAAGCGGCGGGCTCCAGGGCGATCCGCGCGCCCACCGCCTCGGCTTGCCGCGCCAGCGCGGCGAACTCCGCGCGCAGCACGTCCGGCTCGACGGTGTCACCGGCCTGCCCGGCGCCGGCCTTGATGTGCGAGGCACCCAGGGCTTCGGCGGCGCGCAGGAGATCGGCGCGCACCACGTCCGATCGTGAGCGCCGCTCCCCCGGACACCACCAGTCGTCGAGGTACTCCACCTCGACGGCCGTGATGCCGTGCCGCTCGAATTCCCTTGCGAGCGCGGGAAACCCCATGCCGTCACGCACCGCGACGAGGTCGGTGTGCGTGATCCCGAACCCGCTGAACCCCGCTTCGGCGGCGGCCGCGACCCGGTCCCGGATGTCGAACGGGCTCAGGTCGCCGTTGCGCAGCGGCATCACATCACCCGCGGAGGTCCAGCACGTGCTCAGCAAGGCATCGGGGTTCGGCATGGCGGAGAAGCTCTTTTCAGTCGGCGGTCACGGCTTTCCGAGAGGGTCGAGCTTGTCGACCAAGCGGTCCATGACGTTGCGGATGTGGGTGTCGACGGCTTCGCCCATCGCCCGGGTATCGCCTGCTTCCATGGCCTCGAGGATCGCCCGGTGCTCCTTGTACGCCAGCTCAGTGTGTTCGTGGAACTGACCGGCCCAGTTGATGGTGCGCTGGATGTGCCCGCGCAAGCGGTAGATGTGGTTGACGAGCAGGGGGTTGCCGCAGTTGAGCACGAACAGGTCGTGGAAGTCGAAGTCGGCGACGTTGAACGGTTCGAGGTCACCACGACCGATCGCCTCACCGATCATGTCCATGCGTTCGTGCATGGCGGCCAGCTTGTCGGGCGGAATCCGGGTGGCGGTCTCGGCCGCGGCCACCTCGAGGGCCCGGCGCACGGTGTAGACCTGCCGGACCAGTTCCACCGACAGCGCCGGAACCGTGAACCCCCGCGGCCCGGAGACGTCCAGCAGTCCCTCGTCCTGCAGCCGCCGGATCGCCTCCCGCAACGGGGAACGGCTGATCGAAAACCTCCGGGCGAGATCGTTTTCACTGAGCACGGAACCGGGTTCGAGTTCACCGGACACGACCCAGCGTTTCAACGTGGCGTAAGTCTGATCCGCCAGCGACGGCGCCCGCTTCGGCGCGTTCTCGTCGATCCGCATCGTTTCCCACTGCACCGTCGGCTCGCTCACGTGCACCCTCCCGTTCACCCCGGCTCTCGCCACGATTCTCACGGGGCGACCTCGGTAGCTCATGCCGGGCGTGTTGACACCTTCCTGGAGCCACTCTAGCGTAATCGGTCGACAGGCGACAGGCGCCCGTCGCCACGGCTCGCCAGACAGTCCCAGTGCTCGGTCGACAGGCGACCGGATTGGCGCCGAGTCCTGCTCGATCTCGGCAAAGGAGCCCAGATGAGAAACCTTCGTTCGCTGGCGGCGACGGTGATGAGCGTTCTGGCCGTTTCCGCCGGCCTGGTCGCGTGTGGCGGTGCTTCCGGCAGCAACGCGTCTGGCGTCACGATCGGTTATTCGACCTACACGCTGTCAAACCCCTTCTTCGCGGGGATGCAGAAGGGCCTGGACTCGGGGACCAAGAAGTACGGCTACAAGCTGGTCACCACCAACTCGAACGGCGACGCCGCCCAGCAGGTCACCGACATTCAGAACCTGATCAGCCGGGGCGTGAACTACCTCCTCCTGTCCCCCGCCGACGGCAAGGCGATCGCACCGGCCGTGTCCGCGGCCGACGCGGCGCACGTGCCGATCATCTCCATCGCCGACAGCGTGATCCCGCCGATCACCGCGACGATCACCATCGACGACGTCAAGGCCGGCAGCGACGCGGTCGACCGGATCGCCGCGGAACTGAAGGCCCGCAAGGGTTCCGCGACCGGGAAGGTCGTCGACATCCAGGGCATCCTGGGCACGCCGTCGGCGACGCGGCGCGAACAAGGATTCCGCACGCAGCTGGACCAGTACCCCGGCCTGCAGGTGGTGGCGGCTCAGGACGGCGGCTACGACACCGCCAAGTCGAACGCGCTGATGGTGGACATCCTCCAGGCGAATCCCCAGATCGACGCGGTGTTCGCGGCCAACGACGCCGAAGCGGTCGGCGTGTCGGCGGCGATCAAGTCACAGGGCCGGTTCAAGCCGGTAGGCGACCCCGGGCACATCATCGTGATCGGTGTGGACGGTTCCAAGCCGGCCATCGCGGACGTGCGCGCCGGCGTCCAGGACGCCAGCATCAGCCAGAACCCGATCAAGATGATGCAGAAGGCCGTGGACACCGTCGCCGATCTCGAGGCGCGCAAGTCCGTGCCGAAGCAGATCGATTGGCCCTCGGCGACCATCACCCGGGAAAGCATCGACTCATCCGAGGTCAAGAGCTACGGGATCTGGTCCGATGAGGTCTGATGTGCCCGTCCCGGTGGTGGAGTTCCGCGGGGTGTCGAAGTCCTACCCGGGCATCCGCGCTCTGCACGAGGTGTCCTTGACGCTCGCGCCGGGCACCGTCACCGCGCTCGCCGGGGAGAACGGCGCGGGCAAGTCCACCTTCATCAAGCTCCTGTCCGGCGCGGAAGCGGCGGACTCGGGCCGGATCCTGCTCCGCGGCGGCGATCTGCCCACCACGCCCGGGGCGGTGATCGACGCGGGTGTCAGCGTGATCTACCAGGAACTGACCGACGTCCCGGACATGAGCCTGCTCGACAACCTCGTGCTCGGCCGGCAGCCCTCCCGGCTGGGCGTGGTCCGGCGCGGCGCGGCCAAACGCGCCGCCCGGGCCGCGCTCGACCGCGTCGGGCTGGCCGACCTGCCGCTGGACCGGCCTGTGCGACAGCTTTCGCTGGCCCAGCGGCAGCTCACCGAGATCGCGCGGTGCCTCGCCCGCGACGCGAGCGTGCTGGTGTTCGACGAACCGACCTCCGCACTGTCCGAAAGCGACGCCCAAGGTCTGCTGGACACGATCACGGCGTTGCGCGCGCAGGGCATGGCCATCCTGTACGTCAGCCACCACCTCGACGAACTGTTCGAGATCGCCGACACGATCGCGGTGCTGCGTGACGGCGAGCTCGTCGGCGTCGGCCCGGTCGGAGAGTGGGACGAAGCCAAGCTCGTGCGGGCCATGCTCGCCAAGGACATGGCCCACGCCTACCCGTGGCGGGATCGGCCGGTGGGCGCCGAGCGGCTCGACGTCCGCGAGCTCGACGCGCCCGGCGTCAAACGGGCGACGCTGCAGGTCAAATCCGGCGAAATCGTGGGTCTGGTCGGCCTCGCGGGCGCCGGGCGCACCGAGCTCCTCAAGGCGCTGGCGGGTCTGTCCGTGCGCTCTCGCGGGAACGTCGAGGTAGACGGCCATCCCCTTCCCGCGCGAGCGCACGACGTGGTGCGCCACGGCGTGGTGTACGCGCCCGAGGATCGCAAGGCGGAAGGCCTGGTGCTCGACGCGTCGGTGGTGGACAACCTGTCCTACGGGGTGTACCGCTCGTTCACCCGGGCCGGCTGGCTGCGCCGTGGCCGGCAGGAACGCCTCGCCCGAGCGGCCATCGCCGGATTCGGTGTCAAGACCCGCGATCCCCGGCAACCGGCGGGCAAGCTTTCCGGCGGCAACCAGCAGAAGATCGTCCTCGCGCGAGCCGCCGCGCACACGCCCAAGGTCCTGCTCCTCGACGACCCCACCCGCGGCGTGGACGTGGGTGCGAAGGCGGGCATCCACGAGCACGTGCTGACGCTGGCCGAGTCCGGCGCCGCGGTACTGCTGACCAGTTCCGACACCGACGAGGTACTCGCGATGGCCGACCGCGTGTACGTGCTGCGCGCCGGGCGGGTGGTCGGCGAGCTGCGCCGGGCCGAGTTCGACCGGGAACGCGTGCTCCAGCTGGCCGCCGCCGGCTGACTCCCCCGACTCGCCTGTGAGAAACGGAAGGCCACCATGGTGATCACCACCTCCACGGAGAAGACGGCGGAAACCCGCAGGCCCGATCCACCCCCGCCGTCCGTGCTGCGCCGCATCGCCGGGCATCCCCGAACCCCGATCATCGTCGCGCTGGTGCTGGTCTGTGTGGCGATGGCGCTCCTGTCCGACAGCTTCCTGTCGAGCCGCAATTTCACGAACATCCTCACCCAGTCCACAGTGGTGGGTATCGCCGCCGTCGGCGCGACGCTGGTGATCATCACCGGCGGCATCGACCTGTCGGTCGGCGCAGGCGTCGCGCTGGCCGGCATGGTCGCCTCGCAGCTGGTCAACGGCGGGCTGGCCGGGTTCCTCGGCGTCGTGGCCTGCCTGATGATCGGCGCCGCGATCGGTGCGTTCAACGGGATTTCCGTCGCGTGGCTGCGCTTGGCGCCGTTCATCGTGACCCTCGCCGTGCTCGGGATGGGCCGGGGCCTGACCTTGCAGCTGAGTCAAGGCCAGAGCGTGTACGGACTGCCGAGCGGGCTCACCTGGCTCGGCGGCGCCACGATCGGCGCCGTCCCCGTCCCCGTGTTCCTCCTCGCCGCGATGTTCCTCATCGGGCACCTCGTGCTGTCCCGCACCACGCTCGGGCACCAGATCTACGCGGTCGGCGGCAACCGGCAGGCCGCCCGGCTGAGCGGAATCCCCGACAAGCGGGTGCTGTTCCAGGCCTACCTGATCGCCGGCGCGTGCGCGGGGCTGGCCGCGCTGGTTCTGGTGGGCCGGCTCGGCGCCGCCACCCCCACCGCGGGCACCGGCCTGGAGCTGCAGGTGATCGCCGCCGTCGTGATCGGCGGCACCAGCCTCTTCGGCGGCAAGGGCAGCATGGTCGGCACGCTCATCGGCGTCCTGCTCATCGGCGTCATCAACAACGGCCTGACCCTGCTCAACGTGAGCCCGTTCTGGGTCCAGTTCATCCAAGGCGCGCTGATCCTCGTGGCCGTGCTGCTGGACGCGTTCAACCAGCGGAGGCTCTCGGTGACCGATGCCTGATCCCCACCACATCCACCACTGGAGGCTTTCGTGAATCCCCCGTTCGATCACCGGCACCTCGACGAGCTCATGGAAAGAGCCGGGCTCGACGCACTGGTCGTGACCTCGAAGCACAACGTCCAGTACCTGCTGGGCGGGCACAGGTTCTTCTTCTTCGACTACATGGACGCCATCGGGACCAGCCGGTACCTGCCGACGCTGGTGTACGTCCGCGGCGAGCTCGACGCGACCCGCTACATCGGCAACGCGATGGAATCGTGGCAGCTGGACAACGATCCGGTGTGGGTGTCCGATGTGGACACCAGCACCTGGCGGGCGCAGGACGCGATCGAACTCGCCCTCGCGCACCTGCTCCGCGTGCTGCCGGGACAGGCCGTGGTCGGCATCGAAGGATCCTTCCTGCCGGTCGAGGCGTACCAGCGGCTGGCGGCGGACCCGTCGGTGACGCTGCGGGACGGCCAGTTCGTGCTGGAACGCCTGCGCGCGGTCAAACGGGCGGACGAGCTGAAGCTGCTCGAAGAAGCGTCGGACGCCATCGTGCACTCGATGGAGGCGACCTTCGGCGAGCACGGGGCGGGCTCGACGAAACGCGAGATCGTGCAGACCCTGCGCCAGGAACAGACCCGCCTCGGCATGACCTTCGAGTACTGCCTGGTGAGCATGGGCGCCAGCCACAACCGCGCGCCGTCGAACGCCAGCTGGGCACCCGGTGAGGTGCTGTGCCTGGATTCCGGCGGCAACCTCGGCGGCTACATCGGCGACCTGGCGCGCATGGCGGTGCTCGGCGAACCCGACGCCGAGCTGGAGGATCTGCTGGCCGAAGTCGAAGCCGTGCAGCTGGCCGCGCGGGAACCCATTGCGGACGGCGTGGTCGGCCAGGCGATCTTCGAGCGGGCAGGCGAGGTGCTGGCCACGAGCCCCCACCGCGCCGTGACCACCTTCGTCGCCCACGGCATGGGACTGATTAGCCACGAGGCGCCTCGGCTCACGTCGACCGGCCCGGTTCCCTACCCCAACTACGACGGTCCCCGCGCGCTGGCGGCCGGCATGGTCCTCTCGATCGAAACGACGATGCTGCACCCCCGGCGCGGGTTCATCAAACTCGAGGACACCGTGACCGTGACCGCCGAGGGGCACCGGGCGTTCGGCGACCGCGCGCGCGGCTGGAACGTCGTGGACCTCGCCCCCACCCGCGTCTGAGGCCGTCCCCACGCAGCCCGCCACTCCCGCCCGACCCGCAGAGGAGCCACCGATGACCGACACCCTGCCCGACACGATGTCCGCCGTGATCTTCCGGGGCGAGGGCGTGCTGGCGCTGGAGGAGCACGCGGTACCCGTTCTCACCGAACCCGACGACGTCATCATCAAGGTCGGCGCGGTCGGGATCTGCGGCTCGGACCTGCACGCCCTGCACACGCCCCCGACCCACCCGGGCCTGCCGGGCGTGATCTTCGGGCACGAGTTCTGCGGCAAGATCGTCGCCGCCGGCCCGCAGGCGCGCGGACTTTCGGTGGGCGACCGCGTGGCGGTGGACCAGAACCCGCCGTGCGGGCGCTGCGGCCCCTGCCGTGACGGACACGGCAACTTCTGCGAGCCGTTGTTCGACAACCCGCACCTCGACATCCCGTGGCCGAACACCCCCGGGTTCTTCTGGGACGGCGGAATGGCCGGCTACGTCAAGGTGCCTTCGTACTTCGCCTACCGCGTGACCGCCGACGTGCCCTACGAGCACCTCGTGCTCGCCGAGCCGCTCGGATGTGTCCTCAACGGGATCAACAAGGCCGGAGTCGTGGTCGGCGACCGCGCGGTCGTGCTCGGCGGCGGGCCGATGGGCCTGCTCGCCGTCATCGCGCTCAAGCACTTCGGGGTGGCACAGGTCATCCTGGTCGAACCGGCCGTCAAACGCGCCGAAGTCGCGAAACAGGCCGGTGCGGACCTGGTGCTCAACCCGAAGGAAGTCGACGTACGCGAGGAAGTGCTGGCCGCCACCGGCGGCCGCGGCGCGACGCTGGTGTTCGAGGCCGTCGGTTCCCAGCTGGACACCGCGGTCGACGTCGCCGCGGACCAGGCGCGGATCGTGGTCGTCGGCATCGACAACAGCTACCGCGCCAACCTGTCCGCGATGACCGTGACGATCAAGGAGCTGCGCATCCTCGGCTCGTTCCTGATGCGCTACACCATGCGCGAATCGCTCGACCTCATCCAGAGCGGCAAGCTCCCGCTCGAACGCGTCGTGAGCCACGTGCTCCCGCTGTCGGACATCCACAAAGGAATCTCGCTGGCGCAGGCCGGCGAAGGCCTGAAGATCGTCTTCAAGCCATGAGCGGAGCGGCTTCGAGGACCGGCGCGGGCATCGCACACCCCGTGCACGAGGCCGGCTACGACCTCGTGCTGGCCGACATCGACGAGGCCGGACTGGCGCGCGTCGCGACGGAACGGGGCGGAGCCATTACACTGACCGCGGACCTGACCGCCCCGGACTCATCCGCGCGTCTCACCGGGGTCGCCCGAGCCACACCCGGCATCTGGGGGCTGGTCAACTGCACGGGAATCTCCCTGATCAAGCACGCCCGGCCCATTCCGCTCGGCCGGGCACAGACCGCGGCCGAGGTCGGTGCGCTCGCTGTGTTGCTGCTCGGACCGGGCGCGCGGAGCGTCTCCGGCGGAATGCCCACCGTGACCTTCGATTTCGCGCACGCGGCGGCCGCGATCCGTGCTGGGGTGGCGCGATGACCGCCCAGTTCGCGGTGCGGTTCAAGGAAAAACTCGCCTCCGGCGGGCCGCTGCTGGGCACGTTCGCGGGCCTCGGCAGCCCGGTTGCGGTGGAGGTCGCGGCCGCGGCCGGCGCCGACTGGGTGCTGCTGGATCTGGAACACGGCGGGGGTTCCGAGGAGCTGGTCGGGCCGTCGGTAACCGCGGCGGCGGCCTACGGGGTCCCGCTGCTCGTCCGGACGGAAAGCGGCGACCGGCCCCGAGCCGGGCGGGCGCTGGACGGCGGGGCGAGCGGCATCATGATCCCCCGGATCGCCGGAATCGCCGACGCCCGCGACGCCCTGCGGATCCTCCGGTACCCGCCGGACGGCGACCGCGGGGTGGCGACCTACAACCGCCAGGCCCGGTTCGGGCTGCGGCCCGAAGTACTCGCCTCACGCAACGACGAGGTCGCCGGCATCATCCAGGTCGAGACCGTCGGCGCGCTTCGCGACATCGACGAGATCGCCGCGACCCACGGCGTCGACGTGCTGTTCATCGGCCCCGTCGACCTCTCCTACGCGCTGGGCGTGCCGCTGGGGTTCACCTCACCGGCGTTCCGCCAAGCCCTCGACACCGTCGCCACCGCCGCCAAACGGCACGGAAAGACAGCGGGGATCATGGCACCCTCGGCCGCCGCCGCGGCCGACTACCTCACCCGCGGGTTCCGGTTCCTCTCCATCGCGTCCGACGCGTCCCTGCTCGCCAGAACCCTGCACGACGCCTTCGCGTCGGTGGGAAAGGAACACCGGTGAGCCCGGTGCGGCCGTGATGTCGTAGCGACCGTCGAGGTACCGGAGGCTGTCGATGTTGCCGAAAGCCGCTTCGCCGGTGCTGTCGGACGGCGTCGTCGTTGCGGTCACCCCGGACCATCGGGATGGGCGAGGTCATAGGCACGGGAGACCTTCTGGGGCACCACCATCCGCCACGCGTCCACGACCAGCTCGCGGGCCTCGGCCGGATCCAGCGCGGCGAGATCGCAGTGGACCCAGTTGAACCGCATGTCCGACTCCGACGGCAACCGGAACTTCCCCGGCTCGCCGGCGACGAGCGCGGCGCGCTCCTCCTTCGGGAACGCGAACCCCATCTCCGCCTCGTCGAGGGAGAACGCGACATACACGATCTGCTTGACCCGGAACTTCAACCGGCCACGCACGTAGACCGGATAGGACCGCTCGAGCGCCGACCCCAGGGCACGAACATCCTCGACCACCGCCATGACGCACCTCCTCACCCGAGGACGAAGGCTGCCAGATCGCGCGCAGCACGGAAAGCCGGTTGTTCCGGGGTCGTTCCCATCACCAGAGTGCCGAAGAGCAGCAGCCTCAGAAAACAGTCCGCCAGTCGTCGCGGATGCTGATGACGGTCCAGCCATCGCGGTCGGCTTGGTCGAGGGCCTGTTCGGCGCCGGTGGTGTACGCAAACTCGCGGTCGGGGTCGTCGTGGAGAACGAGGAGGCGCAGGGTGGGTTTGTCGGGGTGGTGGGTGAAGCGGAGCATGGGGATGTCGCCGTTGGCGTTGCCCGCGGCCAGGAGGGGCCGGCGTCCGGTGCGGCTCCAGATACGGATGGGCTTCTCCGGGCCGTCGTCGAGGTAGTCGAGGACGGGCTGGTGCCGGATGGTGCCGCCGTGCTCGTCGTCCTCGTAGGACAGTGTCGCGGTGCTGCCGATGACCTGCTCTCGCGGCACACCGTAGACCGCGTGGCTGATGGGCCGCATGAAGTCGCGGCCGCCACCCGAGGCGATGTAGGTGCTGAAGCCGTTGTCCGCCAGATGGGCCAGCAGCTCGACCATCGGCGCGTAGGCACACTGCGCGTACGGCCGGCGCAACGTCGGATGCCGGGTGTTGGTCAGGAACTCGTCCGCCTGGGCTTCGAAGTCCTCGACGCCGATTCCGGCGTACGCCTCGAGCACTCCGGCGGCCAGCGCGGGGAGCTGGGTGTCGTCACCGGCGTAGTGCGCGGCGACCACCGCGCCGAACCAAGCCAGGTCGTTCTCGTACGCGGCTTTCCACGGCTGGCGCGCCCGCAGTTCGGGTGACTCCCCGGCCATGGCGGTGAGGCGGCGGAGGATGAAGTCGAGCTGGATCGGAACCGGTTTCTCGCACCACAGCGTGCCGTCGTTGTCGAAGGTCGCCACCCGCTCGTCGGCCGGCACCTCCGCTGCGTGCTCGACGAACTGGGTGATCGCCTTCTTCGCGGCGCCGTCGCGCCAGGTGGTCAGCACGAGGCAGCTCCTTCCGGTGGTGGTGTGCGCGACGTCGCCACAGTCGCAGCGGGCCGGATCGCGCCTCATCACCCGTGCCGGGTGACCTGCGCAGGGCGACCCGTCGAGGACTTCTCGCTTGCCGAGGCTGACGCGGCCGCTCGGTGGTCGAAACCCGGCACGCGGAATCTGCGACACCACGAGCCGGTGCCCGCCGCCTGTGGTGTTCACCTGGTGCAGGTGAAGCCGGGCGCCGTCGCGCGGTGTCGGATGGTGCGCGCGAGGCGGCCTTCAGTCGCGGGAGATGAGGAGTGACATGAGCAACTCGTTCCGGGGCAAGATCGACATCGACATCCGCGACTCGGTTCCCGACTGGGAGCCCTTCGAGCCGCCGCGGGCCGCCAACGGCGCGCCGAACGTGGTCTACCTGGTTCTCGACGACGTCGGGTACTCGGCGATGAGCTGTTACGGCGGCGTCATCGAGACCCCGAACATCGATCGTATCGCGGCCGGCGGCGTGCGGTTCACGCAGTGGCACACCACCGCGCTGTGCTCACCGACCCGGTCCTGCCTGCTCACCGGCCGCAACCACACCCGCAACGCGATGGCCTGCATCACGGAGGCGGCGATCGGTTTCCCGAACGCCAACGGCACGATCCCGCCGGAGAACGGCATGATCTCGGAAATCCTCGAGGAACAGGGCTGGAACACCTACATCGTCGGCAAGTGGCACCTGTGCCCGACCGACGAGATGAACCTCGCGGCGACGCGGCGGAACTGGCCCACCGGCCGCGGGTTCCAGCGGTTCTACGGGTTCCTCGGCGCCGAGACGAACCAGTGGTATCCCGACCTCGTGTACGACAACCACCCGGTGGACCAGCCGAAGACTCCCGACGAGGGGTATCACTTCACCGACGACATCACCGACAAGGCGATCGAGTTCATCAAGGACGCCAAGGCGATCGCGCCGGACAAGCCGTTTTTCCTCTACTACGCGCCGGGCGCGTGCCACGCGCCGCACCACGCGCCGCGGGAGTGGATCGAACGATTCGCCGGCCGCTTCGACATGGGATACGAGGTGCTGCGCGAAACGGTGCTGGCGCGGCAGAAGGAGCTCGGCATCGTGCCGGCCGACACGGAACTGCCGCCGATCAACCCGATCGGTACTCCCCAGACCCGCCAGGGCCCGGACGGGCAGCCCTTCCCGCCGCTGGACTACACGAAGCCATGGGACTCCCTGTCCGACCGGGAGAAGCGGCTCTTCGCGCGGATGGCCGAGGTCTACGCGGGTTTCCTCGCCCACGCCGATCACCACATCGGCCGGCTGCTCGACCACCTGGAGGAGACCGGGCAGCGGGACAACACGCTCGTCATCCTGGTCTCCGACAACGGCGCCAGCGGCGAGGGCGGCCCCAACGGTTCGGTGAACGAGAACAAACTGTTCAACGGCATCCCCGACGACCTCGACGAGAACCTCGCGATGCTCGACGAGCTGGGCGGCCCGAGGACCTACAACCACTACGCGAACGGCTGGGCGATGGCCTTCAACACGCCGTTCAAGATGTGGAAACGCTACGAGTTCAACGGCGGCACAGCCGACCCGTGCATCATCTCCTGGCCGTCGGTGCTCGGGCACGGCGGCGAGATCCGCCACCAGTACCACCACGCGATCGACCTCGTGCCCACGGTGCTCGACTGCCTGGACGTGCGGGTGCCGGACGCGATCAAGGGACACCCGCAGAGCCCGCTCGACGGGGTGAGCATGCGCTACAGCTTCGCCGACCCTTCGGCGCCCTCGGCGCGATCCACGCAGTTCTACTCGATGCTCGGCTCGCGCGGGATCTGGCACGACGGCTGGAAGGCCGTGACCACGCACCCGACGATCAGCGGCTGGAGCAACTTCGGCGACGACGTGTGGCAGCTCTACCACACGGACGTCGACCGCTCCGAGGTGCACGATCTCGCGGCCCGAGAGCCCGAGAAGCTCGAGGAATTGATCCGGCTCTGGTTCGCGGAAGCCGACGCCAACGGCGCGTTCCCGCTCGACGACCGCTCGCCGCTGGAGATCCTCAACACGCCCCGGCCGCAGCTGTCGGCGGCGCGCAACCGGTACGTCTACTACGCCGATGTCGCGGACGTTCCCGAGCAACAGGCGGTCAACATCCGCAACCGGTCCTACTCGATCGGGTCCCTTGTGGACATTCCCGGCAAGGGCGCGGAAGGCGTGCTGTTCGCCCACGGCGCGCGGTTCGGCGGACACGCGCTCTACGTCAAGGACAACCGCCTGCACTACGTCTACAACTTCGTCGGCATGCTGGAACAGAAGGTCGACGGGACCGAGGACCTGCCGGCGGGTGAGAACCTGATCCTCGCGGCCTCGTTCGACAAGGACGGCGAGGACCCGCCCGGCATCGCCACCGGAATCCTGTCGCTCTACCACGGCGACCACAAGGTCGGCGAGGGCCGCATCAAGACCCAGCCCGGCTCCTTCGAACTCGCCGGCGAGGGCCTGTGCGTCGGCCGCGACAGCGGGGCCGCCGTCACCGACGACTACCGAGGGCAGCGCCCCCACCGGTTCACCGGCGGCACCATCAAACGGGTTGTCATCGACGTCAGCGGCGACCCCTACGTCGACATGGAGCGCGAGGCCGAGGCGATGCTCATGCGCGAGTAGCCGGACACCACTGCCGCCGGCGGCACCGCGTGCCGCCGGCAGCAGCCGGTCGAGTTCGTCGAGGAGCCGTGATCACACCGGATGAGAACGCCTCGCGGAACCACCTCGGCGACGACTTCCGATGGGAGTCTGGGTCTTGCTCAGCAAAGCCGACTTCGGATGGCTCGCCCCTCAGGAACCGGGGATGCGGCGGACCGCGCCGGTGTCGGCGGAGGTCGCCATGGCGGCGTAGGCGCGCAGGGCCTTCGAGACCGGACGATCGCGGTCCTTCGGAGTCCACGGTCGTTCCGATGCGTCCATCTCGGCGCGGCGTTCGGCGAGGACGTCGGCGGGCACGTCGAGCTTGAGCACCCGTTCCCGGACGTCGATGATGATCCGGTCGCCGTTTTCGACGAGTCCGATGGTGCCGGCCGCGGCGGCTTCGGGTGCGACGTGTCCCACGGAGATCCCGCTGGAGGCACCGGAGAAGCGGCCGTCGGTGACCAGCGCGCACTTGGCGCCGAGACCCGTGCCTTTGAGGAACGCCGTGGGGTGGAGCATTTCCTGCATCCCGGGGCCGCCGGCGGGGCCTTCGTAGCGGACGACCAGCACGTCGCCGGGCTGGATGCGCTTGGTGAGGATCGCGGATACGGCTTCTTCCTGGCTTTCGACGACCAGCGCGGGGCCTTCGAAGTGGAAGATGCCTTCGGGGACGCCGGCGGTTTTGATGATGGCGCCGTTTTCGGCGAGGTTGCCGCGCAACACCGCGAGGCCGCCGTCCTTCGTGTACGCGTGCTCGAGGTCGCGGATGCAGCCGCCGACGGCGTCGGTGTCGAGTGAGGACCAGCGGTTGTCCGTGGAGAACGCTTGCGTGGTGCGGACGCCGCCCGGCGCCGCGTGGTACAGCTCGACGGCCGCGGCGGACGGCACGGCGGCGCGGATGTCCCAAGTGGACAGCCAGTCCGACAGCGACGCGGCGTGGACCGTGTGCACGTTCTCGCGGAGCAGCCCGGCCCGCCAGAGCTCGCCGAGGATGGCGGGGATGCCGCCGGCCCGGTGGACGTCTTCCATGTGGTAGTCGGAGTTCGGCGCGACCTTGGACAGGCACGGCACGCGGCGGCCGATGTCGTCGATGTCGCTGATGGTGAAGTCGACCTCGCCCTCCTGGGCGGCGGCGAGGATGTGCAGCACGGTGTTGGTCGACCCGCCCATGGCCATGTCGAGCGCCATCGCATTCTCGAACGCCTCGCGAGTGGCGATCGACCGCGGCAGCGCCGAGGCGTCGTCCTCGCCGTACCAGCGCTTGCACAGCGACATCACCGTGCGGCCGGCCTCCCGGAACAGCTCTCGACGGGCACGGTGGGTCGCCAGTGTGGAGCCGTTGCCCGGCAGCGACAGGCCCAGCGCTTCGGTGAGGCAGTTCATGGAGTTCGCGGTGAACATGCCCGAGCACGACCCGCAGGTCGGGCACGCGACCTGTTCGACGGCGGTGAGCGCGTTGTCGTCCACGTCCTTCGAGGCCGAGGCGGCGATCGCGGTCAGGAGGTCGGTGGGGGCCTGGGCGACGCCGCCGACGACCACGGCCTTGCCGGCTTCCATCGGCCCGCCGGAGACGAACACGGTGGGGATGTTCAGGCGCATGGCGGCGTTGAGCATGCCCGGCGTGATCTTGTCGCAGTTGGAGATGCAGACGAGCGCGTCGGCCTGGTGCGCGTTGACCATGTATTCCACGGAGTCCGCGATGATCTCGCGCGAGGGCAGCGAGTAGAGCATGCCCGAGTGACCCATCGCGATGCCGTCGCCCACGGCGATCGTGTGGAACTCCCGCGCGATGCCCCCGGCCTCCTTCACCGCCTCGGCGACGATCTCCCCGAGGTCCTTGAGGTGCACGTGGCCCGGCACGAACTGCGTGTAGGAGTTGGCGATCGCGACGATCGGCTTGCCGAAATCGCTGTCGGTCATACCGGTCGCACGCCACAGCGAGCGCGCGCCCGCCGCATTGCGGCCGTGGGTGGTGGTCCGGGAACGAAGAATCGCCATCGCCGTCCTTCTCGAGTGCTTCGGGTCACTCGACTCTGACCGGTGACATCCAGGCATGCAACGCACTGGTTCGAGGGAATTCTTGCGACGTTGGCAACAGTGCCCGCACAAGACTCAACAGATGACCGCGGCAGATGAATTGATGCCCGACGTCACCTCGCCTTAGCGTCACGGCAACCCCCAGGGCGCGAGGAAAGGAAACACCGTGGCAGCACGTGGTCTCACCTGGAGCCAGCTCTACGTCGGCCAGGAGTTCGAATCGGCGACCCGCACCATCACCGAAGGCGACGTCGTCACCTTCGCCGGCACGACGGGCGACTACTCCGAAGTCCACGTCAGCCGGGCCTACGCCGAGAAGACCGAGTTCGGCGAACGGATCGCCCACGGCTTGCTGGGCCTGTCCATGGCGCACGGGCTGATGCTGGGCGGTGGCCTGCTGTTCGGGACCGCGATCGCGTTCCTGGGACTTTCGGACTGGTCGTTCAAGGCCCCGATCCGGTTCGGGGACACCATCCACGTCCGCTTCGTGGTGGACGAGCTGCGCCGCCGGACCAAGCGCCCCGACCAGGGTGTGGTCACCTTCGCGGTGGAGCTCGTGAACCAGCACGGTCAGATCGTCCAAAGTGGGCGCAAGGCGATCCTCCTGCACGCCGAACCGGAGGACGCGGCGCGTCCGGCGGAGCACGAGGCCGTGGAACCCGCGCGATGAGCGGCGGCGCGGGGCTGTGCGAGTCGCCGGGGTCCTCGGTCTACGAGGGCGTGCGCATCCTCGATTTCACCCAGCTCGAGCAGGGACCGTCGGGCACGCAGGTGCTCGCGGACTTCGGAGCCGAGGTCATCAAGATCGAACGCCACGACATCGGCGAGATCGGCCGCGACCACAGCCCGCGGGTCAACGGCATGAGCCCGCACTGGGCCGCCAACAACCGCAACAAGCTCAGCCTCAGCCTCGACCTCAAGGCCCCGGGAGCGCGCGACGTCCTCGAACGCCTGGTCAAGACGGCGGACGTGGTCGCCAGCAACTTCCGGCCCGGGGTCATGGAGCGGCTCGGTCTCGGTTACGAGGACCTCCGCGCGATCAACCCGCGGATCATCTGCGCGTACGCCTCGGGCTACGGGCGCAGCGGCCCCTACGCCGAGCGTCGCGGGCAGGACCTGGCCGCGCAGGCCATGGGCGGTGTCCTGGCCTTGACCGGATCCGCCGACTCCCCCACCGCGGCCGGCACGTACGCCATCGACTACGTCGCCGCGATGCATTTCGCCCAGGGCATCATGCTCGCGCTGGCCGCGCGGGAGCGCACGGGTGAAGGACAGGTCGTGGACTCGTGCCTGCTCAACTCTGCGGTGGCACTGCACCTGCAGGAGGCGACGACCTACCTGAACACCGGGCGGGAGTACCCGCGCCCGCCGCGGGGCATCGCGCACAGCCACTCGACAGCGCTGTACGCGCGATACCGCACCGCGGACGACCGGTGGCTCGTGCTCGTGGGCGAGTACTTCGTGGACCGGCCGTGGCAACGGGTCTGCGACGCGCTGGGACTCAGCGCACGCCGCGACGACCCCCGCTTCGCCACGACGCGCGGGCTGGCCGAGCACGTCGAGGAAACCCACGCGCTCCTCCAGCGCGCCTTCGACGACCTGTCGCTCGACCAGGCCCTGAAAGCGCTGGAGGAGCAGGACATCCTCGCCGCGCCGGTCAACGACTACCCCCACCTGTTCGAAGACCCGCAAGTCCTCCACAACGAGCTGGTCGTCACGGCCGAGCACCCGCACGCCGGCACGGTGAAGCTGGTCGGCCCGGCCGTTAAGCTCAGCGCCACCCCCGCGCGGGTGCGAAACGCTCCGCCCACCGTCGGGCAGGACAACGAGCAAGTCCTGGCCGGCCTCGGCTTCACCTCCGCCGAGATCGCCGGGCTCCAGGAAACCGGCGTCGTCGGGACCGAGAACCGGCGGCACCGCGAAACCGGTGTCGCGCATTGGGGGCCGGCCGAATGACCGGGACTTCTTTCGCCGACCGGCGGGTGCTCGTCACGGGCGCCGGCCGCGGCATCGGGCTCGCCACCGCCCGTCGCTTCGCGAGCTTCGGGGCCGACGTGCTCATCGCCGACGTCGACGCGGACCTGGCCTCGGCGGCCGCGCAGGGCATCCGTGCCGACGGCGGCCGAGCGGAGGCGTTGCCCCTGGACGTGACGTCGGCCGAGGCCATGGCCGCCGCGAGCGACCGCGCGGGACACCTCGACGTCGTGGTCGCCAACGCCGGCATCCAGCTGTTCGGCCCGGCTTCGCAGCTGGACCCGCGGGACTGGGACCGCGTCCTGGAGGTCAACGGGCGCGGGACGCTGCTGACGCTCCAGCTCGCCGCGCGGTGCCTGGCCGACGGCGGCGCCATCGTCACCCTGGCGTCGATCCAAGGGTTCCTGCCCAACGCGCTGTCGGCGCACTACGCGGCGTCCAAGGCCGCCGTCGCCAGCCTGACCAGGTCGTTCGCCGCCGAGCTCGCGCCGCGGGGCATTCGCGTCAACGCCGTCGCCCCCGGCCGCATCGCCACCGGCATGTCGGACCACGCCGACGCCGAGATCGGCCGGCTGACCGGACAGGACGCCGGCACCGCGCTCGAACGCCGGATCAAGGACAACCCCCTGGGCCGGCTCGGCCGCCCCGAGGAAGTCGCGGCCGCGATCACCTTCCTGGCCTCACCGGACGCCTCCTACATCACCGGTGAATGCCTGAAGGTGTGCGGCGGCGACGTGATGACCTGACCCGTTCCGCCACTCGCCCGCCCACCCGCACCGAAACCGAAGGGGAACCGTGACAGACGCCTTCGAGGGAATCCGGATCCTCGACTTCACCCAGCTCGAACAGGGCCCCTCGGCCACCCAGGTCCTCGCGGACTTCGGGGCCGAGGTCATCAAGATCGAACGCATCGACGTGGGCGAGATCGGCCGCAACCAGCAGCCGCTGCTGGCCGCGGGCTTCAGCCCGCACTGGTCCGCCACCAACCGCAACAAGAAGAGCATCACCGTCGACGTGAAGAGCGACGCCGGGCGCGAGCTGATCCTCGACCTCGCGCGGGACGCCGACATCGTGGCCAGCAACTTCCGGCCGGGAGTCATGGACCGCCTTGGCCTGGGCTGGGACCGGCTGTCCGCCGTCAACCCGCGGATCATCGTCGCCTACGCGACGGGCTACGGCCTCTCGGGGCCCTACGCGCACCGCCGCGGCCAGGACCTGGCCGCGCAGGCGGTCAGCGGGTTGATGGCGCTCACCGGCACCCAGGAGAGCGGCCCGGTGCCGACCGGCACGTTCATGATCGACTACCTCGCGTCCATGCAGTTCGCCCAGGGGATGATGATCGCCCTCGCCGCGCGCGAACGCACCGGCCGCGGCCAGGTCGTCGACTCCAACCTGCTCAACGCCGCGATCACCAGCCACCTGCAGGAAGCCGCGACCTACCTGAACACCGGACGGCGCTTCCCCCGGCCCACCACCGGTGTGGCGCACCCCGGCAACACCGCGCTCTACGGCTACTACGAGGCCGCGGACGGGCTGTGGTTCACCCTGATCGGCGAGTACTTCGTCGATCACCCTTGGCAGCGCGCCGCTCGTGCGTGCGGACTGTCCGAACAGGACGTCAACGATCCGCGCTTCCAGACCGTCGAGGGACTTCTCGAGCACACGCGCGAGACCTGGCAGCTCCTGGCCGAAGCCATCGCCAAGTTCCCGCGCGAGGAGATCATGGCGCGTTTCGAGGCCGAAGACGTCCTCGTCGCCCCGGTGAACGACTACGACGACCTGTTCACCGATCCCCAAGTCGTGCACAACGAGCTCGTGATCGAGGGTGACGTCGACGGGGTGGGGCGGGTCAAGTGGATCGGCATGCCGATCACGCTTTCCGACACGCCGGCCCGGCTGCGCGCGGTTCCGCCGAAGATCGGCGAGCACAACGAAGAAGTCTTCACTGCGGCCGGCCTGGCCGAAGAGCGCATCGCGGCGCTGAAGAACGCGGGGGTGATCGGATCCGAATCGGATCGAGAGCGCGGGGGAAACGGGCCCCAGTGGTCCTGAGTTGTCCTTGGCCATCACCGTCGAACCAGAGAAAGTAGGAAGATGAGCGCTCACAGTCCTGCAGCGTCGCAGGGAGACGCCAGAAGCATCCGGAAGATCGTGCTGGCGGGCAGCCTCGGCACGCTGATCGAGTACTACGACTGGGCCCTCTACGGGTACGTCGCAGCCATCATCGCCCCGCTGTTCTTCCCCGGCGGCGACCCGACTGCCGCGCTGCTGTCCACCTTGGCCGTGTTCGCGCTGTCCTATGTGATCCGCCCCATCGGCGGGATCTTCTTCGGCGCCTTCGGCGACAAGTTCGGGCGGCGACCGGCGCTGCTGGTCACGGTGGTCGGCATCGGCCTGGCCAACACGGCCATCGGGTTCCTCCCGACCTATGCCAGCGTCGGTGTGCTGGCGCCGATCCTGCTGCTGATCGTCCGGATCGCGCAGGGCTTCTTCGCCGGCGGTGAGGTCGGCGGCGCGGCCACGGTCATCACCGAAGCGGCACCGCCGGGCAAGAAGGGGTGGTACGCGTCGTTCGTGCCCGTGGGCACCAACGGCGGGTTCGCCATCGCCTCCGCCGCCGTCGGCCTGGTGTCGGGTCTGGTGACGACCAGCGCGATGAACGAGTGGGCCTGGCGCATCCCGTTCTGGGCCGGGCTTCCCCTGACCATCGTCTGCTTCCTCGCCCGGCGCTTCCTGCCGCGCATCGACAACGACGAGAGCCCCCGCCACGGGTTCCCCCTGATCTCCGCGTTCCGGTCGTATCCCGGCCCGCTCATCAAGGGCATCCTGCTCGGCATCGGCGTCCAGGGCACGGCGTACGTGGGCGCGACCTTCCTGTCGATCTACCTCATCACGAGCCTGCACTACGCGAAGACACCGGTCTACTGGATCACCGCGGGCGGCACTCTCTTCGGCGTGCTGATGACCCCGCTGGCGGGCCGGCTGGTCGACCGGATCGGCTCGGTGAACGTGACGATCATCGGCCTGGCCACCTACGCGATCGTGACGTACCCGGCCCTGGTGATCATGGACTTCAACAACCTTTTCCTCGCCGGCGTGGGCTACTTCGTCGTCGCGGTCAACATGGCGACGGCGCAGGCGGGCAACTACACCCTCACGCCCCAGCTGTTCGGCCCGGAAGTCCGCTACACGGGCACCGCGCTCGTGACGAACGTGTCGGTGGTCATCGCGGGTGGAACGGCTCCCTACATCTGCACCTGGCTCGTCAGTTCCACGGGCAACCTGCGGTCGCCGTACTTCTTCGTGCTCGGGGTCAGCCTGATCGGCATCGCCACGCTGCTGACCATGCGCCGGCTGAACGTGGCGCAAGGATCACGGCTCGGCGGCGAGCACGCTGATCCCGGTGGGCAGGCTCATTCTCCGCAGTTCCTGAGCAGCGACCTTCCGGAAGCGGCGGGCGGTCGGTGACAGCTCGGTGTAGGGCCGTGAGATAACGGCCAGCACCCGATATGGGCCCGGCCCGACGATCGGCACGCGTGTCAGATCGTCGAGCCGGTAACCCATGAACTCCAGCGCCGGCAGGGCGGACACGCCGAACCCGGCGCGGACCAGTCCGCCGAGCGTGGCGATGTTGGCGACCTCGAACCGCAGGCGCACCTCCGCTCCCGCGTCCGCGAGCGCTTGATCGGTGATGGCCCGGATGCTGGTGCCCCCGCGCGCGGCCACGCACCGTTCGGCGTCGAAATCGCTCCAGGTGATCGCGTCCCGGTCGGCCCACGGGTGGTCGTCCGGGGCGACGCCGTAGAACTTCTCCTCCAGCACCGGCGTGACCCACAGGCCTTGCGGCACCTCGACGTCGGCGGTGATCGCCACCTCGACCGTGCCCTGTTCCAGGTGGCGCAGCACGTCGTCGTTCCCGCCGTCGACGAGGTGGAAGTCGAGCGCCTCGTTGCCGCTGAAGAACGCGCTCAGCAGCCTCGGCAGGACCGCCGCCGCGAACGACGCGAGAGTGGCGAGTGCCAGCGTGCCCAGCTGCGCTTTGGCGTAGCGGTCGAAGCGCTCCAGCCCCACCGACAGCGTGTCGATGAGCTGGTCTGCGACCTTGAGGAACTCTTCCCCCTCCGCGGTGACGACGACGTTGCGCGTGTCCCGCTGCAGCAACGTCACCCCCAGCGTGCGCTCGAGCTGCGACACCGACCGGCTCAGCGTCGACTGCGACAGGTTCATGTGGCGCGCGGCGCTGGTGTAGCTGCGGGTCCTGGCCACCTCACGGAACACGCGAATCTGGTGCAGCGTGACGTCGTCGACGGCCATGATCTCCTCCTCCGCTCAAAGGTCGTCCCGGATGTCCGGCACCGGGAACCGAGCCGGGGGCTTGCCCGTTTCCGGACCTGTCCCCGGTCAGCATGTCATCCTCGCCGCGCCGCGACAGCGCGACCGGACACGGGGAAAGGCCGGCCGGACGGGGTTTCCCGTCCGGCCGGCCTTTCCGGTGCGCGGCTCGCCCGCGGCGTCAGCCGGGTGGGGTCAGACCACCGACTGGGCGCCGTCGACCGTCAGCACGTGACCGCTGACGAAGGACGCGCTGTCGGACAGCAGGTAACACACGGCTTCGGCCACATCCTCGGGCCGGCCGAACCGGCCGAGCGGGATCTTGCCGAGCCGCTCCGCCCGGGACACCGGCTCCTCCAGCGTCGGGGCCGTCAACCGGGTCGAGATCACGCCCGGGGCCACGGCGTTGACCCTGATCCCGTGCTCGGCCAGCTCGAGCGCCAGCGAGTAGGTGAGACCGACGATCGCCGCCTTGGCCGAGGAGTAGTGGGCGAGGTTGACCCGCGGCTGCCACGCCGCGATGGAAGCGAAGTTCACGACCGCGCCACCACCGTCGGCGGCCATCGTCCGCGCCACGGCCTGCGTGACCACGAAGGTGCTCCGCGCGTTGACGGCCAGGACCCGGTCCCAGTCGTCGGCGGACAACTCCAGTGCGGCTTCGCGGTTGTGGGCCCCGGCGACGTTGACCAGCCCGGTGATGGGCTTGCCGTCCGCCAGGGTGTCGATCGCCGCGCACGTCGCCGGCGTGTCCAGCAGGTTCGCCGCGGCCGCGGCCGCGCCGAGCTCGGCGGACAGCTCGGACAGCGCCGGGGAGTCGAGATCCATCAGCAGCACTTCGGCCCCGCGGGCCGCGGCGGTGCGCGCGACGACGGACCCGATGTCCCCGGCGGCGCCGGTGACCAGGATCCGGTGGCCGTCGAGCTGGTCGGTGAGCTTCGGGGTGCCGCGGCAGGGCTCGGTGGAGGTGCTCACGGGTCACTCCTCGCCTTTCGTCGCCGACCACAGGGCGCGCTTGGCGGCGATGCGGCCGGAGATGAACGCCCAGCCGACGTGGTTGCCGTGGCCTTCCAGCAGGAGACCGCCCTGTCCGTTGGACCCGGCCGCGAACAACCCCGGGACCGGGTCGTCCTGCTTGTCGAGGACGCGCATGTCGGTGTCGATCGCCAGCCCGCCCTCGGTCAGCACGATCCAGCTCTTGAGCGGGCCGAGCGCCACGAAGTTCTGTTCGCCGCCGGCGGACTGCCCGAGCGAGAGGGCGAGCTTGCGTGGATCGGCGCCGATCTTGGCCGCCAGATCCGCCACCGTCCGCGCGCTGTGGAAGATGTCGCGCCGGTTGCGGCGGTAGTCGTCGATGTACGCGTACGCGACACCGGGCGCGGTCGAGATGAAGTTGGGCCACTTCTTGAACTGGGTGGCCGTGGCCTCGTCCATCACCAGGTAGCCCTCGCCGCCGGGCTGGTCGGGCAGCTCGAGCTCCGGGTTCGCGCTTTCGTCGGTGAACCGCTCGCCCTCGGCGTTGACCAGGATCGCGCCCTGCTTGAAGACGTTCGGCGACGGCGCGAGGTAGGAGGTGGCGAAGGACATGATGAACGGCCGCTGGATCGCGTCCGGCAGCCACCGCAACGCCAGCAGCATGATCGTGGTCAGGATCCGCCAGGGCGGCAGCTTCTGCAGCAGGAGCTTGCGTGGCGGAGCCACGAACCGCATCTCGGGGCCGACCGCGAGGTCGCCGTTGAGGATGCGGCCGCCGACCTCCATCCCGAGCCGCAGCCCGTCACCGGTGCTGGTCGGGTTGATGCCCTCGACCCGCGCCGCCCTTGCCGTGGCGAACTGGCTGGTCTTGATCTCCACGCTGGAGCTGAAGTCGCCCGCGGCCAGCACGACTCCGCGCCGGGCCCGGATGACGCGCCGGGCACCGCTCGTGGTCTCGGTTTCGACCCCGACGACCCGGCCCTCCTCCACCACGAGGTGGCGTGCCGCCGTGTTCGTGAGGATGCGCACGCCCGCTTTGCGTGCGGCCCGTTCGAACCAGTAGATGTAGGCCGAGGAGTTCGGCAGAACGTTGTGCATGCGCGGGCTGCGGTGCGGCGGTTCCGGCATGGGGCCGAAGAGCGCGACCCCGTGGTCCTGGACCCAGTGCAGCGTGTCCGCGGAGTTGTCGACGTACACCCGCCGCAACGCGAGGTTGTCGCGCTCCACGAGCGGACCGGCGAACTTCGCCATGTCCTCGAAGTGCTCGCTCGGCGCGTCGGCCACGCCGGCTTTGCGCTGCAGCCGGGTGCCGTTGGCCGAGAACGAGCCGATCGACCGGCTCGTGGTCCCGCCCAGCTCGGGGTTCTTCTCCAGGAGCGCGACGCTCGCGCCCATTTCGGCCGCCTGGGTGGCGGCGGCCAGGCCCGCGCCGCCGCCACCCACGACGACGAGGTCGTATGTGATCGCTGATTCTGTGGACAAAGTCGCTCCTTCGCGGCCATCCGGTGAGGCCCTGTCGGGCTCGTAGTCGATGACGGTGCGCCGCGTTCAGCGCGCCGCGTCCCACCCGGCGACGGTCAGCACCGCTCGCATGCGCTCCGCGGCCAGGGCCGGATCGGGCAGCAGGCCCAGGGCGTCGGCCTGCCGGAAGACGTCGGTGAGGTGGTTCACCGACCGCATGCCTTCCCGGCCGGTGACCATCCGGAAGTGGTCCTGGTGCCCGGAGAGGTAGGCCAGGAACACGACCCCGGTCTTGTACTCCCCCGCCGGGTGCTCGAACAGCCGGCGCGCGAGGGTGAGCGTGGACTCCATGTCGGCGGTGAAGCCGTCGGGATCCCCGGCGTCCAGCTTCTGGAACGCGACGGACGCGATCGGCGCCAGCGGGTCCAGCACCCCGAGCAGGCCGTGGCTGTGGTACTCGCCGTCGCCGCGGATCAGCTTGGGGTAGTCGTGGTCGTCGCCGGTGAAGACGACGACACCGTCGGGCAGCTCGCGGCGCAGCCGCTCTTCGCGTTCCACGTCCAGCAGGGAGAACTTGAACCCGCGCAGCCGCTCCGCGTGGCGCTCGGCCAGCGTGACGACCGCCTTGAGCGCCTCGTCCACGTCGGTGTGGCCCCAGTAGGCCCGCAGGGCCGGGTCGAACACTTCGCCGATCCAGTGGATCAACGCGGGGGTCTCGACGCGTTCCAGCACCCGGTCGTAGACGTAGGCGTAGTCCTGGGGACCCGTCGCGACCCGGGCGAGCACGTGGCTGGCCCGCAGGACCGCGCCGCGGCCGAGGCCCTGGATGAAGTCGAGCTGTTCGAGGTAGGCATCGGCGATGTCGTCGAGGGTCGGCGAGGTGACGTCGAGCTGGTCGGTGCCGGCACCGCAGACGATCTCGCCGCCGGCCTCGGTCGCGGCCTCGCTGGACCGGCGGATCAGATCCTTGGTCTGCGCCCACGTCAGGCCACCCGGGCCGCGTTCGGAGGTGTCCATCGCCTCGGCCACGCCGATGCCGTAGCGCCAGAGGTGGCGGCGGAACGCGATCGTGGCCTCCCAGTCGACCGGGGGTTCGACCCCGGGCGTGTACTCGCCGAGCGGGGCGGCGACGACGTGCGGCGCGGCGTAGACGTCGCGCTGGGCGAACGGGGCGGCCGGCGCGGGGAACTCGCGGGCGGGGCCCATCGTGTGCTGCTCCGCCGTGCCGTCCGGGCGCGGGAGCTTGAGGGTGATCGAGTCGGCCATGCGAACTGCCTTCCGGGGGAGGTGGTGGGTGTGGGGTGGTCGTGGCCGGAGCCGCGGGTCACCGTGCGGTCGTGAGCAGGCGCGCCGTCCGCTCCCGCAGGTCCAGGGCGTAGTCGAGATCGGAACCCTGCCGGGGTTCGTCGCTGAGGACCTCGACCTGCCAGCGGCCGGTGTAGCCGACGCTGTCGACCAGCCGGACGAAACCCGGCAGGTCGATCACCCCGTCACCGGGGCGGCCCCGCCCGCGCAGGAGGTTCGTCGTCGGGACCAGCCAGTCGGACAGGTCGACCGCCATGAGGTGGGGAGCGGCCGCGCGAACGGACTCGGTCAGCTCCGGGTCCCACCACACGTGGTAGACGTCGAGCGTGATGCCCAGCCACTCGGAGGCGAACTCCTCCGCCAGCGCCGTCGCCTGGGCGAGCCGGGAGACCGACGACCGCTCCGCGACCATCATCGGGTGGAACGGTTCGATCGCCAGCCGCACCCCGCGGGCCTGGGCCTCCGGGAGAATCCGCGCGAGCCCCGCCCGGATCCGGCTTTCGGCCTCGGCGAAGGTGGTCGTCACACCGCCGACCACCACCACGACCGCTTCGACGCCGAGCCGCGCCGCCGTGTCGAGCACCGCCAGGTTCGACCGCCACCGCGCGTCGTCCTGATCGTCTTCGGTGAAGTAGCCCAGCCGGCAGAGGCTGAAGACCTCGACCCCGAGGTCTTCGGCGGCCTTCGCGACCACGTCGACGCCGTCGTGGTGGACCGGAATATCCCACACGCTCGCGGCCATGCCGGAGTCCGCGCAGACCTTCAGGAACTCGGGGGTGGAAAGGTCCAAAAAGGACCCCTGGCTCAACACCAGTGAATCGTGGGACATCAGGCCGCTCCTCGCTGCTCGCTGCCGGTGAGGCGCGGGAATGTGCCGGGTGAGGCTGTGTTCGTCAACTTTCCGTCAGCTCCGTTTCTTCAGTGGTCGGGGTGGGCGGTCAGAGCATGTAGTCGCCGCCGGAGACGTGGACGCACTCGCCGGTGAGGTAACCGGCGTCGTCGGAGGCGAGGAACGACACGACCGACGCGATGTCGGCGGGGCTGCCCGGCCGGCCGGCGGGGATCTGCCCGACCCGCGCGGCCCGCGCGGTTCCGGCCGCACTACCGTCCAATTCGGACTCGAAGGCGTCAGCTCGCGCCCACAGCTGCGTGTCGATCATCCCCGGCGCGATCGCGTTGACCCGCACGTCCGGCGCGAACTCGAGCGCACAGGACTTCATGATGTTCAGCGCGGCCGCCTTCGACGCGGCGTAGTGCGGCGAATGCGGCGTGCCGAGCCGCGCCGAGCGCGACGCGATGACCACGATGCTGCCGCCCCGGCCCGCCGCTCGCAGGTGCCGGCCGGCTTCGCGGGCCGTGAGGAACGCGCCCCAGGCGTTGACGTCGAAGACCGCGTCCCACTCCTGCTTGGTGACGTCGAGCAGCTCGTTGAACGTCTGCCGCCCGGCGTTGACCACCGCGATGTCCACGGGCCGCGCGAGCAGCTCCTCGGCTCGGGGAAGCAGGGCGCGCACCTGAGCCTCGTCGGTCACGTCGACCTGCAACGCCGCCGCGGTGCCGCCTTGCTCGCACAGGGTTTTGGCGGCCTGCTGCGCGGCGTCGCCGTTCACATCGGTGAGCAGAACCGCGGCGCCGTCGGCGATCAGCCGCGTCGCGATCGCCAGCCCGATCCCCTGCGCCGCCCCCGTCACGACCGCGGCTCGTCCGGCCAGCCTCACGACAGGCTCCCGTCGAACCGGTGGTTTCGGCGCGCCACCGCGCACGGGTGATGATCGATCGTCACTGATCCTCCTGGGCGTCCTTCACCGGCGGCGCTCGCGAACCGCCGTAATCCACAGCTCCGGGCACGACGGAACCTCGCGGGTGTCCGTGACACCCGCGTTCGTCGATCCGCAGAGCACACTCGCCACCGGCTGGGGTCCGCCGGGGCCGGCGTTCAGTCAGCCGGACTCGTCGGCGGGTTCGACCGCCTGCCGCGCGGCGCCGAGGGCAGCCGCCGAGTCGCTGAAAGTCCGCACGCATCGACATTGGCGCCCGGGATTGAAATACGCAACGCACTGATCCGGGAAATCTGTTGCGTTCTGCACATCATTCTGTGCACGCGCTTCAAGAGACGCGGCCGTGCGAGCACGAGGAAGATCTCCCAGGTTTGGGGAGGCCAGGTCATCCGGACAGCCGACGCGTTTGCGCTGTGCGCGGCTCCCCGGCACCCCGGTGCCGCCGATCACCAGGCGCACGCCCGCGCGGTCACCCCAGGCCGAGGCGGGTGGCGAGCGCGTCGAGGGCGAGGGTGACCGTGAACTCGTACTCGGCCGCGGCGTCGAAGCGGGCGAGGTGTGGTGCGGCGTCCACCACGGCGGGCAGGGCACTCTCCTCCAGGATCGCCTGGCGTTGCGCGATTCCCGTGAGATCCGTCGTCCCGTAGACCGGCCCGGCGTTCACCTCGCGCAGCAGGGTGCCGACGAGGGTCGCGACCAGCGTGCGCAGGAGGTGGACGGACTCGGCGGGAGCACAGCCGGCCTCGCGCAGGACGGACAGGACCGCCTCGACCGGCGCGAGGCCTTCGAAGGAACCGAGCTGCCGGGTGAGGACGAGGGAAGCGGCTTCGGGATGGGCCAGCGCGCGCTCGCGGAAGGCGTAGGCGATCGCCCGCAGGTCGGCCCGCGGGTCGCCGGTGGGCTCGGGCAGCGCGATGGCCCCCAGGAGGTTCTCGGCGACCGCGTCGAGGAGGCCTTCCTTGCCGTCGACGTGGTTGTAGAGGCTCTTCGCGTCCGCCCCGAGGACCCGCCCCACCGCGCGCATGCTGACCGCGTTGACACCCTCGGCGTCGATGACCCGCAGCGTCGCCTCGACGATCGCCTCGCGGGAGAGCCGGCCCTCACCCTTGGGCGGGCGCCCGCGGCGCGGGGTGCTGGTGGTCATGGGGTCCATCGTGCCGGAGATCCTTGCCGAAATCCACACCGTGGGTATAGCGTGCCACCCCTAAACCCACGCCGTGGATAAAGGGAGCCCGGATGTCCCGTTTCACCCTGCCGCCCGAAGCTGTGCTCCGCGCCCGCGAGAAGGTCGTGCTGGACCACATGCGAGACGAGGTCGTCCAGGACTGGGACGCCACCCTCTCGACGTTCCCGCACCCCCACTACGAGCTCATCGCCCCGATGACCGTGCACGACGGCGACGGACCGGTCCGCGAGTACTACCACGACACGCGAGTCGCCTTTCCCGACCAGAACCACGAGATCATCGCGCTGCGCCACGCGCACGACGCCGTGATCGTCGAGTTCTGGCTCACCGGCACCCACCGCGGCCCGCTCGGCAAGATCCCCCCGACGGGCTCGGCGCACCGCACCCGGATGACCGCGTACTTCGTGTTCGACGCGGACGAGAACCTGATCATCGAACGCATCTACTTCGACCAGCTCACGATCCTCAAGCAGCTTCTCGGCGGCCTGGACAAGACGAAGCCCGCCGACCTGCTCACGCTCGGCCGCGCCGTCGTCGGCGCGTTCGCGACGGCCGGCGGCGCACCGGACCCGCGCCTGACCCACACCACCGCACCCGACCTCGGCGACTGACCCGGCAGCGATGAAGGTCCACCACCTCAACTGCGGCACCATGCGCCCGTGGGCGACCCCGGGCGGGGTGGTCTGCCACGTTCTCCTCGTCGAGACGCCCGGCTGCCTCGTCCTGGTCGACTCCGGACTCGGCCTCGAGGACGCCGAGGACCCCGCCCGCCGCTTCGGCCCGGCCCGGTTCTCGCTACGCCCCGCGTTCGACAAGGCCGAAGCCGCCGTCACCCAGGTCACCCGCCTCGGCTTCGACCCGCACGACGTCCGCCACGTCGTGCTCACCCACTTCGACGCCGACCACACCGGCGGGCTCGCGGACTTCCCCTGGGCCCAGGTCCACCTCACAGCCGCCGAACGCTTCGCCGCCCTGCACCCGAAGGGCGTCGTCGAACGCGGCCGGTACCTGGCCGCCCAGCGCGCACACGGCCCGAACCTGGTCGCGCACACCCCCGCCGAGACCGAAACCTGGCTCGACTTCGCCGGCGCCGAGGAACTCACCGGCATCGCGCCCGGCATCGTGCTCATCCCCCTGCCCGGACACTCCCGCGGCCACGCCGCGATCGCCGTCGACGCCGGAGACCACTGGGTGCTCCACGCCGGAGACGCCTTCTACCGCCGCGGCCAGCTCGACGGGACCGGCGCACCCACCGCGCTCACCGCGCTGGAACGCCTCGTCGCCCACGACTGGAAACAGGTCAAGGCCAACCACCACCGCCTGGGCGAACTGGCGCGCGCGGCCACCCCCGGCCTGCTCCTGGTCAACGCGCACGACCCCGAACTGCTGCACCGGGCGCAGACCCTGACCGTTTGACCGGCGCGACTCCGCCGCGCCGGCCGTCGCTCCGGGACCGTCAGGCCTGAACTGCGATCTCCCTCGCCGAGCGCAGACCGGCACCCGTGCCCGGGAAGCGGTGCCGGCTACGGAGTCCGATCAAAGACGTCGCACGTGCCGGGGCCGCGGTCCGATCTCTCCGACACCGAGATCGCCATCACCTGATCGAAGGGAAGCCCGGTGAACGAGAACGTCTCCCCGGCCTCTTGCCCGCCGATCGTCTTGTGCTGCTCGCTCGAGCGCTCGTCGAACGTCTCGGCGAAAACGGTCAAGTTCGCCGGACCCGGGTAGGTGACGTGCACATCGAACCCATCGGCGGTCGCCGTCGCGGTCGCCGTGTACGGGTCGCAGATCAGTTGCTCGAGGTTCTCGATGTGCGCGTGCAGCAGGCCCGCTGCACGCAGGATGGCCGCCGCGCCGATGCCCCCGTCGGTCGTCGTATCCGACGACGTCACCGCCTCATGGGCCGCTCGGGATGGCTGCAGACCCTCCGCCCGGCGATCGTTGGCGCCGACCCCGGCTATCACGAGGACCAGCACCGCGGCTCCCCCGATGATCCACGGCCAGCGCCGCCTCGGTCTGGACGCTGAATGTGGCGGGACCAACGGGCGTGAGCTGGACACTTATACTCCTTCGCTGACATCAACATGACATGGTCGGTCCGCCCGCACCCGGCGTTACCGGGAACCGCCGGGAATTCGCCTCCCGGCGACCCCGGCGCCCCCTCGGGCGAGCAGCGCGCCGGCAGCGGACACCACGAGGCCGCCGTCGCGCAGCCCCCACAGGCGACCATCGGCGCTGGCCACAGCACGTTCACGCCGCCGCGCATCGCAACCTGACCGCAAGCCACGCCTCGACGGCGAGCCCGCGTCGAGTGAGCGGATTCACTACGCGGGCTCGATCCTGGGCCCGCTTCGGACACTGGCGGCAGGACCTGGCAACCGGTCACCTCGGCGCACCCAACCCATGCAGGAGGGGGTTGACTCAGCAGAGCGCGGCAACGATTTCCATGACGCGGAACAGTGCGATTGCCGCCTCGGCGCGACGCCGGGTAAGCCGACACGGCGCAGCCGAGCCGCCTCGTCGACTTGCCCGGCGGTTGTGGCCGGCGAAGTTCACCTGGAGGTCGAATGCACACTGCAGCAGCAGCTCCGAGACGTCCCGACCGGCGGCCAGGACGTTCAAGACGCCGGGCGGCAGTCCGATCGCCTCGGGGATCTCGCCCATGACGTACGCCTCGCCGGGCGCCTCCGGCGCGGGCTTCAGGACGCCGGTGCAGCCTGCGAGGAGCGCCGGCGCGCTTGTAGGTGATCAAGCCGACGGGGTGGTTCCACGCGACGATGGCGCCCACTACGCCGACCGGCTCGCGAACGAGCAGGCCGTACCCGTCGTCAGTGGGGTCAACCTCTTCCTCGAAGGGGAACTCGGCTGCCAGCCCGGCGTAGAACTCGAAGCCCGCCGCCCCGAGTTCGCCGACGACCCGGCGACATGGCGTGCAGCACGCCGCTCTCGCGCGGCCAGAGCTGCGCCAAGTCGTCCGAGCGCCGTCGAAGCTCGGCCGGGAACGCACGCAGGTAGCCGGCGCGCTCCTCGTGGCTCATCCGCTGCCAGGGCCCACGGTCGAAGGCCTCACGCGCCGCGGCCACCGCGCGGTCCATGTCGGACTCGCCGGCATCGGGGACCGTGAGGTACACCTGTTCGTCAGTCGGATCCAGTACCTCGATCTGCGCGGTACTCAGCGGGGCGACCCACTCGCCACCGACGAAGACACGGTCCGGGTGCCGGATCGGCATCACCTTGCGGTGCGGGCTCATCGCGGCGCTCCCTGAGTTTTGCCGATCATCACCGTCCCGAAGACAAGACGCGGGACGGCCTTCGCGCCCGGGGGGGGGGTGGGGGTGGGGGGGGGAGGCGGGCCGGCGCGCCCGCAACGCGCCGGGGGCGGAGGGGGGGCCGCCCGCCCGCGCCGCCACGACGCGGGGGGGCGCCGC